>CAZUPP010000003.1:70525-100014 GCA_964622095.1 uncultured Verrucomicrobiales bacterium
GCCGCTCCCTGGCCAGACGCCTCCCCCTGAACCGGCGGAAGAACCGAGCGGAAAGGTGCCACCGCAGGGACCGATGGAAGGCCGTCTTGTCGGTGCGATGTTGCGCATGCCGTCACCGGACGCCCCTCGTGAAACGGACGACGGCTGGGATTACGATGATGAGCGCGCGGAGAAATATCAATTCGAGCCAAAGAAATACCGCAGCATTTTTCTGTCTGATATGCACCTGGGAACACGCGGAGCGCAGGGTGATCTGATTTTGGATTTTCTGCGCGCAAATGAATCGGATTTTCTCTATCTGGTCGGAGACATTTTCGATGGCTGGCAGTTAAAGAAACACTGGTACTGGCCGCAGAAACACAGCACCGTGATTCAGAAACTTTTACGTAAGGCGCGCAAGGGAACCACCGTCACCTACATTCCAGGAAATCATGATGAATTCGCCAGGGCCTATGAGGGCTTTGAATTCGGCGCGATTCTGGTGATGAATAAAATGGTTCATCACACCGCGGACGGGCGCCGCCTGCTGGTCCTGCACGGTGATGAATTCGATGGTGTCGTGAAATTTCATCCCTGGCTCGCGATGCTGGGTTCACACGCTTACGGATTCAGCCTGTGGCTGAACCGGTGGTATAATAAAGCACGGAAACTTTTTGGGCAACCTTACTGGTCGCTCAGCGCTTACCTGAAACAGAAGGTCAAGAACGCGGTAAAATATGTCGGTGAGTACGAAAAAGCCGTCGCTGAGGCCGCCCGGGAAAAGAAATGTGACGGCATTATCTGCGGCCATATCCATAAATCAGAGCTCCGTGAATTCGATGGGGTGATTTACGCAAACTGCGGGGACTGGGTCGAAAGCTGCACCGCCCTCGTGGAGCACGAAGACGGTAAATTGGAGACGATCGAATGGCTCAAGCAGCCGGCTTACAAAGAGGGTACTGCGTGAGCTGAAGGTCCTTTTCGCTTAGTCCGTCAGCGAACTGGAAAGGATCAACCTTCTTGCGGCTGCTACCGCAAATTGCCTGACCCGTTCCGGTTAGCAACTGCCTCGACGCCGTCGCATGATGACAAAACCGGTCAGGGCGAGAACGGACAGGCTGAGTGCTCCTGGCTCCGGAACAATATTGATTTCAATAAAGTCGAGGTTCCCTTCCGTTTCGCTACCCCAGACGGTTCGGTAGGTCCCGGGAACCATGCCTAAGTCAAAAAGGGTCATGTTTTCCCACGTCGAAGTGGCAACTGGAATGGGATCACCTGACATATATCCATCGGGAACAGACAATGAACCTCCTCCGAAACTACCTATCCCCACTAAACTACCGGTCGCAAGACCCGGAGTCGCTCCGACGACCGGGCCACTTCCGAAATTCACGGCTATGACTCCGGTGTATGTTTCACTAGCATATTAAACACACCCGCGGTCCCAACGGCGAACGATCCAGTCGATGGGTGCACGAACCCGCTCCCTATCTCACCATTTGGTGTGGCTACAAGTGCGTCCAGATTTAGGCTGCCGCCTTCACGGGTCGATCCTACCACATTATTTCCGTCCTGAAAAAAGTCGACGAACAGCTCTGCGTGGGCGGAAGAAGTGGTGGAACCGAGAGTGAGCAATGCTCCCACCAGAGCACGTGATACGATGTAAGAACTGTTTCCGAAGAATGGTTTCATGGTAATCCTGGATCTCTTTAAAGTGGTCTATCCTTGAGGCGGGATGGTCCTATCCACCTGCCCGCCGATCGCGACCTCGCTCGTAGATAAAATGTCAGATTCTGTCAATCTTAAACGGCTTATTTTGTAAGCTGATCCCTGATCTGCTCTGTGTTTCAGGATCAGTTCGATTAAACGCGTCTGCCCGGCCGTGCAGGGAAGGGACGGCGTGCGCCGAAGGCTGAGCTCTACTCCACGACATCTACTGGCGTGCCGGCTTCGACGATTTGCACGAGTTTATTGGCATTCCAATTTGCGAGCCGGAAACAGCCATGGCTTTCGGTGCGGGAGATGGCTTCCGGATCCGGCGTGCCATGGATCCCGTAGCCGGGCAGGTTCAGGCTGACCCAGGCTGTGCCGACCGGATTGTTCGGCCCGGGCGGGATCATGATCTTCTCCGTAATGCCCTCGGCCTGGGCGGCGTCCCGCAGAATTTCCGGATTGAAGGTGTAATTCGGGTTGGGCGCAGTCGATGCGACACGGATGGTTCCCTTGGGCCGTTTTCGTTTATCTTTGGCAATGGAACAGGGAAAATGCGCCGTGACGCGACCGGTCCCATCCAGGACCTGCACAAATTTTTCTGTGAGCGATATACGGAGCCTGGCGGCGAACCCAAGTTTTTCGGTGCCTGAAAGATCGGGCACACGAAGAGCCGTTCCCGCGGTGACCGGCCGGGTTACTTCGGGATTGAGGAGGCCAAGAAAATCTTCCGTCACATGAAATTTTTCCGCAAGCATTTCCCAGGCGGTAGCATACCCCATCCTCGAGACGGCCGCACGATCCCGCCATTTTTCTGGCGGCGCAGAAATATCGCTCAGATCCTCAGCGGTAACGGTATAGGTGGTAAACGCCGTCTCAATTTTTGGATCTCCCAGATACCGCCGCGTGCGAGGATCAAACTCACCGGTCGCAGGCAGGTCATAGCTTTTCTGGAAAGCGCGCACGGCGCGTTCCGTGCGCGGCCCGGTGCGGCCATCGATAAATCCGCAGGAAAAGTTTTTCCGCTCCATGGCGGTTTGCAGAGCGGCGATCTCCAGGCGACTGAGTTCGGCGGCCGGGCGGCTATCGATGGCCGGTTGAGGAAGGTTCTGCTTTTCCGCTGGAGTGATCTCAATGGCCGGCCGAACTTCGATGGCGGGCTGAAAAGGCCCGGGCTCCTGCGCCTCCAGCCATGCGCCGGTCAGAATGGACAGGATCAGAAAAAAAGCGCCGTATCTCATCGCGCATGGAAAAGACACCGTGGCGGAAGAGGGTGCTCAATCACCACGGCATGATGGAGTAAGGCTGGGGATTGACCGGGGTAAAAACGAAGATCGCGGTCGTGGCAATGAGTGAAAGAACGGCCGCAAGAATCTCCCCAATAATCAGTCCAAGGATAAGCGGCTTGAAATCCCGGTAGGTTTTTTCTGTGCCATATTTTGTGATCAGTGTCTTGAGAAGCCACCCGCACAAAAAGGAAAAGCCGAAGACACTCGCCCCCCAGGACATCCACACGATAAACAGCAGGGGGTGCAGCGCAAAATTTACAAAGCGCAAACGCAGGATATAGAATAAAATGACCAGCCCAAAACCGGCCGCAAATCCCGATATGATATTTGGGTGAACCGCCCATTTGCCGAGACGCTCACCCAGGGACGACTGCCTGGCTTCCTCCAGTTTACCCCGTCCTTCAAGCGCCTGATCAACGCTGATCGCTTCCCGAAAGGCGGCCAGGGAAAAATTATCTCGCGCCACCGGGTCAACGCTCGACTGCCCGAAGCTATGCTGCACATACAGGGAGGCCGCAATCGAAAGGATCAGCCCGGAGATAATAACGGGAAAAAACCATGCTGCCATCTTTCCGGGGGACAGCCCCCGGCGTTCGGCCAGATCCAGTGCATTGACTATATACGGCATAAAAATACCGCGGATCTCATAGGTAAACATCGTGCCAATCAAAGCGATGAGAAGCCCGTTATAAGGCCCGACCGTTTCAATCCCAAAAAGCCCGAGCATCACGGCGAGAATAGCGTAGCGGCCGCCCATCAGGAAAATGCCACTTTCCGCAATCAATCGGGAAGTGACCAGTTGGATCAGTAAAATCATGAACGCCGTCAGAATGGCGAACGGCCAATCCATACCCGTCAGGCAAATCCACACCACCATGCCGATTCCCGCGCCAACAAAAAGGCGGGCGCCCCACACGGAGTAGGCTTGGTTGTCCTGGGATGGCCCTTCGGCTTCATCATTCTTACCATCATCCTTTGGCTTGCGTCCCGTCCGTTGTCCTGTCAGGGCCTGCCGAAAAACTCGATAATAGTAATGCCTGCCGAAATAGATGATCGCGACCGCTACGCCCACGCAGGAACCAAAAAACAGGGTATGCCACAGCGGCACCGTCTCCCCGGCCATGAGATTGATTCCATAAACGGTGCCCAAGCCCGTGGTGAATCCCCAGGTGATGCTCGCGATACCGATGGAGAGAGACGTTTCCCGGCTGAGAAAATAGGCCATGCCGAACGCCACAAAATAAAATTTGGAGTTAGCAAACGCCCAGTAATTCCAGGTTGGCTCAAAACCATTGGGCATATTCAGACTGACTTTGTGGAAAAGCGGACCAAGCCCCAGATTCAGCGGGATCCTGATCATCACATCAGGATAATAAAAGGCCAGGACATTGTTCAGGTGAAGGACGGCCACCGCTATGGCGCCAATGAGAAAAAGCTTGTTTTTGTAAAGCGGATTATGTTTTCCTTTTTCCGGCGGCAACAATTCATCCGTTACCCGGGAGATGGGATAGGGCAGATGTTCGTGGTGCCGCCATTGCGGGTGCACGATGAGACTCATGCCGATGCAACAGGTGAAAATGAGCAAGACCAGCGGCAACCAGAAAGTCATCGTGGCCAGCCATGCCCCCCAGGGGATTTCAGTGAGCGCAATCAGCTCACCGGTCTGGCTCAGTCCGCTCAACCAGGCGTCCAAGGCTTCGTTATTCTCCCCTTTGTCCGCCAGCATGTAATCCGGCAGACGCTCGGTGAGGCCGCGCTCCTGCCAGGAAATGGTGGTCTGCTCCTTCTGATGAGGCATCATCATGGTGGAGGTAAACCAGCGGCCAAGTCCGATTGTCGGGATGGAACAGATCGCGAAGGTAAAGCACAGGATGACGACCAGCTCCTGTGGGCTAAAGCTCCAGCGCCGCAGAAAGCACACCATGAGCGGTTGGATTGTCAGGAGAAAAATTACCAGCCCTCCATAGACCGCAATCGGCAGGTGACTGTCGATCAGCATGGTCTGCCGGATGACATTGTCACTGTAGTAGGCCACGAGACAGAGAGTCATCGCGGCCAGGAAACCGAGGATAATCGAGCGGATCGTCACGGGGGTGCGGAGGAACGGAGACGGTTGAAGCGCTCGCCGCCTTCCAGATCAGAATGGGTTTAGGAGGTTGTCAGGTTTCCGCCGGGACGCTGCTTCATTTGGACGGACAGACTGTCTGCTCAGGCGGCGGTCCGTGGTGACAGGAACTGAACGCAAACGGCCTGAGGGATCTTTCGTGCACTGACGGCTTTTCCCAGATAACCGGTGTGTCCGTCCACCGGGAAAACCGCGACATCATCGCTGTCCTGATTCGCGCTGATGATAAAACGCCCATTTGGGCTGATCCGGAACCCGCGCGGGACCTGACCGCCGCTGGGAAAATGACCGGCCGGGGCGATCCGCCCATCCGCGTCGTCGATCGTGAAGGCCGCCAGGGTATTGTCTGCCCGCAGGGAGCAATAGAGGAGCTGGCCCTGCGGATGAATCTGGATGTCTGCCGCGGCGGCTCCCTGCGCACCCTCCTTTTTGGCGCTTACCACCTGGCGCTGCTCCAGCACGCCTTTATCCTCATCCCAGTGGTAGCCATAGACATTTCCGTCCAGCTCACACAGCAGATAGGCCATCCAGACTTCACCCACCAGATGGTGAAAGGTCAGGTGCCGTGGTCCTGCTCCCGGCTCGACGTCCGCGTGATGATCCTCTTTCGCTGTCAGGCTGCCGTCACGAGCGTCGAATTCGTAGATCATCACCTTATCGATGCCCAGATCCGGCACGAGGAGGTATTGCTCTGTCGGATCCAGGATAACGCAGTGCGGGTGGGGGGATTCCTGACGATCCAGAATGCTTTTGCCCTCATGCTGCACCAGGGTCACGATCTCACCCACAGAGCCATCCGGTTTGATGGGGTAGACGGAAACATTGCCGTCCCGGTAATTCGCCATCATCAGCCAGTTGCCCGGCCGGTTGAGCCACAGGTGACAGCCTCGTGAGCCGCCTGTCTTCTGGCGGTTGACCAGCTCCAGCTCCCCGCTGCCGTCCTGCTTAATCGCATAGGCGCTAACGCAGCCTTCGTCGCCGGGGCTGTCCGTCGTGTAGAGCATCCGTCCATCCGGGCTGAAATCCAGCCAGGTGGGGCTCTCCGTCCGGGCGACCAGCTTGCCCTCGCCCAGTTCACCGGTTTCTTCATTGAAAAGCGCATGGTAAATGCCTTCGGAGCCCTTGCCCGTGTAGGTGCCGAAGTAGACGGGGATCTCTGCGGTTGCTGCTGCCATAGTGTTGCTAAACTGCTGTTTTCCTTGGGAGTAAATGAAAAATCGCGACACCTGTAGCGCGAACTCCACCCGCTGTCCAATGGCCGCTAAACCTTTATTCTACCTAATCGATTTTTTTTAGAAGGCGTATTTGGGTCGCTTTACTAAAGCTGCGAGTGACATTGATCAGCAGCAACGCCATCATTCTTTCATTCTCTGGCCGCCTACTAATGTTCCTGCCCGGCACAAAGGGAAAAGGCATTGCCCGGGATGAACCAGACAATGCCCTGTTGAGTTGCATGTCGCTGAGTTGAACCGTGCTCAGTTTTTGAAGCCGGTCAGCTGGCGGACGTCTTCCATGCTGGCACCGTGATTCAGATGGATGGTTTCACCATTTACGACCAGCGCCGGGACACTTCTGACGCCCTGCTTCTCTGCTTCCGGAATGCGTGACGCATTTCCTTCCCCAAAATGAACAATATCAAGATCATATCTCGAGCGATCGATGATTTCCGTAATTTGCTTCTCTGCGGAAACGCAGACGGGGCAACCGGCATGATAGAATACAGCTTTTTGCATTGGTATTTAACTGGTTTGTGTTGATTGCATAGAAAATCGCATCGCACCCCGGGCTCATTCCCGGTCATCGATCATGCATGATCAATGAAGCGAGGGGATGGCACGACACGATCACCACGTCACAACCTAAAAGCGGTTGACCGTCTGACTAGCGGGCACATTTTGGTGAGTTACTTACTTTTCGGTGATAATTACTGAGCCTCATGGAGAAAAAAATTTCAGCCGCATCGGACCCGAAGGACAGTTACCGTTGCCTGGAGCAGGTCATCGGCTGAAAATGGTCGGTTTCCGTTCCCATGGCGGTGCGTGAGGGGATCGCCCGGCCGGGTTTACTGGAGCGCAGCATTGAGGGTATCTCCACCAAGGTATTGGCGGAGCGTCTGCGCCGGCTGACGGATTATGGCCTCCTGAGAAAGGAAGTTTTCCCTAAAGTGCCTCCCCGGACGGAATATGCTCTCACCGCGGCTGGTGAATCCCTCGTTCAGATCATTTCCCAGATCAAAAACCTCGATGCAGAGTTGAACCCGTAGGCAAGCTCAGCTCATTTTGAAATCGCCAGAGCACGGCGCGCGATGGTAACGGTTCCTCATGAAAATTCCCCATCCGCTCTCATCCCGTCACCCTCTCCGCCCAGCCGGTCTGGCCGCCCTTCTGTTGTCGCTGGCCCTTGCTCTTTCCTCTGTCGCCGCTGCTCAGGATGAAGCCGGTAGCGGTGCGCCCGAGCCCATGTTCATCGCGGTCGGCGCCATCAATGGAGAAACGGATGACGGTAAGATGATCGAAGCCGAGTTCGGACAGATCACCATTTCAACCGACGGCGAGAAATGGGAAACCGTTTTCAGCGGTGGCCGGGTTACGGATAATTTTTCCCACGGCAACAATAATCTCATCCGCGGCCTTGCTTATGGTGATGGTAAATTCATTGCGGTTGGCAATCCCGGCGTGCGCGGCCTGACCTCAGCCGATGGGCGAAACTGGGAATTTGTTCTTACGGAGGAAGAAATGGGCGGCGAAAACCAGGCGCCTGGTCCGGGTGGATTTTGTATCACCTTTGGAGACGGCGTCTTCTTCAATCCATCCGCCGCGCAGCATGCAGTTTCCAAGGACGGCGGGGAAACCTGGGAAGAAATCAAGTTGCATAGCCACCTCAAAGAAGAATATGGCCTCGGCATATGGGGTGCGGAGGGCGCCGGTCACATCCGTAAGACGGTTTTCGGCAATGGCCGTTTCCTCGTGATCGGCGAGACACGCTGGGGCGTGACGGCAGATCTCGAAACCTACGAAGCCCACGAAAAAGTTGGCAAAGATGAAAGCGGTTACCCGATTTTTGGGAACGGCCACTTTATTAGGCTGCGCCCGGCACACGGGCATCTTAAAAGCAAAGATGGCGAAAGCTGGGAGCCGCTCATCATCGGCCCTGATGATCCGGCGGAGATCAAAGAACAGGAGACCGGCACCTTTACGGGAAATGAAGTGCTCGTGGAAGGTTCCAATGGCATCTGGGTCAGCCGCGATCCGGAGTTGGTGGAATGGAAATTGGTCGAAAAAGAAAGCGGCCCCGGCCATGGAGTCATGGCCGCCGGCAAACACGGTTGGATCATCGATAAGGCACACCAGAGATTTTACCTTTCCAAAGACTACGGCAAAACCTGGACAGAGATCAGCACGAAGGAATTCGGCGTCCGGCAGGTTTTCTATTTTGATGGGCAGGACCTGCGCGGCAGCGGCGGCGGCTGAGTGCGGCATCTTGCCGCTTGAACGCCTGCTCAGGCCGGGCTAGTCATAACCTTCATGTCTGAGCATATCACGCACACCGGGGTGATGGATGACTGTTTCCGTCTGGCCATCTCCGATACCTCCCTCCACCCGCACTGTGAGGGTGCGATGGTCAAACACTATGATCTGGCCCGGATGGCCTGTGTCACCCGCTGGGGGGATCAGTTCACCGTCCAGCTGGCGGAGGAGTTCCGCGATGCGACCGCCGGTCTCGAGGAAGGCGAAGAGCCCGACGAAAGTCAATTGCGCCGTCTCGCCTTTGTCCTGGGCTGGATCGTCCACCGCTCGGCCGACCGGCAGATGAAGCCGCTTTTGCGGGAGCTCGCCGCTGCGACGGGAGATACCTCCAAGCCAAAAGACTGCAGCGTCTACCATGATGTGCACATTCTTAAGAAGGTCTATGGTATCTCAGGTGATTCGCCCTTCTCGCTCGCGTCCATGGGTGTCGATAAACCGGATGAAAAGTACAAAGAAGACTGGCGCGTCATGCGGGAGGTTTTTCGGACCCTATTCCAGCAAACCCTCATCGAAACGCATACCCTGATTCCCGACAAAGACGATGTTGGTGGGTGGATCGACCGGCTGGATAATCTTCGCCAGAAATATCCCGTGGAAATCCGGCGCTACGCCATTGCCTTTTCCAATCCTGACCCGGAACTTGAGCAAAAATATATTCACGATTGCCGTTTTTATGTCGATAGCGATGCCGTCATCGCGCTGGCGCGCGCCCGTCAGCATGCGCGTCATCTCGATCCCATCAGCCTCGCCGATGTCGTCAAACATGAGGCGGAAAGCCACTACGGTGCCGCTCTGATCGCCGGCCTGCGCTATATTCTTGCCGTCAGCGAATTTCTTTACGGCCACCTCGATGCCGATGCTCTCCATACCTCTCTCCAGATCGGTGAAAAAGGCCGAGACGGGTTGAGCGTTTAAGCTGGCAGCCTTTTTTCCGACGACGGGGTTTTTGATAAGACCTATTCCATCGCGATGAAATTGCAAATTCAGAGATTAGTGCTTTTGAATAGGCTTTCGATAAAAGATTTCGCGGCTCCCGTCATCGTTTAACTTGTATAACGTGCCAATCTCCGTAAAGCCCATCTTTTTATGCCAATGCTGAGGTTCAGGCTCATTGGATTGAGAGGAAGATATTAAGTAATCATAGCCCTTTCTTGTCAGGGTATTCTCTACAAACCTTAAAAGGCCTTTCCCGACGCCTTTTTTGCGAAAATCAAGCTGAACCCAGATCAGGCCAATGTAGGGGATTCTATCCCAAATTGGATCGAGTCTTAAAAATGCAATGAGCTTTTTATCGCTAAAGGCCCCAAATAATTGTCCCTTGAGGGATTTGAAAGCGAACAGGTCTTGCTCAATTTGAAAAGATAATTCAGAAGTAGCGCTATAATCATCAATTGTTAAACTTCTATAATCTACCTTCATTTGCTCGTGTTTTAATGCCGTCACACTGCAAAATAGCTTGCCCCTCAGTCCTGCTCGCTCATCAATCGGGCACCCGGTTCAGATATCATTCCCACCCGCCGATCACCGCGAGCACATCCTCGGCCTGTTTTTTCGTGGAGGCGCTGAGATCTCGCCAGACGATTTTGCCGTCCTTGATCAGGTAAGCCTGGCGCTTGGGAATATTTCCTTTGCCTAGCTTCGGCACGCCAAAGGCGTTGATCACCTTGGCTTCCGTATCGGCGATAAGCGTGAAGGGTAAATTCTGGTTTTCGGCAAATTTCTTTTGCGCCGCGGGTTTATCCGCGCTCACGCCAAAAACTTTTAGCCCGGCCTCGGTCAGATCGCTGTATTCGTCACGCAGGGAACAGGCCTGCGCGGTGCAGCCCGGGGTGCCAGCTTTCGGATAAAAGAAAACGAGCACCGGCCCGGCATCATAGGCCGCGCCGAGATCGACCGGATTATTATCCTGGTCCACCACACCGGAGACGCGAGGCGCCTCGGCGCCTATTTCCAGAGGGCTTTCCGCGCGAACCAGCCCGGCCCAGCACAAGATAGAGGTGACAGCGGTAAGAAGCTTTTTCATGCCGCGTTAGATGCAAAACTTCACACCGCGCTCATTTCCGGCTTTTCGCCATTCGCACGAGCCTCAGCCAGGCGGGCATCACGCTCTTTCAGCTCCACGTGGAAATGGTCCGGATCAGGCGCCGCCCCATTTTCATGAGTGCGATGCCACCAGTCCGTGAAGCGTTCGCCATCCAGACGCTCTGCCTTGAACTCGGTCAGCAGTTCCTCGAACTTCACCGGCACTTCTTCAACCGGCAAGGTTTTCTCAAAGAGCCCGCCAAGTTTATCCCCGCGACTGGATCCGCCGACGTAGACGGCATATTTGCCCGGGGCACGCCCCACCAGAGAGAAGTCTGCATTATAGGGACGGGCGCAGCCGTTCGGGCAACCGGTCATGCGGAAAAGAAGCGGTTCGCTCTCGAGACCCAGTTTGTAAAGCACGCTGTCAAAGCGATCGAGCAGATCCGGCAGGGCGCGCTCACTCTCAGACATCGCCAGACCACAGGTTGGCAGGGCCACGCAGGCGTGCGCGGTCTTGCGCATCTCCGTGTAACCATCGGCGCTCGGGATGCCGTGTTCATCCAGCATGGCCTGCACGCGCTCTTTGTCCGCCGGACGGATGTCGCTCAGGACCAGATTGGTGTTCGGGGTGATGATGAAATTACAGCCGATTTCCTCAGCGATCCTGCGGAAGGCGCTGCGATAGCGCGGGCTGCCTTCACTGCTGCCGTTCGCCTCGTTCTTGTCGGCACGGCCTTCGACGATGTTGCCGTCTGTGATGCGGCCGCCTGCCACATGCACCCCGCAGAAGAAGTTGCCATCACCCTGCTCATGCCAGCCGAGCATATCCCCTACGGTGGTAAATTCCGCCAGGCGTGGCTCTTCGGTAGAACCCTTCATGCGGCTCTCCACCTCCTGGCGGAACCAGGCCAGTCCGCGCTCTTCAATGAGATATTTCAGGCGGGCCCGCTTGCGGTCCTCACGGTTGCCGTAGTCACGCTGGGTGGTCACCACGGCAATGGCGGCTTCCAGCACGTGTTCGCGCGGCACGAAAAACATCGGCTCAGCCAGACGGGGGTGCGTCTTCGTCATATTATGGGTCATGCCCAATCCGCCACCCACGTAGACCGTGTAGCCTTCCACGGCTAATCCATCCGCCGTGGCGTGGGGCACAAAAGCCAGGTCCTGCGTCAGGATATCCACGTCGTTCCTCGGCGGCACCGCGATACCGATCTTGAACTTCCGCGGCAGATAAACCTTACCGTAAATCGGATCTTCAGGCTGCTCCGCGGGGTCCTCGGCGATCTCGTGTTTCTCTCCGTTGAGCCAGATCTGCACATAGCTGCTGCTCGTGGGCAAAAAGGTCGTGCTGATTTCGTCCGCCAGCTTCTGGCAATCCTCATGAATAGGATCTTTCAACGCCGAACCGGGCCCCATGGTGTTGCGAACCACGTCGCCGCAGGCGCCCCAGGTGGTCAGCCCGCAATTTTTCACCGCGGCGATCGTCTCTTTCAGTCCGCTCTTCAGCACCCCGTGGAACTGAATGCCCTGCCGCGTGGTTAGCCGCAGCGTGCCATTGCCCTGCTCACCGGCCACCTCATCATGCAGGATGTATTGCTGCGCGGTCAGCTTACCCCCAGGCATCTTCGAGCGGATCATGAACATCCACGCCTTATCCAGCTTCTCCTTCTTGCGCTGGTTGCGCACGTCCCGGTCATCCTGCTGATAGGTGCCATGGAACTTGAGGAGCTGATAGCCCGCTTCGTCAAAATGGGTCGCCTCCGGTGAGGACAGGACCTCAGGGATATCACCACGCAGGCCGCGGCTGTTCAGCTTGATGTCTTCAACGTTCTGTTTGGCCATAAAGGGAAGATGGTAGTGGTGCTCGCTTGGTTGTGGATATCGTTACGGATTAGCAAAAGACTGAGTTGTCCATAAACCTGTAAAGAATAAGGACATCTTATCGTGGGGCACGTCCTGGTCCTTGCTTGCCGAGGCAGGCAGGCGGGAGCCATCATGCGCTCCATGGTGAAACAGGCCAGCCTGGAATTGGTTTGGGAAGGGATACCATAGCGAAAAACTGGCGGGAGCAACAAAAATCCTATTCTCCGTAGATGTTTAGGAGAATTGCCCGCCCGGAGGCTTCGCGTGGTATCGGATGGAGCCGTGGACGTCCGTCAGTCCGCAAAATTTGCTTCCCCATTTGGATTGACCTTTCTCCCATCTCCCCTCAGAAGCTAAGCCCGGCAGGAGTATATCTGCCATTATTCTTTGCCCCACCCTCTTTCCGGGGCCTACATCCAACTTCTCTTCTCAACCACGGCCTTATGCCTCATACCAAGACCCTCCTGGGTCTGATCGCCCTTTCGGCGTCAGCCCTTCTCGTGACTGCCTGTTTTTCGACCGGTAGCAGCCCTAACTCTTCGACCAGCCCCGCCGTTTCTCCGCAAGGATCAATCCAAACAGTGAATCCTGCTCCGGAATCCTCTCCGGCCATTCCTCCTATGCCTGAGGCTGGTCCCGGTCAGGAAGCTCCCACTTGGGATGGCCAAGAATGGGCCGTGGCTGACGGTCGCGAGCACCCGGACGACGCCTGAGCTTTGGTTCACCTCTAATCTTCAGCAAAATGGACTTCAATCCTCGCATGAAACCAACCCGAGCCCTTGCGGCCTTCCTGACTCTTTTGGCGTCAACCCTGCTTTTTGTGGCCTGTAACGATCCCATTCAACCGAACCGCAACGCCGGGACAGTTCCGCCGCGCTTGCAGGATCGCGACGGCAGCAGCACACCCTCAGCCCAACCCGAACGTCCCTCCGAAATGAATCCCAGCGCGGATTCGTATCAGGACTCGGGCGATTGGGGTATCGCAGATGGTCGCGGCTATCCGGGCGATGATGAAAACTGAGTTCACTCAGCTCTCTCAACAATCATCCGATGAAAATCTGGTGCCCCGGAAGATGGACATCTTCTGGGGCATTTTCTTTTTGTTGGTTTGGCTCCTGCCACTCAGCTATACCGGTTTCACTAACAAACTGGTGCCCCTCATTCCAAAATGGGTCGGCGAACACTACAGAATCAGCAGCGTTTTTGCCCGCCGCGTGGAGGTATGGCCCACCTATGTGATTCGCTTTACGGGAATTGAATCTGGTCAAGCCTATGAGCTGCCGGTGAGCCAGACTTCGCGCATGCTGGTCGCGGGCTATTACAATCGAGTCGAGCGCGCGATTGAAGAATCTTACTATTATAAAAGTTGGCGAGATGAGATCAGGGAATCGCTCGCCCAATATTGGAAGCGGTGGCGCCCTGAAGCCGGGGAGAACTTGAGGCTCGATTTAATCCAGCGATTGCATCAACCAGATCCGAAGGCGGCGCGCCGGGGAGATCGTCTGGCCGAAACGCGGGTGGTCCATGAGCGCGTCATCTTTACACGCGAACTCTGATCCACCATGAAATTGTTCGGGCCGTGCCGCGCGGAGAGTCTCGTCTTCTTTGAAAAAGCGTTTACGCTGACCTTCTTGATTTTCGTCGCGGCGCGTTTTCGCCATGCCCGCGAATGGCTTACTGAAGAGGGGTTTCACCTTGCGCCCGCTGTTACGCCCGCGGCCCTTCCTCCGGCGACTCCGTTAATAGAGGCGTGGCAACTTCCCTTTTTTGGCGTGCTGCTATTTCTGCCCAGTTTCTGCGTCATCTTCGGAGTCGCCCGGCGGTTCGCTTTGCTCATTCTGCTGACTATTGCGATCTATATCCGCGCGGTCGATCCCCTGACGGTATTCGCGATCAACAAAATCTACCTTGCAGGTTTCAGTGTTCTTTTGGTCGCCCCGCCCGCCCAGAAGGACAGTCAAGCCCGGCTTTGGTTGCGCTCGCGCTGGCCCGTAATTGTTTTAGGATCGACCCTTCTCATCTACTATTTTACCGCCGGACTATCGAAAATGACCACCGGCACCTGGCTGTCTCATCCGGACACCCTGCTCAGTCACCTCAACGGGCCCTATACGACAGAGCTGGGCGCTTTCCTGCTGCGCCATCTACCTGCGCAGACCTGGACCGGAGCGATGTATTTCACAATTGCTTTTGAATTGTTTGCGCCGCCTCTGTTCGTTTACCGGCATACCCGCCTTTATGCGATCATCATCGGGATCACTTTTCACCTCGGCGTAGCCGCTCTCATGCATGGCCTCATTTTCTTCAGCCTGCAGATGATTACTTTCTATACACTTTTTATATCAGGTCAGCGCATCGCACAGGCCAGTCTTCGAGTTCTGAACCTTCGCGCCACCAACTTCATTCACCGCCCGCCCATACACGATAACCTGCGGGGTGGTGCCTGATCTGCAGCACCCTGCGAGCCAACACCCACATCCGGCGGCTCCGGTTGTGCAGGAGGAACGTTAACCGATTCATACCGAATCGAGTTGCCAGAAGGTGAGCTGGATGTCAGCCTTCGGTGACTTTCTTCATAAACCTTGGCATACACCATGACCGGATTCATTCGTCTTTGCTTCATCGTGGGCGCGTTGCTCATCGCGCTGGGACTCGTTGCCTACCTGGTTGATTTCGGCCCGGCGCCGTCCGCCGCGGAAGATGAAACCGCAGAGGCCGTTGAATCGGAAGAATCAGCGGCCGGGGAGGAAAAGGCGGAGAAGGGTCCCAGTCCGACAGCGTTCATTCCCAGCTTTTTTGGGGTGCTCATGATCATCGGAGCGGTCATCGGCCTGAAGCCCGGCATGCACAAACACGGCGCCCACGTCGCAGCCGGGGTCGCGCTGCTTGGGGTGCTCGGCGGTCTGGGCATGGGCTTGCCGAAGCTGCTTGGCGGCACCGTGACGGAGGCCGTCATCAGCCAGCTCATTCTGGGTGTGCTCAGTCTCATCGTGCTCCTCGCAGCCATTCAATCCTTCATCGCGGCGCGCAAAGCCAAGGCAAGTGATGTGCCATCCGCGGCCGCCTAGGTCAGTCCATCGGCAGATGAAGGGGGGAGGCCAGAGCAGACGTGTCGGCCTTTCCCCTGGCTTTTCTCTGACTGAGGTCATTATCGCAGTGGCCATTCTGGCCTTCGCGCTGACCACCATGGCCGCCAGCATGCTGCTCATCAGCAGCGGCCAGCGCGACGAGATCCGCCTGCAGCGGGCAGAACACTTCGCTGATCTCGCTACGCTTGATCTCAGGTATTCGCCCCACGAAGATTCCCTCACCGCTCAGCCGATCGGCCAATCCCAGCTCTTGGGGCTCGACCCCCTGCCTTTTGCAGCGGGCGTCGCTGCGGGCCTGGTTATCGTCAGATACCTCGATGACGCGGGCTCCGTCCTCGCCTCCGCACCGCCCGGCCGGACCGGCTACCGGCTGACCATTGAATACACTTCAGTGCCGTCTGATCCTCCAGGATTCACACCCGTGGAGGCTACCGTCCACGTCAGCTCGCCGCCCGGCTTTGATCCGCTCGACCGGAATCTCAACCCTCAGGATCTTGAGATTCACGCTACGCACTGGGTTGTTTTCCCACGGGGGGAGGGGAACGGTCCATGACCAGAGACCAAACCACGGGGATGTCTGGCCCCCGCTCCAGCTTCACCCTGCTCGAGACGCTCGTGGCGCTTGGGCTCTTTACCGTCATTCTTTCCCTGGGCACGAGCGCCTTTCTCATCCTGCGCAGCAAAGCGCAACTTGCCGAGAAGCGTGCCGCGATCGCCGCCAGTGCTGCCACCCTTTTCAACCGGATGCAGCTTGATTTCGAGCAGATGATCATCCGGCGCGATACCGATCTGCGTTTGCTTAGCCCGCCCGCCACGGGTGATCCTCAGCCCTTCCTCCATTTCTTTGCCAGGGGCGAGGGCCCACCGGAGCTGCGTCTGCGCGGGGAGACGGGAGTTGGAGATGGTGGCGAAACCCTGCGCGGAGTCAACGTCATCGCCTACCGGCTAACCGCGCGCGGGCTGGAGCGGGGCCTTGGCGTGCTCACAGCTCGTGACGCCTTTATGGGTCTGCAAGAGCCGGCTATCCCGCCTGCTCCAGGGGGCGGCACGAATCTCCCTCCGCCGCTCGATTGGCCGCCCTTGCCCATCACGAATTGGCCGGTGCCTGATCAAAGCACCGGTGGCCACGACCATTTTGCCGTCATCCTTCCCGAGATTCTGCGGGTGGAACTTTGCTTTCTTTTGAGGGAGGAATGGGCGCCACCCGGTGGTGGTCCACCCTTCCCGCCCGGCACCTGGCTGTCGGAGGCACCCACCCATCAGGTCGTCATGGAGAAACCGGCTCAAGTCCAGGACCTCGGCAAAGTTGGGGCGATCGCGGTGTGCCTCGTCATACTTCATCCAGAGGATTGGATCAGGCTGACCGGGGCGCAACGCGCGGAACTGGCCGCGGCCTTCCCGGGGCCGTCCCAAGGAAGAGCCGTCAATGACCTGCCACTCCGACGCTGGCAACCGGTGGCGGCGAAGGCCGAGAATCTTCCGGCATCCATCCCGATAGGAATCCGTGGGCAGGTGCGAGTGGTGCAGCAAGTCTTCGAGCTCGCTCCCTGAACGCGGGTTGCATGAGAAAATCTGCACGCGACAAACCCTTCCCGCTGCGCACATAGTGTCACCCTGCCCTATGCCGGATCTCCCGCCAGAAGCTCAATTGCCTCCGCCGAGCCGGACCCATGTGGTCCTTATGCCGAGCTATAATCCCGGGCCGAAACTTCTCGAGGTTGTGACGGAGGTATTGCGCTGTTTCCGGCCGCTCTGGGTCATTGTCGACGGCAGCACAGATGGCTCGGCCGCGCCCCTGCACGAGATCGCCCGGCAACGCGAAGGGTTCGAGATTTTCGAACTACCAAAAAATCATGGGAAAGGCGCGGCCATTCTGCATGGTTTGCGCGAAGCCCATGGGCGCGGATTCACGGGCGCCCTCACCATGGACTGTGACGGGCAACATTCCGCCGCGCACATTCACGCGCTCATGCAACAGTCCCTTCATCATCCGGGCGCCATGATCCTGGGCAATCCTGTCTTCGATGAAAGCGCTCCCTGGGAACGGCTGGCGGGACGGCGCATCTCAAATTTCTGGATGAATCTCTGCACGCTTTGGGGCGGCATCCCTGATGGACTTTTTGGCATGCGGGTTTATCCGGTGGAGCCCGCCCTGGAGATTCTCGAAATCAGAACGCCTTTTGCCCGCCGTTTTGATTTTGATAATGAAATCGCCGTGCGTCTTTTTTGGCAGGATGTTCCGCCGGTCTCCGTGGATGTACCCTGCTATTATCTGAACCGGGACGAAGGGCAGGTTTCCCATTATAATTACTTCTGGGATAATATCCGCATGGTCTGGATGCACCTGCGCCTGGTCAGTGAGGCCCTTATTCGCTTGCCGGTGCTTCTCTCCAAACGTCTCCAGAGAACGGGGGCCTTCAGGCGTGAGAGTCCCTCTGTTCCACTGACCCGCCACGCGCACGAGGGATTGGCCGCCGGACCCAAAGCGCCGTCCAGACACGCCGATGGTCCCTGAATGCAGGCAAGGCGGGGGCAGGGGAAGAAAAGCACCACTTCTTCGTCAGGAAAGAAAGCGTAACTCTAATATCATGCATCATAAGACAGCCACACCTCCCGATTCTGTATCACGTCCCCTTCTCTTCATCACCCTCATCACGGTGGCCCTGGCCGGGATTCTTGTTCTCGCGCAACAGTTCGGAGCCCATGCGGAGGGCGACAAGACCCCAGCCAAGGCGATCAGCGCCGGGGAAGCTCAGGAGAGAGGCCTCGAACAGGCCGTCTTTGGGGGCGGCTGTTTCTGGTGCACCGAAGCGGTCTTTGAGCAGTTGTCGGGAGTCGAGGAAGTCGTTTCCGGCTATGCCGGCGGTGACGAAGCCAACCCCACCTATGAGGAGGTAGCCTACGGGCGCACGACCCATGCCGAGGTCATTCAGATCACCTACGATCCTGCTGAGATCAGCTACGAAAAACTGCTCGAGTGGTTCTGGAAGGCACATGACCCAACCGAGGTCGACGGGCAACATCCGGACAAAGGCCGTCAATATCGCTCCACCATTCTGGCGCTGGATGATGCGCAACTGAAGGCAGCCAACGCGTCGAAAGAAAGCGCGCAAAGTAATTTTGATAAACCTATCGCGACGGAAATCGAAAAACTCGACACCTTCTATCCGGCGGAAGTGTATCATCAGGACTACGCGAAAAATCATCCGGCCAATCCCTACATCCAACGCTGGCTTGTGCCGAAGTTAAAGAAACTCGATCTCGAAATGCCCTGAGAATTCACTTCACCGGGAAAAGAATCTGCGGAGAAAAACCAAACGATGAATCTCGCAAAAGCAACTCTGGGCGGCGGCTGTTTCTGGTGCGTCGAAGCGATTTTTCAACGCCTGGAAGGCGTCGCAGCGGTGGAATCCGGCTATGCTGGGGGTGAAACGGAGAATCCCGGCTATCGGGAAGTATGTTCCGGCCGCACCGGCCATGCCGAGGTGATTCAAATTACCTTTGACCCGGAAACCATAAGTTTCGAAGAGATTCTGGATATTTTCTGGGAAGCGCATGATCCCACGACCTTAAACCGGCAGGGCGCGGATCGCGGCACGCAGTACCGCTCCATCATTCTTTACCATGACGAGCAGCAAAAGGAAGCGGCGGAGAAAAGCCGCGACCTCGCTCAAGCGCGATTTTCCGACCCGATTGTGACCGAGATTGCACCGCTCGAAAAATTCTATCCCGCGGAAGACTATCATCAGGACTATTATAACCGGAATGAGGGCGCCCCGTATTGTCAGGTCGTGATCGATCCGAAATTGCGGAAGCTTTCCGGAAAGCTCACCGCGAAAAAATAAGTCACCCGGCGGATTTATCCGTGGTAATCGAAGGTTCGACGGCCGCCCTGCGGACCTTCGCCGGAGCTTTTTTCGGCGCGGATATTTTCAAGGAAGGCATCGATGCTGATCATCAGGTGCTGCCGGGCTTTGTTGGGGGTCATACGAAAAAGTGACCGGTAATGCAGGCTGATTTCGCGCAGAATAACCGGGTCAACCTGTAAACGCGGCTCCGGACGGCCGGAGATTTCCTGGAGCTGCTGTTCCACGCGGTCGGCCACCCGCCGCAGCGGCAGGGTGACGGTCACTGGCAAGGGTTCTGCGACCGCTTTGCGCGGAAATGTCTCGGACTTCTTCGCCAGACTCTGCGGTAGCGGCTTGAATTCTCCCGAGGGTGAGTCCGCTGCACCGGACGCCGGCTGCCCGAGCGAAGCGAACCGGGTCTGCGGCAGGGGTGAAGCTTCTTCAGGAGCGGATGTCACCGGCTCTGACGGCCCGGCAGGAACCGTGTTGCCATTGGTGGGCGCGCTGGTCTCGATCACCACGGGGGAGGATGGGGATAAGTCCCCGGCCGGTTTTTCCACGGAAGATGCGCCCTCATTTGCAGCCGCTTCCGATCGGCCGTTGGCCGAGGGTTTCAGGGCCAGGCCGGGTGAAGTAGCGGGGTCATGCCGTCTTCCAGGCGAACGGGACCCGCCTGTACGCTTCATCGCGAAGATTACCGCGACAATGACGCCCGTCAGGGCGACCCCGCCGACAAAGGCCAGCATCGGGCTGCGCGTGCCTTTCTCTGCCCCCGCGGTGGGCTGGTCCGCCTTCACATCGCTGATCTCTTCTTCCGCTGCCTGGGTTCCTTCCTCAGCCGCCGTTGCGCCTTCCTCGCCCAATGGTTCGCCCAGCAGGGTGCCTTCGATGCTCAGGCCGCTGTTGACAGATTTTCCCAGTGCCAGGCCCACCTCCGTCGTAACGGATTCGACGAACGCGATGATATAGCTGTCCAGGCCGATGGTCAGATTTGACCGGTACTGGGCGATCTCATCAACCCGCGCGATCGCTCCACTGCCCGCCTGCATCTTGAGCAGTTTCGTGTAGCTGGTCATGAAGGTGTTTTTGTCCTTCGTAAAGACGAGCACCCCGCCCTGATTCAGACTGAGTTCATGAGCGGTGAGAGCCAGGGCTACCGTGATGTATTTCTGCCGAAACTCCTCAAGCGGGCAGGTCAGGACAATGAAGTGCAGATCGTGCTCCTGCCGCGCGCGATCCAGGATCTCCAGGATCTTTTCCCGCGTCGCAAGGTCCAGGATGTTCCCGTCATCTTCCAGGGGGCTGAATTCTCTGCCCTCCAGCACTTCTTCGCCCGGCGCGTCTTCTGAAAGTGGGTCAAAGTCATAGCGCTGTTTTTTGATGATCGTTTGACCCGTTGGCTGTTCGGTCGTCGGCAGCCCTTCCGCCCCGATCTGACGGGTCCGGTCCAGGTCCGCCCGGGAATCTGTCCCCTCCTGCGCGGAAAGCGTCGCCAGCGGCCCCATGACCAGAGCAAGCCCGATCCAGGCAAAAACCGTTCGGCACCAGCAGGGTTGAAGTCTTGAAAGCGGGCCGGGGCCCAATCGTTTTGAGGTCACGGTGAGGGTCATTGAGGAGAGGCGCGAGAGGAGAGGCCGGGATTCTATAACGGACTCAGGGACAGGCGAATATAGTTCAGACCGGTGAAAAGGAGAAGTCATTTCCATGGGTTGGCAAGGGACAGACTCGAACCGCGCGGCCGCGTTTTGTTTCAATACTGTCACAAGATTCGTGCTTCATGACTGGCATGGTTGATTAGGTTGAAATTCAGATACGGCATGGGGTGTCTTGGCTTGCCTTGCCCCGCCGTCTTGCCTATGGAGTGGAGTCGCTGACTGGACCGCCTCGCGGGGCTTTCCGTTCTCCTCTCCTCCGCGCCCAGTCTCTGCCTGTTCCAAAGATACGTCACCGTTATGTCCTGTTCTCGCCGTTCCATCCTGTTCCTTGATCACTCATTACGCGCCGGGCTTTCCTTCACGATCGCCCTGTGGACCGTCTGCATGTTTCTTGCCGGGCAACTGAGTGCTCAGGAAGCCGAAGAAGATCAGCCCGCTGAGGAGACCCTGAGCGGAGATGATCCGGCGCCTGTCGAGGCGACCCCGCCGGAATCGATGACCGCGCCCCGCGATCAACGCGGAGGTGTCTCACCCGCTGACCGCTCCCGGGCGCTTCAGAACATCCGGGATAGAGGCCGCAGCCGCATCCAGGAGATCGAGCGTCAGCCTCGCTCCACCCCCACCACGCCCGTCCGGAATGAAAATGGACGCAACGGCCGTGGAACGGGCGACACCGCCTCCCCGGCCGGCGCTGATCGAGAGGAGCAGGAGGAGAACCAATTTACCATTGAGGCGGTTCGTGAGCTGCTGGACAAATACTATGAAACCGAACGCGCCCTCGTCGATGCCCGTAAAAAGCACGAAGAAAAACTGACCCTGCTCGACGCCCAGATCTCCCTGTATGAAGCGCAGATTGAGGACATGGAGCGCCGCATCACCAGCCAGAAAGATGAGACCCGGGAAAAGGCCAAGGAAACCAAGGAGGTCGAGGAGGAGCGCGAATACTGGCAGACCCTGTCTGATACCCAGGAAAAACGCGTGCGCGACTTTGAGTTAAAGGTCCTGGAAATGGAGAATCTCCTGCCGCCTCCTCTCGAAGTAAAACTGCGCGACTTCATCGCCCAGGTGCCCGGTAAAGAGGCGACTGATGAGGAATTGGACGAGCTCTCCACCGCCCAGCGTTATCAGACGGTGCTGGCGATCCTCAACGAAACAAATGACTTCAATAATAACGTCCACGTGGAGACGGAAACACGGGAGGTAGACGGGGAGGAGCTGACCGTGACCACCATGTATGTCGGGCTTGCCCAGGCCTACTATGCCAGCACCGGTGATCAGCAGATCGCCGCTCACGGGGTGCCCACAGATGATGGCTGGAGGTGGACCCGTAAAGATGAACTCTATGAACCCGTCACCGAGGCCGTCGGCATGTTCCAGGGCGAAGTCGATGACGTCACTTTTCAGCTTTTGCCTGCGGAAATCAATAACCTGATGCCCAACCTCTAACGCGATCCCGTTTTCGTTTCGCCTCGCTTCGCTTCTCCAGCCATGAAATCCAAACAATCCAACGCTCAGGTGATTCTTTCTTTCCGCCCGTCGCTCCTTACCCGTGCTCTGACCGGCGCCACCTTATTCACCCTGATGATGGGCCTCAGCCTGACGGGTCTTGCTCAGGACGATGGAAACGGGGCTGGCCAGGGGCCTGTCTCCACCATTTATCAAAGCATACAAACCAAAGCGGAACAGGCAAAACAGAATTATGCAGAGTTCCAGCAAGGGGCGCAGCAGAAAGAGATTGAGACGCAGAAAAAACTGCAGGAACTGGAAGCGAAGCTCGATGAGAAACGCAGTCAGTTGGATGAAGTGCTGCGGGATCGGGACACCGCCCAGTTAGACATTACAAATTTTCGTGAGATCATCAAACAATACAGGCGCACTAATAGCTTCCTCAGTAATCTGATCGAAGATTATGTCCGCAACCTCGAGACCAGTCTCAATGACGCGGAATATGATACCAATGAAGATTCCGACCAGATCCCTTACTATATTCAGCAGTTCCGGCAGAAGCAGGCGGACGAGAGCCTGAACGAGGTCGCGAAATTCGCCGAAGGCACGGATATCATCGAGCGCTCCATTTCCAGGATTGAAGCCAGCTTCGGCGGCCGCTTCATTAAAGGGACGGCCACGGCGGATGGGAAGGTGAAGAGCGGGACCTTTATTGCTTTTGGACCGGTCACTTATTTTGCCGCGGAAGGCGCCTCCGGCATGGCGGGGGTGGCCCAATTCGAGAACAACACCCCGCAGCCGGTGGTGAAGGATCTGGAAGACCCCGCTAAGGCCGATGCCATCCGGAAAGTGGTAAAGGAAGGTGAAGGACAGCTCCCCGTCGACCCCACCCTCGGCACCGCCTTCAAGGTCGCCCAGACGAAGGAAACCTGGGGTGAACACCTCGCCAAAGGCGGCGTCACGATGTATCCGCTGCTCGGGTTGGGTGCGATCGCCGTCCTCATTGCTCTCATCAAGTTTATCCAGCTTTCCCTGGTTAAAGATATCTCGGACCGCCGCTTCAATCAGATGATGGACCACGTTCTGGCCGGGCGGCGGGATCAGGCCGGGCTCATCGCGGAAAAGACCGGCGGTCCCGTTGGCAAGATGCTCAAAGCTGGCGTCGATCACAGCCATGAGCCCAAGGAGTTGATCGAGGAAGTGCTCTACGAGCGGATGCTCATCACCCGCACCCAACTCATGCGCTTTCTGCCCTTTATCGCCGTGACCGCCTCGGCTGCGCCCCTGCTCGGGCTGCTCGGCACGGTGACAGGGATGATCAATACCTTTAAGCTCATCGCCGTCCACGGCACCGGCAACGCGGATAAACTCGCTGGCGGTATCTCCGAGGCCCTCGTCACCACGGAGTATGGTCTGATTGTCGCCATCCCGAACCTGCTGCTCTATGCCTTCCTCAGCCGGAAAGCAAAAGGCGTCACAGAGAGCATGGACAAACTCGCCGTGGCCTTTCTTAACCGCCTGGAAAGCGGCGAAGCGGAGGTTCCAGGCGAAGACAAGACTCATCCTGAACGGGAAGAAAAAGAGTCTCAGGAAGAACTGGCCGCCGTCGCCCAGAACGGTGGGAATCAGGGTTCTGAAGAAAACTCTGCCGGTGGCGATGCACCTCAGAGCCCGCCCCCGGCCGCCAGCAAAAACCGGCCCAGCTCCGGTGGTGGCGGGAGCAACAGCCCTTCTTCTTCCTGAGCCGGTCCCGCTCCTGCTCCAGACGCCTGGATAACGCCCCTGCACGCCTCATCACTTTGCCCTGCTTCGACCCGACCTGATCTGCGCTTCCAACCATGAACTTCGCTGACCTTTTCTCGAAGCTGGCCGAAGTCTGGAATCTGGGTGGCTGGGCCATCTATCCATTGGCGGTCAACGCCCTCATTCTCTACACGAAGGCAGCGGAGATCCACCTCACCCTGATCGGGAAAGGCTACAACATCAAAATCAGCAAGCGCCTCGAGCGCCTGCGCAAGCTCAAGGAATCCGGGCGCCAGCACCGGGATAACGATCTGCCCGTCAATGAATACGGCGTCGCCCGGCAATACCTGAGGGACCGCGGGGTGCGGGTGACCAAGGCCCAGACCATCGAGCAGATCCAGAGTCTCTTTGATGAAATGCGTGCCGCGGAGATCCCGCCCATCAATCGGGACCTCAAGTTCATGCGTTTCGCCATGGCCACCGCGCCGCTCCTCGGTCTGCTCGGCACGGTCACCGGGATGTTCAATACCTTTGATGGCCTCGCTCAGGGCGCCGGAGGCGGTAAGACGATCGATGCCGTCGCCTCCGGTATTTCCCAGGCCCTGATCACCACCCAGACCGGGCTAACCATCGCTCTCCCCGCTTACTTTCTGAACTATGTGCTCACCCGCGGCCGGGACAAATATGCCGCGTTCATCACGCACCTGGAAATCGTCTGCACAACTTACATGCGCCGTGCTCAATCAATCAGCACCGGGAAAATGTCCGAAACGACGGCCGAAGCCATGCGCCGCGGTGATGATGACGATGATCTGCTCAGCCTTCAGGAGGCACGCCAGCAATTTCAGCGTGAAGCACAGCAGAGCGCTCCCAAAGACGACGCCGTGATCAAATAACACCTCCACCAAGCAGCAGCACACACCACCCGCGATATGGCCAGACGTTTTCAGGGCGCAGGAGGCGATGACGAAGGCGGCAATGAGATCGATATCTCGCCGCTCATCGACTGCGTTTTCATTCTCCTCATCTTCTTCATCGTCACCACCGTCTTCGTGGAGGAACCCGGCGTGGACGTGAACAAGACCCGCACCATGACGGAGCAGCAACTCGAACGGGAAAGCCTGCTCATTGCCGTGACCAATGATGGGGGCGTCTTTTATGGCGGCCAGAATGTCGGTGTCGCCGGCATCGGCGCGATCATTCGCCGCCAGCTTTCCAAGGACCCGGACACGCCCGTCATCATTCAGCCGGACGTCAACGCCCCGGCCGGAGTCTTCATGCGCGTCCTCGATGAGGCTAAACTGGCCGACGCAAAAAATGTCAATGTTTCGACAAAAGGCGAGGACGGCTAGCCCATTGCCTGGTATATTTTGTTGACCGATTATTTTCAGCACCACCGCCTCAGCCCATGAGCAAACGCCGCTCCATCAACGAAGGTGAAGAGGAAGCCGGAGTCGATATCTCCCCGCTCATCGACTGCGTCTTCATCCTGCTCATCTTCTTCATCGTCACCACCGTCTTCGTGGAGGAAAAGGGCATCAAGGTGGATAAGCCGCAGTCCAACCCGAACCCGCCTCAGGATACGGAGAGCCAGAACCTCGTCATCGGTATCACTGCTCAGGGTAAGATCGTTAACGCCGCCACCGGCGTGGAGATCGGTGACGCCGGCATCCAGTCAGAGGTTCGCAAAACCCTTAACTCCGGTCCGGACGCCTCGGTCGTTGTTCAGGCCTCCCGTCAGGCGCCCACTTCCAGGCTGATCTTTGCCGTTGACCAGGCCCGGGCCGCCGGGGCGGAAGATGTCAGCGTGGCGGCGGATCCCTCCGGGAGCTAAAGCATTTCTGGAATTTTCGTCCATCCGTCATGAACCCAGCCCTGCTTAGAAGATTCGGAAAGAACATCGCCGCCTTCATCCTTGGCGCGTTCATGTCATTTCTGGTCTTTCTCGCCCTGCCCCTTCTCCAGGCCATCAGTGAGGCGACTGATCCTACGGAAGAGATCAGCCTCGCCCCCGCCCTGGATCCACCGGACCCGCCGGAGATTGAAGAGCCGGAACCGCCTGAGGAACCGGACGAGCCGGAAGAAGAGATCATTGAAGATGTCCCTCTGGACTCTCAGCTTGCTCCCCCGTCCCTGGATCTGGATGTCGCCGGTGGGGCGGGCGGCGGTTACCTGACCCAGGGACTCTCAGACAGCCTCAGCAAGACGATCGCCAACGCTCTCGATTCCTCCACGGACGTCGTCACCCCCAAAGCCGTTTACCAGGCCCCGCCAGAGTATCCTGATGAACTCGTCCGCCAGGGGATCAGCGGGAAAGTCACTCTCGTCTTCGTCGTTGATAAATCCGGGCGTGTGAAAAACATCGACATCGATGAAACCACGGACAGCCGGTTCAACCAGGCCGCGATTGACGCCCTCAAAAAGTGGCGCTTCGAGCCCGGGACCAAAGGAGGTGATCCCGCCACCTTTAAACTGCGTCAGCCCATGCTCTTTGAAGCACAGTAGCCCCCTCTGTGACCGCCGCCCCGTGCGCAAGGGCCTTGCCTTCCCCTCCGTCTTTTGCCATAAGCCAGCCACTTCATTTATCCGCCATGCCTCTGCCAATCTCCACATTCTCCTGCCTTCACCGCCTCACCGGGTTCGGGCTGATTCTCCTGACCCTCAGCCTTTGCCTCGCCGGGCCGGCCCTCGGACAATTGCGTAATCTCCGCAATCCCTACGGCAATCTCATCGATGACCCGCAGTTTCGCCGCAGCCTGCAGTCCAGCTACGCCCTCAACAGTGATGTCGAGCCGACCTTCACCCGGGAGCAGGACGAAGACGTCTTCAATGAACTTTCGACAGAAATCGTCCCCAATAACCCGGAGCAGGCCGTCAACCTCATCAACGACTACATCGCGACCCTCAACGAGCAGAACGTGGAGGTGAACGCCAACTTCTATTTCCTCCTCGGCACCCTGCACTTTCAGGCCGGGGACCTCGCCCGGGCCGAGGACAATCTCAAGCAGGCCGTCGATGTGTTCCCTAACTTTCTTCGCGCGCGCAAGAACCTCGGCCTGCTTTACCTGCAGCGCGAGGATTTCCGTCTCGCCAAACGTCACCTTTCCAAGGCGGTGGAGCTGGGTGAGATCAGCGGGACCAATTTCGGTCTGCTCGGCGTCTGTTATCTGCAGCTGGAAGATTACCTCTCCGCAGAGAGCGCCTTTCGTCAGGCCGTCCTCCTCGAGCCGGAAAAACCGGAATGGCAGCGCTCCCTCGTGCAGACCCTTTTCCTCCTGGAAAACTGGCCGGAAGCAGAAAAAATGATCGGCTCCCTCATCGCCGAGGATCCCGCCAATACAGATAACTGGATCCTGCAGGCTCAGGCTTACCTTGGCATGGAAGATACCCTCAAGGCCGCCAAGAACTATGAGATCGTCCATGCCCTCGGCGAAGGCTCAGAGGAGACCCACAGCACCCTCGCCGACATCTACGTCAGTCAGGGCCTCGTTGATCTCGCGGCCAGCGAATATGAAGCCGCCTACTCCGCTGACCCCTCCACCGGCCTGGACGGCGCCTTGCGCGCAGCGGAGATCCTCTTGGCCCAGGGCGCTCAGTCCCGCGCGGAGGAGCTACTCCAGCTCGTCATGAACCAGGGCGCCGGTGAGCTCAGTGACGAGGACGAAAACAAAATCCTCCAGCTCGAAGCCCAGATCCAGATGGAGAGCGGCAACAAAGATCAGGCCGCGGAGACCCTCGAGAAAGTCGTCGCCTCTGACCCCACCCAGGGCCGCGCCCTCCTCAAGCTCGGCAAGTATTACTATGACACAGAGGACTTCATCCGCGCCCAGGTGAAGTATGAAGCCGCTGCCACCCTGGAGGATCCGGACATCCAGAGTGATGCCAACGTCGGCCTCGCGCGCGTTGCCGTGAAAGAAGAGAAATATGACCAGGCCATCTCCCGCCTGGAAAAAGCTCTCTCCATCAGGCCCAGTGACGCCGTGCGCAGCTACCTGGAAGACATCCAGCGGACCCAGCGCCAAAAAGGGGGCGGCTGAGCTAACTCCCTGAGGCTCTTACTGCCTCAGCTTCAGGCATGTTCAAGGGCACAACGAGGGCACAACGAAAGCCCCGAATTGTGACTTTTTTGTTTCAATTCATTCCTTAACGAACCACCCAAACTCGGTTATTACTCTGGCCGCGCGTCGAATTGCGACCGAGCCTCTCGATCATCTTTTGGCGTGCGAGCAACCTAACTTATTCACCAAATAGCTAACTGCCTTAGTTAAGACTATACTTATCCACATGAAGCAAAATAAGCTTTACACACTCGGCGCTGCCGCTGTCGCTCTCCTTTTTGCGGCTGGCATCGCGGTGGCTCAGCTCCCGCTGACCCCCACCCAAGGCGTTCAGTTGGTTGACTGCCCGAACTTCGGAGCAGGAACCAACTTCAACGCTCTCTCCGTTCCTTACACCGCGGCTCCCGCTGCTTACGGTGAGATCACTGACGTTGCCACCGGCAACAGCCTGACCGCGGAAATTCGCGTGGTCGTCGGAAACCAGGACGTCCCTGCTGGCACCCTGGATGGTGCTGGTTATCTCCTGATCTGTGACGGCCCTCTCGAAGGTTGCGTCTACAAAATCGAGACCCACACTGAGCTTCTTAAAGCCTTTGATGACGGTGGCGTAGCTGGCGACACCAGTGCAACCTTCACGGTTGACGCTACCCCGGCTGTTGACACCATCCAGATCAGCGGCACGCCCACCCTGGAAGGAGCTCAATTCGCCGTGATCCCGAACTGGACTCCCGGTGCTCTCTTCGGCACCACCCTCGCGGAAGTTCAGGGCGCTGGTCTGACCGCTGGAAGTAGCCCTGGTGACAGTGACATTCTTATTGGCGCTGACTGCGATGGTAACATCGTGCGGGTTTACTTCCAGAACAGCCAAATATTCGGCGTGGGCTGGCGTTTTGTTGGTGATCCTTTCGCTACAGCTACCAATGCGGACTTGGGAATGGGTCTGACCGGTCTGATCCTGCAACGTGCTGGTTCTGATCCCAACGGCGCTGACCCGAACCCGGTTCTGGTTCAGGGTGTTGCCCTCGACACCGATATCGCCGCGTGCATTGGTAACGACTTTACCTTCTACACGTACACGGGTGAGACGGTGACCCTCGACAACAGCGGCCTCGCTGGTGTCTTGGTCTCTGGC
>CAZUPP010000003.1:100114-137459 GCA_964622095.1 uncultured Verrucomicrobiales bacterium
GATCGTGGCGCCGATACCCTCGAGCCCGGCGACGTCATCCTCTTCGACCGCCTCGATGGTGGATCTGGCAATGATTACAAGCTCCTCGAAGTTCTCGTTCGCTTCCCCGAGCCCAAAGTCGTGATGGCTCCCTGATTTTTCTCAAAATCACACAAACTGCCACTGCCTAAACTACTAATATCATGAAAAAAGCACTCGCTATCTTATTCGTCGCTGTGTTCTTCGCAGCGAATGGCTTCGGCCAGCTCATCTCCTTTAACGTTGACAGCTTGTCAAACACTGTCGTGGGTCTGGATAACGCAGATCTCGCTACGGGTTCCTTCCAGCTCTATGCTCCCAGTACAGGAAACACCAACGCAGATCTCGCTGCGGCTGCGAGCTTCAGTGACGCCCTGACGTTGCTGGATCCCGTCGGTCCTTCGTTGACCTTTGGTGTTATTGGTGACACCCCCTTTGCCGGTTTCTTTGGAACCGCTCAAGGAGCTGCCACCAACCCACAGTATGATGGAATTTCCACTACTGGCTTGGTTGGAGACAACCTCTACTTCTCCATCGAAGACGGTTCAGGCGGTTTCCTTCTGGGTGCCCTTACTAACACGTTCCCGGCTACCACCGAGCCGATCTCTCCACCCTCCTTTGCCATCTCCGTGGGAAACTTGCTGAATGGAAGCCTCCTCTTCGGTGAGATTGGCGAATTCAGCGGAACCAACGGTGCTGATGCGGATTTCCGCCTCGCTCCGGAGCCGGGTGCCTTCGCTCTGATCGCCGGTGCCCTGGGCCTCGTTGCTCTGCGTCGCCGCCGTCGTGCCTGAGCGCACCTTCGGGTCAGTTAACTACATCTATATTCTGAATTCGGCTTTGTGTGAACCAAGTGGAAGTTAGGTTTCTATCTACCAATAAATAAATAGAAGCTTAATCCCGGGGAGGGCTGGCCCCGCTTGTGGGTCAGCCTCCTCTCTCCGGGGACAAAAGGAGAAATGCTTCTCCCGCCGCCTCTCTAAAACTCTCCAAAGCCCCCAATTCGCTAACCTTTCCAAAACTTACTTAATCAAGTACACAACCATGCGTATTCTAACCAAATTGGCTTTTGCTCTTTCCCTGAGCAGCCTGATTGCGGGTAGCGCGTTTGCGGGTTTTAACCCGAGCGTTACCGGCCGTGGCGTGGACGCTTCCAACTGGGCAGCAGTCGTCACCGGCACCACAAACCCGACGGATTTCGCGAACGGCTTCGCCTCGCTCCAAGGTTTTGACGCTGACAGTACGGACAATATTGTCACCATCGAACAGGACACCGTTATCACCAACGATCGCGTCTGGATCATCCCGCGCCTCGTCTTCGTCACCAATGGCGCTACGCTCTTTGTTGAGCCCGGCACCATTTTCCGCGGCGAGCAGGTGACCATCACCGGGACCATTGAAAATCCCGCGGACATCGGCGTTTTGACGATCAGCCGCACCGGCGAAATCATCGCTCGCGGCACGGCTAAAAAGCCGATCATCTTCACCAGCCTGGAAGATCCCTACGTGCCGAATCTCCTCGGCGCCGGCCGCAGCACCATCCCGTCTGACGCTCAGCAGGATATCGCAGGCGTGCAGCCTCTGCCGGGTGACAACTACACCAAAGACTGGTTCAACGTGATCAACAATGGTGACAACGCCTTTGCGATCACCAGCGCCTGGGGTGGTGTCATCATGCTCGGCAACGCCCGCGTTGCTTTCAGAACCAGCGTCGGCAATCTGTGGGAAAACTCCAGTGACGATCCGCAGTTCACTCCGCCTTCAACCGTTACTCCCGGTGTCGGAGCCAACTCCATCGAAGGCTTCCAGGCTATCCCGGAAGGTTACTATGGCGGTCTTGACGATGCTGACAGCAGCGGTCACATGAGCTTTGTCTCCATCCGCTTCTGCGGTTTCGGTTTCTTGCCGGACAATGAGGTCAATGGTTTCACCCTCGGCGGTGTGGGCAGCTGCACCAACCTTGAGTTCATGGAAATCTACGCCAGCTCTGACGATGATTTCGAATGGTTCGGCGGTTCTGTGAACCAGCGTAACTTTGTTGCCACCCAAGGCGGCGACGACGCTTTTGACCGTGACGAAGGATTCCTCGGAAAAACCCAGTTTGCCTTCAGCATGCAGGACCCGACTGGCCGTGACGCTAGCCGCGCTCTTAACCTCGGCAGCTCTGATCCTTTTGAGGTCGGAACCGGCCGTGGTCCGACTCCGGACAATGCGTGGGAACTGGACGGCGCTAACTCCGGCGACGGTTCTCTGCCTTTCGGTGTGTGGGATACCTACAACGCCACCATCGCTGGTGCTGGTATTGTTGATAGCCGCGTGGACACCACCTATAACGGTGACCAGTTCGGCCCGGACCATCGCGATAACTCCGCTGGTTCTTTCTACAACACGATCATCACGCTGACGACCAACGCCGGTGTCGCTCTGGAAAGTGAAGGCATCGTTGACATGGCCGTTCGTGATAACGACAACATCGCCGGTAGCAATCCGGCCGCCGGCGCACCGAACACCTCGGCGGGCTTCACCGATCCCTTCACCGGTAGTCGCGTGGTCGTCGTGGATCGCTTTACCTTCCCGCGTAGTACCGGTGGTGAGCGTGTCTTCCCGCTCGACGCTGATTTTACCGGACCTGGAGCTGTTCAAAGCGAGCCTGACACGAAGTTCCGTGGCACGATGTGGTTTGACATCAACCAGGACCGCCGTGGCTTCCAAGGAGTCGGCACAGACGGGCTGATCGCGCCGACCGTTACCTCTGGCGGCCGGGTGAACAATGAACCATCTCAGGTCCAAGCTTACTTTGACGGTGTTGGCACCATCGACGGCCGCACCTTCCTGGCTGATGAGAACAGAAAGGGCGTTGATCCGCTCTTCCGTAACCTGAGCGAGTTCAGCTACATCTACACTGACTTCGACGGTGACGGTCTCCCGCTGGGTGTTGATGTCACCCTCGGTGAAACCGGTGATGCTGGTGACTTGGGTGTCACCACGGTGGATACCCTCCATGCAGACGATGGTGCCATCGAGCTCGGACCGGTTGATCCGCGCGTTGGAGTTAATTCTCCGGCTCGGACTGGAACCAGCTTCACCCCGCCGCTCGACGGTTTCTATGTGCCCACCAACTGCCAGGGTGCGTTCTTTGACAACATGTGGCTGATGTGCTGGTCTATCCTTGACCAGAGCCGCCTCTGCGTCATCCCGAATCCATGCAAAAACGTTGCTACCCCGGTTATGTCACTGCGCAATACCGATGGTGACCAGTGGGTTGAGGTGGTCTTCACCGCTGCAAATGAGAACGTGAAATACTCCATTGAGCGTTCTGAAGATTGCGGTAACAGCTGGCAGCCTCTGACTGTTGTTCAGGCTCCGAGTGCAGCTAACCTGAACATCAGCTTCGAAGACGTCAGCGTCCTGAGCAGCCCGGCGCTGAGCACCACGGAAGTTCGTTATCGCATCTATCCTCTCTGATCGCATCCTGGTCAGAAGAGTTTAGAGGCTATCATTTAGCTTCCTCTTAAATTGCTTAAAAGGGGTTGGGATCTGAAAGGATTCCAACCCCTTTTTCTTGCCAAGAAATGCCCGAATTGATTTCCTCTCACCATGCCTATGAAGCCTCACCGATATCCACTTTCTCTGGCCTGCGCCTCAATGTTTTTATTTCTCTTCTCGCTAAGCCCGTTATGTCCTGGGGCGGATGATGAAGACGACTTTCTGAAAGAATTGACCGGCGGCGTTGATAATGCAGGCACCGCCCCGGAAACCAAGCTGCAGACCCTTGACGATTTGAGAGGCAGCCAGGGCGGCGTGCCTCAGAAAAATTTCGACCTTGAATCCGATTATACTTCGCCTCCGGAGGATGTCCCTTCTGACGCCTACGCGGTCGCTCTGCATGCCTGGTATTTCTTTGGCTCCCAACTCGAATTTTTCGATAACGCCGGACTGAAACTCACCAAAGACCTTTTGGCGCAGGATGCCCCCATGACCGCGCAATGGGTCGCCGTAAGGATGGAATCGGTCCTGGAATTTGTCGCGCAGTTGAAAATCGCTCAGTATTACGCGCAGGCTGGCAACGAGGAAAAAGCCAATTTCTATTTGGAAAGCACCTCTGACAGTCAGTTGATTTACAGCTCAACCTACCGGCGGGATCAGATCGTCTGTGAGCGTATTCGAACGCTGTTGGACCTCAACCGCGTGGAGGAAGCCCAGGAGCTTCTGGCCGAGCATGAGTTTGATCCCACCGTGACCCTGAAAGGCCTTGCGGAGTCCTCTATTCTCTTCCATCAATTGCGGCGAATTGAAGAAAGCCCGGACCCTGCGGTCCTTACGGCCCTTACCATTGAGGATGCTTACGAGCTGGGCCAGATATATATTTCAGAAGGCCGCACTGATGACGGCCTCGCTGTCCTCTCCATGACCGTTGATCGTGCCGGGGAGGAAGGGCAATTTGATTTGGCCGCGCGGATTCTGCCTGTTCTGGTCCAGCATGGTGCCGATGAAAAAGCCAGAGACACCGCGACGCGCCTCCATCGTATAGCCATGACAACGTTGCCACTTGTCTTTGGCGCATCTGAGCAACGTGCCCGGATCTTCCGCGCCCTGAAGGATAATGAAATGCCGAAAGAAGATTTAGAGAAAATTCTCGAGCTCCAGATCAGTGCCATCCCGGACGTTGATAAAACTGAAAGGCATAAGGCTCAGGCCGCCGCCGCTGAAATGGCTTTCCTGTTGGATCAGCCGGACACGGCTCAAAAGTGGGTTGAGGCAGCGATGGAAACCGCCGATACCCAGCCCAACCACCGCATGCGCGCAGACGCGATTCATAGTGTCGCCCTCTATTACCATCGCACCCGGCAGGAGATTCCGGAGGATTTACGAGAGCGGATTCTCGCCATTTTTGCTGATATCAAGGAAAATCCTTATTGAGACTCATTCATGGGCTTCCGGGAAATTGAGCATCGACTAAGATGAAAAGCGCCGTTCAGAAAACCCAACTGATTTTTTTCTGCGGCGCGCTTTTCTTCCTGGCGAGCGCTTGCGGCCCCTTGCTTCTGACGCACCTTTACGCACAGGAAAGCTCCTTTGGCGCAATCCGCGGGGTGGTTGAGGATGCGGATTTTGGAGAGCGGGTCCCTGGGGTGACCCTGTCCCTCGTGGGTCAGGGAACATCTGACACGCAGACCTCAGATGAGCAGGGGAACTTTGTCTTTAATCAGGTCCAGCCCGGGGTCTATGAGATTAACGTCACGAAAGAAGGCTATGTTCGTTCTTCCGTCCAGGAGATCGCACTCTCCGCCGGGCAGGTGCGCGACGTCACCATTCCCATCACCTCACAGATATTTGAGTTGGATGACTTTGTCACCACGGCGCCAGAAGTTGCCTCTGAGGACACGGCCGTCGCCGTTCTCCAGAACCGTCAGCAGCAGATTAGTTTCGTTGACGCACTCGGAGAGGAATTTCTTTCCCAGGCTGGTGGGGCCACCGCGGCGGATTCTCTTGGGCGGATCACCGGGGTGTCCATTTCCGGCGGGAAATTTGTCGTCGTCCGCGGTCTGGCGGATCGCTACACCAGCGTCACCGTCAATGGCGGCCGCGTGCCCAGCCCGGATCCGGACCGGCGCGCCGTCAATGTCGATATTTTTCCCTCCGACCTTGTCGGGGGCATCGAGGCGAAGAAAACCTTCACTCCAGATCAATACGGCGATCTTGTCGGTGGAAATGTTAATATCTCCACGAAAAGCTTCCCCGATGAGTTCTTCCTCTCTTTCTCGATTGGCACCGGTTATAATACTACCGTCAGCCTTAACGACAACTGGTTGACCTACGATAACGGAGGAGCTGGTGTCTTTGCCACAGATGACGAGGGAATCAGAGAGTTTGACCCGATTCTTCGTTCGGCCGCCGAAAGGCAGTTTGTTAGTCCCGTCAACCCTGGTAATCTGGCTGGGTTCACGCTCACACCACTTAAGCAAAGCTTTGAGGACGTGCTTGATGCCACCACCCCGACCTTGGCGGTCCGGCGGGAAACCGCTCCACTGGATTATGATTTTAGCGTGTCAATCGGAGATTCCTTTGAGTTTTTTGGTCAGCCAGCCGGTTATCTGGCCGCGTTCACCTACAATCGTGAGTACTCCCTGATCGAGGATGGTGATTTTGGAAGATTTGGTTTTCAGGGAGGCCTCAACCCGGAGAGCCTCAGGAGGTTTGATGAGGGAACCGAGGAGGTTTTTGTTGGATTTCTTTTCTCCTCAGGGTGGGATTTCGCGCCGAATCAATCCCTTAGATTTGATTTTCTTTACAATCGGACGGCCGAAGATACCGCTTCCTTTGCCGTAGATTTCCAGCCGGATCCCGATGAGGAAATTGATGTGCTGCAGTATGTTCAGCGGGAGCTATCCCTCGCCCAGCTCACCGGTGAACATATCCTGGAGGTCGGAAAGAAAGAGGTAAAAATAAATTGGCTGGCCTCGAGTGCGCTTTCTGGCCAGGAAGAGCCGGATCTTCGAGAGTTTGTTGCTCAGCGAAACAGCAGCACCTCATTTACGACCGATATCACACCGCAAACCGGTAATCGAAGGACTTGGCGCTTTCTTGATGAAACCAACTACGGTTTCAAGCTGGATATTGAGCTGCCACTATTCGAAAAGCTGGAAAGTGAACACAAACTCAAATTTGGCGCCGCCTATGACTTTGGGGAGCGAAGTTTTGAGCAGTTTGAGTTTCGATACCGGATTCCCACGGGTGTTTCTACTGGCCTCGGCCTACAGTTTTTCAACTCCTCGACACAAAGATTCGCAGATGTATTTGCCTCGGATGACCGCACCGGCCTCTTGGGACCGTCCATTATCCCCAGTCCATTTTTTCAGAACGTTTTCGGATTCTATCTTGAACCGCCTGGATCAGAGAGCTTCTATGATGCGACCCAGAGATTTGGGGGAATCTATGCTATGCTGGAGAACGAAGTCTCTGACAATCTTCAGGTCGTTTGGGGCCTGCGTGCCGAGCTGACAGATTTTTCCGTTACTGCTCCTGTCACTGACTTCAATCTGTTTGGGACGACCACCACTTCCCGGATTGATGTCCTGCCCGCTCTCGCCGTGACCTGGGATTTCTTTAGGGATATGCGTCTGCGCTTCGCTGCGTCACGGACGATTGCGCGGCCATCCTTTAAAGAGCTTTCTCCGGTCACGATCTCGGATCCCGGAACAGACGATGTTTTTCTTGGAAACGCAGCCCTGGAAACTTCCAATGTAACGAATGTCGACCTGCGCTGGGAATGGTTCCCTCGCCCGGGAGAAGTGATTGCGGTAAGCGCCTTCACTAAAAGAATTGAGAATCCCATTGAGCTGTCTCAGTTTCAACTCGCTGAATCGATCTTCATCCGTCCTGAGAATTTTCCAGAGGCTGTAGTTTATGGCTTGGAATTTGAATTTCAGAAAAACCTTGATCAACACTCCGAGCTCTTACGCGATTTCAGTTTTGGAACTAACTTTGCTTACATCATATCAACAGTTGCTCTCGATCCGGTGACGATTCAGACCAACCAGAACTTTGGAATAGACGGAACCACCCGCCGCCTGCAGGACCAGCCGGATTATACCTTCAACTTTAACCTCACCTACAATAATGAAGAGCTCGGATTGGAGTGGGGTGTGCTCTATAACATCACCGGCCCTCGGATTTTTCTGGTCGGGGGCGCCGGGCAGACGGATGTCTTTGAGTTGCCTGCGGGGGATCTGGATATGTTTATCCGCAAGAAGTTCGGTGATCATTTTTCTGTCACCCTTCGTGCGGGTAATCTGATCAATCCAGTACGCCGCCGTGAATATAGTCTTGGCGGTGCGACCTACGAGGAATTTCGTGCGGGCCGGTCCTATTCGCTCAGTGCCAAGTATGACTGGTAGGCAATCATGGCGCCTTTCTAATCTCGGCGCTGCTCCAGGACAAAGAATTCGCCGCCAGCGTCGTGTCTGTCTTTGAGCCTTCCTGCGCCATCGCATTTCTCAGTGCTCCATTCACGCAGAAAGTCGGCCAGGGTGACGAGAACTTTTGTCTTGAGGCCATTTTCGTTTCCGGCCTTGATCAGATCATCAAAGGTCACGTCCGCCGTGATATCCTGTTGTCCCAGCCGCGTAAATACTGAGGTTAATCCCTCGAACCGCTCCTGGCGGAAATAGGCGCGCAGGGTGCCATTTGGGCGGCGATAATAGACATCGCGAGCCGCCGGCGCTCCGTAATCGATCGTCAGCACCGCGCCGGACCGAAAGCTCTCAATCCATTGACCCTGCCATTTCAGATAAGAAGGCTGAACTTCAATAACCTGACCGGTGGAGAAATTCTCTCGCTGCTCCCAGAAGGAATAGCGCCTGAGTTCGTTCATTAGTGTTTCCGGAATCTTTCTCGTGGCCAGCGATAGTTTGTCCGCGCTCGCGTCGTCGCGGAAACCGATTTCCTGCCACTCTTTATTTTGCTGAAGCTGCAATACCTTGCACGGAAATGCATCGACCAATTCGTTGCTGTAAATCAGAGCATTTCCGCGCACGGATGTCAGCGCCCCTTCAACTGAGTTATGCCATTCACCAAAATGTCGTCCCAGGAATTTTCGTTGAGCTTTGCATAATGGAAGGCTGCGCTCTATCAGATGAAACCTGTATTTACGCCGCTCCCGCCAGCCGAGTTCCCTGGCGACGGCTTTAGCCAGTGCACCGGTTCCCGGTCCAATCTCAATCAAATGACAGGGCCGGGATAAATTCATCTCCCGGCTTCTGGTCTGAACCCAATGGGCGATTGCTTCTCCGAGCGTTGCAGAAATCTCTGGTGCCGTCGTAAAATCTCCCTCCTTGCCGACAGTCTCCACGTTCTGGCTGTAGTATCCGATACGCGGATGATACAGGGCCTGCCTCATCAACTCTTCCAGTGGAACAAATCCATTCCCGAGAGCCAGCAACTGATTCAACAACTCACGCACCGAACTGGCGTCCGGCCAAAGTTCTTCAGACGGTTTCGGCACTCCAGGAAAGACAATCAATTAGCGGGTCGCAAGATATGAGGTAATGAAATTACTCTAATATCCCGGCGTTACGCACATGTACCATGACATAGGGGAAATCCTGGCCCTCGCGCCACATGGCGACGAAGAAAGGTTTGTCCACATAGAAATAACGGTTCTCGACCGGCTCGACCGGGGCAGAGGTGCGGATCATGGAAATGGCGGCTTCACTGCGAACCTTGGCGCCTTTTTCATCGAGGGCGAAATCAATCGACTGGATTGCCTTGGAGATCATCAGGGCCGGCTCACCGGGTACCTGATTAAGAACGAGTTTGTTGGCCATCTCTTCAAATTCCTGGACCTGAGAGAAATCCACGATGGGAATGGAGAGGTGATCTTCATTTTTGAATTTCGTTTCGGCGGCTGCATTCCAGGGTAACTTCGGCCGGAGATATTCTACTGCCTCAAGCATGGTATTCGGGTTCAGGCCCTCGGTCAGCACAACGTATTCACCTGGCTGTTTTGCCTTGATCGCGAGGGCGAAATTATCCGGGTCCGTGTAGGCGAGAGCATGACATTGACTCCTCATTTTATCGGCTTCATCACCGCCGATCCCAAACACTTTGACCTTTTCGGTCTCACCTGCCGCGGTCGTGAAGACAGTGCGGTTCTTTTTCTTCTCAAAGGGCGTCTCAAACTGAACTTCTGAAAACAGATAAGCATAAAAGAGGAGCATATCTTTTTGGGGCGGCCGTTTGGGAATGACCTGAGGACTATCATTCGGCCCGAGCCCTTCATCGATGATACTATAGGTCTCATCGGTCCATTCACCGCCGTAGGTAAAAACCGCCTCAGGCGGGGCCACGCTTCGGGTAACCGGGGACTGATTGAGGGCGTCCAAATAGAAGAAAGGATCCTTTAATCGGACGGGTTCGTTCTCGGTTGCTCCGATGAAATCCTCCATTTCGCCCCAGGCAAATTCGAGCGTGGGGCACCAGGCTACATTTTGCGTGCCCTCCGGAATGGGCATATCCAAAACCGGCAGTAGCTCATTTTCCGCGGCGCGCGCGATATCCATCACGCTCCATCCCAAGTGCACGATCACCGCGATCAGCGATGCGAAAAACAGAGGCGTTCTCATAGCGGCAGTTTACGCCCAAGCGATGGCCGGATCAGTAAAGAAATTGTCAAGAATCACCGCCCTCGGTGCCGGGCAAGGTCAGCCCCGTGTCATCGTCTTCCTCGCTATCCCCTCCGCCAATCGTGGTCGGCTCGGTGATCTGGATAGTACCATCCAGATCAAGGGAATCGAGATTCCGCATCATTTCCGGGGACAGCCCGGACCCGGGCAGGCTTTCCTGTTCTGGCTGGGGGTTTTCAAGGCCCGGCAACTTGAGATCGACGCCTTCGATCTCCACCATGGCGGTGGCGTCAGGCAATGACTCTGGCACAAAACCGAGCGGCTCACCGTGGCGGCGGGCCAGATTGATCTTCTGCGTGAGCTGCCGTCCCGCAACGCCTTCCCCGAGCATGTCTTCCACCTGCTGGTAGAGTTCGAGGGCCTGATGTGCCTGGCCCGCTTCGAGGAGCAGATCACCTTTTGCTTCCAGAGCGACGGGTGCGGCAAAGCTGTCCGGATAATCTTTAATCACGCGTTCAAGCTCGCTGAGGGCGGCCTCACGGTCGCCCTGGTTTTCAAGGAGCATTCCCAGGGTATAGCCCGCCTGGCCGGCAAAGGGATGGTCCGGATACTCCCGCTGAAACTGGCGGAGCCGCCCGATGGCAGCTTCCAGGTCACCACGGTCGCGATAAATGCCCGCCAGCCGGATGAGGGCGTGACCAGCCGGCATTTTGCCTTTGTATTCTTCGACCAGAGCAATGAGCTGGTCTTCACGGCCGGAGAGACCGCCAGGCTGGCCCATCATGGCATCCGCAGGCGGTTGCGCCACGGCTGCGGCGTCGGCAAAGGTCGTGATGGCGGACTGCTTCTTCGCGCGCTGCTGGCCCTGCCAAAAAACGTAACCCAGCCCCGCGATGAGAACGAGCGCCACCCCGAGGGCAATCTTTTTCCCGTGCTTTTCCAGGAGCAGCTCCAGCTCGGTTTTATGCAGGTCCTCCTCTGCAGCCGAAGCAGACGCGGACCCTCCAGTCGCGGTCAGTTCAGAGATGGGCGTCCCCTCGACCGGTTCAACGGCCGGGGCGGTTTCCTGAGGAGCATTGACCGCCGCGGTGGCGCCGGTTTCTTCGCCAGGACCAGTGGACGGCCCCATGCTCTGGCGTTTTTTCTTGCGTCGGGCAGAACTCACGGAGATTCAGCGGGAAAAATGATGAGGCGTTTAAGGAGGAAAATGCAGCCCACGGGAGGCAGCGATCATCGCTATCCTGAGGGCTCCCCCTTGGCAAGTAGAGATTGTGCACCCGGTCCTGGCAAAGAAAAACCGGGAGGGAAGCTCCATTCCCAGGGGACGAGCGCGCGGGCGTGAATGGATCGAATTACGTGCGGGAAGGTAATGCTCAATCCGCTTAAGCGGCCACGGCGGTGACCTTGCTGCGGGCCTCATCAGCCATCGCCGTGCTCAGGTAACGTTCTCCGGTGGAGCAGGCAACGGTGACGATCAGCTTGCCCTTGTTCTCAGGGCGCTTGGCCACCTCGATCGCCGCGTGGACGTTCGCCCCACTGCTGATCCCGCCCATGATGCCTTCCTCCGCACACAGACGGCGGGCCATGGCAAAGGCGTCATCATTCGACACGCGGACGACATCATCAATGATGTTCATGTGCAGGTTATCCGGGACAAAACCGGCGCCGGTACCCTGGATTTTGTGAGGACCAGGGGTCACTTCCTCGCCGCTGCGGGTCTGGGAAATGACGGGGGAATCCGCGGGCTCCACCGCGATGGCCTGGAAGCTGGGTTTACGGGGCTTGATCACTTCACTCACGCCCGTGATGGTGCCGCCCGTTCCGACCGCGGCGACGAGAATATCGATCTGGCCATCGGTATCCTCCCACAGCTCCTCGGCGGTGGTTTTGCGGTGCACTTCAGGATTGGCCTCGTTCTTAAACTGCTGCGGGATCCAGGCATCAGTCATCGTTTCCTTGATCTCTTCCGCCTTGGCGATGGCGCCTTTCATGCCGAGGTTACCGGGGGTCAGGACCAGCTCCGCACCCAGCAGGGCCAGCATGGTGCGGCGCTCCACGCTCATCGTTTCGGGCATGGTGAGGATGAGACGGTAGCCTTTGGCAGCGGCGACAAAGGCGAGGGCGATACCTGTGTTGCCGCTGGTCGGCTCCACGATGACCGTGCCCGGCTTGAGCACGCCTTTCTGTTCGGCGTCCTCAATCATGGCCGCGCCGATGCGGTCTTTCACGCTGGAAAGCGGGTTAAAGAATTCGCATTTGATTGCGATGGTGGCGTCGAGACCGGCGGTGACGCGATTCAGCTTGACCAGCGGGGTGCGGCCCACGGTTTCCACGATGTTGTTGTAGATTCGGCCCATAGGAAGATGCGGGGATGCGTTAAAGGATGAGGCAACGGATGCGCTTGGGACAGGAGAAGTTTAAATGTCGATGGGGAATGTCAACGTCAATAAGTCGATCGGGGCAGATTCAGCCTGGGGAGGGTTGAGGAAGCGGAAGGATCGCGTCTTTTTACCGACCGGTCGGTAAAACGGGGAAAATCTGCTCAGGGAAGATGTTTGATTTTGAGGAAGTTATGAGAACTGCAGTTTAGACCGATCGGTTGAGCAAAAAGAAAGGAGGGCAAGCAGGGCATGGCGGAGAGGTTGAAGGATGGGATGGCGAGGAGACAGATCAATCGCCCGATAGGAGGGTAGGATGCGAGGAGAGAGATAGATGGAAGGAAGGCTGCGGGCGGGTGGAAGGAGCAAGGTGTGCTAGCTAATTTAACCTAACCCAGGAACGGCAGGGCGTCATCACGTCCGGGACGTCCGGAGCGTCCGGGGTGAAAAAAGCTAAAAAAAAGGGCGTTTGGATAAATGAGAGCCGCAGCGAGGCCCAACAAATAAACGTTCGTTCATCGCAGATGAATGTGTCGTTCTTTAAGGGTTGGTTGGTGTTTGCTCGGGATCTAAGCGCACAGTTGGCCCGAGGCGGGCAGCGTCCAGAACCGGACGGGTGGATGGGCGTCGTTTCGGCTGCTCCTGACGACGCGAGCAGAGGGAGGCTGTGGAATGGAAGGCGCGCATGTCAGGCGAGGTCCCGAGCGATGGCATCGGCGATCTTGGTGGCGTGGGCTTCCAACACGCTCTGTTCGGGGCCTTCGAGGAGGATACGCAGTTTGTTTTCTGTACCGGAATAGCGCAGCATGACGCGGCCGGAGCTGGGTGCGCCAAGGGCGGCTTCGGCGTGGCGGACGGCGTCCTGGGTGGCGGCGAGTTCTTCAAGGGGCGGCTTGCGCGGGACGGCGACGTTTTTGAGGAGCTGGGGCAGTCTGGTCATGCACTGGCGAAGTTCACTGAGGGGCTGGCCGGTGCGCTGCATGATGGCGAGGATCTGAAGGGCAGTGAGCGCGCCATCGCCGGTGGTGTGGTGGTTTTTGAAGATGATGTGACCGCTCTGTTCACCGCCGAGGACATAACCGCCGGAAATGAGAGCTTCACTGACCTGGCGATCGCCAACCCCGGTGCGGATGACGCGGGCGCCATTTTCTTGCATGGCTTGATCCAATCCGGCATTGCTCATGACGGTGGCGACGAGGGTATGGTGGATAAGTTGGCCGCGCCGGAGGAGATCGAGGCCGGCGATGGCAAGGATTTCGTCGCCATCGAGCACCTGACCGCGCTCATCACAGAGCAGGACGCGGTCCGCATCGCCGTCATGACTTATCCCCACGTGGGCGCCGGTTTCGTGGATAAGCCGTTGAATTTCCGGTGCATAAGTTGAGCCGCATTTGTCATTAATATTTTTACCATTTGGCTCCACGTGGAACAATTTTACCTGCGCACCAAGTTCCACGAGCACCCGCGGCGTGGTTTCGACCGCGGCGCCGTGGGCGCAATCGAGCGCGATGATCATGCCATCGAGGCGCAGGCCGGGGACGGTGCTGGCCAGGAAAGCGGCGTATCGCGTGTGGGTATCGTGGAGAAACTCAGCTGTGCCGACCATGTCTTCGACGGGGCCACGATCAGCCAAAGCCGCTTCCGCAGTCTGATGTGCGATGTCCACTTCAATGGCGCGCTCCTGGTCTTCCGTGAGCTTTTCTCCGCCGGCGCCGAAGAACTTGAGCCCGTTATCCGGAAAATCGTTATGGCTCGCTGAGATCATTGCGCCGCCCTGGGCCTGGCAATCGCGCACGAGGAAAGCCACCCCGGGCGTCGGGAGAACACCCGTCTTAAAGACGTGGACGCCCTCAGCGGTCAGCCCGGCACACAGGGCGCATTCCAGCATGGTCCCGGAGATGCGGGTATCCCGGCCCACCAGGGCAAGGGGCGGTTCGCCGGCCGGGGCGGTGGCACGGAGGATCTGCCCAAAGGCGCGCCCGGCGCGCAGAGCTAGCTCCGGGGTCAGCGGATGCCGGTTGGCCAGCCCGCGGATACCGTCCGTGCCAAAGAGTTTCGGAGCCAGATTTTCAAGAGATGCATCATCGCTGCTCATGGTGCGCGGAGGGTCGCAAAACGGACCGCGCCGTGGCAAGGTAAAGTAAATCTCTCCAGCCGTGTCGCGCCTTCCTTGCGCAAGGACAGACTATCGCGGAGTATATCTGAAGAGCGCAATTCATGACTGCACACCAGACAGCCCAAACTGCTTTGGCAATCTGCCGCTGGACCCGGCAAGAATTCGAAAAAATGGTCGCCGTGGGGGCCATCGACGAAGATGACCATGTAGAATTAATCGACGGATTAATTGTCCAGGAACCGCTGCAGCCTGCTTTTCGCCGAACGGTTATTGAGCTATTTATTCTGGAACTCAAAAAGGCTTTCCCGAGCGGTTACCGAGACTGCTGCCGGTTACCTCTTGCGGTCTATTGAATAAAAATACGACGGAAACCTCTTCTCATCTGATTGTCTTTTCACCCATGGAAACCTCCACCTTAGTATTGCCCAGCCTTGATTCCGGGATGCGTCCGCATCGCTGGACGCGGGAGGAATTTGAGCACCTCGAAGAAATCGGTGCGATTCAGGAGGATGACCGGGTGGAATTAATTCACGGCATTATTGTCGACCGCCCCATGCCAGGACCCCAGCATACGCATTTAGCTCGCCGTGTCGAAAAATGTCTCTCCGAGGTAATCGGTGATGGCCTCGATTTTTGGAATGAAAAGAATTTAGCGATGGGAGACCGCTCCAGCGTGATACCCGATATTGCGGTTGTTCCTCTAACCGAGCTTGAGGATTGGTCGAAACACCCTCGCCATGCGGAGTTGGTGGTAGAGATTTCTGATAGCTCACTGCACACAGATCGCCTGGACAAACTGATGGTTTATGCGGCGGGCGGTGTGCCGGAATACTGGATTCTCAATGTGAAAGACAGGCAGCTGGAAGTTTACCGGCAACCCATTCCGGAAGAACGCCGCTTTGATGAACAAACGATTCTGAAGGCAGGCGACACGATCACCCCGCTGTGTGCACCCGAGGCCGTTCTTCACGTGACAGATATTCTGCCCGGCGCCGCGGCCTAAAAACGCCTTCAACCCTCATGGAAACCTTTACCTTAGAATTGCCCAGCCTCGATTCCGGGATGCGTCCGCACCGCTGGACGCGGCAGGAATTTGAGCACCTTGTAGAAATCGGAGCGATTCAGGAGGATGACCGGGTGGAATTAATTCATGGACTCATCGTGGACCGGCCCATGCAAAACCCGCCACATGCGCATGCCATGCGCCGAACACAGAAAGCGCTTGCGAAGATTATCCCGCAAGAGCTTGAGCTGGAAATTGAGAAACCCCTTGTGCTTGGCCAAAGCAACCTTTTCGTGCCGGATTTCTCTTTTGTTCCGGCCTCAGAACTTAACGATCCCAATTTACATCCGTCCCGTGCCAGTCTCGTGGTCGAGGTGGCAGACAGTTCGCTTCTCAAAGATCGGCGCGAAAAACTCCAGGCTTATGCCGAGGCCGATATTCCTGAGTATTGGATTGTAAATCTGATGGACCAGCAGCTGGAAGTTTACCGGCAACCTGACCCGAAAAACTCTGACTATCGTGAGAGCTTCATCCTCCGGCCGGGCGCGTCCGTTTCCCCTTTAGCTACCCCGGGCACGACCCTCCCGGTCAAGGACCTATTGCCTGAATCCCCTCCTCGTAACACGATTTAATTCCTCCTCATCTCTCGACTCCCCACCAGCATCAGCATCATCACCCCATGAACCAGCAGAAATATCGCACCATCCTCCTCGTCGGCGCACCGGGCAGCGGCAAAGGCACACAAGGCCAGACGCTTGGCCGGCTCCCCGGTTTTTATCATTGCGCCTGTGGCGATGTTTTCCGCTCTCTCGACACCACCACGGAAATTGGCCGGGCCTTTCTGGAGTACTCCAGCCGCGGCCAGCTTGTCCCGGATGACGTCACCGTGACACTGTGGCGGGTGTGGCTGAACAGCCAGGTGGAAAGTCACCGGTTCCGTCCGAATACCGACTACCTCGTGCTCGATGGCATTCCACGGAATGTGTCTCAGGCCAAGTTCATGGAGGACGTCATTGATGTGCGTTACGTCTTCCATCTCCACTGCCCGAACCGGGATGAAATTGTGCGCCGTCTGAAAGAGCGCGCCCTGCATGACAATCGTCTGGATGACGCTAACGAAAGCGTGATTAAACGGCGGCTCGAAACCTACGACGCCGAATCCCGGCCTGTCCTCGATTACTATCCGCAGGACCGGGTGTTTGTCATCGATGCCCAGCAGAAACCGGTCAAAGTGCTGAATGAGCTGACCGGGCGAATCGTGAACAGTGGCTTTCTTTCCGGCGAGTATCCTGCCATATGAATCTGATCTTTCTGGGCACCGGAGACATTGCTCTGCCCAGTTTGCGCTGGCTTTTGGAGCAGCGCGGGAAGGAACACGATCACACCGTCAAAGCGGTGGTGACCCAGCCGGACAAACCCGCCGGACGCGGCCAGCAGTTAAAGGAGCCCGCTCCGAAGGTTCTTGCGCGCGCCCACGATTTGCACGTGCTTCAGCCGCCGAAACTTCGCAGCGCGGACGCGCAGGCTGAGCTCGCACAGTTCCTCCCCGCGGATTGTTTTGTTGTCATGGCCTATGGCCAGATCCTCCCCCTAAGCGTTCTGGAAATGCCCCGGCTCACCTGCCTGAACCTTCATGCCAGCCTGCTCCCGGCCCATCGCGGCGCCGCCCCCGTGCACGCCTCCGTTCTTGCAGGAGATGAGGAAAGCGGCATCACCCTGATGTATATGGATGAGGGCATGGACACCGGGGACATCCTCCTTATGGATCGGCTGACCCTGCATCCGCGTGAGACCGCCGGCAGCCTGCACGATCGTCTGGCGGATCTGGCACCGCTCACCCTGAAGCGCGGGCTTGAGCTGCTCGAAGCCGGGCAGGCGCCGCGCAATGCACAGGATGAAAAGCTGGCCACTTATGCCCCCAAGCTCAACCGCGCCATGGGCGAGATTGATTGGTCCTTGCCGGCCGAAGCACTGGACCGGCGCATCCGCGGGCTGCATCCGTGGCCGGGCAGTTTTACCTTTCTTCCCGCGGAACACGATGCCCGCGGCCCTTTGCGCCTGAAGATTCTCGAAGCGGCGCCCGCTCCAGATCACCCGGATGGAACCGCGCCCCCGGGGAGAGTCCACCCGGCAGGTGATGAACGGCTCATCGTTCCGTGCGGCGCGGGCACGGCCCTGGAGATCTTACAGGTCCAGCCAGAGGGGCGCAAAGCCATGCCCGCGGCGGAGTTCCTGCGTGGACGGCAGCTGCCGGAGCCCCTGATTCTTGGTCAGCCGTGCGCAGATTGAGCAAAGAAAAGCACGATTCGGAATTCAGGCTTGCCACTTTGGCACGCCGTCCGCTTGTATCTCGCTTTAATGCAATCAACGGTCGGGGACGGAGCCATACCCAAATATCGGCGGATCGTGCTCAAGCTCAGCGGGGAAGCCCTGCGGGAAGTGGGCAGCACGGAAAATATCTCCTTTGAGATCCTCAGAAAAATCGCCCGGCAAGTCGCCTCCGTGCATGAGCTGGGTGTGGAGCTGGCCATCGTCATCGGCGGCGGGAACTTCTGGCGGGGACTCGGCGCAGCTGGCCACGGGATGGACCGGACGACAGCGGATTACATCGGCATGCTGGCCACCGTGATGAATGGTCTCGCGCTCGCGACGGAGCTGCAGGCTCTTGGCGTCCCGGCCGGTGTTCTCAGCGCGATCGAAATGCGCAATGTGGCCGATACCTTCACCCGGCGCGGCGCGGTGCAGATGCTGGAGGACCGGCAGGTGGTGATCTTTGTCGCGGGCATCGGCAGCCCCTTTTTCTCCACGGATACCACGGCCGCCCTGCGCGCGAATGAGATCAACGCGGACGTCGTCCTCAAGGCGACCAAGGTCGACGGGGTGTATGACGATGACCCCCGGAAGAACCCGAACGCCCGGCGTTACGCCATTTTACCCTACACGGAGGCGCTCGGGAAACGGCTCCAGGTCATGGACAGCACGGCCTTCAGTCTTTGCATGGATAACCGCGTGCCCATCGTGGTTTTTGATATGGTCGCTCAGGGCATGATCACAGAGGCCATCATGGGCCAGCCGGTCGGCACACTGGTGACGGATGCCGCTGAACCCACCTGGTGGTAAGGCAGCGCAGCGTGGCTTGACCCCGTCCCCCGGCCCCCGGCCCCCGGCCCCTGCAATTCCGCGCAAAGACCTGACTTGCCAAGCCCCGCTGGACTGGTTCACTTTGCCCCTATGGATGTCGATGAAGTCATACTTGAGATGGAGGCCGGGATGGACTCGGCCATCGATCATCTCGGGAAAGAATTTGCTACCCTCCGCACCGGCAAAGCCTCCCCGGCGCTGGTGGAGAACCTGCTCGTGGAAGCCTATGGCGCTACCATGAAGCTCAATGAACTGGCCAACATCACCGCGCCGGAGCCCCGCATGCTGGCGGTCCAGCCCTTTGACGCGAGCAATGCCAATGCGATCGAAAAGGCCATCAAGGAAAGCCGGCTTGGTCTCAACCCGATCAATGACGGCAAGCTCATCCGCCTGCCCATCCCCGCCCTCACCGGGGAACGCCGCCAGGAGCTGACCAAGCAGGCCAAGGCCATGGCAGAGGAAGCCAAGGTCAGCGTGCGTTCCCAGCGCCGTTCCGCTCTTGATGCCTTCAAAAAAGCGGAAAAGGAAAGTGAGCTGACCGAGGACGACCTGCGTTCTCTCGAAAAACAGGTCCAGGATGCCACGGACAAATACACAAAAAAAATCGACGACCTCACTGAGGCCAAGGTTAATGACATCATGCAGGTCTAGCCCGGCCTCAACCTTTCCATCATTTTCTATTCATCACCTGATTACCCTGACCACGCATACCATCCCGCAACGCATCGCCTTTTTACCGCCATCATGAAATCCATCGCTGCACCCTTCGCCGCCGCCGCTCTCGTCATCCTCAGTCTGGCTGCCAGCCATGCCGCCCCCGTGCGGCCCGCGCCGGATTTTCCTATTCCGCGCATGGGCGCCAATGCCACCCTGCTCAAAGTGCTGGATGATCAGCCCGCCGTGATTCTTTTCGCCAACTCACCCACTTCACGCGCCTTCAAAAAACAGGTGCGCCTGATTGAGAATGATTACCGCTTCTTCGCCGGCCGGGACGTTATTTTCGTCGCCGTCTTTTCCGAAGGTGGTGATGGCAGGGTGAAGAGTGATATCCCCTTCGTCGTCGTGCAGGATCCCACCGTCGCCGCCTCTTACGGCATTGATAAATCCGGTGTCGCCGTTGTTGCCGCTACCAATAATCTCGATCTCATCACCTCAGAATATATCAGCGGCAAAGAACTCGTCGCTATCCTCGATAATACCCTCGAGATCCAGGCCGCCGCACGGCAGTAAGGTGTTGGAGGCATTCAAAAAAGGCACCGTCGCAGAGCCGATCTCGCCAGAACTGCCGGGATATGGAAGAAGAATAGTTGAGCGCGCTCCCGGCGTAAATGAACACGTTCCGGGATAGAAGAATCGAGCTTACTTGTTTACTCTGCCATGTGAGCCGCAGCATCATTATCGCCGGACCCAACGGCGCGGGAAAAACTACCTTTGCCCGGGCTTACCGGCTTCCCGCCGAAAATGCGTCCCTCCGGTTTCTCAATGTCGATCTCATCGCCTCCGGGCTTGCGCCGGATAATCCGGAAAGTGTATCGCTCGAAGCGGGAAAGATTCATCTGGCACAATTGCGGGAAGTGGTCCGCGCTGGCCATGATTTTATGCTGGAATCCACCCTCAGCGGCCGGGGCCATGCGCAGTCTATGCGGGAATGGAAAGCGGCTGGCTATATCATTACTATTTATTATCTCAAACTCAGCACACCGGATGCGGCCGTAGCCCGTGTGCGAAACCGTGTGGCTGAAGGCGGCCATTCCGTGCCGGAGGCTGATATCCGGCGGCGCTTTACGCGCAGTTGGGAGAACTTCGTCAATCTCTACCGGCCCCTTGCGGACCGGTGGACTATCCTCGATAGTAACGATAACTTTCGAGTAATTGAAGAATCTCTATGAGCATGGAAAACGGACATCGCGATGACTCGCTGGTCGCACTGCGCACCCTGCAGCGCGCCGCGGTAGATGCTCACCGGCGTGCCGCTTTTTATGGGCTGAAAATTCCTGTGACGGGTGAGAATGGCGAATTGATTTATCTCGATCCCAATTCCATCGAGCACGATCCGGAAATCGTCGCCGAACTTGAAGAACTCGAGCGCGCCCGCATTGAATGCAAACTGCGCAATATGCGGGGAGAGTAAGCGTCACAGGGATCACCGCCCATGCAGCGCGAGGTGCGAGGGGTTTTGGGTCACTTCGTGATAGGCCATCAGCCGCCCGGTCCAGCATGGAAGACGGCATAATTCAGATCGGTGCTGAGCCGGTAGCTGATCGCGGGCTGTCCGCGGGGATTGATGCTGAGCGAAAGGTCGCCAAAGGAATCAAAAGGAGATTCAGCAATGGTTTCCTGTTGCCAGGTGGCGCCATTCCGTTCGGCGTATTTCAGAGAAAAAACACTGCCCAGTTGGGTGTAGGCGACAGCGGGTTTCCCGGAAACGGTAAAAGTGAGATCAAGATCAGGCTCGAAGAATTGGGTGGTCCCATCCACCGTAGAGATTTGCCACTGGCTTCCGTCGAACTCCGCAAATTTGACAATCCTTCCCGACCCCAGATAGGCGATGGCAGGCTGGCCGAAGGGTGTGAAGGTCAGGGCAATGGATAGCCCAAGTCCGGGACCCACACTTTGGATATTCCAATTTGTGCCATCGAATTCAGCATAGGTGATCACGCCGGATTTATTATAGGCAAGCGCAGGTTGACCATAGGGCGAATACTCCAGGGTAGAGACGGAGGACTGGCCATCCACCGCTTCGATCTGCCAGGCAGTTCCGTCAAACTTGGCGAAATTGGTTGCGGTGAGGACAAAACTCATCGCCGGTCGACCATCGGGAGCGAAATCCAAAGAAGGATAGGCGCCGTCTGCGATGTTCTGTACAGGCCAGCTTGTCCCATTATATGCAACATATCTGGCCTTGAAGGACTGGTCGGTATAGACAAAGGCAGGCTGGCCATCCGGAGCGAAAGCCAGGGAAAAGAATGAAAACAGACTGGGCCGGGTCGACGTGACGGCGGTTTGGATATTCCAGTTCTGCCCGTCAAACCTCGCCAATTCCACATTGGTATTGAAATAGACGATGGCAGGCTGGCCATTGACACCATACGACAGGGAACTCCCGCCCTGGGAAGCTTCGCTCACGTATTGAATCGCCCATCCCGTTGGTTGAGGCGGACCGGTCTGCTCGACTGCTTCGTGAATATGGGTGGCTTTCGTCTTTAATCCGACAAGCCCGTCCCATAGCTCCTGCAGGGATCTCATTGCCGGCACCTCAGGCCCGGCCGGCGGCGTCAGGGAGCCATTTGCCATGCCGGATGGGCTATGAATCGATGCCGGCTCCAGCTCACCCTCCACCAAAGTGGCGCTGGTGCCCGCGCCTGAGAGGCCCATTTCCACGGAGTCAAGGATGGTATGGACATCCTCCATCTCATCCCAGAGATCCTGGAGACTCTTCATCGCCGGCCCTGGCGGACCATCCGGATCAATCGGCCCCTGCGCAAGGGCTGGCGCGGCCAAGGCAAGCAGCAGTGGCAGGAAGGTGGGAGCACGGAAGGCGGCCCGGAGGATGAGAAGGAGAGACTTCATGATTCGCCGTGGTGGTGGTCTTGGAAGGATATAGCGAAGGGACCGGAGAAGCGTCAATCACAATCGCTCTGGTATTTCTGGTAATTCTAGAAAAGACACCCCTCAAGCCATGGACAATCTCCTCGCTCCCCGTCATGGTTCATCATGGCTGATCCTGAATCTCACCCCCATTCTGACAAATCGCAGACGCGCACCGCCCTCATTACGGGCGCGAACCGCGGCATCGGCCTGGGGCTGACGCGGGCCATGCTGAAGCGCGGGCTGCGGGTCATCGGCAGCTACCGGACGGCGGACAGCGCGGAAGAGCTGCGATCCCTGGCGGATGGTCATGGAGCCGGGCCCGGCCGCGTTCTACCCGTCCAGTTTGATGTGCGGGATGAAGCGAGCATTGCTTTCGCGGCCGGTTCGTTGCGGGAGGAGCACGGTGTGGACCGCATCGATGTGCTGGTCAATAACGCCGGTATTTTCCCGGGGGACCGCGCGGATGAGCTGGCGCAGGTGGACCTGGCGGATATGCACGCAGCCTTTGATGCCAACGTGGTCGGCCCGATGCGGGTGCTGCGCTCCTTTTTGCCCTTGCTGAAGACGGCGCCTCAGCCTGTCGTCGCAAACCTCTCCAGCGGCGCGGCAACCCTGCACCGTTCGATGGGCGCCCCGATGTACGCCTATGGGGTCTCGAAAGGCGCCCTGAACCGGTTGCTGCGCTCTTTCATCGAAGACCCGAGCCTCCAAGGCGTCACGGTGGTGAATTTCCAGCCCGGCTGGGTACGCACGGATATGGGCGGAGAAGCCGCCGAGGTGGCCGTTGAGGACTGCTGCGAACCCCTCGCAGAGACGATTTTACGGCTGGGCCCGGCGGATCACGGGGAGTTCTACGACCGCTTTGGCAATCCGTCCGAGTTCAAGTGGTGAAGACCGAACTCTCAGGATTAGGGAAATTATAGAAGCCATGGACTGGCAACCGGTTGCGTCGGTGTATTTACATTTGCAATCCTGGCCTCCTGGAGTATCTTAATACACGGCTCATTGGCGGTGATTGCCCGGTTTCTGTTCTTCCCCTTAGATCCTCTCCCACTCGCTCTGCTCTCCTTTCCTTCCCTCCAGTCACACCACCTGCCAACCGCACCCTGAAATATGGCCTCGCTTGCCCTTCCGGTTCTTCGCCGGTTTGTCTGCTCTTCGCCGTCAGGCTTCGCCCGCCTGTTTACTTCATCCGCCGCCTCCCTCGCGTTCACCATTTCATTGCTGCTTTCTTTCAGCGTCGATGAAGCCCAAGCACAGGTGCCACCCGTTCCAGCTGCATTTCCGAATAACCAGACATTTACCCCCGGGCAACTGCTCTGGCGCCGGATCAATCTGGGCCGGGTGACAAACATTATCTATCATAATGGTAATGTCTACACGAACGTCGTCACTGGTTCGGACCGGCGGGTTTTTCAGTGGAGTAACCCAAATGATATCACCAGCTTTACCCAGGTCTTGGCCAATGCCACTGGGGACAGCATTCCCCTCTTCAATGACCATGGCAACCATGCCCACACCAAGGTGGGTGACTGGATCGGGGGCACCTTTGAAATGCGGATCAGGCGGGACAGCCCCGGCGTTAATGTTTTCAACCAGCGTCACCCGGACTGGATCGACTCAAGAAATGACCACCAGCTCTATTGGCCGTGGAGCTTGCCCTTTAACTGGATCCAGTATTCCTCCGAGAATGACGGGTCTACTTTCGTGCGGCGTCTCGATGAAACAATTTATGAGTGGAACACCCTCGAGGAAGCCGGCGTCACCGGAAATTATATTCTGATGGGCAATATTCTACTCGTGACCTCAGACGAATCGCTCCTCGGAATTCTGGCCTACGATATTTCACCCATCTTCAACGAAGACGCGCAGGGCAATCCTGACCCTCAGCAACCCATTTTATTGGATAAACTTTCCGGGCCGGTCGGGGCCTACATTGCCGTTCTTTGGCAGAACTACATTGTGCTTTCCCGGCGGGATACCAGTCAGGTCGATATCGTGGACTGGAGTGACCCGACCGATCTGCGCTTTGTTACCTCCATCAGCACGGAGGGGACTCCCGCGCTGAATGCCGGGACCAACGTCCCCTACACCCAGTGCCAGGATGAATTCATTTTTACCCGGCGCCATAAAATCAATATGGAAACCTTCCAGCCCGTCCTCGAGCTGGATGAAGTGGGAAATAATCGGCCCGCCGGCAGTGTTTCCGGCCAACTTGGCACCAGCCAATACATGCTTCCGGTCGGGCAGTTTCTTATTACCGGCGCTTACAGTTTCAGTGGCCGCGACGGCATCGGGATATGGGCCCATCAGGCCGGGCCGGACACACGCGCACCAGCGGTGGGATATCACATTCCCAAATCCGGGCAGACCGGTTATCCCACCCGCGCGCCCATCAGTATTCTCATCCACGAAACCCTCGAGTCCTACACCATCATCAGTGGTGAAACAATTATTCTGCGCGAGGCCGGCACCCAGAATGTGGTGGATTGCTGGACCTCATTTTCTCATGATGACATTCTCACCCTCACCCCCAAGCAGCCGCTCCGGGATGATACAGACTATGAAGTTATCATTCCTTCAAACGGCATTAAGGACGCGGTGGGCAATGGGATCGAGGCCTACGAATTTGCCTTTTCCACCGGCAACGCCATCACCAGCGGAAATCTCTCCCCGGTCATCAACAGTTTTACCGCGGCCAGTTCGCCCGCTGCACCCGGGCAAGCCATCACTTTTACTGCCAATGCGACTGATCCGGAAAATGATCCGCTGGAATACAAATTCTCTTTTGCCGACGGCACCCCTTCGACCGGCTGGATCAGCAGTAATTCGATCACTCACACCTTCTCGGAGACCGGACATTATGATGTCAAAGTCCAGGTGCGCGACCAAAAACCGAGCGGCGCCACCTCCCTGGTAACGGATATTCTGACGGTGACGATCGGCACGGCTCCCACCGGACCTTTCCCGACTTATTCCTCACCGATTATTCTCGATGAAAACAACCGGCGCGTCTGGGTCGTTAATCCCGATAATGACACCGTCACCGCGATCGACGCAGATACCCAGGCGGTCATCTTCGAAAGAAATCTCGCCTCGCAATTAGGCGTTGATTCAGCCGATCCGCGTTCCCTGGCCATTTCTTCGAGCAGCGGAAATATCTGGGTGGCCTGTCATGACGCGGATATGATCGCGGTGCTGAATGGGACAACGGGCAACGTCGTGCAAACGGTTGACACCGGCTATGGGAGCGCACCCGTCGGAGTGGTGGCCACTCCGAATGGCACCCAGATTTTCGTTACTCTGGAAGGTCGTGGCGCGACGGATCCGGGCCACGGACAATTGTTGCGTTTCGACGCCGCCAGCCGAAGTGAAACGGGCCGCCTTGAACTTGGGCCCATGCCGCGCGCCATTGCCGTGACTGGAAATGGCCAGCGCATCCTTGTCACGCGCTTTATTTCTCCGGAACATTTTGGTGAAATCTGGGATATCAGTAATGGGGGGAGCCTTTCCCTCACCCGAACCATTACCGCCCAGCGTGACCGGGGGGACCGGGGTAATGATGGCAGCTCCGCGGGCGGTGGCGTGCCGAATTATCTGGCCGGCATTTCCATTACGCCGGGTAATGAATGGGCCTGGTTTCCCGCGAAAAAAGATCAGACCTATGGCGGTGCACTCTTTGCTTCACGCAACGAGGGCCAACTCCTCGAGCCGGATCACACGGTGCGCGCCATGGTCGGCCGGATTGATTTGACTCGCAACCGGGAACCGAACGTTGAAGATGATCCGCAAAGGTCCTCCCGCATGGATGTGGACAATAGTGAAAGTCCTTCCGCTATCACCTTTTCTCCATTTGGTGATTTCGCCTTTGTCGCTCTGCAGGGCAATAATGAGGTCGCGGTCTATGATGTTCTGGAAGTTGACAAAGGAAACACGCGCACCACCACCTGGCGGGTTCCGGCCGGGGCCGCGCCGCAAGGTGTGTTGATCGATCCGGCTACCAATAAACTCTGGGTGAAAAATTTCCTCGGCCGCAGTGTCACCGTCCATGACCTGACAAATTTCTTTGCCTCGGGTGATCGCACCCTTAATCCGGATACCATCACCACCGTAAATTCGGAAAAACTCCCGGCGAATATCCTGAATGGTAAGCGCATTTTTTATCATGCCTCCGATCAGATGAGCCGGGAAACCTATATTTCCTGCGCGAGCTGTCACATCGATGGCAGCCATGACGGACGCACCTTTGATTTTACCCAGCGCGGAGAGGGCCTCCGTAACACGACGGATCTGCGCGGACGCAGCGGTACCCTCCACGGAAATGTGCACTGGAGTGCCAATTTTGATGAGGTCCATGATTTTATTATCGATATCATGGGACCCTTTGGCGGGACGGGATTTTTGCCCGCCGGAGAAAGTCCCAACCCGCCGCTTGGCGCACCAAATGCAGGACGTTCGCAGGACCTCGATGATTTGGCCGCCTATGTTTCCTCGCTCGGAGCAGATTCGGTTCCGCGCAGTCCTTTTCGTCAGGCCGATGGCAGCCTCACCGCGGACGCGGTGGCCGGGCAAACTCTGTTTCAGGAGCAATCCTGCGTTACCTGCCACGTCCCACCTACCTACACGGACAGTTTTGTCACAACCGGAAATCCCGGATTACAGAATGTCGGAACCCTGCGGACCACTTCCGGCAGTCGCCTGAATGCCGCCCTGACTGGAATCGATACGCCAACCCTGATCGGTCTGCATAATGGCGCACCCTTTTTCCATGACGGTCAGGCCGAAACGATCCGCGACACCCTGGTGGTCGCCGGGGGCACGGTCTACCCGGCCGAAGATGCCAGCCTCAGCGGTGGGGCCAGCATCCCCGGATTCCAGTCCATTAACTGGGACGGCTCCGCGCATGGGCTTCTGGTTAATCTGCAGGATGATAGTAATGACATTATCCGTTTTAATAATGTCAACGGCGGCTCCGGCGGCACCGGCGCAGTCGAGGTCCGCTATGCCTCCGGTCGTAACACCAATCTGCGCCTCCGCGTCAATGGAACGAATTATGATGTCCCGGTCACCGATGATCGCACCCGTCTCGAGTGGAAACGGCTCCGCGTCGAAAACATTAATCTGAACGCCGGGAATTCCAACACGATTGAGATTCGGAATACCGGCGCCGAGTTTGCCGTGGATGAAATTATTGTTTCCACCCCGGATGATCTCGCCCTCGCTGAACCGCATCGCCGCGCTTTGAATCTAACTCCGCAGGAACAGGCGCAGTTAACCGCCTATTTGCTGCAGCTTGATGGCTCCAGCATCGCATCCAGCCAGCCGGTCGCTCTTTTCTCGGTTAACCCGGACAGCATCCCGCGCAATGACGCGAACACCACCGTCGTTGTCCTCGATGGCCGGGGATCTATTGATCCGAATGGAACCATCGTCTCCTATGCGTGGACGGTTGAGGGGGCAACCTTTGTCAATGGAACCGCGCCTTCGGATGCCGTCATTCAAGTGACCTTTGCCGGTGTCCAGGATGAATATAGTGCCCGGCTCGAGGTAACCGATGATGATAATAATACCGCCAGCCTGACCCGGACCATTCCCACAGATATCCTGCCTCCTCCCGGTGGCAGCAACGCTTTCCGCGAAAGCAATGGTCTCGTCGTTATGGAGGCGGAAAATGGTGACTTCGGTTCACCTACCCTATGGCAGACTACTTCTGACGCAAGCGCTTCGGGCGGTGAATACATCGAAGTCACGCCCGGAAATAATAGCACCGCCACCCCGCCATCCGGCGCGGATGCGATTGTTTCTTATGAAATCAATATTTCCAGCCCCGGCACCTACCAGCTCTGGGCGCGGACCATTTCGCCCAATGGTTCTGATAATTCGTTCTGGGTCCGCCTGAACGACAGCACGGACTGGGTGCGCTGGAATGATATTGACGGCTCCGGCACCTCGCTCTGGACCTGGAGTGAACTCCACGATTCGGATAACAGCAATCTTGTTTCCCGCTTTACTCTCATCGCTGGCCTTAATCGCATTGATTTCGCTTATCGCGAGGACGGTACGCGGTTGGATAAAATCGCCCTCACCAGCGACCTGAACAATTTTAATCCGCAATCGATCAATAACGGCTTTGGCCCGGCGGAAAGTCCGCGCGGTGGAGGTTCAGGTCCAGGAATTGCCTATGAATACTTTGAGGTCAACGGGCTCTCGGTCCTCCCGGACTTTGATTCACTCACCCCGGTCGCCACTGGCACCGCTACGAATTTTGATCTCGGGGTGCGTCAGCGGAATGATAATTTTGCCCTGCGCTTTACCGGATTAATTTCCATCACGCAGGCGGGTAGTTACACCTTCTACACGGAATCGGATGACGGCAGCGCCCTTTTCATCAACAACCAGCAGGTGGTGGATAATGATGGTCTGCATAGCGCCCGGGAACGTTCCGGCTCGATCACTCTCTCCGCCGGTCTTCATCAGATCACCGTCACCTTTTTTGAGAGTGGCGGTGGTGAAGTGCTCAATGTGCGCATGGCCGGTCCCGGTTTAGCGAAGCAGCTCATTCCGGATAACGTGCTCTTCTCCGGCGGCGGCATGACCTACCGTTCCTTTGCGCAAACGGCTGACTTTGCCGGCGGCAGTAATCTTGCCCTCAATGACAGCGGAGATATGGACGGCGTGAATAATGCCCTCGAACTCGTGCTCAACGGTAATACCGCGGTGGCTGATCGGGACGTCATTGAGCCTCGCTTTGAGGTTTCTAACGGTGCCATGATTTATACCTTCCGCCTTCGCCCGGGACTCGATCCCTCCATCACCTTTAGTCTGCTTCAAGGTGACGCGATGAATAATTTCGTCGAACGCACGGATCTGGTCGCGACGCCCGCCGGCACGGACACCGATGGCACCCCGCTCATGCGCTTTGTTGTGCCGATGGACGGCGCTTCCAAGGCCTCCCTCCTCCGCATGCTCGTGAATGTGCCGGATTAATAGTATATCATCTGCGCCGGCTCCACCGGTGCCACACCGAATGCCTTTTTTAATTCGATCCCGGACCCGGCCGGTCCGCTTCTTTCCGGCGAAAGACCGGTTTGCCTGCGCTGGATTCTGATTTCAGGTATCGATAACCGCTGGCTTTGAATTCGGTTAATTCCGCTGGATCGGTCACGCGATTCTCAATAATCCAGCGCGCCATCATGCCCCGGGCGCGTTTGGCAAAGAAACTCATCACCATCCATTTATCCCCCTTTTGATCCTGAAATACGGGCGAGATCACTTCGCCGGTCAGCTTCTTTTTCTGCACGCTGCTGAAATACTCGTTTGAGGCCAGATTAATCACCGCGCTTTCCTCCGTGCCATTCGCGGAATTCAATTCTTCCGTGATCTTCGCGTCCCAGAATTCATAGAGATTCTTGCCTGCCCTGGTTGCGACCGGCCGGCCCATTTCCAGACGGTACGGCAATATCCCATCCAGCGGCTTGAGCACCCCATAGAGGCCGGACAAAATGCGCAGGTGATCCTGCGCCCAGAGTAAATCATCTTCGCTCAGATCTTCCGCCGCCAGACCCTGATAAACGTCCCCGCGAAAAACAAAGAGCGCCGGGCGCGCTTCACCGTTTTTCGTGTGCGCTTCTTTGGACCAATCCTTGAAACGCTCCACATTCAGCTTGGCCAGATCTTCGCTGATTTCCATCAGCTCCATCAGATCCTTGCGCGATTTTTTGCGCATGACCGTCACCAATTTCTCAGACTCCTCCAGAAAAACCGGCTGCGTCACTTTTGGCACCGCGTGCCCGGTTTCAAAATCCAGCGTTTTGGCGGGGGAAAGCAGGACCAGCATAAAAAACAATCTTTTACTTAATCAGACAACCGCCGCGCACCATCGCGCTTCACCTCTCACTTCACCACGTAGGACCGCTCACCCGTCTTTTCAATCTCCAGCTCGCGGTGGCTGGAAGCAATGCTCTTGAGCAGATTATCCCACGAGCCGGAGCCGGATATGCTCATTTCCACCCGGCCCTCCGGCACGGACTCGATTTGGATATCCAGACCGGACTCCTCTTCGATCAGCTCGAAGACTTGCTTGTAGGTGAATCCCTTCACCTCAAAGTGCTGTGGCTCTCCGTTTGCCACGGTGATCTCATGCGTTTTGGCCACCCCACCGCAGCAGACCAGAAATACTCCGGAGATGAGGGCCAATCCAAGGGCCGTTGCATCGCGCATCGTCATACTACCTAACATATCGCTGGAGAATGCCTTGAGAACGCAAAATTGTCGTCACAATTCACTCCCTCAGCCGGATTCACCCAGTGAACCAGCATCCCCTCATTCTCATTCATTCCCATACCTCATCCGGCTCCAGTTCCGCCCGCAACTTGTCCCGCACCGGGTCCAGATCAGCGTCTGTTTTGACCAGCTCCGCATAAGCCTTCTCCAGCTTGATCGCGCTCTGAACATAGCGCACCGCTTCCTCCACTTCTCCCAGCTGCGCCGCGTAACAGCCCAGATTGTATTTTATGATCGCTTCCTCCGGATGCAGCCGCTCACCCCGGCGCAGGATCGTTTGGGCTTCGCGTATGCCCCGGGCCCGGCGCGTCGCGTAGGCTCCCGAGACGATTGCGCTGAGATTCATCGGGTCCACCTCCAGCAGACGGGCGGCGAGTTCCGCGGTCCGTGGCCAGTCCGCCAGATGCTGGTGCACCAGGGTGGCTGCTTCCAGGTATTCCCGGCCTTCGCGCAACCGGGTCGGCACCCGGCTCAGATCGAGGAGCGCTTCTTCCCGCATCCCCAGAGCGGCATAGCCTTCAGCGGAGCGGAGGATGCTCATCATGCGCGGCCAATCCATCTCTTCCTCACTCATCGCTCGTCACTCACTCCGGCACGTTCTTCGTCTCTATCGCCGCGCCATTCTTCAATTCTTCGGGCGGCAGATGAGGAAAATCCGGCTCCGGATAGGATGAAAATTCGACCTCCTGCACGCTGAACGTCAGCCGCCGCTGCGGGCGAAAGGCCGGCTTGACCTCCGGGATCAGACCGTCCTCCGGCAGACCAAAAATCTGGATGCGCCCGCGCCAGACAAAGATGAAGACCCGCCCGACCGGCTTGCCGGTGCGCTGATCGATCAGCTTGGGGCCGAAGCTGCGGGCCAGCCAAAGCAGGAAACTGCGCAGGATCTTTTTCATGTAAGGGAGCAGGAAGATGGAGACCGGAAAAGGAGCTGAGGGGCCTTTGACCTTGTCCTTGAGCAACAGAGTGCGTATTTAAGCAGACATGAAGTCAATTTCAAAGCGCCTCGGTGCATGGCTTGGTGCCCTTCTGGTCATCGGCCTGCTCGCCGGTTGCGGCAGCACGATCCAGTCTCGCATCAATGAACATCCGGAGTACTTTGCCGGCTTACCGCAGCGGGATCAAAACCTGATTCTGTCCGGACAGATCCGTAATGGCTTTGAGCGCCTGCCCGTTTATCTGGCTTGGGGCCGTCCCAGTGAGGTGTTTGTCGGTGAAGAAACCGGTGGTGAAGTTGAGGTTTGGCAATACTATGAGACCCGCACGGAGGTCGTCAATGTGCCCACCGCCTATTATGTCCCACCCGGACGCCGCCGTTTTGGCTACAGCTACTACGCCTACCAACCCATTTTCCTCGATCATCCGGTCGAAGGAAAGCGGGCCCAGTTTCTCAACGGAAAAGTGACTTCCTGGCAGGTGCCGCGGTTCTAGAGCACCGTCGGCAAAGGATCTGCAACATTGTTGCAGGCGACTTGGAGGGGGGTGAGGTTGTTGAATCAAAAGTCATCTATTTTTGGGAAAGTCATCTGTTGTTCCAGGGGCGACGAGACGAGTATTCCTCTTACTTCCCTGGGTTGTTCTTTCTTCATTCTTGAATTGAACGCACGGCGCCTGTGTTTCACCTTGTAGCTTGTAAAGGGGGGCAAGCCGCGCTACCCCTTCCGTTTTCACTTCCTACGACCGGCCAATCATCCTAGAATTCTCTTTGTCATGTCTGAAACCAGTATGCCTGAACCTTCCAAAAAGCCATCGGATGATCCGAAGAAGCGCGAGGAAATCCGCATCTACGGACATAACATGATCTTCTATTGGTGGCCGGTGTGGCTCGTCGGCTTTGTCTTGACCGTATTCACCTGGGTGCAGGGTGAAGAAGCCACCTATACGGTGGATCAAAAAGAGGGCACGAAGACGGCCCAGGTTTCCACTGATAATGGTGAGGGCACTCTGGCCTCTGAGGATGATTCCCAATCGCAACCTGACGAAGGCGCGCCGACTGAGCGGGAAGAGGGAGCTCCCGCAGCCTCGGAATCTGCCAGTGATGATTCTGAGGAAACCGCTGCTCCCGCCGCTGAAGACTCCGCCGCGGTAAAGGCGCAGCTTCTCATCCACCCCAGCAAGACTCTGGGACTGATCTGGATTTTGGTCTTCTTTGTGATCCTGGTTTTCACCCACTTTCACCTCCGGGGGATCGCTTCGGCCATCCTTGTGCTTTTGATTATTCTCACGGTTTTGAGCCTGCAATTGCTCGGGGTGCTGGATGACTTCTTCGCCAGCATCGGCCTCCTTGCGGTCCACATGAATCTCGGCTTCTTTCTGGTCACTTCGCTGGGTCTGTTCGTTCTCTGGGGCCTGTCCTTCTATTTCTTTGATCGCTTCACCTATTGGAAGGTCAGCCCGGGACAAATCACTGAATGCCACCTCATCGGTGAAGGTCAGACGACCTATGATGCCCGCGGCATGGTCGTCGAAAAAGTACGCGAAGACATCTTCCGCAACTGGATCCTGGGATTCGGCTCCGGCAATCTGGAGCTGAGCCTGACCGGTGCGCGCAAGCACTCCATCATCATCAGTGACGTGCTCAAGGTCGGTGATCGGGTCGATGATATCCAGCGGCTCGTCTCCATTGAGCCCGCTGACTGACCGTTTGCGGTTTGGCCCGTTCCGCGCTGTTTTCTTAGTTCATGGCCGCTTTGCCCAAGAAATGGCACATCCCCGCGATGGCCAAGTGGTGCTCTGTCACCGGTGCCTTTTTCCGTCCGGATGATCAGGTCCATACCTTCATCTATGAGAATGAAGATGGCTCCCTGCGCCGGGAAGATCTCAGTGAGGCCGGGATGGAAGCCCGTCCGTTCGAGTTCGCGCAAACCGCCGGGAAACCGTTTTCTTCCTGGAAAAGCCGGTTCTCCGGGGAACTGACTGATCCTGAAGAAACGGCCGAAGCCGAGGCGGAGGAAAAGGCGGAACAGGACCGCACGGAAACACTTTTTCGTGAGTTGGAGGAGGCCAGTGACGCGCCCAGTGTGCGTTGCCGTTACATCATCGGGCTCATGCTCGAGCGCCGCCGCATCCTCAAACAGCGCGATACCCGGTATATCGACGGAGAAGGCAAGCTGCTCATCTATGAACATCGTGATTCCGGTGAAGTCTTCGTCGTGGAAGATCCCGCCCTCGATGCTGAGGAGGTGCCTTTTGTCCAGATGGAAGTCAGCCAGATGCTCCGCGAACGCCTTGAGGAGGAGGCTCCCGGGGACAGCGCAAAAAAGCCCGCCGAATCCGGCAACGGCAACGCTGGTGGGGAACCAGCGGCTCATGAGCATCAGGCGCCCGTTCCCGGCCTGGACCCCGCCGCCAGTCAGGACAAAGCGGCCTGAACCTGAGGCACCGGCGCCCGGACCATTTTGAGTTCGGATCAGCCCGGGCAATTGTCCCGTTCGGACGATGATGAACCGACCGAAAGTGAGGCGAATCGCAGGCCGTATTCGCCTCATGCTTCCCCTTTTTTTGAGGCAAATAGGTGCTTTATTCGCCTCATGCCTTACAATTGGCAACTTCCCGACTGGCCACATTTCAACTATCGCACGGATCATCTCGAGAAGGAACTGGTGGCCTTCGCCCACAAAGCCGGACGAATCGATGGTTTAGCGGCCACGCTCACCGAGCAGGAAAATGCCGAGGCCGTGATCGACTTGATGATTTCTGAGGCGTTGAAGACTTCTGAGATTGAGGGCGAATATCTTAGCCGGGTGGATGTGGCATCTTCTCTGCGAAATGAATTAGGCCTGCACACGCTGCCGGTAAAGGTGCGTGATCCCAAGGCCATCGGGATATCCGAGCTTATGGTGGAGGTTCGCAAAACCTGGAACGAGCCTTTAACGGTCGAAACCTTGTTCGGGTGGCATCGATTATTGATGAAGGGATCCTATGGAGTCCGGGCCGGCACCTGGCGCGAGCACGGTGCGAATAATCCCATGCAGATTGTTTCCGGGGCGATCGGGAAGGAGAAGGTGCATTTCGAGGCTCCACCTTCGAGCCGTGTTCCTGAAGAAATGGATAACTTTATTCAGTGGTTCAATCATACCGTGCCGGGTGGCAATCATGAGATTCTCCATGCGCCCATCCGTTCCGGTGTGGCGCACCTCTATTTTGAATCGATCCATCCCTTTGATGATGGCAATGGGCGGATGGGCCGGGCCATTTCCGAAAAAGCGCTTTCGCAGGGATCCGGGCACCCGGTTCTGCTCAGCCTTTCGCAGGCCATCGAAATAAATAAAAAGAACTATTATGATGCATTAAAGGTGGCGCAGCGGACCGATGAGATTTCGGAATGGCTGGAGTATTTCCTCGATGTCTGCCTTGCCGCACAGACTCACGCGGAGGCCCTGATTCAATTTACCGTGGATAAAGCAAAATTCTTTGATCGATGGGAGGGAACGTTAAATGAGCGGCAATTGAAGGCCATCCGGCGGGTTCTGTCCGAAGGGCCGCATGGCTTCGAAGGAGGACTCAGTGCGGGAAAGTATCGCAGCATCACTGGCACTTCCCGTCCGACAGCTTCACGGGATCTGCAGGATCTGGTGGAAAAAGGCATCGCGAAAATGACGGGCGGCGGACGAAGTGTGCGGTATGAGATTCTGCTGAAGTTGAGCTGACCTCATTCACCTCCCCTCCGCTCGCCGCAACCGGTCCATGATGGCCTGAGCGAGCCCGTGCGCGGCCAGCTTTGGTGGAAGGCGCCCGGCATAGATTATTTCTACTTTTGCTGAATCATCCAGTTCCCGCACCAGGGCAAAAAGCCGGGCTGCCGCCGTGATGAGATCATCATGCGCCCCGGATTCTTCGCCCTGGTTTTCCCCATTATTTTCTTTGTTGCGGTATTTACTATTATCACCGGTGAGCCAGCGAACTTCCGCGAAACCTGCGGTGGATTCATCTGCGTCGTGCGTGCGCCGGGAAAAACCAAGAAACCCCGCCCGCCCTCGCTCATCCGCTGGCACCTGGGCCGTGGTATCGACCAGGCGCAACGGTTTGACCGGGGCGTAATGGCTGGCGAGTTGGCCAGGCGCATCCAGCGCGGAGGCGGAGCGGTTTTCGTGACCTTTTTCAAGGATCTCGATAGATGGAAAGTCGTCGAGCGCTTCACGCAGTTGCTCTCGGCTGACCGGTCCGTGCCGCAGAATCCGCACCGATTCGCCGGACACCGCCACGATGGTGGACTCAATCCCGTGCGGGCACGGGCCGCCATCCAGAATGAGCGGGATACGCCCGTCCAGTTCCGCACGCACATGGGCGGCGGTCGTCGGGCTGATCCGTCCGAAACGATTGGCGCTGGGCGCGGCGAGCGGGCCGCCGAAGGCTCGCAGCACCTGCTGAAAAACCGGGTGCGCCGGGCAGCGCAGAGCCACCGTGGGCAGCCCGGAGGTGGCGAGATCCGGCACCAGCTTATCCCGCCGCGGCAGCACGAGGGTGAGCGGTCCGGGCCAGAAAGTCTGCACGAGCCGGTCCGCTGCGATCTGCTGGCGGCTGTCCATTTCCGCAAGACGCTCCAGCCAGGACGCCTCGGCCACATGGACGATGAGCGGATCAAAAAACGGCCGTTCCTTGGCCTGAAATATTCGCGCGACCGCCTCCGCTTTCAGCGCATCGGCCGCCAGACCATAGACCGTTTCCGCGGGCAGCGCGACCGGCTGGCGCTGGCGCAGGCCGTCGACCGCTTCCTCAATCACGCATGCATCAGCCTCGCCCTCATGATTGGCCGCGGCAACCAGAGTGCGGGTGGTCAGGCGTTCCGTTCTGTCAGCGTGATAGGCCAAGAAGTTTTAAGCAGTTGAGGTGCGGGGATTCTCTGTCACGGTAACCCTGATGGATGGCGATCACCAGCCCGGCGTCGCCGGGGCTCGCACCGCACCGGGGACGGCGGCACCAACAGAGAATGTTCGCTGTTTCGGTGCGGAGAGTAATCTGGTCCTGATCGGCTTCATGGGAGTTGGAAAATCATCGATCGGCCGCCGGCTGGCGCGCCAGGGTTCGCGGGAATTTATTGATACGGATCATTTGATCGAAGAGCGCGAAGGCCGCTCGATCCCGCAGATCTTTGCGGCGGACGGGGAGGAACATTTTCGGCAGCTCGAAACAGCGGCGCTGGAGAATCTACTCGAACGCGGCACCCGGCGAGCGGTCATCGCCACGGGCGGCGGCATGGTGACGATCCCGCGCAATGTCCCATTGCTGCAGCAGTTGGGGTTGATTGTCTGGTTGCGCGCGGAAGAAGCCGTTATTTTCGAGCGGGTTTCCCGAAACGAAAACCGTCCCCTCCTGCGCACCCCGAACCCGCGGGAAACCATGCGTGAAATGATGGAAGCACGTCATGAACTCTATGCGGCCGCGGCCGACATGATCATTGATACCTCTTACCTCGACCCGAATGATCTGGCCCATGCTATTCTTTTAGAACTCGAGCGCCGCGGCGGTTAGATGAAATAAAGGGAGAATCTCAGGAGGCCACAGGGAAGCAGATTGGGTGGTGGCGGGCGAGAGACCGAATTATAAGAATCTGGGAAATTTCAGTCATGATCGTCTTCCAGTTCTTCGATGAGGCGGTCGATCATTTTAGGGGCGCCGTCGTCATCGAGGTGATCGGCATCATCGTTATCGTTGTTTTTTTCTTGGTTGGTAACGGTTTCGTCCGGGGCGG
>CAZUPP010000003.1:137559-195868 GCA_964622095.1 uncultured Verrucomicrobiales bacterium
TCCGGGGCGGGGTCAGTTAATTCATCGGGATCAACGGTGACGCCATCGACGACGGGGGCGCCGCGGATTTCGGTAAGGGCGGCATCGATGCGAGCCTGGCGGGCGTCCTGTTGGGCCTGGCGGCGTTGCTGGCGTTTGAGGTTGGCGGCTTCAAGGGTGCCGATACGCTCGGCGGAGGTGTTTCCGGCGGGTGGAATGGGTTCGCCATAAATTTCGACGAGCTCTTCGTAGAGTAAGGGGACGCGATTCACGAGGGCGTCGGGTTGGGCGATGTGCGCGACGAGAACGCGGCGCTGGCCGGACTGGGCATCGGCGTTGGCGTCGGCATCGGCATCTGTCTGGTTATTTTCGGCAGTAGAATGAAAATCGACCAGCGCGTAAATATTGATGACATAGCCGGCGAGAATTTCGCGCATTTCCTTGCCTTTTTTCGTGGTTTTTTCGACCTCACTTATTTCTTCAGTTTCGGGATCTACTTGTTGGGTGATCTCAGTGAATTCTTCGGGTTCGGTGTCATAAAGCGGGGTAACGGGAGTGAGAAAGGTGGTTCGGCCCCGGGCGGGAATGGGCAGAATTTTTACTGTGCCGGCCATGGCGGGTTCTTCGAGATGAACATTCCGCAAAAATCCGCCTCGCTGCGGGGTAACGGTTTCTTTAAAGGTGAAGATTTCCGCTTCGAGGGGCGGTAAATCATTTGATCCTCGATTGATGAGGGTGACTTCGTAGTAACCATAATTTTCCCGTTTGATGCGGCCAAGCTCCTCGGGGTTGAGGGATTTAATGGGGGCAGAGACGGGTTTACCGTCCGAATCCGTGGCGCCGGCCGGGGCCTGAAAATAGCGGTCATCGGCCGGGGGCGCCTGGCCGGGAATTTCATCGGTAACCTGACGTTCTGCTTCAATCTTAACGACGGCCATGGAGAGATCGTTGAGCTTCTCCAGGCTCAGGATATTTTCCACATACCAGTCCCGGGCATAGTGTTGATCATCGCGGCTGAGAATATCCAGATCGACCGAGCGCTGGGCGCCGGAGGGGGTGCGAAGGACGGGTTGATTGTGGACCATGCCGACGATGCGCGCGTCAAGAGTCTGACCGTTCTCACTGGTCCAGGTGCGGATGGGTTCCCGCTGGGCCTCGATTTCTCTGGAAATGAGTTCTTCGACGATGCCGCGCACTTCCTGGCTGACATCAGGGCCGGAAGAATCGGCGGTGGCGAGATTGAGTTGTTTGCGGAGAAAATCCCGGTAACCCTCCCGAAACTCGGATTCGGCGAAAGATTTTCTGGTGCCATCAGGAAGTTCAAAAAGAACCTGCCCTTCATGGATGCGGAGGAGGCGGGCTTCGACGATTGAGCCATCCGGGAATTGATACATGGAAAAGCCAGCCGGATCACCGCCGGGGAGGGGCTGGGCCGCGACAATTTGCCACCCGCAGGTGAGACAAGAAATGGCGATAACCGCGGTGAGGGAACAGAAAACCCTAAGCGTTGTGATTGGATGGTCTTTCTTCATCTGGCTGGCTGGCTGGCTGGATGTAAGAGAAAATCGCATAACGACGGCGTCACCTTTTATCCCTAAACTATACATGAAATTCACGCTCTTGCTGTTACCTGTTCTAGGCGCTTTTACCTTGATAACGTCCGCGCTAACGGAAGCGCAAACGCCGGGCCGTCTGGTGTTGCCGCTGGATGGCGAGTGGGAGGCAACCCAGGGAGCGCTGAATGAAGAGCCGCCCGTGGAATATGGCCACCGGCTGGTGGTGCCGGGACTGGTGGATATGGCGGAACCGGCTTTTGAAGCACCCTTTGCCTGGGGCCGGGATGCAATGGCGGAAGATATCCCGGAGGATAGACGGGCGATCTGGTACCGAACGAGTTTTACTCTGCCGGAGGGCGAGGGCGAGGGCTATGCGATCGTTCGGCTGAAAATCCGGAAGGCGCGGTATGGGACGATGGTGTGGTGTAATGGTGAAAAAATTGGGTACAACCCATTTAATATGACACCGGGTTACTTTGAGCTGACGCCCGCTTTGAAAGGGGCGGGGAAAACCAATGAGTTGGTGGTGCGGACCGGAACGCATTACCGGTTTTTGCCGGAGGGCATCCCATATGATTCGGACTGGGAAAAAACATCCTATCTGTCCGGCATTTACGACAGTGTGGAGCTGATCGGAACGCCGGCGGCTTATATTGAAAACGTGCAGGCTGTCCCGGACATTGATGAGGGAGTGGTGCGGCTGGTGGTGGAGATCAGTGGCGAGGTGGAAAGTGCCGGGGAAAGAATAACCGCGAAAATCATGGCGGACGCGAATGGTCAGGTGGCGGGCCAGGCAGAAGGAACGAGAGAAAATGGCAAAGCCGAACTCCAGGTAGACTTGAACCCGTGCGAACGATGGAGCCCGGAAAACCCGGCGCTTTACCGGGCGGAAGTCATGATGGAGAACGGAGACGTGTGGACCATGCGCTTCGGGATGCGTGAATTTCATTTTGATCCGGAAACAAAGATGGCGGTGTTGAATGGTCAGCCGCGCTATCTGGTGGGAGCAAATGCGGCGATCTTCCGGTTTATGGAAGATCCGGAGAGGGGCGATTATCTGTGGCAACGGGATTGGGCGAAGCTGTTTTATAAGCGCTGCGCGGAAATGCACTGGGACCTGATGCGCTGGCATATATCATTTCCACCGGATTACTGGTATGACCTGGCGGATGAGGCTGGGATGCTGATTGTGGATGAGTATCCGGTGTGGGGGCATGATAAGAAAAAGCCGATGTCAGGAGAGCATCTTGAAGAAGAATTCCGGCGGTGGATGCGTGAGCGCTGGAACCACGCAAGCGTGGTGATGTGGGACGCACAGAATGAATCAGGTCCCGCGGGAGTGGTGGCTGGAAAAGTGCGGGATCTGGATTTATCAGATCGGCCATGGGATACGGGCTGGAGTTTTTCCGGTAAAGAAACCGATCCGATCGAGGCGCATCCGTATTCGATCCGGTATATTACACCGGGGCCAGGGGACGATGAGATACTGCAGCAGGCAGAGATTCCACGAGACAGTGCGGTGAAGTACCGGCAACCGGAATATCTGGAGAAGCACGGGGGATTAGCGATTTTTGAAACATTCGGGCCGGACCCATTTGAGATGCCATTTACCTGGGAAGGCAAATATGGGAAGGGCAAACCGAACCCGATTCTGATCAATGAATATGCGCGTCTCTGCTGGCTGCGACGGGATGGGCGTCCAGCGAGCGGGTGTGCGGGATTATTTGCGCGTTTAGGCATTGATCCGCAAAAGGCACCGGTGGAAGTGATTCGCGAGACGGCGGCCTATTTTCTGGCCGCGCAAACGGAATTCTGGCGGCACGGCCGGGGATGTGCGGCGGTGCAGCATTTTGTGGCGCTGACGGCGGATGGACAGAAAACGGCAGATAATTTTATCGAGCTGGAGGGGCTGAAATGGGATCCGTATTTCGAGAGATACATGCCGGACGCTTTTGGGCCGACGAGCATTATGATCGATCTTTGGGACGAAGCGGTTCCGGCCGGGCAGGAAAAAGAAATCACCCTGAGCCTGATCAATGACCTGGTGCACGTTGAGGAGCCGTGGCAGAGCGAAGTGACGCTGGTGATCTATAATGCGGAGAAGGAAAAAATAAGCGAGGAGGTCGTGGCGGGACCGGCGGTGGTTTCCAATGGGAAAGAGGAGATGACGCAGAAACTGCTGATGCCGGAAAGGCCGGGCCGTTATGAATTACACGCGGTGGTGAAGGCTCCCGGCGGGGAGGAGATTCTTTCGCGGCGACGTCTGAATGTGTTGCCGCCGGAAGAAATATAGGAGCCAGGGCGAAGAGGCGAGGGTGGAGTTGGTCATAGCTCATAACTATATTATGATAGGACCGAAAACGGTTCAGGCGAAAAAGAAGGAAGGGCGGCGGGCCGGGTGAAAACGGCCGAGGCTCTGGCAGATAACCGGTCCGGCATGCGAGCGGTAATTTTCCGCGGCATGGAGGGCAAGAGCGAGGGCGATGGCGCGGTCACCGTGACCCTGAGGGCTGTGCGGTGACTGGTAGGTGACGCGGCCGGTTTCCGGTGAGATCTGACGGTGCCAGGAGTGCAGATCTTCACGGACGACAGGCTGGGCGGGGATGCGCAGGTGTCTCTGTTCAAAGGCAAGGCGGAGCCGGGTAAAGAGCTGGTGTTTTAATTCCACGGAAAAATGAAGTGCGTCGAGGCGTGAATGAAGTTTACGCGTGAGCAGATCGCCGAGGCCGGTGCCCGCGCCGGTCGCATCGAGTGCAACACGACGAAGAAAAGGCAGGCGCGGCCGGAGAATTTCGAATTGCGCGAGGGTATCAAGATTCTGGAGTTCGAGGATTTCGCGGGACCAGAGGAGGTCACCGCGTTTCTCAAAAGTCCATGCGATGGTGCGATCATTTTTCCGGGCGAAATCGATGCCCATGAAAAGAGGACCGCCGGACCAGCGGGTATTTCCGCGTGGCCATGGGAGGTGATTATGGACATGGGGGTGCTCGCAGCGGGCGATCAGTTCATAGGGCAGAACGGTGGAACTCTGATCGATAAACTCACATTCATATTCCTGGGCCCAACCAACGGGATCATGGCCGAGACCGGCGCGTAATTCATCCAGATGAACGGGTAAACCGGCGGCGATGGCGTCGTGAATGGTGACTTTATGTTTACTGTAATGGTTACCGGAGCGGGACCAAAGCTGGTGGGTGGGATTACCGGGACCATTGGGGGTGGTGACGATGCGCAGGAGTTTCTGGCCGCCGGTGAGGGAATTGGTAATCGTGGGATAAAGAGCGCGCCAAAGAGCTTCAGGGGCTTCGTAAAATGCGAATTCATCGAGCACGATATTACCGCTGTAACCGCGGATGGTGCGAGGGTTCGCCGGCAGGGCAATGACCCGGGAGCCATTGGGCCAGCGAATTTCCGCCTGGCGGAGGAGGGCACGCGCGGAAGTGCGGTCTTCGGCATAGTGCGAAAAAGCAAAATCATAAGCGGCGGACCAGAGTTTCACCTTCTCCAGAAACTCGACCGCCTGACGTTCGCCGGCACTGACGACGAGCCATTGCCGGTTTTTTGCGCGGAGACAATCGTTGATAATCTCGACCGCGCAGGCCGTTGATTTTCCGGTCTGGCGAGCCCAGAGGCCGATTTTGAACCGGCTCCGGTCCTGGACCCATTTCTGTTGATAAGGGAGGAGATGAGAGAGGGGCGAGACCGTCGGATAAGTCATGATGGGGGTCATTTCCTAAAATTTGGCTGGTGCGATGATGAATTTCTTCCGGAGGGAGAGAGGGAGCGGGAGGATGATCAGGAGCGGGGGAATGATCCCTGCAGATTTTGCCGAGAGTATCCACCGTGCCGCGGAGGAGCCGCTCGATTTCCGCGGCCGTTTTGAGGTCATTGCCGGGATCGTTAATGGAGTCAGCAAAACGTGACACGAGCGAACCGATGGCAGATTCCAGGGTGCGGACAGTTTTTTGATTGATGGCCATGGGTGTGCGGGGATGAAAAGAAAGGGAGGAACGGAAATACGAGGGGTGGGGCGGAATTAATTATATGGGGTGCGCAGACCGGGGGGAGTAGTGAGGCGGACGATGGCGCGGAGGATGACGTAGGCGAGGACGATGACGGTGATAAAGGAGGCGCCCCAGATGGGAGGGAGCAGACCGGACTCAGTGATCTGAATGATCCAGACGGCGGCAGCGACCGCGGCGTGGAGTTCACTGGAACGCCAACCGCCGGGTGATTCGAGCGGGTCCCGGAGCGGGGCGTAACCGGCGGGCGGTTTGCTTTTGGGTTTATCCGCGGAGGAAACGGCAGAATTTTCTGGCGAAGCGAGGAGCTTTGGTGGTTGATCGGTGGACAGATTATCAGGTGTCATACTATCAACTTAACCCGGTCCGGAGGAGGCGTCATCACGTCCGGAACGTCCGGGACATCCGGGTGATAAATTTTTGAAAATTTTTTTGATTTGAAAGAAAACCTTCCAGAACGGCTGCATCAGGCGCGGATGACGGTGAATGATTTGCCAGGCATTTACGTGCGCGGCTGGAAGGGGCTGGACGTGGCCCGGCGCGTGGTGGCAGGGCTGTTTTTATTGATGGCGCTGGGATGTTTCTGGCAGGTGCGCGAGTGGGGGGCGGAATGGCGGGAGGCGTTACCCACGCGGCTGGAAGAAAAGCCGGAGAGCCGGCCGAAAGTGGAGCACTACATGCGGACGGGGCTATACTGGGGCGTGCTGACGGGAGGTGTGGTGATGTTAGTGATGGCGGCGGCTGGTCCGCTGTGGCTGCGGCGGCCGGGCGAGTTTCTGGAAGAGAAACAGGACGACAAAGGTGGGAAAGAAAAAGCGGGAGAAAGTGAAATTCAATCCCGCGAAAAGGCGGGACCGTGGTGGCCGGGGGTGGAGTATGCGCAAGAAAAAGTATGGCCGCTTGTGGGGAACCGGGGATTCTGGCTGCTGTTATTTGGGATAGCCGTGCTGGGAACAGGATTACGGGCGGAGCGGATGGATCTGTCGGTTTATAATGATGATGAGTACTCCCTGCGGCGTCATATCCGTGGGACATTTGAGCGGCCACGGCCGGTGACGGATATCAAGTCCGACCCGGTTTTTACGCCGGTGAGCTGGCAGGAAACCTTTTTTGAGAATCGCGAAGGGAATAATCACATATTATTTTCAGCACTGTCGCGGCTGTGTCTGAATACGTGGCAGGCGGCGACGGGGCGGACGGCGATTGATTTTTCGCATTGGGCTTTTCGGATGCCGTCATTTCTGGCGGGGATCGGGATGATCCTGTTTACCGCGCTGCTTTTGCGGTCGGCAGGTTTACCGCGAGCGGCATTGATTGCGGCGTTACTGATCGCGGTGCATCCGTGGCTGATTCGCTTTTCCACGGAAGGCCGCGGTTACGCGCTGGCGACTTTTTTCACGCTGGGTCACGCGTATTTTGCGTATCTGGTCCTGCGCTACGGACGATGGCGCTGGTGGATTCTATATGGGGTGGCGCAATTTGGAGCGCTCTATGCAAATCTGGGAGTGCTGTGGTGCGTGGTGCTGATTAATATAGGTGCGATGCTGGCGGTGGGGGTGCGGTGGGTTTATCGCGTGCAATATCCGGTGCTGGTGCAGGCGGGGCGTTATGTGGCGGTCAATCTGGTAACGATCGCGCTTCTGGTGCCGCTGCTTTTGCCATCCATTCTGCAGATTGAAAAACACACCGATCTGGGCCGGGCACGGGACGAGTTTGATGAGACGTGGATTTATGAGGGGTGGTCGAGGCTGACGAGCGGGATGAATTATTTCAGATTATCCGAGCCGGTGTCCACCGTGCCAACGGTGCAGACCATGCCACTGGCGTGGACGTGGGTGATGGTGGTAGCGCCCGTGCTGGTGCTCGCAGCGATTATTTTTCTCGTCCGGCGGAGGGGGATATTTCTGGCGATCTGGCCGATGTTCGTGCTGGCCCCGGTGATGACGAAGGTGATGTTCGCACAGCGGGAATTGCTGCTATATATCTGGTATATGTTATTTGCGACGCCGGGAATACTGATCCTGATCGCGCTGGGAATGGAAGCGGTCTGGAGACTGGGTGAGGACAAGAGAAGACAAAGGGTCGTGCGAGCTGGTTTGGTGGGGGCCGCGGGAGCGGCAATTATTCTGTATTTGATGACGGTGAGCATTCATCTGCCGAACATCCTGAAGACATCAAAATTTCCGCTGAAACCAGCGCTGGAAGCAATGGGACGGCCGATCGATCCGACGGGGCAGAAGACGACTGAGGTGATTGGGCTGGGACACTGGACGCCGATCGGCTTTTACGATCCGCATATCATTGTGACCTATGATCTGGAAACGCTGGAGGAAGCAATTGCGTGGGCGGAAGAAACAGATCGGCCCCTGAGTTACTGTGTAAGTGACCGGCGGGTAGCGTTTAAATACCAGCCGGAGATTCTGGACCGGGTGGAGAAATCAGGTGATTTCGAATTGGTCGCGCGGATACCGGGCCTGACACGAGAAGTGTTTGTCCATCACGTCTGGCGGTACCGGCATACGCCGCGAGACGGGGAGTAAAATGAAATGGGTTGAGGGAGGGACTTAGAAAACAGCCCGGGAATGCACGGAGTTGTTCTGGGAGGTGGAAGCCGGTGAGGAATCGGATAAATTATGATAGGCAAGGAATTGCCGGTAACCATCGGTGCCCATGTAGCGTTGGAGGAATTTATTCCGGACTTCAAGGAGGTCACTGACCATGAGGCTGACGACGGCGTTACTGTGTTCTTCCCAGACGCCAAAGCTGATGAGTTTGGCGTTCATGCGGAGGTATTGTTTGATGAGGACGGGTAATTCCTTGCCGTCAGCTTCAATGGAGGAGACGAGCAGGGAGACATCTTCCACATCCGTGACAAGCTCACTGACTTCACCGGGGTCATCAATGCCGAGGACGCGACTGGCACGGAAGCGGCTGCGCGGCTCGACCATAAAAGAAAAGGAGGGGTGACTCATACGGTCCCGGAGAAAATTAATGATCAGGGTGCGAGAGGCGGGGCTGTATTCATCTCCCTGGCTGATGCCGACCGAGCCAAAGATAACGTGGTACTTGGGGTTGCGCACAATGAATTGCAGCACCCCGGCCCACATGAGGCTGAGGGAGGTGGCGCGTTTCTGGTATTTGGGCAAGATAACGGAGCGCCCCAGCTCCAGGCCACAGGCAAGTTTTTCCACAAACTCAGGTTTGAACTTAAATAACTGGGCGGTGATCAGATGGCCGGGCCCGTATTTTTCGACAATCAGATCAGTCAAACCAACCCGGTAGGCGCCGGCGACTTCCCGGGTTTTGCGGTCCCAGAGAAAGAGGTGATGGTAATAGGAATCCTGATCAGAAATATCCAGGGGTTTATGGGTGCCGCCACCGACGGCGCGAAAACTGATTTCCCGGCAGCGCCCGATTTCATGCATAACCCTGGGGATGGCATCATATTCCGCGAGATAAACGGCCAGTTCATTTTTGCTGACGAGAAGACATTCCTCAGGCAGGCCGGCAATTTCCGCCTCGACCTCGGCGGGATCAAGGGGTGCCGCGACGGGCACTTCCTGACGGGACGGTGACGGGCTGGCGGCGGCGCGACGAGGCGGTTTTTCATCGGGCGACGGCGGCCGGTTTTCCAGAATATAGGTGGTGACGCGGAGGAAACGGCTCAGTTTTTCATCATCTTCAAATTCCGCGAGACGGCTGAAGGGAATGGGGCGGCCGACAGTGACTTTGACCTGCGGTTGCGGGCGAGCGCAGCGGCGCTTTAATTCCCGCGGGAGTAGAAGGGTGCGCAATTGCCCGTGAATCATGCCGATTAAATTAAAGATAAACCCATTACGCCCATGGAAATGAACGGGCAAAACGGTGGCTTTTGACCGGCGAATGAGCGCGGCAATGTGGGGCGACCAGGCTTTATCTGTGACGCGCATGCGGGAGAGCTGAAAAAAGGAAACTTTAGTGGCAGGAAAAGTGGCAAGCAATCCACCGCCTTTGAGAAAACGAAGAGCCTCACGCAAGCCGGAGGTATTCGAAAGCTGGGAGATATTGCGCGAAAAGGGATTAACCTTGATAAGATGAGGATCAACAAAGGGGACGCGCTCCAGGAGGAAATTACTGAGCACCTTGGCGTCCGGCCGGATGCGCTTGATAAGATGGGCGAGAATCATGGCATCGGCACCGCCGAACGGGTGGTTGGCCACGACGACGACGGGGCCGGTTTTCGGGACCTGCGCGAGGGCTTCTTCATTAACGCGGTACTTGAGCCCGATAATATCGAGCGAATTCTGAAAGACTGTTTTTTCGCTGCCGATCTGCCGAAGTCTCTGCTCCGAGCGGTTAATAAAATCCACGGCCAGAGTTTTTTCCAGCAACGGCCGGACGAGAGCAAAAAGGCGGCGCCAGAACGGACGTTTAATGGCGGCGCCGAGATCGATCAGTTTCCGGCTATGTCCATTATCGCCTGCGTGGGGCTTAAGTTGTTCTGTGGCTGCTCTGCTCATGGGTGGGATTGATTCTGGTCAATCCGGACAAGGCTATGCCGTGATGAAAAAGGGCGGTTGGGGTGGGTGCCGGGGTTACTATGGTTGAGGCCTTCTCTACCCAAGCGTGTTAAGCCTTCAAGAGCTCCTGATTGACAAGCTTATTCCGCCGCCCAGGCGGTGCGGAAAAAGGGTTTGGCAGGTGCAGGGAAGGTTTGCCGCGAGGATGAAATGAGACGATGGATCCGGCTTGTCCGCCAAGTGAGGATGCTGGTAAGGCGTAGAAGGAAGGACGAAAGCTGAGTGAGATGAGTTTGGCAGGCGAGACGGTGCAGGGAGAGGAAGGCGGAAGACGGCCGGAGGCGGAGGCGGTGGCAGGCTCCGGCACCGTGCTCTATGAGTTGCGCGAGGTCAAACGGGCCTATGACGAAGGACGAATCCCGGCCTTGCGTGGGGTCAGTCTGGAGATCGGGGCGGGTGAGTTTGTTTCGATTGTGGGGCCGAGCGGCAGCGGGAAAAGCACCCTGCTGCAACTGCTGGGAGCGCTGGATGCGCCGAGCGAAGGGACGATGCGCTACGCGGGGGAGCCGATGCCCACGCTGGACGGGGCGGCAAGCTTTCGGGCGCGGGAGGTGGGATTCATCTTTCAGTCCTTTCACCTGCTGCCCACCTTTACCGCGCTGGAGAATGTGCAGATGCCGATGTTCGAAGGGCGGTGGCGGCCGGCGGAGCGGACGCGGCGGGCGGTGGAGCTGCTGGAATCTGTAGGGCTGGGTCACCGGCTGAACCAGCGGCCGGCCAAGCTGTCCGGCGGAGAACGCCAGCGTGTGGCGATCGCCCGGAGCCTGGCGAACGAGCCGCGCGTGCTGCTGGCGGATGAACCGACGGGCAACCTGGACAGCGGCAGCGCCGCGCAGGTGATGGAGCTGCTGGAGGATCTGCACCGGCAGCGTCAGGTGACTCTGATTATGGTGACGCATGATCTGTCCCTGGCCATGCGGGCGCCGCGGGTGATTTCCATTGCCGACGGCCTGATTCAGCGGGATGGACCTTCCGCGGACTTTGCCGCGAACACGCATCTGGCCGAGCAGATCCAGCCCGCTTCCCCGTCATGACGCTATTTGCCATCGCAACAAAGAACCTGGCCCGGCGCCCGGCGCGGAGCCTGCTGACCCTGCTGGGGATAGCCATCGGGATCGGCGCGGTGGTGGCGCTGGTGGGGATGGCGTGGGGATTTGAGCATGGCTGGGTGAAGACTTTTGATGCGCGCGGGGCGCAGGTGATCATCAAGAATGCCTCAAGCGTGTTGCCCCAGCCGATCGACGAGGAGATCACGGAGATGGTGCGGGCACAGCCGGAGATAGCGGATGCGCAGAAGATGCTGGTGCAGGTGGTGAGCGTGGAGGAGCAGCCGCTGGTGAGTGTGAGCGGCCGGGAGTGGGGCGGCTTTCTGTGGGAGCAGGTGGAGGTGGTCAAGGGTCGCCTGCCCGGGGGCCCGGAGGCGGATGAAGTGGTGCTGGGGACGGTGGCGAAGGAGATCCTGGAGAAGGAAGTGGGCGATGAGGTGTTCATTGAGACGGGCATCTTCAAGGTGGTAGGCATCGTGGATGCGGGTGCCACGCTGGATAATGCATCGATTCTGATCGAGCTGAGCAAACTGCAGGAGCTGACCCTGAACGAGGGCCTGATCAATGTGCTCAATGTGCGGGTAAGAGATGACCGCATTCTGCGCGATGAACCGCGCTGGCAGGAACTGGTGGAGCGGATCGAAAGCGAGGCGCCGGATGTCACGGTGTTTCGGCCGGAGGAAGTGATGGCGAATAACAGCGGGGTGCAGACGGCGAAGGCGCTGAGCCTGAGCATGTCCGTCCTGGCCATCCTGGTGGGGCTGCTGGGGGTGATGAATACCATGCTGATGAGTGTGTTTGAGCGGACGAGTGAGATCGGCATCCTGCTGGCGATCGGCTGGAAAAAGCTGCGCATCATGGGGATGATCATTCTGGAATCGATTCTGCTGAGCGCGTTTGGCGGGGTGGCAGGCGTGTTGCTGGGGGTGGCCGCGATCAAGGCGGTGCAGCAGTTGCCCGCGGCCAAAGGACGGATCGATCCGCTGCTGAACGCCGAGCTGATTCTGGGGGCGCTGATGCTGGCGATGGTGGTGGGCTTGCTCAGCGGAATCCTGCCGGCGTGGCGCAGTGCAAAAATGAACCCGAGCGATGCGATCCGGGCGTGATCAACCTGGCTGGATCGGAGAAGAAACGGAAGGTAAGGTCAGAGCATGCAGAGGACATTTTTCTGGTTCGTAAAGTGGAGTGTGATTTTCTGGAGCCTGTTGTGCCTGGTCGGTCTGGTTCAGGCGCGCGAGACGGCGGAGGAGATCACCCGTGAGATTCTGGAGCGGAACCGGACGAGCGGTTTTCTGGCGCGGGCGAAGGTGGAGATCCGGCGGCCGGGAACGGCTAGTGGCGAGGCGGAGGTGTTGCAGATTCAGATCAAGGGACGTTCGACATCGGTGGGGAGTGATTTGCTTTACCAGATTTTATGGCCGGAGAACCGGCGTGGTGAAGCGGTGCTGGTGAAATCCCGCGATGGAAAGTTTCAGGGCGGGGTTATTTATGTGCCGTGGGATAATGACCGGGTGGAGAAGTTAGCGCGGGGTGATCTGGGGCGGCCGCTTTTTGCAAATACGAATATCATTCTGGAAGACGTGGCGCAGGGTTTCTGGAGTTGGCCGGAGCAAAAGCTGGTCGGTGAGGAACGGATCGGCGAGGTAGAGTGTGTGGTGCTGGAATCGCGCCCGGGGGGCGGGGTGCGCAGTGTTTATAGTCATGTGCAAAGTGTGATTGATCCGGAGCGATTATTGCCGCTGGTCGTGCGGAAATTTGCGGGAGGCCAGGTGGCGCGGGAATTGATCACGACCCATTCCAAAAAGGAGGACTCTGATTATTATGCGCCGGCCAAGCTGGTCATTAAGACGCCTGATGGGGTGGAAACAGAGATCGCGGGGAGCCGCGCGAAACGTGGGTTAGACTATGGGGATGAAGAGTTTACGGTGGAGGCGATGAAGGAATTGGCGCCCTGAGGGGTGGCGGGCAGGAGAAAAGGACGGTCTTTTTCTGTTTTACTGAACGTTCGGTAAAATAGAAAAAGCGATGGAGAGGCGTGAGCGTAAGCGTGGCGCAGGAGATGGCGGGCCGGTTTCTGGCGGGGGTGGGATGGCACGAGCGACGGAGGCGGTTCTGATTCCTGGTTGAACCCTATCCTATAATAACCTCGCCCAGAAAAAGCGGGCTGTCATCACGTCCGGAACGTCCGGGGTGAAGAAAGTGAGTTTTTCTGCAGAATCGAGCGAAGAGACGGGAGCGGGTCGCTTCCCGGGGGGGATCATGCGGATCGCAGCTGATTTCGAACTGATCCGGTCCGCGCCTTCACCAACTCTTCACGATTATGCCTGAATTGCTGAAGACAGAAGATCTGGCCGAGCGCCTTGCCGAGGTGCCGGAATGGCTGCCGAAACCGCAGGGTGAACCGGCGCGAAGCATCGAACGCACCTATGAGTTCAAGAATTTCGTGGGCTCGATGCGGTTTGTGGTGATTGTCGCGGAGAAAGCGGAGGAAATGAATCATCATCCGGACATTGATATCCGCTGGAACAAGGTGCGCCTGGAGCTGAGCACCCATAGCGCGGGAGGGTTGACCGATCTGGATTTTCAATTGGCCAAGGAATGCGATGGGGCCGCTCAGGATGAGCGGGTCAATCCGGCGCAGGAAGAGGAGGAGTAGAGGCATTCGCCGGAGGGGCGGGGGGCGGCCTGACCAGGAGGACAAGGGCCAGGATCACGGCCAGCCCCGCAAGCAGACTGAGCCAGGGCGCGAGACCGAGCCCGGCGGGAACGAAACCGGCGAGGGCGGCAAGGCCAGCAGCGATGAGGGCGTAGGGAATCTGGGTGCGCACGTGATCCATCGGTTCTATGCCACTGGCAATGGACGACACGATGGTGGTGTCACTGATGGGTGAGCAGTGATCGCCAAAGACGGCCCCGCTGAAGACGGCGGCGATGACGGAACCAAGGAGGGTGGCTTGAGCCGCGACTTGAGATGACTCCTGCACACCGGCGAGGCTGAGGGTCACCGGGATGGCCAGCGGCATGAGGATGGCCATGGTGCCCCAGGCGGTGCCGGTGGAGAAGGAGATGAGGGCGCCGATTAAAAAGGTCACGACCGGCAGGAGCCAGACAGGGAGGGATTCACCCAGCATGGCGCTGAGCACGGCGGAGGCTTCCAGTTCATCAAGGACGCTGCCCAGCATCCAGGCCGAGATGAGGATGAGCGCCGGGGCGAAGAGGGTGAGGACACCCTCCATGAAAATCGAGCCGGGGGCCTGGGTTTCGGCTGGATTCCGGCGGCGGCCGCGCGGGAACAGCAGGAAGGCGGCAAGGGCGGCGACGATGCTGCTGCAGACCATGACAAAGGCGGCGTCCGCCTGGCTGTAGGCCTGCGCGAGCTGCTGCATGGGGGTGAGCTGCTCGGCCACGTTGAGAGTTTCATTGGCCCGCAGTTTATCCATGCCATCGAGGTAAAGCCCGCCGAGCAGGGCGATGACGAGCACGGCGATCGGGACGATGGCCCGCCAGAGACCGGGGGAGGATTGATGCGGGGTGGATGGTTCGCCGGAGGCAGGCTGGGCCGGTTCGGGTTGAGTCGATTTGAGGGCATCCCTCGCGCCGGCCTCGAAATGGCGCATCGGTCCGATGTTCCAGTTGCGCCAGATGACGGCGAGCAGGAGGGCGATGGTGAACCAGCAATAGAAATTGTAGGGGATCGATTGGAAAAAGAGCGCGTAAGGTTCGGCGGCATCGGGCAGACCGGCATTGTTGAAGCCCTCTTGGATCATGGAGAGCTGGTAGGCGATCCAGGTCGAGACGAAGGCGACGCAGGCGATACACGAGCTGGTGGAATCGACGAGGTAGGCCAGCCTGGCGCGGGAAACGCCCGTGCGATCAGCGATCGGCCGGAGGATGCGCCCGACCATCATGCTGTTGGCCAGTCCGTCAAAGAAACAGATCACACCGAGCCCGAAGCCAGCCATTTGGGTGCGCCGGGCGGGGTTTCCTTTGCCATGGGCGATGCGGTGGACCAGCGCGTTTAGTCCGCCCCCGCGCTCGATGAGAGCGACGAAACCGCCCATGAGCAGAGTGAAGACCAGCGCGCCGACCTTCCAGGTGCTGGCGAAGAGCGGCAGAAAATGGACCCGGATGAGATCAAAGAAGCCGGTCAGGGGGTCGCCCGCAGCCAGCATGATCGCGCCAGCGAGGGCCCCGGCAATGAGTCCGGGCAGGACGTGGCGCGTGAGCAGGACAATGCCCAGAGCGACGGCGCTCGGCCAGAGGGCCAGCCAGGCGAAACCATCGGTTTCACGCAGAAAAGAGACGGGGAGGGCGGAGAGAAAAAGCGCCCAGGCAGCAATGGAGCGACCGTGGGTATGAAGAGATGGATTCGACTCCTTCATGGGCTTTGTCTACATTCGGCTCCTGCCCTCAGGCAATCATGATTATGAAAGGTGGTCTCCAACCGATCGACGAGGGTATCGTGCGAAGACTGATATCCAGTCAGTTTCCGGAATATACAGGCCTGCCGATTAATCCGGTTATTCCGGGCGGATGGGATAATCGCACGTATCGCATGGGCGAAACGATGTCAGTTCTCTGATCACCCTTTGTGACGGAAAAAGCCTAGAAAGTAATAGAGACGATGCAATACGAGTGCTCACCGCGCTAAGCAGTTCATGATGTCCTTTCTTCGTAATCATTGGCCGGATGTGGGAGCGGTTCTGGCCGTGCTGATTCTGGTGGGACTGTTTACGGGATTTTTTCCGAATACCCATCCCCTGCCCGTTTTACTGTGGGTCAGTCTGTTTTCGCTTCTGGTGCATCAGTTCGAGGAATACCGCTGGCCCGGGTATTTTCCTCAGATGCTGAATTGCGCGGTGTACGGGAGCCCTCAACCGGATCGCTTTCCGCTGAATACGCAGAGCTCACTGGTCATCAATGTTGTCGTGGGCTGGAGCGCCTATTTATTGGCGGCGATTTTCGGATCCCACTTATGGTGGCTCGCGCTGGGCACGATACTGGTGAGCGTGGGAAATTGTTTCGCGCATATTATTTTATTCAATATCAAAGGCAGAACAGTATATAATCCGGGAATGGGCACCGCGGCGGCGCTTTTTCTGCCGGTCAGCGGGTGGTTTTTTTATTATGTGATCTCGCAGGGACTGATGTCGCCGCTGGATTGGATCGTGGGAATATTGCTCGGTGGAGCGCTCAATTACTTTGGCATCATTAAGGTAATCGATTTTTACAAGGACCCCGAGACCACCTATATTTTTCCAGCCAGGCCGAGGTATTTCCCAGGCAACGAACAGCCGGAAGAGGTCGAATGATATACCTTGCTTAACTCCGCATTTTCTGAATAATAGCCTATGGCTAATCTGCCCGCAGCAACTGAAAAGATGCCACGCCACCGGCTTCAGCCCGGCGGCGCGAACGGGGCATGGAAAGTGGGGCCGGACGGAGAGCCGGAAACAGATCACCTCATTTGTGAAACTGACGAGCCCGTGGACAGCTTTTACCATGCCAAGCAGCATCGCTTGCTCGTCGATGCCCTGAACAGTTCGTGGGATCCCGGCCAGCCATTTTACGCAGACAGTGATATCGGTATCTTTATGGAGCCGGCCAATGAAGGGGTGGTCGCGCCGGATTTTTTCCTCACCCTGGGTGTAACCCGGCCGGACACCTATGAACGCCGCAAACACCGGGCCTATTTTGTCTGGTTTTTCGGTAAGGTGCCCGATGCCGTGGTGGAAGTCTGCTCGAAGACCAAGAACGACGAATACACCTATAAACTGCGGCGCTACGAGGAGATCGGCGTCCGGTATTGCGTTATTTATGACCCGGATGACGTGCACCGGCAGGGTAAACTCAATATTTTCGAGATCGAAAATGGGCAGTCCCGCCCGATCGAAGATAACCGGTTGGCGGGCGTTGGACTTTCGGTGACGACCTGGAGCGGGTCCTATGAAAACTGGCATGAAGAGGACTGGCTGCGCTGGGCTGACCTGGAGGGTAACCTTATCCCGACTGGCGCCGAACGCGCCGAAATGGAGAGAGCCCGGGCTGACCGGTTGGCGGAAAAGCTGCGTGCAGCGGGGATTGATCCGGAATCCATCTAATTCAGTCACGGTCTCCGCGCACCGCGGCAATGTATTCCCGCGCAGCGCGGCGAATTTCATCTCCTATATTCGCGCGCGGCTGTGCGAATTTTGGCCGGAACCAGGGAAAGCCGCCCACGAGATCATGCGTGACCAGGATTTGCCCGTCACAGGTATGATCACCCGCGCCGATGCCGATCGTCAGGATATTTACGTTTTCTGTAATACGCGCGGCGACTTCCGGGACAACTAACTCCAGCACCATGGCAAAAGCGCCCGCTTCCTCGAGCGCCAGGGCATCCGCCATTAACGCTTCCGCAGCTTCCGTCGTCTTTCCCTGCATTCTGTAGCCGCCGATTACCTTGACGCTCTGCGGCAACATCCCGATGTGCCCCATCACCGGAATGCCATTTTCAACCAGGCCCTGGACGATTCTTGCCCGGTTCACGCCGCCTTCCAGCTTCACCGCGTGCGCCCCGGCCCGCATGAGCGCGGTGGCATTTTCCAGCGCCTGATACGGTGTATTGTAGGTATCATGAGGCAGATCAGAAATAATGAGAGTTTTCCTGGCCCCGCGCGCCACCGCCGCGGTGTGGTGCACCATATGCTCCAGGGTGACGTGGGTGGTGTCTTCAAATCCCAGCACGACCATCCCGACGGAATCCCCTACTAGAATCAGGTCGATCCCCGCCTCCTCCAGGAGGCGCGCCGCAGGATAGTCATAGGCCGTCAGGGCCGCGATCCCTTCCCCTCCCGCCCGCATCTTGCGTGAATGGAGTGAGGCGATGGCTTCGCCTGGATCAAATGCGTGTGAATCTTCCCCCATAGCTTTGGAAGCAAGTGAGCCCGCCTCACCAACTGTCAAGGCAGCGGTGCGACGGGCTGAAAGACTGCTGATATAAATTTGAGTTTTAGTTATCTGATTTCCTCAGGCGCAGGAAAAATCCACTCGCCATCAATGATTTCCTGGCGCGGACGATACATGCGGGCGACGTAATTCCATCCTTCAGTAATGGGGAGGTAATTTATCGCGTCAGGATCACCGCCGAAATGGATCGTCACGCTGCCATCGTCACTTCTTTCGGCCGTGACGTTATTGTAGGAGTAGAGGTTCCTCTCATTGGGTTCCAGGTAGCCGTCCTCATTATAAACAGTAACTGACCAGAACCCATCCACAGGGACGTCCTTCACGGTCAAGGCATACGGAGTTTTGCCGTCATTATTTTCCAGCCAGACCGTGGCATACATCGCAGCTTCCGGTGGGTTACCTCCCCAGCCAACAGCCGTTCCTAAAAGGTGATAGAGAGGATTGAGATTCTCCTTCTTACCAAAATAGCCCTCGGAGCCCGAGCGCGTTTCCGCGAGGACAATAATGGCATCACGCACTTTTTTCAGAGACGCCTGGTCCCAATTCGGAATTTCGAAGGCACCTTTATCATCCTGTTTAACCATTATCTGGTCTTGCAATTCATTCGCCGCCTTTAAATCGGCTTCATCGTTGGGATCCGCAAATGTCCGGAAGAGCACCATGACATAGCGTGTCTGAACTTCGTCCTGGGTAAGGGTAAACTCGCCGGCTTCATGCTGCACGGGCATGGGAATCGAATGATCCTGATTGATCACCAGCATCGATTGAAAACGTGTGCCGGGATCCGGTTTGACAATCGTGACGGGATTGGTCAGATCAAATACTCCGGTTGAATAAAGCGTGTCCCGATTCGTGCGGATGACATCCTGACGGTCTGACTCGACGGGTGCCGGCACCCGCAGATGCACGAATCTACCCAGACCCGAAGCATCGATATACCGCTGGAAAGTGAGATCGGTTTCCGCGCGGACGAAGTTATCTACCGTGACCGGCACAGGTTCACCCCCGTGGACCGTTGGAAAGGACCATAGCGATAGAAAGGCGATGATAGCAAAGATTGGGGCTAAGATGTATAATTTCATAGGGATGAGAGGCTCGCCTGCTGTGGACTTCATGTCACGCCGCAAATTTCCCCTTTGCATCCGGGCACCATTGGCCAGATCGTTACACCATTCACTATGGCTTCAGACCGGCTCCAGGAAATCATCAACCATAAGCGTGAGGAAATCGAACCGCTCCGCCCGCATCGTGAGGAACTGCGCCGTAAAGCCCTGGAGCGCAATGACTTCCGGCGCCTGCGCCAGGCCCTTGATCAGGGACCGAATGGGCTGGGGCTGATCGCGGAGATCAAACGCGCATCGCCCTCGGCCGGCGTCATCAGTGAAGAAGGGTTTGAGCCGGTGGAGATCGGACGGGACTATGACGCCGCGGGTGCTCACGCCATCTCCGTCCTCACTGATGAACGTTTTTTTCAGGGTAAACTGGAGTATCTCACCGAGGTCCGCGCCAACGTCGGCTGCCCGGTTCTGCGTAAGGATTTCATCATCGAAGACACGCAGATTTATCAGGCCGTCTGCGCCGGAGCCGATGCTGTCCTGCTCATTGTGGCCGCTTTGGAGCAGGATGAACTTCGCCGGCTGCATGACTGCGCGCTGGGGTGCCAGCTGGATGTGCTCGTGGAGGTGCATGATCTTCCGGAGCTGGAACGCGCCGTTGATCTGGAGGCAGACATCATCGGAATCAATAACCGTAACCTGAAGACCTTTGAGGTCGATCTCGCCACCACTCAAGCGCTCGCTGAAGAAGTGCCGGATGGTGTCCTGCTCGTCAGCGAAAGCGGTATTCACACCGGCGAAGATACCCGCCGGGTCTTCGATGCCGGGGCGAACGCCGTGCTGGTCGGCGAAGCCCTCATGCGCAGCGGCGATGTGCGCGAACACATCCAGGAACTCCTCGCCGTGCTGCCCGCCGCGAAATACCGGCACGAAATGGAAAGCGAACTGCCCCTGGGCTGAATTCCGGCCATGATTTCGACGGGATAACCCGTTTGAAGTATGCCGAACTCGAGCTGCTCGGTGGCAGGTGAGGTGAGACTTCAAGGGGGCTGCGACGATTCTATTCTGACGCCCTTAGTTTTCTTCGGGATCTTCGTGGCGAAAGCGGTGCCGTCTTTCCACGGGCATACGTTCCCGCGGCGAAGCGAGAAACGGAAGTAGGGCGAGCGGGCCCCGGGACTAAATGATCGTTTGATCAAAAAAGCCGAATAGTGTGGCTGGCCGGGCCGTCTCTGTTTTCAGCCGGTCAGGAAGAAGGATGCGGGCGGGTTCGATCCGATCCGGTTCGGTTCGGGTCGGTTCGGGTCCGGTCGATCGACTCAACGATTCAATCGGTTGAACCCAAGTCAATCGTTCCCGGGCATTGCCCAACCGGCAAGCCTGGCAGCCTATGCGCTGACCGGCGAAGATTCTCAAGAAGCACAGCAAGAACCCAAGACCAACGAACAACGACACACCCACCAGCAAACCAAAGACCGGCCCGATCTGGAAACGAGGTCTGACCTCTTCTCTCTGATGGATTCTCCCCAGCTGTTCCCTCCCGGAACAAGTACACCGAACGAACACGAACAGACACCAAAATCTGGAGCCCCGCGGAGGGGTTTCCGGACCCAGGCGCAGGCAGGGAAAGGCTCAGACCTCGTTTCCACCGAATCAAACCGGTCATCTTTCATCTCAATCCAAATAACGAACCAACCATAGGAACTCATTTATTATGAACAGTATATTCAAGATTCTCACCGCTCTTTTTCTATGTTGTGCCGGCGGCGCAACCGTCTTCAACTTCGCGACGGCGGAGGATGACGCCTCCAATGAACCAACGGTGACGGAAACCGCTCCGGTAACTCCCGCAACAGAGGAAACCGAAGCGCCTGCGACCACGACGGAAGGGGCGGAGGAAACCTGCACGGAATGCGGCTGCGGTAAGGAGAGCGCATCCTGTGAAAGCGATTGCGCAGACGGCAAGGAGTGCGGCGACGGCAAATGCGGTGACGGCAAATGCGGTGACAAGGATAAGGCCGAGGAATGCGGTGACGGCAAATGCGGCGTCGAGACGAAGGCATCGGCAGAAGGCTGTTCCAGCGGCCGCTGCTACTATGTGCCCGCAGCGGGCGAGTATGGCGGTGCCCGTGGATGTCCGGCCCCTCGCTTCAGCCGGGTTTACGGTCCTTATTGAGTGACTCATCCGGCCAGGAAAGACGAATTGATTTTCGTGGAAATACGAGCAAAGTGACGTCCGGGCGAGACTTTCGCTCGAACGAAGAGGTTGAACGGGAATCAAAGCGTGCTGGGGGCCTCTTATATCCCGGTGCGAACTGGGCACCCTGTAACTAACCAACTAAAACCAAGCAAAGACTGAAGGAACCATCCATCATGACCAAGCTCATCAAATTGCTCGTTGTTTCTATTTTCGCCCTCGGCGGATTTTCTCTGGCAGCTAACGCCGGTGCGATCGACACCCCGTCCTTTGACCAGTGCGGCGGCGGCGGTTGCGGCGGCGACAAAGGCGGCGATGACAACGACGGCGACACCGCCTGAGTATCTCTCCGTGAGCCAGCAACTGACTGGCTAATTTCTAAAGCGCACCCTTCAGGGATTCAAAGCCCTGACCGGTGCGCTTTTTGTGTCTGGCGTGCGCGCCGCTTGACCGCTGCATAAGCATGGGGGAAGCTCGGCGCTTATGAATGGGCAAGCGCCACAGGCCGGCATCATCATGGGGAGCCAGTCCGACTGGGAGACCATGCGTCATGCCGCGGAGAAGCTGGCGGAGCTGGGCGTGCCGCATGAGACGGCGATCGTCAGTGCACACCGCACCCCGCACCGGCTGGTGGAGTATGCCAGCGGCGCGGCGGGCCGGGGTCTGAAATGTATCATCGCAGGGGCGGGTGGCGCGGCGCATCTCCCGGGGATGACAGCCGCGCTGACCGAGCTGCCTGTGCTGGGTGTGCCGGTGCAGTCCCACGCGCTGAATGGGCTGGATTCCCTCCTGTCGATCGTGCAGATGCCGGCCGGCGTGCCGACGGCGACCTTTGCGATCGGGAAAGCCGGCGCGATCAATGCGGCGCTTTTTGCCGCGGCAATCATCGCATTGGGCGATGCGTCCGTGCAGGAGAAACTGCGCCAGTTCCGGGCGGTGCAGACGGCCGCGGTGGCAGAGAAACCAGCGGATAACCCGGCTTAACCGCATCCTTTTCGTGATGAGCTTTAACGCCGGTTCTTCTCCTTTGCTCCCTGGTCAGGCGACGATTGGCATCCTGGGTGGAGGTCAGTTAGGGCGCATGCTCGCTCTGGCGGGGCGCCGGATGGGATACCGGTTTGTCGTGCTTTGCCCGGAAAAAGACTGCCCGGCTGCGCCGGTGTGTGATCAGCACATCTGCAAAAGTTATGAGGACGAAAAGGCCCTGAAGGCGCTCGCCAAAGCGGCCGATGTCATCACTCTGGAGTTCGAAAATATCCCAGTGAAGAGCCTGGAGTTTCTGGCCCAGACCGTGCCAGTGCGCCCCGCCAGCCGGGTGCTAGGCATTTGCCAGAATCGTGAGGCGGAAAAACGGTTTCTGCGGCGCAAAGGGTATCCGCTCCCGGGCTTCCGGGTGGTGACGGAGGCGGCGGAGCTGGTGGAGGCGCTGCGTGAGCTGGGCCCGGCCTGTGTGCTGAAGACGGCGCGGTGGGGCTACGATGGCAAGGGACAGCGGCAGTTTGACTCCAGCGATGACGTGGAAGAGATCTGGAAGACCTTTGGAGAAGATCGCGGGGTGGTGGAACAGTATGTGGACTACACCCATGAGCTGTCCGTGATCTGCGCGCGCACGCCGCGTGGGGAGAAAATGTGCTTTCCCGTGGTGGAAAACATTCATACCCGGCACATTCTGGACATCACGATCGCGCCCGGGCGCATCCCGAGTAAATCCGTCCTGGAAGCCACGGAGCTGGCGATGAATCTGGCTGATGATCTGGAGATGGAAGGGCTGCTGGCGGTAGAGCTTTTCCTGCGCCGGGACGGGAGTCTGGCGATCAATGAGCTGGCGCCGCGCCCGCATAACAGCGGGCATTTCAGCTTTGATGTGTGCGAAACGAGCCAATTCGAGCAGGCCATCCGCGCGGTGTGTGATCTGCCGCTGGGCAGCCCGACGCTGATGAAACCGGCCGCGATGGTGAACATTCTGGGGGATGTGTGGGCAGCGCAAAAGGGGGATCCGGATTGGGTGCAACTGCTGGAGGACCCGAATGTGCACCTGCATCTGTATGGCAAGACCGAGCCGCAGGCCCGGCGAAAGATGGGGCACTTCACGGTGACGGGCGAAAATGCGGATGAAGTGCTGGCGACCGCGCAACGGCTCAAGGTGATGCTGGAAAAAGGCGGCTGAGTAGATGAGGACGGTCGAAGCGGTTGGTTGCGGTCAGACCCGCTCAAGCCACCAGGCTTTCACAACGACTCCGGAGACGTAGACGCAGTGTTCGGGTTGATCCGGATTGGCCCCGGCAGAGGGCAGGGGCAGGCCGGCACCGATGAGGGGACCGAAATCGAGGCTGCCCGCCTCAATTTCCGCCGGCCGATACTGATAGGGCTCGTGGTGGACGCGGCCGATGTAATACTTCCTTCCTTCAGGCTGGGGATTTTCTTGAAGGGCAAAGAAGGAATATCGTTCGAGGAGAAAATAATCGAGCGTGCCGGGTTCAGCGGTCTGAGACGGGGCGTCCCGGGTGGGCCGGTAAATCATTTCGCGTGAGGCATCACCGGTGCTGGGATGATGGTGGCGGTAAACGATCGTAGTGCCGTTCTCCAAAAAAACTTCGGCGGACATTCTGGCGAGGCGATAATTGAGATGAAAAAAATTACGCGCGACGAAAACCGCGAGTGGCTGGTTGGCATCGAGCGAATAAAACCAGACACGCGGCTGACCGTCCGGCCCGATGACATAAGTGCGCACGTTGAGTTCGAGGAAATTCGAAATACCCGGGACGGCGGGGAGGAGCCGGGGGCGAATATCGCGCATAAAGAATGGAACGATGCCGACCCACGCGCGGCCATGGTAGGTATCGACCGTGAAACCTTGGGGCAGAGTCTGCTGGATGACGGACGGGTCGTAGCTCCAGTGAGCAAAAAGCAGATGACGCCATTTCTGATACATCGCAGGCGGCCTGCGAGGGAGGTCAATCTCAGTCTTTTCCGGCGGACTCATGATTAAGTCTCCTCACGGAGGTGGGGGGTGGGACGTCCGAAGGTGTAGGAGCCAATGATAATGAGAATGACGCCGATCAGCCCGAGGCCGAGGCGGATGGCGAAGCCAATGGAGTCGCCAAAGAAATCCATCCAGTTTATAAGCTGAAAAGCCTTGGCCGGGTCATTGCCCTGCACCCATTTGAGAATGGCCGCGCTGAAACCGCCCGCGGCGAGGAGAATACCAACGATGAGAGCCAGCAATCGCATGCGCAGGAGGATTACCATGGGCGAGGCCGGGGCAAAAGCGCTCATTGCCGGTTTCATGCTGGTTTTGGCGGCGGCGGCGACTGCGCAGGGGCAGGGCCGAACGTGGACGGACCAGACCGGCCGGGAATTGCGTGCCGGGCTGGAAGATTTCAACCCCGCATCCGGCGAAGTCGCGCTGCGTTCCGCGGAGAAGAACGAGCTTTTTCAAGTACCCCTGCGATCGCTTTCGGAGGCTGACCAGATATTTGTAAAGAAGTGGCAGGCGCACCGGGAGACTCCGCCTTTTCGCGGTCTGAAGGAGGCCTTCACCCTGACGGCCCGGTTTTCTGATGACCCGCGGGATTACCACACCAGCACCGGGCGGGCGGAAAAGGCATGGAAGTATTTCAGGCAGTTCCACTCACGGCTGGCCACGGACGCGAGCGGGGTGAAACGGCTCCCGCCGGAGGAAGCGGTCAGCCTGGCTGCCGGCCGGCAGCGCGCGCTGGTTTATGTGCCGGAGAACTACCCGGGAGCGGGTGACTTTGGTCTTTATCTGCATCTCAGTCCGCTGGATGAGGCGTGGTTGCCGAAGGGTTACGAGACCGTCCTGGCGAAACACCGGCTCATCTTCGTCTCACCGCATGATGGCGGGAATAATCACGGGGAATGGGAGCGGCTCGGGCAGGCGCTCAATGCGCTGGCCACGGTGAGGGCAGAATTCGCGATTGACGAAGAACGGGCGGTGATTGGCGGATTCTCCGGGGGCGGGTACATGTCCTTCTGGATTCAGTTTCTGCACTCGGAATTATTTCGAGGGGCGCTTAATCACGGGCGAGACTATCCCCTGGAGCGCATTCGCACGAGCGCTGGGGTTTACCCGGCGGCGATGCCTTATCTGAATGACCGGGACATCCGCGAGGCGGCGGGCGGGGAGAACTGGTGGATTTTTCTGATGGGGCAAAAGGACCCGAACATCGGGCGGCTCCAGGTCAGTCTGGAGCAATGGGAAAGTGCCGGCTTTGAGACGCAGCGCTTTATCGATCTGGGTAAAGAGTATGAGCACCGGCCAGCCCCGCCCGGGAAGCTGGACGAGGCACTGTCAATTGTTCTGGATGAAGAACCGCCTGCGGCGGAATGACGCGCGGCGTCTTTATCTGCTGGAAATACCAGGGGCGCGTGGGTTATCTTCCCGGGCTGAGGGTAAGCAGTGAAAGCAGTTGTACCAGCTTGCTCATTGACATAAGAAGTAAGGGCAGGCCGCTGCCCGCAGGTGCGCGCGCTGTGGTGCGGTGCTGAAAGACGATAGACCGAGACAACACCAGTCAGAATGAAGACGAGATCCTGGAAAACAGCGGGGCGCAGGAGCGGAGGAGTGCTGAGTGTGATGATGGCGATGGCCGTCATGCTGCCATGGGCGTCGGCCGTCTGGGGTGAGGAGGAAGGACCGATCTCCGCGGAGGAAATCCTGCGCCGGATGGAGGCCTCACCCGCGTCAGATGAACGGCCTACGGAGAAAAAATCCGCCGCGGCGGAGAGCGAAACACAAGCGAGGAAAACCGGACCAGCCGTCGACCCGGCGCAGACCTATGATTTACCAGCGCTCGCGGCGCAAGCGCGCCCGGCCGTATTTTTGCTCGTGGCCTATGATGAGGACGGTGAGAAGCTGGGCAGCGGGTCGAGCTTCCTCATTTCCCACAATGGGGTGCTGGTGACAAACCGGCACGTTTTCAATCAGGCAGAAAAAGGCATCACGCTTTTTGCCCGGGACAATGAGGGCAAGGAGCACCGGGTGATTGAGACCCTGGGGGTGGATCCGAAGTATGACCTGGCATTGCTGCGCATCGAAGGCGAAAACCTGCCCTATCTAAAGGTCCGTGCGAAAGAAGGAGCGCGGACGGGCGAAAAAGTGGCGGTGATCGGCGGGCCGCTCGGGCTTGATGGGACCGTGACGGACGGCATCGTCTCAGCACAGCGCGAGTTGGAAGATGGCCTGGACTGGGTGCAGATCACGGCACCGATCTCACCGGGATCAAGTGGATCACCGGTCATCAGCGACAATGGCGAGGTCATCGGGGTGGCGACGATGAACCTGGCTTACGGGCAGTCCCTGAACTTTGCCGTGCCTTCACGGCGGATCGTGGAGCTGGTCAAGGAAGTGGTGACGAGCCGGGATAACCTGGCTTCGGCGGGTGTCAATGCCGCGACGAGAGACGACCCTGCATTGACCAGCGACCTTTTTGCGAAGGGCCGGCGCCGTCTGGAGACCGGAGCGGCCTACGCGGCGCTGGAGAACTTTCGCAGTCTGCGAGAGCAGTTTCCGGAGAGTTCGGTGGCTTCCGCGTACCTGGGTGAAGCTCTCATCCGGAATGGGTTTGTTGAAGAGGGTCTGCGGGAGCTGCAGCGGTCAGTGAAGTTAAATGAAGGGAATGACGCAGGCTGGCGTTTTCTGGGACTGGCGCTATCCAAGAATGGCAAGACAGAAGAAGCGGTGAGAGCGCTGCAACGGGCCCTGGAGTTGAACACGCGGGACCCGGATTCATGGTTTCAGCTCGGCCGGATCTGGGAGCGGCAAGAGAGGATGGAGCAGGCGCAGCAGGCACTGGAGAACGTGAGCCGGCTGGATCCGGATAACTTCGAGGCGTGGAACCGTCTTGCCTCCATCTACGAAGAGAATGAAGAGATGGAGAAAACCCGCGGGGCGCTCGAACAGGCGGTGCGGATCAGGCCAACCGAACGTTCGCTCTGGTTCAAGCTGGCAGAAATCAATCAGGAGATGGGAGATATGGCCGGAGCCGAGCGCGCCACGAGGCGGGCAAGGTTATTGCCGCCTGAATACGAGATGCACCGGCCGGGATCGCCTAAAGTGCCCTCCCGGACCAACCCCAGTGCGGCGGAGAAAAAATTCATCGGGGTATGGACGACGGAAGAGCTGGAGCTCACCCTGGCGAATGAGTCCTTTCTGGCCATCGCCCATCAGGGCAGCCCATGGGCGGTCGGCACCTGGAAGGTATCCGGCAATAACTCCATTGAGTGGCGTCTTGAGCCGCAGGTGATCCACGGCGATGGAACGGACGATGCCATTTCCGGCTCTGGACAGCTTGTAGGCACCAAACTGCATTTTGTTTTGCCCCAGGGTCCCAATGTCTCGACCACGATGGTGATGACGCGCCGCTGAAGTGAAGACCCCGCCTCAAGTCAGCCCTGCGGTTGACAGCGGGCTCGGCGAAAGTATGTTGCCCATCCCTTTGGCGGATTCTCTCGGATCATCGCGTCATGGGGCACCGGTTGCCTGGATCAGGCATCAAGCCAGAGTAGCTCAGTGGTAGAGCAGAGGACTCATAAGCCTTTGGTCGGGGGTTCAAATCCCTCCTCTGGCACCAGACAAACCTCAAAGGGTGGGAGCCGGAGTAACGAGAAATGCGAAAAAGTTCTCGGGAATAAATTGCCGCACACGCTTTCGTGGGATTATAATCGCAGTTGAGGTGTCAGCAGCCTCACTGACTGACTGAGTGACATCCCATCCGTCTTGGCATGACAAATCATCACGAATCCGATCATAACGGTCGAGATCGTTCCAAATCTTCTTCTGCAATATCCGCGAACGGCCAAGCGGGAGAGGACCGGGGAAAATCCAATGGTGAAGCGCGCAACAAACGCCCGCTCAATTCATCGAGCACGAGCACCACGTGGACATTTCTCACGAATCACTCCCATGTCCTGCTTTGTCTGAGCCAGGACCCTGGGGCCCGGTTGCGGGATGTCGCGGTCGCGGTGCGGATTACAGAGCGGGCCACCCAGAAGATCGTCGCGGAGCTGGAAGAAGGCGGGATCATCGAACGCACCCGGGAAGGACGCCGGAACCACTACGTGATCAACTATGAAGCGCGCTTGCGGCATCCTCTGGAGGGCCATTGCACCATCGCAGACCTGCTGGAAACACTGCGGGACTCCTCCGTCTCACCTTTGGGCTGACACCCCTGCCGGGCCAAATTGAAAGGAGCTTCCTCAGGTCAGGTCAGGGAGCAGCTCCAGCCATGCCCGGATCGATTGCAGATCCTCATCTCTACGGGCCGTCTTAATCAGGCCGGGCTCCCGCCGGATGCTTTCCTGGATCATTTCGCGGGCGCGTTCATCATTTCCCAGGACCGCTTCGTAACAGCCCATATTATAGTAATAAAGGGCGTGTTTCCGAAGGGAATCGGGGCCTTCCTGGAGGACATCACGGGCCTCCGTTGTGCGCTTCATTTCATGGAGACAATAGGCACCCTGCAGATACCCGGCAGCCTGTTCAGGAAAATCCGTCCGAAGCTTTTCGCTCATCTCCAGGGCCTCCTTCCACCGGCTTTCCTGCATAAAAAGAAAAAGCCGGCATTCCAGGAACTCGCGCTGGTCAAGCGTCGCATCATCCAGGCGGTTCAGTTCGTGGTGCGCTTCCGCATAGAGCCCCAGCTCCAGATAGCCCTGGGCTGCCAGGAGAATGCGGCGTTGTCCGGCGGAAAAAGGCAGTTGATCCATCAGGCCACAGATTCAGCCGAGCCGAGAAGCTCCGAGAGTTCATCCACGCGCTGGGCGAAAAGCTGGAGGGTCGCCTCCACCGGCTCTGGGGTGGACATATCCACCCCTGCCGCTTTCAGCGTGTCCAGCGGATAACCATGACCGCCGGATTGAAGAAAGCCGAGGTAATCTCTGAGTTCCTGCTCCCCGCCGTGGATCACTCGCTGAGAAAGAGCCGTCGCGGCGGCGATCCCGGTGGCATACTTGAAGACATAGAAAGCGCGATAGAAATGAGGGATGCGCAGGCATTCCAGCTCAAGCACTTCGTCAATGGCGAAATCTGGTCCGAAATACGTGTTGAGCAGTTCCCGGTAAACTTCGCGGAAGACGGAAAGGGTGAGCGGCTCACCCGCTTCTTCCAGTTCGTGAGCACGTTTTTCAAACTCGGCAAACATGGTCTGCCGGATCATAGTGCCGCGAATATCATCGATCTGCCGGTTGATGATATAGGCGCGCATTTTCGGGTCATCGGTTGTTTCCAGCAAATAATGGGTGAGCAACTCCTCATTAAAGGTTGAGGCCACCTCCGCGAGGAAAATGGGATAATTATAGTCCTGAAATCTCTGGTGCTGCTGGGAATAATAGGTATGCATGGAGTGCCCGGCCTCGTGCGCCAGAGTGTAGACGTCAGAAAAGACGTCTGGCTTGTAATTCATGAGGATGTAGGGCGGGTTACCATAACTGCTGGAGGAGAAGGCGCCGCTGCGCTTGCCTTTGGTTTCATAACGGTCCACCCAGCGGCCTTTGAGCAAACCCTCTGTAAGGGTCTGGACATAATCATCGCCCATTGGCTGGAGAGCCTTCCGGAGAAGCTCCACCGCCTCCTCATAGGGATAGTCAGTTTTGATCTCCGCCACGAGCGGGACGTAGGTGTCATAATGATGGATTTCTTCAAGACCAAGGACCTGACGCCGTAACTCGAAGTAACGGAAAAGCGGGTCGAGGTTACCACGAACGGCGGTCATCAGGTTGTCATAAACTTCCGCGGGAAGAGCATCCGGGAAAAGAGCGCTTTCCCGGGCTGAAGGATAGTTCCGCGCGCGGGCGAGAAAGACATCCGTTTTTACTGAATTGGCATAGATCGCGGCGAGGCCGTGCTTGTGATCATCAAACACCGCGTAGAACTGATGGAAAGCCTGCCGGCGCACTTCCGGGCTCTGGCTTTGGAGGAAGGAGCTGAAACTGCCTTGGGTCAGGGTGCGGCGCCGGCCGGACTCATCCTCGAGTTCGCCGAATTCAAAGTCGACATTGGTAAGCTGAGAGAATGCATCATCATTGCCATCCAGCGCGCCGGAAGCCATCGCGAGCAGACGCTCCTCTGCTCCGGACAGCGTGTGAGGACGATACCGCTGAAGTTTGGTGAGGACATCCCGCCATTCTTCAAGGGCGGGATCTTCGATCATGGCCTGAAAGCTCGGCTCCGGGATGCTGAGAATCTCCGGCTGAATGAAAGAAGTGGTCTCGCCGATCTTGGTGAGCAGATTGACCAGCCGGCTCTGCCGGTTGAGCGCGTCTGGATTGGCGCCGTCTTCACTGACCCGGAGCATGGTAAAGTGGTGAAGGCGCTCGATCTTCAGATCCAGTTCGCGGTTAAAGTCCAGGCAGGCTTTGAGCTGCGCCGCCCCTTGGGCCAGGGTGCCGCGGAAGTCTTCGATGCGCGGATAATTCTCCTTGAGCCAGTCAAAGTCCGCCTCGAAGGCCCCTTCACCCGGATAAAGGCGGGAGAGGTCCCAAGTCTCCTCCGGAGCCAGGGCATCGCGCGTGAGAAGGGGAGCGGGAGCAGCCTCAGCGGGCTGATCCTGGAGTTGGTAGACGGGCTGGAGAATTCGGGTGGCTAAGGTGATCATCGGGTCATCAGGTCAGGCAGGCGGATGAAAAGCGTTTCGGTCACGCTCCTTTGAACGAGTGGCGGCAGGAAAGCGGACCAAGAGAATGATGGGCATGAACCACGGGCCATCTGGCCTATGGCTGAAAGCAGATTCGGCCGTTTGCGCAAGTGATTAAAGCTTGACGGCCCGGAAAATCTGGACAACTTTAAATTAAGTGTCCCCGCGGAAAATGCTCATGGGTTTCGCGAAACCCGGCGGCAAGGGCCGCTCCGCCGCGGGACCACCTCGAACCAACCCGGAACATCTTCTCTGGCATGAAGCAATCCACCCAGCACAAATACCCGCTCCGCTGTTCAGCAGTTCTGTTGCCCGTCCTGGCGGGCCTCCTCATCATTCCAGCCGCGCTTGCTCAAGAGGACAAAAAGCCGCAGAACATGCTGAAGAACGGCGACTTTGAATCGAGCCCGAGCAAGGTAGACAATCTCCTGGATGGGGTGAACAAGCAGGGTAATCTGCAGGTCAACGTGGTCGCCCTGCCGACGGTGGGGACGGGAGGCAGCCTGCAAGACCGTAATCTCCCGCCGGATGTCCAATTGGTTGATCTTAACAAGGACGGCAAAGTCGACATTGTAGCCGCGCTTCCCGAGGGCTTCATTTACGTTTACTACAACATCGGTGAGGACCCCACGAAACCCGCCTTTGATCACGCCGAGATCATGCCGGTGTTTCTCAGCGTGAGCCGTTACGGGCCCCAGCCCTTTGTCAACAGACCGAGTCTGGACTACTCCCGCCGGGCGCCGCGGGTCGAATTTTTTCTGACTGACGGTGGGAGCTACGACCTGCTGTTGGGTAACATCTTCGGAGAGCTCTTCCACCTGCGGGGCAGCAACAATCCCACACGTGTGCTGTATCCTCAACCTCCCAACGTAGAAGGCGCCCTCATTCCGACGAGCAAACAGGAAGGACATTATTGGGGCAATCTTTTCAGTCCGGAGGTAGTAGACCTCAACCAGGATGGAAATTTGGATATCCTGATCGGTGACGGCGGGTATTCAGCCAATTCCGTTTTCTTTATCAAAGGGGGCAACACCACCTTCCCGGCGCGTTATTCTGAACAGGACCGCACCTTTCTGGTGACAGGTGAGGGCCGGGAGCAACTGGTGCCGACTGTGGTGGATGTCAATGATGACGGCCACGAGGATGTCCTGGTGGCCGATAAAGTCGGCGAGATCACCGTGCACTACCGTCCGGAAAACTGGAAAGGAGAATTGCTGGAAGCGTCCAGCACCCTGTCCGTCGGTGGGGAAAAACGCATCGGGAAGACCGTCACGATCGACGCGGCAGATTATAATGGTGATGGTCTTTTTGACCTGCTGGTGGGGGATTCCGGTGGCGAAATCAAAATCGCGATCAACCAGGGAGAAAAGGGAGCGCCGAAATTTCCGAAGCTCGAAGCAATCAAGGGTAAGGACCGGTTAACCGAGTCCCTTGAAAAACCACAGGTCTGGCGGGCGGACATGACCGGAAGCCGAAACGGCACGCCCATGGGCTATTTTACCGTCTTTACCGCTCCGGCCAGCGAGGAAGCAGCCGACTCTGCTCCTCCCCTGATCAAAAATGCGGAACCGCCCAGCGGGAAGAACGTTCTTTTTGCCGGACATTTTCCCTCTTTAAATAAAATCATGCCGCCGCCTCAGCCGACCATGGCGCATGAGATGGCGGGCTTTAAGATTGATCAGCCTGGCACGTTTGATGAAGGTGAAAAATACACTTTAAAATTCTCTGCGAAGGGTAATCAGGTGGGGAACTTTACCAGTTACACTTGGGGACGCGTGCGTCAGGCCGGTGAGCTGGGCGTGGAACGGACCGGGGGCCGCCGGGGCGTGGCACAGGAAAACCGGCGACAATCGGTGTGGGTGGAACAGACTCAAAACCATTCTGTTTCATCCAGTTGGCGTGAATACACCTGGCCCTTCACCGTGCGTTCGGACAATCGCGCGATCCGCGGACAGAAAAATATGGGGCTGCAGGTGGGATTCCATATGGAGCTGAACTCTCCGGAGTCCTTCATATACATCGACAACGTGCAGCTCTACAGGGGCACCGTGCGCTGACTATCTATTGAGTGCCGTGAGTCTGGACCTGCCTCGAGCTTTCGTCCTGGGTGCAGGCTTGGGTAAACGGTTGCGGCCGCTGACTGAAGCGGTGCCGAAACCGATGGTGCCGGTGTTTCAGAAGCCGCTCATCACCTTTGCCTTTGATCATGTGCGTGCGGCCTTGGGCATTCGCCAGATCATCGTCAACACTCATCACCGGCCCGAATCCTATACGGAACGCTTTGCCGGTCAGCGTTATGAGGATATCACGCTGACCTTTCGTTTTGAGCCGGAGCTTCTGGAAACCGGCGGCGGGATCAAGAACATTGAAGATCTGCTGAAGGGACAGGAAGAGCCTCTGCTGGTTTATAATGGAGACATTCTGACGGACCTGCCTCTCGGAAAGCTCCTGGAGCACCATCTGGCGCTCGGCCGCCCGGCGGCGACTCTGGCTCTGCGCCAGGGTGGTGGTCCGCAGCAAATCAGTTTTGATGAGGGAAGTGGGCAGGTAATTGATATCCGCGGCAGGCTGCAGCCGGGCCGGGAAGGAAACGCACTATTCAGCGGGCTCTATCTGGTAGAACCGCGCTTCATTAAAGACGAGCTTCGGGCGGGAGAGATTGAGTCCGTTGTCGAAGCTTTTTTGAGGGTCATCGAAAATGGCCGGGATTCAATCGGTGGAGTTTTTCTAGATGAAGGACAATGGTGGGATCTTGGGACGCGCGAGCAGTATACGGGAGTGCACCGGGAACTTCCGGCCATCGCGTTTCCCTCCACCTATAAGGCATCGCCGCCGGGGTGGAAAAAGCCGGTCCATGAAAATGCCCTCATTCACCCCACGGCGCAACTTCACGGGTCGTGCATCATTGGCGCAGGAGCGCAGATCGGGGAGCGTGCCGTGTTGGCGGACACCATCGTCTGGCCCGGGGCGGAAGTGGCGGCGGAGGCGCAGCTAAACGATTGCATTGTCACCGGGCGCCACCTAGTGTCCGGGCAGCATGCGGGCCGGGACCTTTGACTTTCCACTTCTTGACGAAAACGCGCTGACTCAGCTCACGGCCGAGAAGTTTACCGGGGATCCCCCGGCTTCGACCCTGCAGTGCCAGCCAATCGTCAAAGGAGGAAGTGTCCGCACCTTTTTCAGGTATTGGCTGCCGGACGGACAGAGCATCATCTGCATGCACTATAGTTCCGCGATGCCGGAGAACCTTCTGTACACGGGCATCGGTAAATTCCTTACCCAACACGGGGTCAGCGTGCCGAGAATCCTGGAAGACGACCGGGAGCGGCAAGTCATCTGGATGGAAGACGTCGGGACGACTGACCTGAATACCCTGGCCAAGGAGAGGGCGAATGCGCGGCACGTCTACTACCATGCCACCCTCGAAGAATTAGTGAAACTGCAGAGCATTGATCCGCTCCGGAGCGGGTCGACGGTCTACGAAGAACGGGTGCCGGAGCTGACGGCAGGATTTGGACCGGAATCCTATCGCTGGGAGCAGCTTTATTTTTTCGATAAATGTCTCAACCGTTTCTTTGATGTGCCGATGGTGACGGTGCAACGGCTGATGGCAATGGAGATCTGGAAGGATATCGCCGAACGGCTCGGCCGTGAAGCGCCTGTCCTCGTGCATCGGGATTTTCAATCGACTAATATCATCATCCGGGGCAGTCAGGCGTATCTGATTGATTTTCAGGGAATGCGCCTGGGCCGGCCGGAGTATGATCTGGCCTCGCTGCTCTTTGATCCCTATGTCCCCCTGACGGCAAAAGAGCGTAAGCATCTCCGGGATGACTACCGTTGCCTGCACCAGGGGGATGCGCTGCCCCGAGACTCGGATATCTTCACGCTCTGTGCCATGCAACGGCTGATGCAGGCGCTGGGAGCTTTTGGTTACCTGGGGATGGTGAAGCACCAGGAGCGTTTCCTGGAATTTATTCCGGTAGCCTTGCAGAGTCTGCGCGAAGTTATCGATGACATCCCGGGGACGAAAGAGTTGGCGGACGTCATTGATCCCTGTTTATCTGAGGTGGAAGGGCGGATCGCGGCGGAACGCGTTGCCTGAACTGAGGTGAAGAAGTCGCATTGATGAATTGTTATTTGTTCCTGATATGCCTGCCATTCCCGAACAGTTCACGACGGTCAATATCGAAAATATCTCGCCGCTGATCAACGGCGGGCGCTATGCCATCAAGCGCACCCCGGGCGAAGAGCTGGTTGTCGAAGCAGATATTTACAAAGACGGGCATGATTCGCTAGCTGCCGTGTTAAAATGGCGCAAAGAAGGCGAAAAAGTCTGGAATGAAACGCCCATGCGCGAGGTGGAGAATAAGCGCTGGCGTGGTTCATGCGTTTTTTATGAAAACGCCATGCACGAATATACGATCGAGGCGTGGCCGGAGAATTTTTTCACATGGCGAATTGAATATAACAAAAAGATCGAAGGCGGCGTCGAGGAACTGCGCAGCGAGAAACTGGAAGGGGCGGGGTTCGTCGAGCGGGCGGCGGGACGCGCACATTTCGCCGAAGACCGGAAATTGCTTTTGGATTACGCTGAATCAATCCGCTCCGGTGGGAATGATGAAGTCCTGCGCGTGATCGAGAAACCGGAATTACTCAGCCTGATGCGCGCCTGGCCAAACCGGAACCTTTCCACGGTTTATTCTCCGGTCCTCAAGGTTTTTGTAGACCGCGAGAAAGCGCGGTTTGGGGCGTGGTATGAATTTTTTCCGCGCTCCGCCGAGGGCCGGGGGGACAGGGGTTCCACTTTTCGGGATTGCCTGCCGCGCATTGATGATGCCCGGGCGATGGGCTTCGATGTCATTTACTTTCCGCCGATCCATCCGATTGGGGAAACCAACCGGAAGGGCAAAAACAATTCTGTGAAATCCCAGCCTGGCGACCCTGGGGTGCCCTATGCCATTGGAAATCACCAGCAGGGCGTGAACGGTGGCGGACATTTTGATGTGGCTCCGGAGCTGGGCACCCTGGAAGATTTTGATTGGCTGGTAGGAGAGATCCAGCAGCGCGGCATGGAATTGGCTCTGGATTTCGCCATCAATTGCTCGCCAGACCACCCGTATATCAAGGAGCATCCCAGTTGGTTTTATTACCGGCCAGACGGGACAATGAAATACGCCGAAAATCCCCCAAAGAAATATGAGGATGTTCATCCGATTAATTTCAACTCGGAAGACTGGCAGGCTATCTGGACGGAAATGCGGGATATTTTTCTTTTTTGGGCCCGGCACGGGGTGCGCATTTTCCGTGTCGACAATCCGCATACCAAACCCGTGTCATTCTGGGAATGGTGCATCGCGGAGGTCCGGCAGAAGTTTCCCGACGTCATTTTTCTGTCAGAAGCTTTTACCCATCCCAAAATGATGAAGCTCCTGGCAAAAGTGGGTTTTTCACAGAGCTACACTTATTTCACCTGGCGCAATACGAAACAGGAGCTTACCGAGTATCTTACGGAGCTTACGCAAGATGAAATGGCGGAGTATTTCCGTGGGAATTTCTTTACGAACACGCCGGACATCAACCCGGTTTATCTGCAGGAAGGCGGACGTCCGGCTTTTTTGGTGCGGGCCGTGCTTGCTACTACCCTGACTTCATCCTACGGGATTTACAGCGGGTTTGAGTTATGTGAATCATCTCCGACGAAACCGGGAAAGGAGGAGTATCTGGACTCTGAAAAATATCAGTTTAAAGAACGGGACTGGGATGCGCCGGGAAACATCAAAGAGTTCATCACCACGCTGAATCGGATCCGGAAAGAAAACCGTGCCCTTCATTACTACCGGAACCTTCGTTTTCTAAACTCGAACAACGACAACATCCTGGCCTACTGCAAAGTAACCGATGCGCAGGACAATATCATTGTCGTGGCAGTAAATCTAAGTCCTCGCGCGAAGGCGGGCGCGATGGTGGAAGTGCCGGTCCGGCAGATTGGACTCAGCCCGTGGGAAAGCTATCAGATGCATGACCTCTTGACGGATGAAAAGTGGATCTGGCAGGGCCAGCACAACTATGTGGAACTGGACCCGGCGCATCCCGAAGAGCCGCGCGTCGCTCACGTTTTCCGGTTGAACCGTTTCCTCCGCCAGGACGAGCGGGGTGAACTGCGTTTCGGCTGAGTGGGGCAGCCTGTCGATAAACGTCCAGAGTGTTTTCTCCTCGCCAGTGGAGAGGGTGTGAGGGGTCGGCCGGGAGTGGTTTCCTTGCCGTCCAACTCATTGATTGTCAATGAGTAAGCTTTGAAGGCGCGCCCCTCCGGAGAGGCATGGCACAACATGTGCTTATCCGGGCGCTCGCGGGGAATCCGGAAAACCGGGGGCGAGTTCTCGTTCGCGATGACCCTCCCAGCCGTGCTGGTGTCCTGGACGAGGATGAAGGACACCCGCTTGCTGGCGGCCGACGCCGATGACAAGCCGACCGGTTCCCTGCGGTGGACGAAAGATCAATGAACCCGGCAAGTCGGCAAGGGAACCCGCCGTGGCGTGGCCACGGGTTCAGCCCTGCAGGACGAACCAGCCCTAAGCGAAGTTTTGTTGACGATGAAAAAGATTGAGGCCGTCATTAAGCCCTATGCTCTGGACGATGTAAAAAGTGCCCTGAACGAATTGGGACTGGTTGGCATGACGGTGATCGAGGTCCGGGGCTACCGGCCCATGCCTTCGAGTCAGCGGCCTGCTTCGTTCATTGGAGATTATCAGGTGGGCCCAGAATTTGTGCCTGGCTTAAAGGTGGAGGTGGTCGTGCCGGATCAGCTCTGTGACAGTGCGGTCGAAGCGATCCTGCACACAGGGAAATTCGACGGATTCGCCGTAGCGCGCCTCGTTGTTCAGGCCGTTGATGACGTCATCCGCATCCGCACTGAAGAGAGGCTGGACCGCGCGGTGTAGGGGGAGCCCAACGTTGCTGAGCGGCCAAGGACGCGTTATGTTAGATGGCATGACCAAGGAGAATCTGGATACAGCGATCAATTCAGGACGGCCATTCGTTATCACGATGGCTGACGGAAAAGAATACCCGGTGCCACATCGCGATTTTATTATCATCTCGCCAAGGGGTTCGACGGCCATCGTCTTCGACGATGACGATCGTTCTCACTATTTGCCGCTGCTTACCATGACCGGAGTGCAGATTGATGCACCGGTGAACACCAAAAGCGATTAGCCAAGCCCCTAGAATATTTTTGTGAATACAAGAAGGGTGCTGGCGTCGCATGCCTGTAAGGAATGAAGAACGCCCTGCGGTATTCATACTGGTCGAACCAACACCAACCCTAACACCAAGACCCGAAAGGTTTTAGCCCTATGAAAAAGTTGTTTGCTCTTATTTTATCTGCCGCTGGCCTCATGCTGGTCAATCACGCAGCTGTGGCCCAGGAAGCACGAGTCCAGATCACCGAAGACGGCCAGCGTGTGCCGGAAGCGCGCCAGTCCATCACGCAGGAGTTCCGCACTTCGGGTGCGCCTGAGACTACGGGTATCATCAGCCTCACCGCTAAGGGTGGGCTGGAAGTGGTCAGCCCGGTCGCCTCAGAGTATTATGGCGACGGCCGTGACTATGTGGCCCAGGAAGAGGAGACCGGTAAGCCGAAGGGCTTTATTCTCTTTCGCTTGAGCTGGTAAGGCCGCACCAAAGCGTGCTAGTTTCAAAGGCCAGCGGCACCCGGGCGGGTTCGCCGCTGGCCTTTTGGCATGGAGGAATCCAGTCCACGACCGGTTATCGCCAGCTTTGTCCCTGTCTTTCTCAAGCCAGAGATGCTTCACGTCTACCGTCAGGTGACAGGCTTGCAGTGCTTTCACAACCTGGTTCTGACCCATAAGATAGAGAATGCCTCCGCGTTTCCCCTTGATTTGGGGGGGGCGGAGATCCTTCGCATCCCCAAAGCGCGGACTCACGAGTTGCGCCGATTCTATTACCGGCGGATCGCGAAAGCACCCGTGCAAATCTATCCGGGGGAAGCGCGGCGGATGGCGGACCTGTTGTCTGAGAAGAGAGTTAGCCTGCTGCATATTTATTTTGGCCATGCAGGCGTGTATCTGCTGCCACTCATTCGGTGCTGGCCAGGCCCCGTGGCCGTTTCCTTTCATGGGGCGGATGGCGGAGTAGACCTTGACCGGACGTCATTCCGTGCGGCCATGGAGCGGATGGTGCGGGTTGTGGACGGCTTGCTGGTGCGTTCAGAGGAGCTGAGATCTCAGCTGAAGGAGCTGGGTGCGGATGAGAAGCGGATTTTTCTGAACCACACGAGCCTGCCTGAGGACGCCTTTCCCTTTGTGGCTCGCCAGTTGCCGGTAAACGGCGAATGGCATCTGGTTCAGGCGTGCCGGTTGATCGAGAAGAAAGGGCTGCCGCAGACGCTGCGAGTGTTTGCCCGTTTCCGGCAAGGGCATCCTGGCGCCAGGCTGACCATCGCGGGAGAGGGCCCTATGCGTGAGGAGCTGCGGGAGCTGGCGGCAGAGCTGGGCATCGGGGCGGGGGTGCGCTTCGCGGGTTTCCTTGCTCAGGAAGAACTTCGCCAGCTTTATGAGAGCGCACATCTTTTCATCCATCCCAGTTTCACGACCGAGAAAGGAGATCGTGAAGGCATCCCGAACAGTCTGATTGAAGCGATGGCCAGTGGATTGCCTGTCCTTGCGACTCGGCATGGGGGAATTCCCGAGGCGGTCACCGACGGGAAAAGCGGGCGGCTCGTTCCCGAGCGGGATGAGGCAGCCCTTTTTGAGGCCTTGCTGGAATTGACCCGCTCACCCGGGATCTACGCGTCGATGGGAGTGACCGCGGCAAAGGCGGCGCGGGAGACATTTGGTGCGCAGCGCCAGATCGGGGTGCTTGAAGACTTTTATAAGCGCCTGATCAGGCAGGCGGCGGAGAGGGAGAAAGCGGCGTCGCAGACGAGCGTTTCGGCTGGGTGATGAAGGGCGGTCTGAGGTAGATGGGTTCTAACTTGGGGTGATAGTCCAAGGTGATTTTCTCCTCTGAGGACAACTGCAACAGGACGCAGGCGTGCGGATAGACCAGCTTGGCCTGAGGAAAGCGAGCACGCAGATCCTCTGTGCAGTAAACCGGCTCGTCCTGATGACGGTTGAGCAGATCACGCAGCTCATCTTCTGACATCAGCTCCGGTTTCTTGACGAAAAGGCCACGCTCGACGATGGCATGGTAGAAGGTCTGACGGCGAGCATCTCCGATGACCTGATAGCGGCTGTCCGCCACCCGCAGGGCCGCGATGCTGGGCAGACCATAGACGGGGACGCCAGTGGCGAGAGCAAGGGCTTGCGCCGCCGTGATGGCTACCCGTATCCCAGTGTAGGAGCCGGGGCCTAAACCGACAAGGATACGGTCAAGCCCCTCCAGAATCTCCTGCTGCCCGTCCAGTGCAGCGAAGAGCTGGGCGCTGGTGCTGCGCTCCGCATGGAAATCCGCCACCGTCCGGATCCCGGTGGATTCTTCCTCCAGAGCGATGCTTCCCGCGTTTGTGGAGGACTCAATGGCCAGGACCCGGCTCACGCGGAGACCTCCTCTCCAGCTACGGGATTGGGTGAATCCGGCGCCTTGAAACCGGGCATCTGACTGGGGGGAGTTTGGGTAATCCGGAGGATCCGGCGGGAGGGATCAGCGCCGTCCGGATCTTCATCCAGATACGTCCACAGGCTGCCAGGCGGGAGAAAGCTTTCGAAGCGTTCGGCCCATTCCACCGCGATGATGGAAGAAGAAAGCCCGATGATCTCTTCCAACCCGAGCCGGTCCGCTTCGTCGATAGTGTCAAGCCGGTAGAAATCAACGTGATAAAAGGTGCGACGCTGCGGCAGGGCATATTCCCGGATCAGAGTGAAGGTTGGGCTGCTGACCTCGGCGGAATCCCCACCCAGGCCCTTGACGAGCCCGCGGACAAAGAGAGTTTTGCCCGCGCCGAGAGGACCGCAGAGGCCGATGATGGCTCCACCGCGGATACGCCGGGCCAGCTTGCCTGCCGCCTCCAGCGTTTGCTCAGGGCTGGTGGAAATGATCGTAGCCGCTTCCGGCTTGTCCTGCTTTTCCGCCTTCATGGTTGGCTTGGTGTGGGTCCGCGGTTCCGGCTGGAAGCTTAGTCAACTCCCCGATACAGGACAACCCCGCTTCCTCCTTGACGGTGCCGGAGAATTCCTTTTCCCAGGCAACCAGCAGAGCATCGCCCCTTTCAGGCGGGAGAGCAAAGAGAAGCTCATAGTCCTCTCCATCATTCCAGGCCGCGGCAAGATCAGCATCGGGATGGAGGGGCAGCCGACTCTCCACAACCCGATAACCTGTGGAGCTGGCCCGGGCAAGCCGAGGCAAATCCGCCGCGAGGCCATCACTCAAGTCCATCATGGCATGGGGCAGAAAGTTTTCCACAAGCCAGGCGGCCTGTTCGACGCGCGGAATGAAGGTAAGGTGCCGGCCACTGGCGAATGATCCGCCCAGACAGCCGGTGACAAAAAGCAGGTCACCCGGCTTTCCGCCTGAACGCAGGACGACGTGATCTTTCCGCGCCCACCCGAGCATCGCGATAGAAATAAAGATGCTCTGCGGGGAGGAGGAAACTTCGCCTCCCGCCACACTCAGGGAAAATTCTTTCGCAGCCCGCTCAAAGCCAGCGAACAATCCATCCGCATAGTTCAGTGGGAGATCACGCGGCATCGCGACGGTGATGAGCATGCTCTCCGGACGCCCACCCATCGCCGCAAAATCGCTGACCGTGCGTGCGACGGCTTTGCGTCCCACCAGAGCGGCGTCCATTCCCTCTCGCCGGAAATGGACATCTTCAACCATCGCGTCCGTTTTGGAGAGCAGCCATTCCTCGGGCGTCCGCCCCGGCAGGAGCGCACAATCATCTCCGGGACCGACTTCGACCTGATCATTACGTTGAGGAAGATCTTTGGTCAGGCGCTCGACCAGATCGTCCTCCCGAAAGGCAGACACGGGTGTGGAGGTGTCTTGAGGCATCAGGGGTGACTGACCGCGAGAAGCATGATGGAGTTGTAGAGATTAAAGACGGCGTGCATGAGGATGGGCACAATCAGTGAACCGGTCCGCTCGTAGAAAAGGGTGAAAATAAGTGCGAGAACAAAAAGCGGAAAAACCGCCGCGATCGAACCGTGAATCACCGCAAAAATCAGAGAGACAACGATCGCGGCAACGACCGGTCCGACATATTTTTTCGCCACGGGATAAAGGTATCCGCGAAAAATGGTCTCCTCCGCGATTGGGACAACAATGACGGCAAACTCAATCATGAGAATGCGGTCCAGCATGGTGCTGGTTTCACGCATCATTTCGACGACATCCTGCTCTTTGGGAGCTGCATCAAAAACGGATTGAAAGAATAAATTCCAGACCGCGCCCAGGATCATCACGAGCGGGGTAAGAAGAATCATTCCACCGATTCCCGTCACAATGGCACGGAATAACGGTAACCGGTTGAGGCCGAAAAACTCTACCGCGGTTAGGCCGCGTGCGCGGATGAGATATATCAGGCTGGAAATAATAAAGAGGTGAATGAGAAGCTGAGCAAAAAGGGCAACGTATAGCTGGTTGGAGGTGAATCCGTCCTCACTCTCGCTCGCGCCGTCTTCTGTATCCTCTTTTGTATCTTCACCGGACCCCTCGAATTCCGCGTTTTCTTCCGAAGCGGCCGCTGGATCGCCATCCTCGGGAGCTGCGGTTGAGTCTTCCTCAGGCGTGGAATTCTCCGGGGCGGCAATTCCATCTTCACTGGCCTCCGCAGCGGTGTTCTCGGGCTCCTCGTCATCGAGGCCGATCTGCTCCCGCACCAAATCAGGTACGCTGACCGGGGGCCCGAGCTGTTCTTTGTAATCAATAAAGGCGGGGAGAGCGAAAAGCAGAAACAGACTTGCGATAAAGAACGCGGCAAGAAGATCGAGTTGCGTCACATGTTGACTGGCCGAAACCTGCGGTCCGTTTTCTCTCAATTTCAGAAACACAATCGTCAGGACATGCACCCCCGCGAGGGCGAGCACTCCGAAGACCATAAAAAAAACAATGACACCGGCAGGATCAATCATGGTGCGATAAGAGAAAGACTATGGTCGATTGAATCAGGCTAATTGGTTAGTCTGATTGATCTCCCATCATTTTTTCAATAACTAGGGTCGCAAGGTTCTGGGTGGCATCATCAAGCTCTCGATTGAGTTGACGCAGAGGCTGCGCTCTGGCAGGATCATTGGTTTCAAGATGCCGGCGCATTTGCGCGGCCAGGTTTTCGATCTGCCTGCGTTCATCGGCCGGCAAATCGCCACCCGCGATCTTCAGGGCATTATCGACGGCGGGCAAGAGCTCCTCGCTTTTAAGGCGTGTCTCCGTCCAGATTCGCTCGTTCATGTCTTCGAAAGCAAAATCGACAGACTCCGCGATCATCGCTTCGACCGCTTCATCACTCACATCGACTGCGCTTTGGATATTCAGAGTTTGCTCCTGGCCAGTCTGGGTGTCGCGCACGAGCACTTCCAGAACACCATCCGCGTCAATCTGGAACTGGACGCCGACCCGGGCCTGACCTTTAGGCGCAGGTTGGAAGGGAATCTCAACTTGGCCCAGCTCCCAGTTATCGCGCGCCATCTCCCGTTCTCCCTGCAGGATGCGAACCGCCATCGCTTCCTGGCCAGCTACGGCATTGGTGAAAAGCTCACCCTGCTTGCAGGGAATGGTCGTGTTGCGCGGAATGATTACATTCATGAGGCCGCCGAAGGTCTCGATTCCTAGGGAAAGCGGCGTGATATCCAGCAAAAGCATGTCGGAAACCGCGCCGGAAAGAACGCCAGCCTGGAGAGTGGCACCCAGCGCGACGGCTTCATCCGGGTGCTGGCTGGTGTTCGCCGCCTGCCCGAAGATCTCTTCCGCAAAGCGCCGGACGGCCGGCATGCGTGTGCTGCCCCCGACGAGAATCACCTGATCGAGGTCCTCGATCCTGAGGCCGCTATCCGCGATGGACTGTAAACAGGGGCGGCGCATCCGCTCGATGACCGGTCTGGCCAATTCCTCAAACTTCGTCCGCAGCAGCGTGGCGGTGAAATTTCCGGCCCGATCAATAAAAGGCAGGCTGAGCTCGGCCTGGTCCTGTGAGGAAAGAATGAGCTTCACCCGCTCCACCTCCGCGCGCAGGCGGCCAGCGAGCAAGGCATCCATCTCCAGTGCAGGAAACTGATCGCGCATCTGTTCCATGACCCAGGCTTCGACCGCTCGATTGATATCTTCCCCGCCGAGTCGGGTATCGCCGTGGGTGCTGAGGACATCAAAGACTCCTTCGCGCAGCTCCAGGATGGATAAATCAAAAGTGCCCCCGCCGAAGTCGAAGACAGCGACCCGGGTGCGCTCGCCCAGCTTATCCGCGGCATAAGCCAAAGCAGCGGCGGTTGGCTCACTGATGATGCGTTCGACCTGCCAGCCCGCGCGCTCCCCAGCCTCTCGGGTAGCCTTGCGCTGGGCATCATTGAAATAAGCCGGGACAGTGATAACGGCGCGTTCCACAGGGGTGCCTTCCATTCGCGCCAGAGCAATCGCCTGAAGCCGTCGCAGGATTTCAGCGGACACTTCGATGGGCGTGACTTGCGTGTCCTTATCCAACTGGACCACCACATTACCTCCGGTTGGAGAGGGAGCCAGATGATAGCCCAGTCCGGTCAATTCATCGGGCTGGATTTCCTGGGTCCGCCGGCCGATGAAGCGCTTGATCCGGCTGACCGTGCGCGCAGGATGCACAGCTGCCATGCGGAGAGCTTCCGTGCCTACGATGGGTGCAGATTCCCGATCCACTGGATAGTGCACGACGGATGGCGTGAGGCGCTGTCCGTTTTCATCGGCCAGCAGAACGGGAAAGCCCGCGTCCATGACGCCGATAAGAGAATTCGTGGTGCCGAGATCGATGCCCGCGATGAGTTCCATAACAAGAAGGCATACGGAACGGGCCAGTTCTATGACTTGGCAAGAGTGAAGGATAACCCAGGCTGACGGCGGATCGTGATGCCGAAGACTTCTTCAATCAGCGTGCGCTGAAAAACGGTGTCCGGGTCCCCGGCGGAGGCGATCTGGCCCTGGCTCATGACGACGAGATGATCGGCAAAATCAGCGGCTTGGGCGATGTCATGCAGAATGGCGATAACGCCCAGCCCGTTTTCCCGGGTTAGTCGCCGGGCGATGGCCAGAAGAGAAAGCTGATGGCGCACGTCCAGATTGTTGTTGGGTTCATCCAGGATGAGGAATCGCGAGGCTTCAATCTCGGCCGCGGGCCGGAGAGCATTGTTCTGCACCAGGCACCGGGCGAGGTTGACGCGTTGTTTTTCTCCACCGGACAAGGTCATGTAGTTGCGCTGAGCGAAGTCCTGCAGATCAAGCGCCTCGAGGGCAGCATCCGCGGCGTCCAGGTCTTCCGGCCTTTCAAAGAGCCGGAAATGCGGCGAGCGCCCCATGAGAACCACCTCACGGACGCTGAACGGAAAATGCAGATCCTGGGTCTGCGGGAGGAAGGCGATACGCCGGGCGATGTCACGCCGGGGCCAGTCTGCAAGCGGTTGTCCGTCGAGCAGAACCGCACCGCTCGCCAGATGCTCCGCGCCCATGAGCGCGCGGACGAGGGTGGATTTACCAGCGCCATTCGGGCCGATGATGGCATGGAGCTGACCGGGACGCAGGATGACTGACACAGCCGTGATGAGATCGCGGCCGCCCTTGTGAACGGTAATGTTATCGCAGGAAAGCACGTGGGAGGGGCCGGCTCAGGTATTGGTGGCGGCGAGGAGCCGGCTGCGTTGACGGAGAAGAAGCCACAGAAAAAAGGGCGCCCCGGCGAGGGCCGTGATGATACCGATCGGCAGTTCCGCAGGCGCGGCGACGGTGCGGGCCATGAGATCGGAAAAGACAAGGAGAGTCGCGCCCAAAAGCGGCGAAGCGATGAGCAGGAAGCGGTGGTCCGGACCAATACAGAGGCGGACGAGGTGGGGCACGACCAGCCCAATGAACCCGATGGTCCCGGCCATAGCAACGGCGAGCCCCACCGAAAGCGCGGCCAGGCCGATGAGAAGGCGTTTGGCCAGCGTGACATTGAACCCTAACTGGGACGCGGCGCTCTCCCCGATGAGCATGGCGTTGAGCACCTTGGAAAAGAACGGCAGCGCGATGACGCAGGCCAGAATAGGCAGGACAGCCAGCCGCAGTTCACCGTCAGAAACACGGGCCAGACTGCCCAGCGTCCAGAAGGTGACATCACGCAATTGCGCATCGTCCGCCTTGAAGAGAGCAAATCCGGTGATCGCCCCGGCGAGGGCATTGAGGGCGACCCCGGCCAGTAGCATGGTGGCGACCTCGACCCGGCCCCGATAGCTGGAGAGTGCGTAGATGAGCACGGTAGTACCCAAAGCGAAGAGGAAAGCGCTGGCAAAGAGAGTCCAGGGCGACTCTAGAATGGAAGCGGAGAGCAACCCGAAGCTGGGAAAGATGATGATGCAGAGCACAGCACCGAGGGCCGCGCCGCTTGAAACGCCGATCAGCCCAGGATCAGCCAGGGGATTACGGAACAGTCCCTGCATGGCTGCGCCGGCCGAAGCGAGGGCGGCTCCAACGAGAATTCCGGCGAGGACACGCGGCAAACGGACCTGCATCACGATGACCTCCGCGTAGCCCTCTGGCATCTCAGCCAGTCCGATTTTGGAAAGAAGCACCCGGGTGACTTCCCCTGAGGAAATGGCAACCGGACCGCTCCCCAACGAGACGACACAGGCGGCCGGAAGCAGAATGAGCAGAATCCCGATGAAGGCAAAGCGCCAGGCGTGCAGGTTCCAGAGAACGGCTGAGCGGCGCTTGTTTTGGCCGAGGGAGACGGCGGAAGGTGTGGCCGGGCGGCTGACTGAAGGATTTGCTTCCATCACAAGAATGCTGATGGAAACAACCTAGGACTGCTGATTGAGAAGCTCCGCAAGTGTCTTTAGAGCCTGACCGGTGCGGGGGCCAAAGCCGGCGAGAAGAGCGAGGTCGACCGTGTAGACCCGCCGGTGCCTGAGGGCATCCGTATTTTGAAGGAGCAGGTTGAGATCGGCGGGCAGATCGTCGCCTGCCTCAAAGCGAAAGGCGTGGTCCGGCAGAAGCACGGCCTGAGGGTTACCGGCCATGACCGCTTCCGGGTTGATGGGCTGGTAAGAGTTGATTTCGGAAGCGAGATTCTTTACGCCAAGCTCGCTGAGCATGGTATCAACGCCCGTGCCGCGACCGGCGGCGAGGGCGGAACCTCCGTCGACCTGCATGAGAAACAGGACCGGTTCGCGCAGGTTTTCGGCATTCTTCTTGGCCGCTGCAATTTCTTTATCGAGATCAGCGACCAACTCCGTGGCGCGCCCGGCCTCGCCGAGAATTTCCCCGATGAGCAGGATTTTTTCCCGCGCGCCCGCGAGCGTTTTCTCATCCGCAATGACTTCGACCGGTATACCAGCTGCGCGAATTTTTTCCAGGGCCTGGGCGGGTTGGCTATCGCTTGAGGCCAGAACGAGGTCGGGCTCCTGGGCGAGGACACCTTCCACGCTGAAAGCGCGATAGTATCCGACATCCGGCAGCGCATTAACTTCCTGCGGATACTGGCTCGACATATCACGGCCAACGACAGCATCCCCGTGACCGAGGGCAAAAACGGTTTCCGTGATAGAACTGCCGAGGGTAACGATGCGTTCGAATCGTTTTTCCGCGGCACTGGCGGGTGCCACCAAAGTCAGCGAGAAAAAAACGGTAGCCGCTGAGAAATACAAAAACTTCATGATCAATCTGCGGCAGGAATAGATTTCACAACGTCACGCCAGCCTTCCAGCTCCGCCATACCGGGTTTCCTTTTGCCGAAGAGCAAGGCGAGATTCTCTCCGGCGGCGTCATAGATTTCCAGCGAAGTAACAATTCCGTCATCAGTCGGTTTACGCACGATCCAGCTTTCCGCGATATCGGCTTCCCGCGCGTGAAGATTAAAATCAGGATCGAGCACATTGATCCATTCTTTGAAATCAACAATTCGATGCACGGGTCCGGTGTGAATTTGAATACAGCCTGGATTGCCCACGAAGATCATGATCTCCAGGCCGGATTCCGAAGCGGAGTTAAGCACGTGCCGCAGGGCCTGATTGGAGACCGGGACAGCAAATTCATCTCCAGCGAGACGCAGGGCCTGAGTTCTCGCGACTTCGAATTTCTTGAGCAGACCAAAAAAGTCGTGGGTATTCGTCATTTTCGACCAGCCATCACGGAAACCATCCACATCGATCTCCGCGTCTGGCTTGGGCGGGTCAGAAGGAGGCAGGGGCGTGACCGCGAGTGAGCTGGACTGATCCTCCGCGCGATATTCCGCGACGAGGGAGTCGTAGGCGGGATGATTGGAATCTTCCGTGTTGAGAAAAATCTTATGCACCGCGTCGCCGTCCTGATTAAAGAACTGCAGGCTTTTGCGTGGACCATCTTTGGTTTCGTCCGTGACCGCGAAACCGAAGTGCCAGTTTTTCAGAAATATACGGAGATCGATATCCGGCCCGACCGCCTGTGCCATCACGCCGTGGAAGGTTTCGATGCCCATATATTCACCATAGCGCTCATGAACGATGGAGTCATTACGGGTGAGCGCCATGACACGACCCAATTCCGGGGTGCGTTTGAGGATTTCAGGAAACTCCGGTTTCAGTTTGATGGCGGCGTCCGTGCCACACTGAGTAGCGAGTAATTCGCCCTCACTCACGCCCAGTTCATCCGCACAATTGCGGATGCGGAGATCCGGCTTTTCTTCACGGAGATTCTTCCAGCGTTCAGCCAGCGGTAAGGTCAGGGTGTCCATTTAACTTTGGGTTGGTGAGCTAATGATGAGGATTGAGGGGTAACTCAACGTCTCCGGCGGCGAAGAGAAACAAATGCGAGGCTGGCGAGGAGAAGAAAGGAAGCGGCAGCCGGCTCGGGCACAATCGCCGTGACATTGGCGTTGTCAATGCTGGACTGCGGACCGCTTGTCCATGCGGTATCAATAGTGATCACGCCCAAGTTACCGCTGTCGGTCGAACCGAGGAAATCGAGATTATAGGTTTCGCTGTTGCCCGTCAGATTCCATTCCATCCAGAGCTGGGCGATGCCATTCTCATTGATGCCCAGCGCAAAAGCGTCAGCTTCGCTGCCATCCAGGGTAATTTCTGATGGAAGGATGGAGAAGTTATCGACACCATTGGCTTCCATTTGCACGAGGACAGTGGTGAAGCCGGTCCCAATCACGCCGCTTGACTTAATGATAGCGGTGGCATCGAAAATATCACCGGGCGCAAAGCCGGAGTAAAGGTTGGTGGATTGACGCACGTAGCCGTCAATTGAGCCACCATTGATCTCAAAGTTTCCGCCATTGAGGTTTTGAGAAAAAGAAACGCCTCCGGGGTCTGTGCCAAGATCTGGGGTCGAATCGTTAAGCTGGAATCCAATAAAGCCCTGTGGTTGACCGCCAGGCACAAAGGGTGCGGGAGAGACGGCTGGTCCATTGGGTTCAAAGATGTCCCAGCCGTAAAAGGTGGTGTTGGCGTCACCCCGGTTCCAGGCGGTTGGAGTCACAAGGTTACTGATGGTCTGGGCCGGGACGAGGGTTGCCCCGCAATTGATCGATGCGATTGCGGCCAAGGTAGCGAGTTTGAGTTTCATGCCGCCCTTCTGTAACAGAGAAAAAGGTGAATGCTAACGGCGGAGCATTTAAGATTGACGTTAATTTGCGAAGACAATTTTGCGTCAAAGATACAGCAATACAACACTGTCAAGGCCAACCTATTAACGGGTAAATGCGGGCAAAGTAACGATGAATTGCGTTAACAATTCCCCGTTACAGATCAGGCAAGGAGACGATAGCAAAAGGTAAATTTTGTGAGAAAGGGAAGGCGCCTCTCAGGGATCAATGCCTTTGCCACCTGATCTGAATCATATGAAGCTGGATTATTCTGAGTCTATTTCATGTCGCCTCCGTTTTCGGAAACGGGGCGATGGTTTTACCCTCGTTGAATTACTCGTTGTCATGGCGGTCGTCGCGGCGTTGGCCGGGATAGGCGCGGTGGTGCTTACGGCCAGCCAGGAAAATGCCCGAAAAGCGGAAGAGATCAGTATCGCACGAAATCTCGCCACCGCCTACAACGTCGCTACCGTTGATAGAGACGGGATCCTGTTGCCGGGCTATGACCGCCACGCCACTGACGTGACAAATGTGTCAGGGCAGGAACTGACCCACCCGGTTTCTTCGCGTTATCCTTTTCGGTTACTACCCTACCTCAGTAATACCGCTGAGGGCATCTTTTATGCGAAAGGCGCCACGCCTAAGCCGGGCGACTACGAGATCAGCCTGGGGCCGGGGCTCGGGATCAATGCCTATCTGGTAGGAGGATATTTCGATGACTCCGCAGACCCGGATAAACCTGAATATCAGGCCGACGTCATTGGGCATGCCGCCCGTGCCACCGCCGATCAGACCGTGCTTTTTGCAAGCTCCAAGAATCCTGAAGAAGAAGACATGGGGCATTATCTGGTAACTCCGCCGCATTTTCCAGGAGCCAACTGGAATGAAGAAAGAACGGGGTTTGTGGATTTCCGGCATTCCGGCGCCGCCGTCGTCGCCTTTCTCGATGGTCATATAGAACTGATGGAACAGGAAGCTTTAGAAGACATGCGGCTTTGGTCTTATCAAGCGGCGGAATTGGATGATCCGGAATACATGCCGAGAAAGGAAAAAAAGAAACCACGCCGCTGATTGCCTGGAACGGCAAAACTGTGTCTGCTCATGAAAAGCATTTCCCTCGTATTTGTCATGGCTACGGCCATGTGTGGTTCCCTCTCGGCCCAGGTCGACTTTCTGATTCCGGAATGGTTTGAAGATGAGTCGATCGAGCAGGAATTCAGTAATTGGGACGTGTTTTATGGGGCTCCGAATCAAACGAGATTTCCGAGGACCAGCTTTAATGTGCCGATTTATCCGGATTTGGCCGCACCCGTAGAAGATGCTAATCTGCTCGACGCACAAACCGGTGTAATCTACGCTAACGAAGCAGTCGCGCCTGACATTTATCTGCACTACGCGGATCCTTCGAATCCGACGGTGACCCAGGTGGGGAATCCGAATATCTGGGTTACATCATCAGATAACCTTTACCTTCCTGGTCTGCCGCCCATCGAATTGGAAATCGAGGATAGCACAGGGTTCCCAATTGGTTCCGTCCTGATCCAGTTTTTTACCTCCGGTCAATTCTTTGATTTCGATACCGTCACGATTGAATTTGATGACCCGAACACCGGGCAACCCGTCAGTCTGGCTCCCACTGATCGTGAGGCCCTGTTTCTGAGCGGTGCGGGTGGTGAGTTTGGCGGCTCGACAATTCTCTTTGCTTATCAATGGGACCTTACCTCTTACTACAACTCAGTGACCGCCACAGGGGTGACTGATTATTCGATTAATTGGAATGCGGGGCGATCCAGCGTGAGTGTGCAAGAAATTCTCCTGGATACCGTCGAACCATTCCCGACGGGCGATGCCTACCGGCCGCAGATTGATGGAGATAATTTCCTGACCTGGCTGGTTCTGAATCATACTTTTGATCAGGCTTTTCCCACGTCCAATCCAGATTTCGACCCGCTCGATGCTCAGCGAGAATATGGAGTGGATGAGCGCCCATCGGTCTATGACGCAACGGCGGTGCGCCGTGGGATTGCTCCTTTTGCCGGGAATGGCAATAAGGATACGCTTTATCTGGAGATCACGCGGCCAGCTGCCGGGATTCGCAACCCCGACTTGCCGGAGTCCGCATACATCTTCCGCTACAGCACGGACCCGACGACGGAAAAATCCACCTGGGCCATCCTGAACAAGGTGGTCACGGACAATGGAGACGGCACGGAAAATGTGCGGGCCTACGCGCCTGCCCCAGTGGCGAGCGGTGAAGGCCAGGGGTTCATGGTTTTCGACGTCGAACCAACCGGGGTGGTCGAGCCTGGGTCCTGAACTCAGCCAAGGCCGTCCGGCTAGAGCTGAAGCTTGAATGCGCGGGAAGCGACCTGGGCCTCCCATTTATCGAGGAAAGAATATTCCTGATAGAGCTGGGCGATCTGGCGAAGCCCGGCTTCATTCTTCCAGAGAGAAGATTCTCCGAGGGAGGCGAGGCGTTTGTCAGCGCTGGCGCGGAGTGTCTGTAACTGACCCTGAAGCCGGCCGAGTTCCTGCCGCACTTCTGTTGCTTCTTTGGCAAGCAGTGCTTTGGCGAGGCGGCTGCTCGCGTTTTCCTGCTTGGTGAGATAATCATCGCAGCGTTGAAGAAAAGGGCCGATCTGCATGAAGACTTTGATCAGCTCCATCGGCACTTCTCCAGTGCGCCAGCTCACTCCGAAGTCCGCGGCGTAGATTTCCAGAAGATGACGCAGCCGGCTGGCGGGATTTCGCACGGCGGAAAACGCCGCGTTGGCTTCCGCAAAACGGTCCGCATCTCCATGAGCGTCCGGATGGGTCTCCCGGGAAATCTGCTCGAAACGAGCGTGGAGGGCGTCTTCATCGACAAGCGGCGCGGGCTCAAGGCCCAGGGTGGCAAAGGCATTCGAGTGGCTCATGGGGGATCTTGCGGGACTTGGACGGACGCTGCGGGCGCCGCGTTCACGCAGCAAAACTCTCGCCACAGGAACAGGTAGCAACGGCGTTCGGGTTGGATACCTTGAAGCCGCCCTGCTGAAGGTCGTCACTGTAATCCAGCACGGAACCGCTCACGAACAGGGCGCTCTTCGGATCAATGACCACGCGCACCTCATTGATGCTGACAACGATGTCCCGGTTGGCGGGTCCATCGACGAGGTCCATTTTGTATTGAAGTCCGGAACATCCACCGCCGATCACCGCCACGCGCAAGGCGCCGTAGTCAAGCCGCCCCTGGCGGTCGAGAATGCTCCGCAGTTTGCCGCTGGCCCTGTCAGAGATCTGCAGAAGCTTCTCGTTGCCGAGCTTGAATTTCACGCCGCTGTAGCTCTGGGGGAGATCAGCAAGGGTTGTCGCGGTGGTGCTCATCTTGTCGTGATATGAGAGGACGGAAGGGGCAGCGATATTCAACCCTTAACGCGGATTCTGCGACGACGACGCGGCGGTGGAAGTTTTCGCGCTGGGGCTGGGGGATGGTTTGCGGGAATTCGCGTCCTTGAGAAGCTGGTGGACCTCTTTCTGGGTCAGGTAACGAAAAGTTCCGGCCGTCATGCCATGATCCGTAATGGGTCCGATGCGGATGCGCTTGAGCCGGTTGACCTTGTATCCGCAGAAAAGGAGCATGAGACGGATCTGACGCTTCAGTCCCTGATGGAGCACGATGCGGACGACCCCTGGCTTGATCGCACGAATGGAGACGAAACGGGCCTTTTTGCCTTCGACGAGCATCCCCCCGAGCAATCGTTTCTCGTGCTTGGGGTCAAAGGCCTTGTTGAGGGTGACCTCGTATTCTTTTTCCACACTGCGCGAGGGATGACTGAGCGCGTTGGTCAGGTCACCGTCATTGGTCAGGATCAGGAGGCCTTCGCTGTCTTTGTCCAGACGTCCGACGTGATGGAGCCGCCCGATGCCGCTCGGGAGCAGATCGAAAACGGTCCTTCGTCCGCGCTCATCACTGGCCGTGGTGACATACCCTTTGGGCTTGTTGACCAGCAGATAGATGCTTTCAGGGGGGCTCACCGCCTGACCGCGCACCTTGACGTGGTCCTGAGGCGAGACATCGGTCGAGAAATTGGTGCAGGGCTCGCCGTTGACCTCCACCATCCCTTTGGTGATCAGATCATCACACGCGCGCCTTGAGCCGACCCCGGAACTGGCCAGGTAGCGGTTGAGCCGCATGGATCTTATTCCTCCGGCTTGGTCTTGGGCAATCCGTAGACACTGCGGCCTTCTTCCCATTGGCCACGCTTTCTGAGCAGTTCAACGCGTTCATAGCGCTTGATCACGCTGCGCTTGGCGGCCATGCTTTTGCTTCCTTTGAGGCTTTTATGTTGAGACATCTTGTTTGCTCCCGTGTGAATGACTGCGATCAATCCCCTGGAAGAGGTCGAGGTGGGACGGGTAAAATACCCTGAGCATAGTCCTTCGCAACCGCTAAGTTTACCTTGAGACGCTGATGATTAAAGCTGCCATCCCCGCCGAGGAACGGCTGATACTTGCGTTGGACGTACCCACTGCGCAGGAAGCGATGGGGCTAGTGGAGGAGCTGGGTGATACCGTGAGGTTCTACAAGCTCGGCCTGGAGCTTTTCATGGCCGGCGGCTACTGGGAGCTGGTGGATTGGCTGAAGGGACGGGGCAAACGGGTCTTCGTCGATCTGAAGTTCTTTGATGTCCCGGCCACGGTGGCCTCGGCGGTGCGGGCACTTGAGCAGCGCGAAGTCGACTTTGCGACCGTGCATGGAAACGATGCCATTCTGCGCGCCGCCGCGGAGGCCAAGGCAAAGACGCAGATCCTGGGAGTGACCGTGCTGACCAGCCTGGATGAGGGAGATCTGCGCGATCTGGGATTTGCCTGTGATCCAGCGACTCTCGTGCTCTCGCGGGCGCGCCGGGCCCTGGAAGTGGGTTGTGACGGCGTGGTCTCAAGTGGCTTGGAGGCCGCCGCTTTGCGCGATGAACTCGGTGAGCGCTTGCTTATCATCTGCCCAGGCATCCGGCCGGTGGAGAATAAACCGGTGGATGATCAGAAACGCACGGTGGATGTGCGCACGGCTTTCACTAATGGGGCGGACTATATTGTCGTCGGGCGGCCAATTCGGTCCGCAGAAAATCCGCGCGCCAAGGCTGAAGAAATGATCGCGAGCATTCGCGAAGCCTTGGCTCGGCCCAAAGCAACAGATGATTCCGCCTAGCTGACCGGTCTGGTCGTCAGCCACACGAAGCGGTAAGGTGCGACTTCGATTTCCGCGGCCCCGGCGATCATCGTCAGTTCTTCTGCGGCCAGATCATAGGTCCAGCCCTCCGCGTGCTTCGGTTTCGGGAGATGCGCTTTTTTGGTTTCGTTGGAAAAATTAAAGACGGCGAGCAACTCTGCGCCGGGGGCGTCCTGATTATCATCCTTTAATTTCGCGCAGCGGTAGACAGCAAGGGTATCCTGCTGGCCGTTGGAGGCCGCCACCTGATGGGTCCAGATTTCCTGCGCGGCCTTGGGATCAAAGGCGGGAACCACCCGGCGCTGGCTTACGAGGTAAGTAAGCCGCTCGAAAACCTTTTTATGGGAACTGGTCGATCCAAGAATATCTTCCAGTTCAGTAAGCTGCCACTTGCGCCGGTTGATTGTCCGGGCGCGCCCAGTCTTCTTCACGCCATCCTGATCATTGTGGGTCCCGAAAAAGCTGTGAAAATAAAGGGCCGGAACACCCTGCAGGGTCATGGCCACGGCCTGGGTGAGGACGAAGCGGCACACATTCTCATCGTCCGCTGCGCCAGGCCGGGAGACTGCGTCATAGTAAGTAATATTCAGTTCATAAGGGCTCTCGCTGCCGTCTGGCTTGGTGCGGTAACTGATCCTGCCCTCGCGCTCTTCTACCGCGGCGATGACTTTTTTGAGTTCAACCTCGTCAATTATTCCTTCCAGCGGGCGAACGCCAATACCATCGTGGCTCGCCGTAAAATTCAGGTAGGTGCAATTAGCGGGAGGCTCTTCGAGTGATTCCAGCCAGCGGTTGAGGTGGTCGGTCTGATTGAAAAGAATGGCGTGTAAAAGGAGGGGTGGCAGCGAAAATTGGTAAACCATATGGGCTTCGTCGCCCTCGCCATCACCAAAGTAACTGACGTTTTCCTGATGCGGGACATTGGTTTCGGTAAGGAGAATGCACTGCGGGCAAAGGATATCGACGAGATCCCGCATCAGTTTAACGATCTGATGAGTTTCCGGGAGATGAATGCAACTCGTGCCGATTTCTTTCCAGAGAAAAGCAATCGCATCAAGGCGCAGGACACGGGCGCCCCGCGCAAAATAGAGCAGCATGATATCAAGCATCTCGACAAGTAAATCGGGATTCTTGAAGTTCAGATCGACCTGATCCGCGCTGAAAGTCGTCCAGACATGTTTGGTGCCGCGATCGGTTTCAACTGGCGTCAGCACGGGCGAGGGGCGGGGGCGAACAACCCGCGATAAATCTTTGTCCGGGTCAACTGTGATGAAATAACCGATACCCGGTTGCTCGGCCTTTTTGAATTGCTCGAACCACTCACTTTCGGCCGAACAATGATTACAGACATAATCATACATGAGCCGAAAATCTTCGCTCATGCTCTCCAGATCTGACCAGTCACCAAGGGCAGGATCAATCTTGCGATACTCAATCACAGAAAAACCGTCGTCACTCGACCAAGGAAAACATGGCAGAATATGAATGGTATTGACGGCATCCGCCAGGTGGCCCCGACAAAATTTGTGCAGGGTGGCCAGAGGCGCTTCCCCTTCCGTCTGCACCATGTCACCGTAAGTGATCAAGAATGCGTCTTCCGCGGTGAAACGTTCTTCGCGGGATTCCTTTTCTGAAAGCGCAATCTCAAAACGCTCCGAGACTTCGATCACACGAGGGAGCAATTCTTCCACCGTATCAACCGCGTAGACCTTCAGCAGACGGTCGCGCAGGCGCGTTTCCTGATCCGTTGTCAAACTCATGGCCGCTGCCTAGCACAGCTGAAGAGCGAAGGCCAGAATATAAATCGCATCGGAATTAGTGTAAGGCCCGTTCCAGTAAGGAATGGAGACGGCCCAGCATTTCACGCGGATCATCCATCAATCCGGCTGCGATGAGTGAATTATCCCATAATTGTTCTGCGACTAATTTCGCGGCATCCGGTTTCTCGGAGCGGGCGGAATTGAGTTTCTTGATCAGAGAATGGGAGGGATTGATTTCCAGATCAAATTTCATTCCGCCGCCGGTCGGGCCGCCCATGCCAAGTGGATCCAGCTCGGACTTCCCTTCGTCTTCGCCGCCATCCACTCCGGCAGATTGCGCACGCTGAATTTCACGCATCATCCGGCGCATACCCGTGGTCATTGGGTTGCCTTCGTCAGTCAAGACAGCGGGGCTGTCCACTAGGCGCTTGGAGACTTTAACTTCATTAATCCGGTCGCCGAGAGTTTCCTTGATAAAATTCGCGGTGAGCCGGGCGGAATCGTTATCCAGTTTATCGGCTGACTCCGAAAGTTCATCTATGGTGAGATCGGCCTTTTCCGCGGCGGTGATATCTTTTACGTCGAATTTACCCAGGCGATCCATGACAAACTCATCCCACGGATCATAGACGAAAAGCACCTCATAACCTTTTGATTTGAGCACCTCGAAATAGGGGCTGGCTTCAGCGGTTTTTCGTGAAGGTGCGTGCAGATAGTAAATGGCCTTCTGTTCGTCTTTCATGCGCGCCACATAATCTGCCAGGGAAGTGGTCTTTCCATCATCGAGCAGGCTGCTCTCATAGCGCAGAAGTTTGCTCAGGCCTTCCTGATTGGCGAAATCATTCATTACCCCTTCTTTCAAGAAGCGGCCAAACTCCGCGTAAAACTTATCATAGTTCTCCGGCTCCTTGCCCGCTGTATCCTCCAGAAAACGAAGGAAGCGACGAGTGAGAACCTGATTCAGTTTCTGCAGGAGCGCACTATCCTGCATCGTTTCGCGGGAGATATTCAGGGGCAGATCTTCACTGTCCACCACCCCGCGAACAAAACGCATCCACTCCGGCAGCAGGCCATCTGCTTTGCTCATGATGAGCACCTTGCGGCAATAAAGCTGAACCTGATGTTCCAGACGGCTGAAACCCATTTTTTCCAGATTACGCTGGGGCACGAAAAGAATGGAGTTGATATTGAGCGGGGCATCTGCGCTGAAATGCAGGTGAAGCCGGGGCGCCTCGAAATCGTTGCCAATGAATTTATAGAACTCAGTATACTCTTCGCCCGTGATCTCGCTCTTTGACCGGGTCCAAAGCGCCTCGACTTTATTTACACGTTCCCCGTTCAGCTCGATCGGCAGCGGCACGAAATTCGAATAGTTCTCAATAATGTGCCTGATGCGAGTGGAGGAGCTGAACTCCCTGGCGTCTTCTTTCAGGTGCAGCACAATGCGCGAGCCCCGACCCTGACCTTCCGTTGGTTCGATTTCGTAACCGCTGGCCCCGTCACTATGCCAGTGCCAGGCCGATTCATCTGGCCGCCAGGAGCGTGTGTAGACATCGACGGTGTCCGCCGCCATAAAGGCCGAATAG
>CAZUPP010000004.1:0-19379 GCA_964622095.1 uncultured Verrucomicrobiales bacterium
TTATTCTCCTCCTGCGACCTGTCTCCGCCTCTCCGCCTCGCAATCGCATCCCACCCCTGATCCCTGCCCCTGGCACACCGCGCTCCCTCCCGCATCAGTCACCACCACCAGCCTCAAACCAGCCAGCCAACGAGCCAACCGCCATCCACATGATCCGCCCCGCCTTCCCTTCCCTTTTCCATTTTACCGAACGTTTGGCAAAACGCCCCGCTCCATGCCCACAGCCCCTGTTCATCAGCCTCTAGCCCTGACCGCTGCGCTTTGTCTCTTTCTTCCTTTCATTTTACCGAACGGTCGGTAAAACCATCATCCACCCAGGTTCCTCGCCGTCAGCTCCCACCCGGACACCCCGTTCAATCCTGGAGACAGTCCCGGCTCCGCCATCTGCGGCACGATTTTGCTTTCTCAAAGAGCGCCATGCCATAGGGTCAGCGCGAAGCCTTGATCCGGGAAAGATAGAGACTGAACTGCCCCTCGCTCAGGCCTCATTCCCTTGATAACCGCCCTTGCACCTCCAACTGCTTATCCTCATGCCATTCTACCTGATCTCTTTCCGTCTTTGCCTCACTGCGCTTGCCCTCGGCGCTCTCGGCATTGCCTCCACCGTTTCGGTTTCTGCGCAGGAGACCTCCCGGAAACCTAATGTTCTCATGATCATTGCCGATGATCTGAAGCCGAGCATCGGTGCCTTTGGTGATCCCGTCGCGGTCACTCCGGCCATGGATAAACTCTCCGCTGAAGGCATTATTTTCCTCAATAACCACTGTCAGCAGGCCGTTTGTGGTGCCTCCCGCAACAGCCTTTTCACTGGTCAATTGCCTAACCGCCAGCGGATCTGGCATTTCGGGCAGAAATTACGCACAATCAATCCCGCTACCGTCACTCTGCCGGAGCATTTTAAGCAGAATGGATATTTCACCCTCAGCATGGGGAAGGTTTTTGACGGACGTAATGTGGATGGCTGGGGCAAGCAGGATGCGCAATCCTGGAGTGTCCCTCATTCGTCCGCCTTCGGGACCGCACGCATGGGAAATTATGCCAGCGAGGCCGTGCGGGAACGCCGCACCCGTGCGCAGGAGCTGGGTGAACTGAATAATCCCGTAAAGCATAATCTAAATCCCGCCACGGAACGTGCCCATGTCCAGGACGACGCCTATAACGATGGCGCCCTCGCCCAACTGGCCATCAGTAAGCTGGATGAACGGGCTCAGGATCAGAGCCAGCCTTTTTTCATGGCGGTCGGTTTTGCCAAACCTCACCTGCCATTTACCGCCCCCACGAAATACTGGGAACTATTTGATCGTGACAAACTCAAGGTCGCCGATACCGGCCGGGCGAAGGATGCCCCTGAAATTGCCTACCATAATTCCGGCGAACTGCGCGGGGCCTATACCGACATGCCGAAGGAAGGCCCTATCCCACCTGAGATCGAACTGGAGCTGCTCCACGGTTATTATGCTTCCACCGCCTATGTTGACGCCCAGATCGGTAAAGTCATTGATCACCTCGAAAAAGTGGGTCTGCGCGAGAATACCATCGTGATCTTGTGGGGTGATCACGGCTATCATCTCGGTGATCATGATCTGTGGAATAAACATACCAACTTTGAGCAGGCGACCCGTTCGCCTTTGATTATTGCTGGCCCTGGAGTTAATGGAGGTGTTGTTACCCGCACCCCTACGGAATTTCTCGATATTTATCCTACCCTCTGCGCCATGGCCGGGTTGCCCATGCCGGATCAGAAACTTGATGGAATCAATTTGCAGCCTCTCTTTACCAACCCTGACACCGCCCTGCGCCAGGCGGCCCGCAGTCAATATCCCCGCGGACGGGATGAGAATAAGCTCATGGGTTACTCCATTCGTTCGGAACGTTTCCGCCTCACGGAATGGATCATGAGTGACTATCAGAGTGGCCAATTTAATGGACCGACCGAAGCTCTCGAGCTTTATGATTACGCCAATGATCCCGGGGAAACGGTTAACCTCGCCGGCGATCCTGAATTTGCGCAGACCGTCACACAAATGCGCCCTCTTCTGCGTGAGCTTTTCAGTTTGCCTGGTGCCGCGCAGGATTAATTATAATATACTGCTTCACTCAGTTAAATCGTTCTCAGCGGCGCGGTGCGGCCAGCGTTTCGCCCGGATCAAAATGGCCGCTCAGAAAAGTATGGGCCCTCGGCTCAGATGGCCGCTGCACCAGACGCTCCAATCTCTCAAATGCGCTTCGCCCGATCTGCCAGTGCGGAATACGGATCGTCGCCACCTTCGGCAATCCTTCCGGCTGGGCCAGCCCGTCAAAACCTGTCACTGAAACATCCTCCGGCACCTTGATGCCCTCTTCCCGCAGATCCCGGATCAGGTCAAACGCATCGCGGTCTGAAGCACAGATCAGTGCCGTCACCCCGGCCTCGATTCGTCGCTGGACAGATTCTACAAATGCTTGCCGGGTCTTCTCCATCGGGTTTTGCCGGATCAGATAATTCGAAAGGTTAAACTCCCGGCCCATAATCAGATATTTTTCCATCAGCGCTCCGAACCGCCGGACTACCCAGAAAGCCTGTGGTTGCCAGACCCGGCTGACAAAACCAACTTCTTCATGACCTAATTCAATAAGATGATCGATGATCTGGGATATACCTTCGAAGTGATCGACATCAACACAGTCCACCTGCACCGTTTCCCTGCGAATATTTCCATATTGCTGCACCAGAGACACACAGGGTTTTCTCGCTATGATCTGTTTCAGCACTTTGGATGGGAATGAATAAATCAGTAACGCTCCATCCCAGCCGGCCCATTCCAGATGCTCAATCTCTTCATGAGAAGCTCCTTCCGGGGCCGCCTCGAGAATCTGCAGATCCACCACATGATTATTGAGCTGTGCATATTCACACACTCCGCTCAGCAGCAGTGCTCCGGGTTCTTCATAGTTGTCCGGCTCCCATTTTTCCTGATGCGCGCAGACCATCACTCCTACTTGAAGGTTTCTCTCCCGGTCCGCCGCCGGCTTCGTGCGGTTGTCCAGATACTGATAGCCCAGACTTTCCGCCAGCCGGAATACCTGCGCCCGTGTCCGGGGATTGATTCCGCTGTGGTTGGTGAAGCACCGCGATACCGTTGAGACAGACAGATCCAGCATGTCCGCCAGGAGCTGCTGGTTTACCTTGCGGCGCGGCTTTCCAGGCTTGCCCACAGCCTCGTTTTTGCCCGTGGTGGTTTCAACACCGTCGGCCACCTTCATTGCCCTATTTTCTCTACCTCAAATCGCAAAACAAGAAAAAACCGAGGCGATGTAAATGTGGCAATTTACCACTGTTTCCAGATTCTGACTTAGCTTGTGCTTTCCTTGGACTGATAGGATTTCACGACCAGATCGCTGATGTAGGCCCCGGGATTTTCCACCGCGCGAACGTCCATCACAAAGCGTGTCGCATTGCTGTTTCGCCGCACCAGATCCAGCCCGTATTGAAAATCCGCGAACACTTCATGACAATAGTCTTTTACGGGTTTGCCGGCCCCGTCCGCCATTTCTACAATGCGTTTCACCGCTTCCGGGATGAATTCCAGCTCCAGGCCATGCTGCTGACGGAAACGGCGCGCAAAACCATAGACCGCCTCCTCTTCCTCGCTCATCCGCTGTTTCCGTGCCGTGTTCAGAACCTTATCCAGCGCTTCCCGCGGGGCACGGTAGGCCGCTTCGTCAATGATCAGCTCCGTCACCCCGGTGTCTGGCAGCTCAAACTTAAAGTCCCGGAAGAGTTTCTCAAAAATTGTCATCAACCCGCGGGCGCCCGTCTTTTCCTTGGCCGCGTCTTCACTGATCAGCCGGAGCGCATCGTCCGTCACGCTCAAGCGGATATCATAGGCCTGAAACGCTTCCTTATACTGCAACAGAATCGAACCCTCAGATTCTTTCAGGATCGTGAAAAGATCATCCGCCGTCAGATGCTCACAAACCACCCGCACCGGCAAACGCCCGATGAACTCCGGCTCAAAGCCGTACGCAATAAAGTCCTGCGTACTCACTTTGCCGAAAAGCTCGTTGTCCATCGCCAAAGCCGCCGGTTCCGCGCCAAAGCCAATCGTCGACTGCTTCAGCCGCCGCTGCACCATGTCCTTCAGCCGGTCAAAGGCCCCGCTCACCACAAAAAGGATGTGCTTCGTGTTCAGCGTATCCTTGCGCGTCTTGCCGCTGCGCTGGAATTCCAAAGCCGCCTGCAGCTGGGCCTGGATGTCCGTCGGGCTGCGCAGGCTCACATCCGTTTCCTCCATCAGTTTGAGGAGAGTGGTCTGCACCCCGCGCCCGCTCACATCCCGCCCGATCATATTTCCCGCAGAGGCAATCTTGTCGATCTCATCAATGTAAATGATTCCATACTGCGCCAGACCGGTGTCACCGTCCGCTTTCTGAACCAGTTCACGCACCAGATCCTCCACGTCTCCACCCACATAGCCCGTTTCACTGAATTTCGTCGCATCCGCCTTCGTGAAAGGAACCCCGATCAGCTCCGCCACATGCTTCACCAGATAGGTTTTTCCCACCCCCGTGGGACCGATCAGAATGACATTCTGCTTGGTATACTCCAGCCGCCGCGCGGAGTCAGGATTCTCCTTCTCCAGCTCGCGAGCGCGCCGGACGTGGTTGTAGTGGTCACATACCGCCGTCGCCAGCACCTTCTTCGCTTCATCCTGCCGGATGACATACCGGTCCAGGTGTTCTTTGATGTCCCTCGGCAAAAGGTCAAAGCCCAGGATGTCTTCTTCCACCTTGCTCGTCTTGTCTTCTTCTTCTTCTGCCACTCCATCTCCGCTCACGGATTCCGTGGAAGTGGGGGTGCCGATCGTCGAAAACGCGACTTTATCTCCAAAAGCCTTCTTCAGCGCGTCGGATAACCGCTTGTGAATCTCGTCCGTGGAGGGGAATCCATCATCACTTTCCTTCTTTTCCGACCCGCTCGCGTCACGTGGGATTTCAGCCATCCGGGAGAGTAGCCCCGGATCAGCGTGGAACCAACCAGAAATCTCAACTGCCCTGCCGGACCTGATCACGCAAGATCCTCTCCACTGCCGCCAGCCGCTCAAGGCCGCGTCCCTTCAGCCGCAGTCGAGGCCGGGTCGTTTCGAGTGCCTTCAACGCCGACTGCGCCTTGGCCTTTGAACCCTCCGCCTCGTCTGCCCTTTCCACGATGTCCGCGATCAGCTTTCCGTCATGCAGGTAGTCCTGAATGAGACCATCGAAATCATCCGCCCAGGCAAATTCACCCTCGATCTGCGCTTTCTCATAGAGACTCAGGGCATAGTAGGAATCTTCAATCGCGCCCAAACTCCAGTTTTTCAGTCCCAGCGCGAGCAGTGCCAGGATCTCAATGTTGTCACTTTTGATCTGGCTCAGGGTGCTTTCCGGCACCGGCCCTGCTTTAACCATCTGATTGGCTGTGATCTGAAAAAAGTCGAGCAAATCCGCCGGATCGTCACTTCCCCCCAGCCGGGCGGGGTCCAGCCCTTCAAGGGGACGGTATGCCTTCAGATTGGCTTCCTCCACCTGTCCCTGTAAAAGGTAAGTCAGGCCGGTGAAATAATGTGCCCAGTAACGCTCAATCTGTGTGCTGTCCGGATTCCCCAGAATAAGATTAAAACTTGAACGCGCCTCCGTCATTTTGCCTTCTTTAATTGCCATCCGCCCAATTTCCAATTGTCCGGCAGGGGTGCTCTTATCCGGGCCCTTCTGGAAAATTTTATCGCGCAGCAGAAAGCCGGTCACTCCGGCGGCCAGCACAAAGAAAACCAGGCCCAGCGTCACCAATCCAAAAAGCCGGTTGGTTTTGAGCTGCTCGGACTTGGCCTGCTCCTGCATTTGTGCTTTTTTCTGCGCCTGATCCGCAACATGTTCGAGGGCATACTCCAGATGCTCGATTAATTCTTCATAATCATTAAATCGTTCATCCGGATTTTTATGCAGCATCCGGTTTACCACATAGGCGGATTCATCCGAAACGTGAGGTGCAAAGGATTTCAGGCTGACCGCCTGATTCTTCAAATGCTTGATCGCCACCAGAGAAGCGTTCTCCGCCTCGAAAGGAGGCCGCCCGGCCATCGCGTGGAATATCGTGGCGCCCAGGCTGTAGATATCACTGCGGAAATCCTCGGATTCGCGGTTCAATGTTTCCGGCGGCACATAATAGGGTGTGCCCCAAATCTCTGCCTCAGACTTATCAGAATTCTCCAACTCATCCGTGTAACGGGCCAGCCCGAAGTCCACGACCTTGGCCGAACCGTCCTTCCCGAAAAGAATATTACCCGGTTTAACATCACGATGAATGAGGCCTTCTTCCTGAGCGGCCTTCAGGCCTTTGGCCACATCGATCGCGATCTGCAAAACCTGCGATTCCGGAAGTCTTCCCTGCGCTTCCATTAAATCATCCAGACTCCCAGACGGCATGAGCTCCATCGCGACGAAAAAATTGCCCTGATCCATGCCTGAGGTAAACACCCTCACAATATTCTCGTGGTTTAAGGAGGCCATCATCCGCGCCTCCATCATGAGTGTGTCGATCGCTTTCTGGTCCTCCTCGGTGAAGGTCCGGTTCAGCAATTTCAATGCGATCATCCGCTGGAGACTTTTGTCCCGGGCGCGATAGACAGTGCCCATGCCTCCCTCACCCACAATGTCGATCAGATCGTAATTTGGAAAGGAGCGCTGCACCGTCAATTCCGCGCCGCAGATGGAGCAGCGCACTTTGCGCAGCGGCTGCTCTTCGCTCATGTCAACAATTGCGCCACAGCTGTGGCAACGCTGCAAATTGGGCGCGAGATCAGGATCAGCCATCGTTTTTATGGAGAGGGTGGGGGTTGAGGAAGGAGAGACGAAAATGCGGGGAGCTGGAGGGACACGCCTGTTCAGGACGGACCGGTCAGCGCTTCGGAAATCCTAGCGCATCGGCCCCGCCGGCAAAACAGTTTTTTGCCCTCGAAATCTGAAGTATCCCTACATGGAGAGCTTGTTTTCTCCCGAATGCAATTTTGCGACGCCCTTTTGCGTTATCAATTCGCCTGTCACGTCGTCCGGGAGCTCGATTGAGTAGGTTGACTCACCATCCCCTAAATCCACTTTGCTCGTGATCCAGCCTTTCGGGTGAGGCACCCTTGCGGAGAGCCCCGATAAGGGGCCCAGTTTCGGGACAACCTCTACTTTGCTGAAGTTCGGCGCGCTTGGCCGAACCCCCATGATACTGGCATGGAGGTGGAAAAAGGGGTGGCTTCCCCAGGCATGACAATCTGACCGGCACGGTTCCGGTGCTTCGACCGGTGTCTTGAGCCCCTTCGCGATCAGTTCTTCCCAGTAGGCAAACCCCTCAAGAAGCTTTTCCGGCATAATCCATAGATTCAGTGTTTCGAAAAGGTAGTGCCGGAAATAAATCGTCGTGGGCTGCAGCTCTTTATTTTCCAGAAGCGCCTGCAGATTCCGGAAGGACCGACCTTCATCCAGCAGCCCGCTCAATTGCGCGAGACACTGGGCGTGTTCGCAGAAAGTTGTTTTCTCGCTATTGTCTGCGATGAGGGATTTTTCCTCATCCCAGAAATGCCGCATGATCGCTTTTGCGACTGCCTTGGAGCGCGACCGCAGTTCTTCACCTGCGTTCGTGCTTCCGCATACTTCTTCGATTTCTTCCGCTTTCAGCACGGCCTGCAGGTAAATCAGGTTAACGACCGAGGACGGTTGATGATATGCCTCCGGAGGAACACCATTTTTCCAGTTCCGCACCCAATCGACAAAAAGCCACGGCGGCAATCCTTCAATGAGATTTCTTTCGGACAGAAAGTTGTCAAAATGACTGAGTAAATTACGAATACCAGAGAGCTGGCTTTTGACAAAATCCTGGTCGCTGCGCCAGAAGAGAAAGTCATGCACCATCCAGATCCAGATCAGGGAAAAAGTCGGGATGATCTGGGTGTAACGGCACGGGTAACGTGAAGTGGTAAATCCCCCGGCGATGTAGCGGGAATTATTAAACTGCATGATCGCCTTGCGCGCCAGCCGGTCATCATGCTGCATGACGTAATTGACCAGAATCTGCAGGCGCGTGTCACCCAGATACATCAACTGCTCATAGTAAGGACAGTCAATGTAGGTTTCGTGGGCGCACATCTGCAGGCCGCGGCAGCAGAGTTGGATCAATTTATTAAAGTCACGTCCCTCCGCCTCGAAGCTCGACTCGTTTTTCAAGGGATAACGGGTTTCAATGAAACCCAGCCGGGTGATCGTCAATTCCTCATCGCCGGTTTTAATCGTCAGCAGACTGAATTTTCCCGCACGCCACCAGAGCGTGATGAAATCCTGTTCCGGTTTGGTTCCGACGACGAAGCGGTCGTAGACGCCCGCAAAAGTTTTTCCAGCCACCTCATGGCGGTCGGCCTTGGGTGGATCATGCCCGGTTAGCGGGGTTGCCTTCTGATACAGGCTTTCCGCCCATGCCCAGGTGATTTCGGTTTCCTGTCCGCCCCGGGTCGTCAGGGTGGGGTAGGCACAATAGTAGTCCTCCCAGTCAATCAGCACACTCACGGTGGTATGCGCGGGAATCGTGACCTCTTCCCGGTCGGTGAGGAGGGCCTGCCATTTCGCACGCAGCGTTGGCTCCATCCAGGATTCTTCCACCGGTTTGCCCTGCTCCAGTCCTCCCTCAATGACCGCCGCGACCCGGCCTTCACTGGCCCGGCGGTCGATCTGGTCCGGAATGATCGATGGGCTCAAATGCCAGGTCGTCTGCAGGTCCCCATAGCGGCTCGGTTTGCAGCCCGGCGCGACGGATTTTACGCCCTTCCATGGGCCGGGTTCCTGCCGGTGATCAATCAGCAGAGACCGCCCCACGAAGGCTGCTTTTTCATCCAGCTCTCCCTTGAAATGGCTGTATGCCGGAAGCTGCCGGACACGCCATGGACCGGAGCCCGTGGTCAGGGCCTCCTGCCAGCCATCGCCTTCGGCCCGGAAGATAAAGCCGCCTCGCAGGCTGACGTGCGCCGCGGGCGCATTTCCGCCGGCCCACCAGACCATGGCGCGGAACTCATGATCTCCCGGAGTCAGTTGCGTGACTTCATAGCTCTGATAGGAATAGTGCCACAGATCCCCGCAATCTGGTCCAAGAGATACCCGCAGCCCGTCCAGGAGCAGGACATAACGCTGATCCGCGCTGAGGTGGAAGACCATGGGGGGCGATCCTTCCTCACTGGTGAAGCTGCACTGAAATTCCAGCACGCTGTACTGACCCCGGCTCAGCTCGGGATGCCAGACCCAGGATGCCTTCTCAATCTCATACCAGGGCTCCTGCCCGCTGTTCAGCGTTCGGCGGGGCTGCTCCGGAAAAATGCGCTCAATTTTCATATCCGTCGTGGTTGGAATATTTAATTCCGTGGTCACCCTGGGCCGGGGAGGGGATCTACACCGCCACCGGGCCTTTGCGCCAGAGCTCGCATGAAATAAAACCGTGGTTGAGGATCTTGTGTTCCAACAAGGCCCATCCCGTATTTTGCAACCTTTTGCCGTAGTCCGGCAAGTCCTGAGTTTTGAGACCTGTCACCATTCTGCACCCCAGATAGAGTGCTTTCAACATTGCCCGGGCCCGCCAGCGCCGCCAGCCGTCCTTTGCCGGGAGGCGAAACTCCGTATTTAACCAGCACGCGTCCGGGGCGATCCGGGCCGCAGCCCAAGCCGTGAGGCAATCCACCTGATCGTCCGTCAGCAAGTCCAGAAAAAAGTGTGTGATCAACACCTCAGGGGCCGGTCTCAGTAGGTTGGGCGCCTCTTCCCAGCCGTCTTTCAGGAACCTCACGCGCCCGGTCTGCCTGGTTTTTTGAAGCCGCCGCACGCACAGCGCCCTCATCTGATGACTCGGCTCGATGACCGTGACCTGATGAGGGGGCGGTTCCAGCTGCATCAGCGGCTCCAGGGTTGAGCCCGGCCCTTCGCCGAGGATGAGCACATGCCTGGCGCCGCTTGCCCTCTCCAGCAGCGCTTCCCGCCCTCTTTGCATCGCGTTCCCACACGCCACCCGCTCCAGGCCAGTGTAAAAATGTGCAAGCCCGTCAAAATTCATTGGAATCAGAAGGTGGAAAACGGCGTTTGTAATCTGAACATCCGGCCGCTTCAGTGGTCTGCGCTGTCAACCAATCAACCAAGACCTGAAAACTGTCATGCACTTGTCTTTCCGTCTTTGCCTCACCATTTCGGCTCTCCTCACGTTCACCTTCGCCCTTCAACCCTTGGCCCTGGCCAACTGGTCGCAGTATCGCGGGCCCGGCCAGAACGGTATCGTCAGTGGCTCTGCGGCCAGCGTTGGTTCGCCGAAGAAACTGTGGGAAAAAGAAGTTGGCACCGGAGTCTCCCAGGTGGTCATCAGTGATGGCCGGGCCTACACGATGGGCAACACCGGAGATGAAGACGTCGTCTACTGTCTGGATGCCAAAACCGGAAAAGAACTATGGACCTTCAAGTATGACTGTAAGAAGGATCCGCGCCAGTTCGAAGGCGGCCCTGCCGCAACCCCCACCGTGGCAGGCGGCAAGGTCTTCACTCTCTCCCACGAAGGCGACCTCTATGCTCTGGATGCCGCGAGCGGCCGTCCGGTCTGGAACCACGACGTTGACAAAGATTTTGGCGGCAAACGTCCGCGCTGGGGCTTTGCCGGTTCACCGACTTATCACAACGGCACCCTCTTCGTGCACATCGGCGGCAAGCGCGGCTCCATGCTCGCGCTCGATGCCAATTCCGGCTCGAAAAAATGGCAATCCGGCAAACACGACCCCGGTTATGGCACCCCGGTAATTTTCACTGGTGACGGCCCGGAATCGGTCCTTTCCTTCAACGGCGACGGCCTGACCGCTTACCAGACCAGCAATGGCAAGGAGCTGTGGCATTTCCCGTGGGAAACCAGCTATGACGTCAACGCCTGCATGCCGATCGTGTCAGGGAACAAGATTTTCATCGCCAGCGGTTACAACAGCGGCAGCGCGCTCATCGAAGTGAGCAATAGCAAGCCCCGTGAAGTGTGGCGCCAGAAAGAATTCTCCAACCAGATGGCCCACAGCGTGCTGGTTGGTGACACGATCTACGGCGCACATGTCAATCACTCCGGCAACAAGGGCGAGCAGGCCTTTAAAGCGGTCGACCTCAACACCGGTGAGATACTCTGGAGTGATCAGCGTGTGAAGTTTTCCAGCCCCATCGTGGTGGGCAACAAAATGATCATCCTCACGGAGGGCGGTGAACTGATTGAAGCCTCGGCCAGCCGGTCCAGCTACGGAGAAACCGCCCGCACGCAGATCCTCGGCGGCACCAACTGGGTCGCTCCGTCATTCAGTGACGGGATCCTCTATTGCCGCAACAACGACGGAAAAGTCGTCGCGCTGCAGATCTGATCCGTCAGGGGACCAGCCATTTTTTGCTCCCAAATTGTAAATCCTGAGCACCGTCCCACGCCAATGTTGCGTTGGGGCGGTTTGCCCTTACATAGTCCACCCATGATTCGTCCCCGCTGTTACCGCCTGTTTTTTTCCGCAGCCGCTCTGACCGCTGCCAGTTTCCTTTTCGCCGTCTCACCCACCAGCGCAGAAGAAGAAAACGGAGCGACCAAGCTCCAGAAGGCGCCCGTGCAGGGCTGGCTGACCTGGCGTGGACCCCAGATGAATGGCTCCACGGAGGAAACCGGGCTGCCGGATAAACTTGAGGAGCCGCTCTGGACATATGACCTTTTCGGTGGCGGCACCCCTGTCCTGGCGGGAGACCGTCTTTATGTGTTTGGCTATACCGGCGCGGGCAAAGAAGTCGTCGAAGTCCTTGCCTGTCTCGATGCCGCGACGGGAGAGGAAATCTGGAAAAAGGTTTTTCCGGATTTCATGAGTGATCACATCTACAACCGCTACGGCATCGGGGCGCCGGAAATCGATCCGGAGACGGGCAATATCTACCTGCTCACCAGCCCGGGACTCGCCTTGGCCTTCGCTCCAGACGGCAAAGAACTCTGGCGTCGGTCGATGCTGGAGGAATTTGGACGGCTCACTTTTCCCAATGGCCGGGTGGGGAATCCTGCGATCACGGAAGACCTCGTCATCTTCCGTGGGATCACGGCGAACTGGGGAGGAGGCGGCCCGGCGCGGGACCGCTTTTATGGGTTTGATAAAATCACCGGTCAGCTGGTCTATGCTTCTGAGCCGGGGATCGAGCCAATCGACAGTTCCTACTCGGCGCTGGTTTTCGATGATCTCGGGCAGCGCCGGGTTTTTTACAGCGGCACTGGCTGCGGAAATGTCATCTGCGCGGATGCCCGCACCGGTCAGCCGGTCTGGCGGGTTCTCGTCTCGAAGGGCGGTGTGAATGCCTCACCGCTTCTGCTTAAAGACGATGTGCTCATAATTACCACCGGTAAGGAAAATATTGATGATTCCAGCTCAGGCCGAATGTATGCCCTGCGCATTCCCACCGAGGTGCCGGAGGGTATTGCGGAAGGGCCGAAGGTTTTTGACGTATCGGAAATTGAGATTTGGAGAAATGACGCCGGTGATTCCTTTACCAGCTCGCCGGTTACAGATGGCGAGTTTATTTATCAGATTACCGTGCGCGGTGAATTACTCGTCATTAACGCAGAGTCCGGTGAAACGGTGAAGGAGATCAAGCTCAGCCCGGACAACCTCCATTCCTCACCGCTGCTTGCCGGTGACAGACTCTATGTCCCGGTATTCGACGGGAAATTCTATATTATATCCACCGGCAAGGACGCAGAGATTCTGAGCGAAATTGAATTGGCCGGAAACGCGACCGGCGCACCCGCCGTGTGGAATGGCCGCGTCTATGTGATCACAAAGGAAAAACTCTATTGTTTCGGGTCAGCCGATGGAGGGAATCCGCCCGAAACCATGATGGCGGTTCCCGCTGGTTCACCGGATGAAGCCGCCCAACTCCAGGTGGTCCCGTCGGAGTTTGTCATGCGTCCAGGGGATCGAAAAGTATTCGATGTTGTCAGCATCGATGCCACCGGGCGGCATGTTGAAGCGATCGATAATGCCACCTGGGAAAAATGGATTCCGCCCACCGCCAAGGTGCAGGCGGAAATCGATGCGGAATTTAATGACGAAGGCACTTTCATTTCCAATGCCGATGCTGAACTGTCCGCCGGCGCGGTGAAAGCCACCGCCAACGGACTCACCGGCACGGCGCGTGGCCGCATGCTCCCGGACCTGCCCTATGCGGAAGACTTCGAGGGTTTTGAGCTGAACACAGAATTGGCGGACGGCACCAAATTTTCTTTCCCGCCCCTTCCATGGATCGGCGCGCGGTTGCGCTGGCAGGTCATCGAGGGAGAAGACGGCAATAAATACATCGGCAATACCCTCGACCGGGTATTATTTCAGCGTTCGAAAAACTTCATCGGGGATCATGCCCTCGCCAATTACACTTTGGAGGCCGATGTCATGACGGATGGCAACCGCCGCGTGATGTCCAGCGTTGGCCTGATCAATCAGCGGTACATCATTGCCCTCGTCGGCAACGGCCAGAAACTCGAGGTCAGCTCAAACTATGAGCGTCTCGCTGAAAGTGTGCCTTTCACAATCAAACCGCAGACATGGTATACCCTGAAGACCCGCGTTGATGTGGCGGATGATCGCACCGGGGTGGTCCGCGCCAAGGCGTGGGAGAAAGGCTCGGATGAACCTGAAGAATGGACCATCGAAGTCAGTGTGCCCGTGGCGCATGAGAACGGCTCGCCCGGCATTTACGCTTTTTCTCCGCAAAGTCTGAAGCGCGTCTTCATTGACAACATTTCCATTAACTACAGCAATCCCCTCTAATTTAACTCTGTGAAAATCATGCGGCATCCATCCTCAATGAAAACCGTATTCCAGAAATCCCTCTTCCTGAGCGGAATGCTGTGTCTCGCCTCGGCTCATCCGGGTCTGGCCGAAGACTGGCCGACCTGGGGCGGCACACCGAACCGCAATATGGTGGGTGAAGCCACCAGCATCCCAACCGATTTCAAGCCCGGCACCTTCAAGGGTGATACCGAGGAGATCGATATGGCGACCACGGAAAAGGTAAAGTGGGTCGCCAAACTGGGATCACAATCCTACGGCAACCCGGTGATCGTCGATGGCCGGGTTTTTGTCGGCACGAACAATGAATCGCCGCGTGACCCGGATCATGTCGGTGACCGGGGAATCATTTATTGTTTTGATGAAGCCACCGGAGAGTTTAAGTGGCAATTGATTATCCCAAAACTCGGCGCGGGAAAGGTGAGTGACTGGGAATACATCGGCGTTTGTTCCTCACCGGTCGTTAAAGGGGACCGTCTCTGGGTCGTGACCAACCGTTGTGAAGTTGTATGTCTGGACGTCAACGGCATGGCAGACGGAAATGATGGCCCGTTCCAGGATGAGGGACAATATATTGTTCCGGAGGGTTCTGAACCCGCGGAGGTCAAAGATACCCACGCGGATATCATCTGGGTTTTTGATATGCGGGATGAACTTGGCGTTTTTCCGCATAACGTGGCCAGTTGCAGCCCGCTTTATTACGAGGGTAAAATCTACACCTCTACCTCCAATGGTGTCGACTGGTCTCACACCAATATCCCCGCGCCGCTTGCCCCGACTCTGATTTGTCTGGACGCCGAAACGGGCGAACTCCTCGGGGAAGATTTTTCCGGTATTTCCACCCGCGTCCTTCACTGCAGCTGGTCGTCTCCCGCTCTCGCTAAAGTAGACGGTGAAACCCAAATTGTTTTCGGCGGTGGTGATGGCTTTGTTTACGGCTTCAAACCTCAACCTGAACCGGCGGAGGATGGCCTCAATAAACTGCCCGAGCTCTGGCGCATCGACGCCAACCCGCCCGAATACCGGCCAGAAAAATATGCCACCTTTGGCGGACCCAGCGAAGTGCTCGGGACGGTGGTTGCCTATCAGGACAAAATTTACACAACGATCGGCCAGGATCCCGAGCACGGCGATGGCGTGGGCGCCCTCACATGTATCGATCCGAAATTATCCGGTGAGCATCCTCATGAAGACGCCATCTGGTCCTTTGAGGAAATCGGCCGCAGCATGTCCACCCCGTCGATTGTTAATGATCTGGTTTTCACCGTCGAGTATGCCGGCATCGTTCATTGTGTCGATGCGCTGACCGGTGAGCAGTACTGGACCTATGACCTGAAAAGCCGGGTCTGGTCCTCCACCTTGGTCGCTGATGGCAAGGTCATTGTTGGTGATGAAGATGGTGACCTCACCATGCTTTCCGCCGATAAAGAAGGCAAAAAGCTCGCGGAGATCAATCTGGGCGCACCTATTTACGGAAGCCCGGTTGTTGCCAATGATGTCCTCTATATCGCCAACCAGACGCATCTTTATGCCATTGATGCTTCGGGTGGCGGGGAGGAGTGACCGCCTTCAGCCCGGTTGAATTGCTTAAAACCATGGATCAATCCATTCCTGCTGCCTCAGAACTGCCTCATCCCTTCAAGCCGGAAAAACGGCGGCGCAGCGGGTGGGTATATTTCGTTCTGATCATTCTTTTTTTCCTGCATCAGGATTTCTGGTTCTGGGAAGACCGCTCGGTCGTTTTCGGCTTCATCCCCATCGGCCTGGCCTATCACGCGTTCTATTCCATTTCCGCCGGGCTTTTCTGGTTCTTCGTCACCCGTTTTGCCTGGCCGGATGATCTGGAGATGATTCAGGAAACGCAAGGGACTCATTAATCTATTTCGGGGCGCACTATGTTTGATCATCCGGAAATCATCATCATCGTCTGCTATCTCGCTCTCCTTATTTTTCTGGGGGTGATCAGCGCCCGGCTCTTTCGGGGCACGGGTAAGGACTTTTTCGTCGCCAGCCATTCCATCGGCGGTTTCATGCTGCTCATGTCCGTCTTTGGCACGACGATGACGGCGTTTGCCCTCGTCGGCAGCACGGGCGAAGCCTATGCCACCGGCATTTTGCCTTACGGCAAGCTCGCCTCCTATTCCGGCCTCATTCATTCCGCCTGCTTTTTCTTTGTCGGCCTGCGCCTCTGGTCCCTCGGGCGACGCCACGGTTTTGTCACCCAGATCCAGTATTTCCGCGCCCGCTACGATAACGAACTGCTGGGTTACATCCTTTTTCCCATCCTCGTCCTGCTCATCATTCCCTACCTGCTCATCGGGCTTGTCGGCGCTGGCGCGGTCATGGGCGGTATCACCCGTGGATTTTATCCGAATGCTTTTCCCGAGACGAATGGAGCCCTGCCCGGTGAGTTGACTGCATTCGTCATTACACTCGTTGTCCTCGGCTACGTCTTTTTCGGCGGGGTGCGCAGCGCGGCCTGGGCCAATACCTTCCAGACCCTGGTCTTCATGGTCATGGGCGTGATCGCCTTTATCCTGATCTCAGACGCTCTCGGCGGCCCCGCCGAGGCGACCGCCCGCGTCGTTGAACACTCTCCCCAGCACCTCAGCCGGGAATCTTTCGCCTCCCAGATGGAGTTCTTTTCCTACTGCTTTATCCCCCTCTCCGTCGCGATGTTTCCCCACCTCTTCCAGCACTGGCTGACCGCGAAATCCGGCAACTCCTTTAAGCTCACCGTCATTGCGCACCCTATCTGCATCATGGTCACCTGGGTGCCCTGCATTCTCATCGGGATTTGGGCGGTCGGCGCCGTCGATGCGGAGCTCATGCCGAAACCTCCCAATGACAACGCCACCCTGGGCATGATGGTGGACAAGTTCACTCACCCCGTGGTCGCCGGCTTCCTCGCCGCAGGCATTCTCGCCGCTATCATGTCTTCCCTGGACTCCCAGTTCGTCTGTCTCGGCACCATGTTCACCAACGACATCGTCGTGCGGATTATCGGTAAAGATAAACTCAGTGATCAGAAACTCATCTGGATCGCTCGCGGCTTCATCGCTTTCATCGCCCTCATCACCTTCGCCCTGGCCGCCTACATCTTCAGCCTTCCTCCCGCAGACCGTTCCCGCGTCTTCGGTCTTGGTGTCTGGTGTTTTGCTGGCTTCGGCTCCCTCTTTCCTGTCGTAGTCGCCGCTCTCTACTGGAAGCGCACCACTGCCGCCGGCACCATCTCCGCCATCATCGTCACCGCCCTCACCTGGTTCTATTTCTTCCAGGATGCCAGATTTGGCGCGGATGGTGACTACACGGAGAAACTATGGCTTCAGATCCACCCGGCCGCCTTCATCTTCACTGCCTGCCTTCTCACGCTCGTCATCGTTTCTCTCCTCACCAAGCCCCCCAAAACCGAGACCGTCGCCAAGTTCTTCGGCCGCCCCGCGCCTGAAAAAGCGCCCGCTCCCGCCGCCCCGGAGGCATCCGCCGCCCAATCTTAGGCGCATAGATTGTATCCCCAGGTTCCCTTTCTTTTCTTCCTTATCGCTCACCACCCTGTCCTATGGCCAGCACCGCGGTTCTCAACGCTCCCTCCCACCAGACTACTGATGCCTTCGTGCCCAATACCGGCGCCGATCTGGAGGCGGCCGTCAGGCAGGCCCGTGAAGATCTCGACCGCCACACCCAGGAGATGATTGAGTGGCATTTCTCTCCGGAGACCGGTTGCCCCTTCTGGCTGGACTGGGCCCAGGATCAGCGCACCCGGCACGGCTTTGATCCCCTCAAGGAAGTCCATTCCTGGGCGGACATGATGAAGTTCCCCCACTTCCAGGACGAATGGCTGCGGGATGAGCAGAACGAACGCTGGGTTCCTCAGCACTACCAGGGCCGTCCTTTTTTCGTCTTTGAAACCGGCGGCACGACCGGCATGCCCAAACAGCGCGTCAGTTGGGACGATCACCTCATCGACTACAGCGAATTCTCTGACACCCTCAATGACGACGCCTTTCCCCCCGGCGGCCATTGGCTCATGCTCGGCCCCACCGGCTCACGACGTCTCCGCCTCGCCATTGAGCACCTCGCCAATCACCGGGGCGGCTCCTGCTTCCATATCGATCTCGACGCTCGCTGGGTCAAAGCGCTCATCAACGATGGTAAGCTCGATGAAATGGAGCGCTACAAAGCCCATGTCATTGAGCAGGGCGTGCAGCTCCTTAAACACCGCAAGTTTTCCTGCCTCTTTACCACTCCCAAGCTCCTCGAAGCCCTCGGCGAACGCATCAGCCTCGTCAAATACGGCATTAAAGGCACCTTCGTCGGCGGCACCCAGATCACCCCGCAGACCTCACGCTTCCTCATCGAAGAAGTGCTTGAGAACCAGATCGCCTTCGTCCCCACCTACGGCAACGCCCTCATGGGCCTCGCCTGCAGCCGCCCTCTCACCCCGGAGGATAACTACAGCATCACCTACCACGCCCCTCAGCCGCGTGCCGTCATGCGCGTCGTCAATCCCGCCAACCCTGACGAAAACGTCCCCTTCGGTGAGTTTGGCCGCGTCGAGCTCACCACCATGACCCGGGAATTCTTTATGCCGCGTTTCCTTGAGCGCGATGAAGCCATCCGCCGCCAGCCCGTCCCCGCCTTTCCCTGGGACGGCGTCGGTGATGTTCGCCCCTTCCAGTCCATGACCAAAAAGGTCATCGAAGGGGTGTATTGAGGAGTTTTCCAAACCATGATCAACGACCTTATCAAACTGGCCATTCTCCTATGGTTCCTCGGCTGGCTCTTGAGCCTCCGATGATCGGCTAAATGAACGCGAAGTCCGCCGCCTGCCCGCGCACATCCTCCAGGCCCGCCGCCTGGAGCGTGATCTGTTTTCCCCGCCGGAAATAGACGCGGAGCAGCAGCTCCCCGTCCCCGCTCTCCTCGCCATCAGCGTCCGGTGGAAAGTAAAGGGCCAGCACCTTATCCCCGCCGCGCGGGACATCCTCCCGCGCCAGGAGAATCGCGTCCCTCCTCAATGCCGAAGTCCGCCAGGGAATGGTCCGGCGCGGTGGTGTAGAAAAGGCCGCGCGGGTGCGCAGCCGCGGAACTCATCCGTAAAACGAGCCATTCTGTTATCCAATTCGGGCCAATGGTGTCCATTCACAGCACCTGGCTTTGTCAACCCGGTCGCTCAGTAAATTTTTTCACTATTTTAGCTCCCGGACGTCCCGAACGTTTCGGACGTGTCGCGCCCCTTCTTTTTCCGTGCGATATTGTTTTATCGAGCGATTTCTCCCGGCCGGTCCCGCCTCCCTTCACACCAAAGCACACCACGCCAAAGCACACCCCAACCCGGTTTCCACCTCCTGTGACGACCCGTTCATGCCCACCTTTTCCCTCTCATTTTACCGAACGTTCGGTAAAATGGAGCCGCTGGATGCCCTGTTCATGCGCCTCCGCGTCCTGCCTTGCCCCTTTTCTTCGTTTTACCAAACGTTCGGTAAAACAGAAAAGCTGCCCTCATCGGTCCTCAGCCCT
>CAZUPP010000004.1:19479-163700 GCA_964622095.1 uncultured Verrucomicrobiales bacterium
CCCTTACCCTCAGCGTTCCCGCCGCATCACCATATTGAAGCTGCGCCCGTCCGTGTTATCCATCGTGCCTTCCCAGATGATCTCCCGGTCCGTGACACGCTTTTTCAGCGTGCACCGCGCACTCAGCGCTTCCCCCGTATACTCATCCAGATACAGCACGCCCTGCTGCGGATTGTTCCCAACCAGCGTGTAGGTCTGCTCCATCCCGCGTTTCGGATAAAAATACGTGCCCCGAATATCATTATCAGAAATCCATTGGATAAAATACATCGCCTCCAGATTGCCTACATTTCCGCGATACACCGTCACCGGCGTATTCCGGATCGCCTCCTGGCTGTCGCTGCCCCCGGATGACGGTGTCCCATCGGTATATCCGGCTTGCCCCTGTTCTTCCGGGGTCAGGACCTGCGCCTCTTCGGTTTCCTGCGCCACCACCTCCGGCTGCGCCGCGCCTTCCGCAATGATTAATCCAATCGAATCCTCCACCCGGCGCTGCACCGCCGCAAAGTTCGCCTCCCCGGAGAGCTTGCTCATATTCAGTGAGGCCGGCTGAAAATCTCGCACGGAATCCAGCAGAGGCCGAACATAGTCCGCCTTGACCGCGTAATTAACATTCTGTGGAAGATAACCGCTTTGTTCCGCCACAAAAAAACTATTCAGCGTCTGCGTGGTTACTCCGATCACATTTCCCGTTTCTGTCACCAGCGGGCCGCCGCTGTTACCCGGCTGAATCTGCACACTGATCTGATAAAAACGCGGATCATCCTTGATCCCATTCATTGCGCTCAGATTGCCCCGCGTCGTCTTGGGCGTCACACCCAGCACCGTCGGATCGGGAAACCCCACCGTAAAAACTTCCTGCCCCGGAGTCACCGAATGCCCCGCGGCCACTGGCAAATACGATATGTCCGCCGGCGCCTCCACCTTCAGCACCGCCAGATCATTGGTTTCGTCAAAGGTCACCACGCTCGCGGGTAAAAAGGTGTCCTTATATTTCACGGCGATGTTTGTCGCATTTTCGATCACATGAAAGTTCGTGACCATATGCCCGTCATTCGAGACAAAGAATCCCGTCCCGAAACTATCCGCATAAAGCGGGGATAATGAATTCATCAGCCCCAGCCCACTGAGGGTGAGCGCCAGAGTGACCTTGAGGGTGCGAAGAGTTTTCATGAGAGAAGTAAAAAAAGAGATCCCGGTTTTGTGAGCTGCCTTTTAGGTGATAAAACGAATGATGGCAAGCCATTTGCCGCTGATACGCGATGCCTTTACTCCCTTTCTTCCTGCGCCGTCAGCGTCACGGTTAAATCATCAGATTCCGCCTCCACCGTAAATTCACCCGTAAACTCTGTCTCATCAATCCTCACGCGAGCCACATATTGACCGTGATGCGCACGCAGGGAAACCGTTCCGTCCGCCGCCGCTTGGAGGTTTTCATCCGTTCGCCATTCGCCCAGGACGAGTTTCTCCCAGACCTCCAGCGCCGGTTTTGGAGTCCAATCTTCTTGAAATAAAGGACCATCGTTTTTCCAGTGCTGCCCATCCCAATAACCCCACATGACGAAATCCCGCGCTGCGGGATGACTGTAGAAGATAGTCAGAAAAGTCTCCAGATAGTCCGCTTTGGCCTGCTCTGGATCATCTCCCCAACCGCCGCCGAAACCATCCCACTCGGTCACACTCAAGGTGAGCCCCAGGTCTGCGTATTCCGAAAGCCGGTTATAGATTTCCTCCGGGGTCGCCCGCATCCCTCCTGAAAAATAATGATTCTGAAAACCCGCCGCAACAATGGGTGCACCATTTTCTTTCAGCGCCTGAGCCAGTGCCAAAAACCTTTTATGCGCTCTGGGCTGCGCGAAAATGTGATACTCGTTAATCGCCAGCGTGGCCTGAGGCGCGGCTTTTTCCGCCGCAGCAAACATTTTGCCAATGATCTCAGCCTGTTCCTCCACCGTTTTCGCCCCCATATAGTGCCAGGCTTTCGGCTCGTTCACCGGCTCATTCACCACGTCCCATTCATAAATAAATGGCGTGGCCTGGCCAAGTTCCTCAATATGCGCCAAAGCCGCCTCCAGCAATTCTTCCTCTAATCCTGGTTCTTCATTAATAATCGCTTCCTGATATTTTTTCGGCAGCACAGGATGTTTCACCACTCCCCAGAAAAAAGTATGCCCGCGGATGGCCAAGCCCTGTTCCTGTGCCCACTCCATCGTTTTTTCTGACAGCGGCCGCTTCTCTGGATCCAGAGAAGGCCGCCACTTCAGGCCGTTCGTCAGGGTCACAGTGTTAAATAGTTCCGGGATTTTCGTGAAATAAATATGATCCGGTCCAAAACGATCGAACTTCCACGAGGCGATTGCCGTGCCCCAGTTAAACGCGCTGCGCGTCATCTGCACACGGACGGGTGTGCCGGCGGGAAGCGCGCGCCCGTTGGTATCAACCAGCTTCAGGGTGATATCGCTCGTCCGGTGTTCCTGAATCCGCGCTTCCGCTTCCGCACGCCATTCCGTGCCGTTATCTTCCTGAGCCCGCAGAGGTGTGGCTGGGAAAATGAGGACGAAAAGGAGCGGGAGAATAATCAAGTCTTTCGCTTTCATGCCTCCCCCTCCTGACAGATTTTGCAGTCCAATCAATCCTGAATCCTCAATCATCCTCGTCCGGGAGCAGTGTCTCGTGCGGGATGAGTTTCCAGTAATCTTCCACCGAGCCGGCATCAAAACAGCACTCAATGATTTGCGTGCCGAGCTGCGGCAGGTCCGGCACCAGAAATTGCTTCAACTCCCGGTGGAAAAAGTCTTTCAGGATCTGTTCGCCCCGGCGGTAAGCCGCTTCGCCGACTTCCGGCTGTTTGTCCACTTGGAAGAACCAGCTGCCGATCGTCCGGCCTTCCACCATAATAGAGGTCGGGTTCCAGCCCAGCAGCGGGCAGAGGGACGCCGAGACCTGATTGTGGCTGAAGTTGGCTCCGCCGCGCCGGGCCAGATATTCGCGCATGATCCATTGTGGCATGAAGCCAACTTTCCATGCCCCGATGTGCTGGTTCGGCGTGAGGATATATTTTACCTTCGGCGTTTCCACGATCTGTTCGAGCAGAAGGTTGGCCTGGTCCACCCGGCGGCCCGTGGCAAATGGCCAGTAGGAACCGACCCCCTCCGAGGACATGCCTGCCGTTCCAACGATGCTCGGGTTTGCGTGACCGCGTGGCGCGACCAGCCGCCACAGCCACGCCAGGGCGGGCGGCAGCAGGTGGAACATCCCGATGATGCCGTAGGTCGGCTCCTGGGACGTGCAGGGTGGGCAGCGCACCCCGAAACTGCGCAGCTCCACATCAACCGCGCGGGTTTTCACCAAAGGCACAATGTTCCGCGGAATGATCACCCGCGGATTCGGGCAGGGCACCCCGGGCTCATCCTCAATGTGCTCCCAGATCAGCGCGGTGCTGCCCGGGTGCGCATCAATGTTCAGAAAGAGCAGCGGCTGGGGCGGGTTGATCGTCAGCCCTTCCAGATTGCCGTCGATCCCGTAACGATCGATGTGGTTGACTCGCACGAACCACGCCGCTTCCGCGTCCATCAGGGTGAGGTAACCATTTTCTTTATTCAGCGATGGATGGCACAGCGCCATGTCATCCGTCACCGGGCGCAATTCGCAACTGCGCGGGAGACTCAGGGTCCGTTGCTCAGCCGTAACCACGTTCTGACCCAGGAGGAGGGAGCCATCACTCATCCGGTGCGGCTGCTCCAGCATCTCGCTTTTTCCGCCGCCACTCGCGCCCTCATGAGAAATGACCAGCCTCCGCTCATACGGAGTCACCACCTCCACCGTGGAGCAGTGCATGGTGATCCACTTCTCGGATTCACCCAGATTCAGGAGCAGACCGTAGACGCCCTTCTTCGCGCTCGGCCCGGGGTAAAGGTTGTAGCTGAAAAGCTCATGGAAGGTCTCCAGTCGATTGTGCACCACCACCTGTCTCCCGTCGAAGTGGGTGTGACGGAAGGGCGGGGCGACGTAGATCACCGCGGTGGGGTTAAAATCCGCCGGGATCTGATCGGGCGTCAGCATTCCCTGCAGCATGGCCAGACCCAGCGCGAAGAAGCCGGCGTTGTCCGGGCAGATACAGATCGCGTCCATCCCCTTCTGGTGAGCGCCGGCGCTGAAGGCAAACATGGCCAGCGGCTGTGTTTTGAGCCATTCAAAGGTCTCTTGGCGCACGGAATCAAAAGGCTGGCCGAAGCGCGCTTCATAGGTCGGCTTGTCCGTCGGGCGGGAATCGCCGATGACCATGCAGTCCGGGTCACGCCGCCGCATATAGGGCTCCAGGTAATTGGCGGCGATCCCGTTTTTTACCCGGCAGGATTTCGCTTCGACGACGCGGCCGCGCCCGGGAACTTCATAGGCCACCTCATGCCAGCCGTCCGGACCCGCATCACGGATGGCGAGCTGGATGATATCATCCAGGCTGTCTGGAATGGTGACGCTCGGCGCCTGCTGAAGAATTTCCGCTGCCTCCGGCGGCAGCGGATAGCTGATGCCGGGCAGCGTGGCCGGGCTCGATCCGTTGGTGTGGGTTCCCGTGTCAGGTGTGGCAGTAGTCATGATGTGGACGGCGCTCCCCTTCAGCGCGGCTCATACAACGTGAACATGGTGTGTCCCCTGACAATCCGTTTGCCGGGGAACGGTTTTCCGAAATCGCCGCGGAGTATAGAATGGGCCTGGCCGCCCTTGTCCACCCGAATCGGGAAAAATGGCACACCGTTAGGCCGCCTTGTTCGTCGCCGGGCGTTTCTTCCGGCCGTCGTCCGCTTTCCGGCCCTGAGCACCGAAGAGCTGGGTGTTCGGGTAGAGACCGGGGCAGCAGCCATAAGTCTCGTAAAAGACTTTGCTGAAATGGCTCAGGCTGTTGTAGCCGACTTCGAAGGCAGTTTCGGTCACGTTAAAGCGTTTGCTGCGCAGCAGCTCAGCCGCTTTTTCCATGCGCGCCTGGCGGATGAACTGCGGGATGGTCATGCCGGTGGCCTGGGAAAAAATGCGGCTCAGATGGTACGGGCTGCATCCCACGATGTCCCCCAACTGCTGAAGGGTGGGGGGATTGGCCAGTTCCTCCAGGAGGATGCGTTTGACGCGCTCCGCCCGGTCATTGCTGGCTTGCTTGAGCTGCACGCAGAAGGGGGCGCGTTCCTGTTCATCCGCCTTGAAAAGCATGTCACAGGCGACTTCCAGAAACTTGGCCTGAAACCACAGCTCGCGCGCGACCGCCGGGACAGGTGGATTGAGCAGCTCATCTGCGATTGCTTTGAAGCGCAGAATCATCGGGCGCACCACCACCCGGTCCGCCGTGATCTCTTCCCCGCGAATGAACTGGCGCACGGCCGGCTCGAGATTGTGCTCATTTCCAGAAAAGAACAGCCGCAGATACTCCCGTGTCATTTCAAAGGTGACAAACTGGTGATGCTCACCCATGGGACGCGTGGCCTGAAGGAGATCAGCCTGCGGCAGGTAAAGCGCCACATTGTGCGGCCCAACCTGGTATTGAATCTCGCCGTCGTCCGTCTGGGTTTCCAGTTGACCGCTGCCGTCCAGATTGATGCAGAGCTCGAGGGTGTTCGGATGGAAGCTGGCCGCCCAGTCCAGATCCAGACCGGGCTTGAAGTCATGCCACTCCACGCTCAGGCCCTTTTGCTTGATGCTGCCGTAGAGGTGCTTCCAGCCCGTGGCGACGGTTTCCCAGGCCTTCATTTCATCGGCGTGTTTCTGGGTAGGCGTCTCGTAATCCCGGTCCCAAAGCTGCTGGGTGAGGGAAACCGAGGCACTGGAAACGCCCATGGCTGAGGTCGTCTTGCTCATCGCATTGTCCGGATTGTCGACCGGGTAAGTATTAGAACGTGCCAAGAAAACGGTTTCTTTCAAGCAGGCGATTTACAATAAGCTGCTGGCGATCAATCTCTTTTGAGCCGAAACTACCCCGCAAGCATGGTTGAGCTGAGCACATTTCACCGCATCGCCCTGGCGGAGGAGTATGAGCATCTGGTGAAGCATCCGCAGCGGACGGACTACTCCCTGCACACGGTATATGTGAAGGAGGTCAATGGCCAGCCGCTCAAGCAGGCGGATCTGGTCATTGCCGGAGTCGAAACCCGCGAGAAAATCCCCCAGGCGGAGAAGTATCCGGTGCATTTCCGTAAGACCTATTACCCACAGAGTTTTTTTACGGATCCCGCGATCGAATTTGAAGCCACCCAGCGCGCCGCGGAAATTCTTCATGCTCCCGCCCCGGTGGGTTACAGCAAAACAAAATTCCGCAGTTCATTTATTCCGGGCCGCACCTACAAGAAGTTGTCACCCTTCGGCGCCTCGCCCTATGACCGGAACATCAATCTCGCCCGGCAATGCCCGGAAGGGCAGCTCATCGGGCTATGGCATATTCTTGAAGAAATTTATCGTCAATTGAAGCGGCTCCACGAGCACCGCTTTCTGCATGGGGACATGCAGTTGCAGAACATTATTGTGTGTCCTTCACCCATCCGTGCGTTTCTGGTCGACTTCGAAGTCTCTGTGCTGGATTTTGACGGCCCTGATGAAGAATGGGAAGAAAAGTGTCTGGCGGATGAAGAAGAAATTCTCCGGGAAGCAATCTACATTCAGACGGCGCTCGGTCAGCAGCAGGGAGAGCTGTCCGAGCGGTCCGTCGAAATGCTCTCAAAACTCTTTCCGCGGCCCGCGCGATTTGAAGAAACCCTGAAGGAAGCGGGGCTGCACTAGATGGAGATTTATGGTTTCTGCCCGTCAGGGTCCAATATGATGACCGGAGCAGGCACGGGCGCTGTCTCTTCCGCCGCGGAGGTGTTTTCGGGTTCATCCTGAACAATAGCTGCTCCCTTCAGGTTGAGGATGATTTCTACTGGGCGATGATCACTGAAACCCTCCGGCATCTCAAGAAGGCGCGCTTGGGAAACCTTTCGCGACGGCCGTTGCCAGACCAGAATATGGTCAAAGCAGGTCGGCGGATATTGACGGTCCCCGATCCACGAGAGGCGTTCATCGTCCGGCACACCCTCCCAGGTCCAGTGGAATTGGCGGCTGAAGAAAATCTCCCAGGTGCCGTCCCCCTCCCATTTTCCATCGGCGGGATCGGAATTAAAATCACCCCCCACGACAACGGTAATCTGTTTCCAGAACCCGGACTTTTCGAATTCCGCGACGGTTTTTTCGAGAAAAGATATGATTTGCCGGGAAGCTTCCTCGCGCATCTGATAATTTTCCGGGCGCGAGCCGCGATTACTTTTCAGGTGGATGGAGCAAACAAGCAGAAGATGATCAATCTCAGGCCGGAGCGCAGCGTAAGCAAAGCCGCGGGGCGCTTCCGTGAGGGAAGTGATGGTGTAGGGGATACCGGCTGCTTCCACCGCGGAATAGCGGCTGAGGATGGCCATTTCCAGCGGGGAATCCTCAAAGTCTGTCATGATGTGCAAGGTGTAATCCGGATTGGCCTGGACCGCGCGGCGCAGGGCGCGTTCACTGACGATTTCCTGGAACAGCAGGACATCGGCGCTGGATTGTGCCAGATACGCGGTGAGCTGTTTTTCATGGGTGGCCGCTTTATCGAGAGGAACCTCCGGGCCTTCACCGGGAAACCATTCCAGATTCCATGCCATGAGGCGGATTTCTGGTGGGTTGCCTGCGGGATCATTTACATCCTGAGCAAAAAAAGCCGGGCTCGCGGAGATGCCAAGTAGAAGGGAGACAATAAACACCAGGAGAGGTGACGAAGGACGGAAGCGACAGGTTGAATTCAGGTTATTCATAAGCAGCGCGGGAAAAGAAAGGGAAAATCGATTATCCGATAGTTAAGATGTATTAATGGATTGACTTTTGAGCTCCCAACTCCTCATAGTGACTTCTGGTAATAGTGGACTCTCCTCTTTTACCTCCTCCGGAAGGAAACCTGTGAAAGGTTCTACCTGATTCAGGTTGTCCCTCCAAGATAGAACGACTGAAACCCGCAGAACAAACGCTACCATGCCAAAAGTCATCGAAGTAGAAGGAATCGGGAAGAAATATGCACAGCTTCTCGAAGGGATTAACCTCCGCACGACTGGCGCGCTGCTGAAAGCCGGCGCGACCCGCAAGGGACGTAAAGAAATCGCTGATAAAATCAAGGTCAGTGAAAAGCTGGTCCTGGAGTGGGTCAACCGGGTTGACCTGTTCCGGATCAAAGGGGTGGGCGAACAGTATTCAGATCTCCTCGAATTTGCCGGGGTTGATTCGGTGCCGGAACTCTCCAAACGCCGGGCAGATAATCTGCACGAGAAAATGGTGGAGACCAATGCGTCCAAGAAACTGGTGCGCCAACTGCCGTCCGAGAAAATGATCGCGGGCTGGATTGATCAGGCCAAGAGCCTGCCGAAGGTGGTATCGCACTAAGCGGCGCCGGCAGAATTTGACTAAATCGGCACGATTTCGCGCTTTGAGCGCAGGTTGACTCATGGCATAGGCTTTCTCCGAAGAAATGGGGGAAGCCATGCCAGTCAAACCGGCCGCCGCGGCGACGGCGAAGATTTCCATGTGGACCGCGACAGCTATAGTCGTGGCGAACATGGTGGGGACGGGTATTTTCACGAGCCTGGGGTATCAGGTGGCAGACATTACGAGTGGGTTTGCCATCATCACCCTGTGGCTGGCGGGAGCGCTTTACGCGCTGTGCGGTGCCCTGAGTTACGCGGAGTTGGCCGCGCGCCTGCCGCGCTCTGGGGGAGAGTATAATTTTCTGGCGCGTGTTTATCATCCTGTTGCGGGAGCTTTTGCCGGGTTGACCTCGATCACGGTGGGATTCGGTCTGCCGGTTGGAATTGCCGCACTGGCGCTGGGCGCCTACACGCAGGGCGCGCTGGATCTGGGTGAGGGGAGCGATAAATTTATCGCCGGCGGGGTGGTCATGGGAGTGACGCTGGCGCATCTGTGGAATCTGACGATCGGCAGCATTTTCCAGAATGTGTTTACTGTCCTGAAGGTGGTGCTGCTGCTGATTCTGATCGGGGCAGGGTTATCGGTCGCCTCGCCGCAGGCCGTCTCGTTTTCCTATGAAAAGGGTGCGTGGGAACAGATCACGAGCAATGCCTTTGCCGCCTCATTTTTCTGGGTGATTTTTGCCTACGCGGGGTGGAACGCGGCCACCTATATTGTCAGCGAGATCCGGCAGCCGGAAAAGAATGTAGGGCGGGCGGTGATTTTCGGGACGGTGCTGGTCGCGATTCTTTACGTGCTGGTGAATGCGGCGATGCTGCGCAGTGCGCCGATCTCCGAGATGGCCGGAGAAAGCGATGTGGCGCATGTCGCGGCGAAATATATGTTTGGCGAAAACGGCGGGCGGATCATGGCGGGACTGATCGCCTTTGGCTTGATCTCCACGATCAGCGCGATGACCTGGGCCGGTCCACGGGTGATGGCGGTGATGGGAGAGGATTTTCCCTTGCTGCGTTTTCTGGCGAGGAAAAATGTAAATGGCATTCCCTACCGGGCGATTCTATTTCAGAGCGCGTTGGCCTTGCTCGCGCTGTTCTTTCAATTTGACGATTTGGTATTGTTTACCTCAGTCATTCTGACCCTGTGCAGCTTTCTGGCGGTGGCGGGTTTATTTGTCTTGCGTGTTCGCAGCCGGGGGGAGGAAAACCCCGCGGAGGGTGCAATCTTCAAGAGCCCGCTTTTTCCCGTGCCGCAGCTTTTATTTCTCGGCGGCACCATTTACATCTTTGTCCAGGCGGCAACAAGATTTCCCATGCACTACGCGGGAATCGTGATCCTGGTGCTGGGTGGGCTGGCGTGTTTGCTTTATTTTCACGCTGAACAAATAAAGCGGCGCACCGTCTAAAGAAACTCAGAAATCGTCTCTGCCCATGAATACGCGAAAGTTCTTAACTGTATTTTCCATGTCCCTGGCGGCGTGCCTCTGGTCCGTCCCGATCCCGGTTCAGGCGCAGGAACAGCGCGCTCTTCTCCTGCAGGATCAGGCGCTATTCCTGGCTGGCTTGCCGAGCCCGCGGATTACGCCGTTTGACGCCTACACAGACAGCCGGATCTGGCTGAAGCATGCGCAGGAGCTGGACAAGACGTGGGATTACGCAGAGGAAATCCGGTTACGGCCGATGCGCGCCTGGGCGGTGAACGAGATGAATCCGAAGATCTATCGTCCGCCGGCGATCTACTATATGTTTTCCGGGCCGGATTTTCTGTCGGTGGATTCGCTTTATCCCGGGGCGCCGGTCTATATTCTGGCTGGGCTCGAGCCGGTCGGCACGGTGCCGACGCTCGAGGCGATGACGCCGGAGGAAATGCAGGCCGGTCTGGATAATCTGCGTAAGAGCCTGGATACTCTGCTCAAGCACAGTTACTTTATTACCAAGGATATGAAGGTAGATTTTCGCGCGACGAAAATCAACGGAGTGACGCCCGCCCTGATGGTGCTGCTGGCGCGGACGGGTAAACAGATCACGGACCTGCGTTTTGTGAATATCGGAAGCAATGGCCAGGTGGAGACTGCTTTTGCACCGTTCCCGGAAAATCTTGCGACGAAAGGGGTGATGATTTCTTTCCGTAACCAGGCAGGCATCAACCAGCAGCTCTATTATTTTCAGACCGATCTCTCCAATGGCGGCCTGAACAAGGGCTTCACCACGTTTATGCGCAGCTTCGGAAAAAGCGCGAGCTACCTGAAGTCCGCCTCCTATCTCATGCACACTGAAGGGTTCTCGCGGATCCGGCAGTTTCTGCTCGATGAAAGCACCTCTATTTTACAGGATGATTCCGGGATGCCGGTGCGTTATTTATTGAGCGGACGCTGGACAACCTATTTTTACGGGAACTATCGTGGCACGATTGAGCTTTTCGATAAATACTATCAGGAAGATCTGGCGCGCATTTATGCGGAGAATCCGGCGAAAGATTTGCCCTTCGGCGTGGGATACACCTTTAACAAGGGGAAATCCAGTCTGATTCTGGCCGTGCGCAAACGGGAAGTTGCTCCGGCCCAGGCGGTGACGCCCTGAGGGTGGGAAATTATGTCAGGTCGATTCGGACGCGTTCGCCGGGCTGAAAACTGCGTAGAAATTCGAGGGTGAGCCGGAGGGTGTTCTCGAAATCCTTTTCATCCATCATTTCCACGGGGGAATGCATGTAACGTAGTGGAATGGATAAAAGGACCGAAGGAATGCCGCTTTTGGTGATAAAGATATCATCGGTATCCGTGCCGGTGTAGCGGCTGGCTGATTCGTGTTGGAGGGGCAGTTCGTTTTTATCAGCCAAATCAATCAGGCGCTTGACGAGGAGAGGATGATTGGCCGTGCCATGAGTGACGGCAGGACCGGCGCCGAGTTTCACCGCGCCAAATTTCTTCTGATCGATCCCGGGCGTGTCGGTGGCGTGTGTCACGTCAAAAACGAGGGCAATATCCGGCGATATTTCATAGGCAGCCATCCGGGCGCCATAACCGCCGACTTCTTCCTGGACGGAATTCAGCGCGACAACGGTGGCGGCAGGGCGGTTGTCTTTTAATTGCTCGAAAACCTTGGTCAAAAGAAAACCACTGATGCGGTTATCGATCGCGCGCCCGGTGATTTTTCCTTCGGTTAATTCGAGCGGGCCGCCCTCATGATAGACGGCGTAGCATCCGATATGGAGGCCGCGCTGGAGGACGTCGTCTTTGGAGGTGGCACCGATATCGACAAATACCTCATGCCATTTCGGAACTTTTTCAGAGCCCGCGTCATCTTTGCGCAGGTGAATGGCGGTGGAGCCAATGACACCATGGACGGGTCCGTGTTTGCCGAAGAATGTGATGCGCTTGGCGCGGGTAATGGTGGCATCGGAGCCGCCGGCGGGTGAAATATAAATGAAACCGTCGTCATCGATGTATTGGATCATGAACCCAATTTCATCCGCGTGGGCCTCGATCATGACGGTGGGCCCGTCATGGTCATTGGTGCCCTTCAGAGTGGCCCAGCAATTTCCATAGCTGTCACTGCGCAATTCATCGGCAAACGGGGAAATCCGTTCCCGCCAAAGTTTCTGGCCATTCACTTCCTGGCCGGTCGGGCTGGGGGTGCGGAGGTAATCAAAAAGAAAAGCGCGATCGTCCTGAGTCATAAGTTCCCTTTCCCTTAAATAAGAATCACGGAAGCCATTGCCCGGGCACGGAAATTCAGCCGGCACGAGGTGAGACGCTCAGAAAATGGAGGGCGCGCGATGAACGAAAGAAGGACGCGCGCGGGAAAGGTCAGGCGCCGGCCTTTTCTTTCTCAGGCTCTGCGGCTTCCGCTTGAGGTTGAGCCTCAGTCTCGGCTTCCGCAGCATCAGCGGGTTTCTCCGGTGCTGCTTCTTCAGAAGCAGTTTCTGCAGGTTCAGCCGTGGCAGTTCCCTCTGCCTGGGCCTCCGTTTCGGCGTCTGGAGCCGCAGATTTTTCTTTATCCTCGTCAGGGGGCGTCTGGGTATGTTCCTGGGTGGCCTTTTCGACTTTTTCGGCCTCTTTCAGGGCGCTTTCGGCGAGGGCCGGATCATCGCGGAGCTGTTTGGCTTTGCGGATGATGCTGCTGGCGGTTTCAGAGGGCTGGGCGCCGACAGAGAGCCAGTATTCGGCGCGCTCCAGATCGATCTTGAAGTTGAAGCGGTTGCGGTCCAGCGGATCATAGGTGCCGAGGATCTCGATAAAACGGCCGTCACGGCGGGCGGCTTTGGGAGCCACGACCATGCGATAAAAGGGCCGGTGTTTGTTGCCTTCTCGGCGGAGTCTAATTGCTACTGCCATGGGAAAACTTTGATGATACCAAGGTTGGACCAGACGGGTGCGGTGCCGTGAGAGTAGGGAGCGCGGGGAAGGAGGGGATCCTGCGACATCCAGGGAGCAGCTAACTTCCCGAGGAAAAATGGGTTGTCAACCGGCAATCGTGCGCGATGCGAGCGGTTTTTTGAGGAGGCCTACATGCCGCCCAGGCCGCCGGGCAGTTTGCCGCCCCCACCGAATTGGTTCATGAGCTGCTTCATTTTGCCCTTGCTCTTCATGAGCTTTTTCATCTCACCGAACTGACGGAGCAGGTTGTTGACCTGGGTCATGGTGGTGCCACTGCCCCGGGCGATGCGCTTGCGGCGGCGGGCGTTGAGGATGGAGGGCCTGCGGCGTTCCTCCGGGGTCATGGAGAGGATGATCGCCTCCGTGCGCTTCAGCTGCTTTTCACCCTTGGCCATGTCTTCACCCGAGACTTTGGGCATGCCGGGCATCATGCCCATGATGCTTTCCAGCGGGCCGAGCTTTTTCATCATGCGCATCTGGGAGAGCATGTCTTCCAGGGTGAAGGAAGCCTTGCGCAGCTTTTCCTCCATCCGGGCGGCTTCCTCAGCCTCCATGGCCTCGGCGGCTTTTTCCACGAGCGAGACGACATCGCCCATGCCGAGAATGCGCCCGGCAAAGCGCTCCGGGTGGAAACGCTCAAAGTCCGCGATTTTCTCGCCTGTCCCGGCAAATTTGATCGGCCGCCGGGTCACCGCGCGCATGGAAAGGGCGGCGCCACCGCGGGCGTCACCATCGATCTTGGTCATGACGACGCCGGTGATTTCGAGCGCCTCATGGAAATGCTCGGCCACACTGACCGCCTGCTGACCGGTGGCGGCATCGCAGACCAGCAGGATTTCATCAGGCTGGACGCGATCGCGAAGTTTTTTCAGCTCGGCGACGAGTTCTTCATCGATCTCGCGGCGGCCGGCGGTGTCATAGATATGGACGTTGGCGGGCTGATCCTTGAGCCATTTATCCGCCTGCTGAGCGACCTTCAGGACATCCTTCTCGCCTTTCTCCGGCTGAAAAACAGGCACATTGATCTGCTGGCCCAACTGCGTGAGCTGATTGATCGCGGCAGGCCGGAAAAGGTCACAGGGAATGAGGGCGACCTCGTGGCGTTCTTTCTTGAGGAAGTTGGCGAGCTTGGCGGAGGTGGTCGTTTTACCGGAGCCGTGCAGGCCGACCATCATGATCTTGGCGGGCGCGCCCTTTTCTTTCCTGAGCTGGAGTTCCTCCGCATCACCGCCCAGGAGCTGGGTCAGTTCGTCCTGGAAGATTTTCACGATCTGCTGACCGGGACTGACGCTGCGCATCACCTTTTCCCCGAGGCTCTGCTCCTTGACCCGGGCGATGAATTCCTTGGCCACTTTGTAGTCCACATCCGCCTCCAGCAGGGCCATGCGGACGGTGCGCATGGCCTCGGCGACGTTCTCCTCGCTGATCTTGCCCTGACCTCGCAGATCTTTGAAAACGCCCTGAAGTTTGTCGGATAGCTGGGAAAACATAAGCGGCGGGCAAGAGGGCCCGGATTCGATTCAATTGAGAATAGCAACCATACGCAGGCGAGAGCAGGTGACTAGCGATTTTGCTGAGACGAGCGAGGCGCGGTGGCGTTGGGCGGGCAGGGCCGGAGGCTGAAGAATTTATTTAATGCGTCTTAAAGATTTATCATTTGGACTTCGGTGGTAGAATCATGGAGATTGAAGCTTAAACCTGCCCGATCCTATGCGGAATCCATTCTATATTCTTTGCTTCCTTTCAATCTTCCTCCTGGCCGCCGCGCCCTGGCCCATGTCTGGCCAGGACTACAACCCGGGCGGGCCGACGATCACTCCGCCCGTGCTGGTGGATAACAATACGCGGGTCTATGAATTTTCCATCCCCGGACCGCGCGGCCAGATCACGGACCGTGAGGGCAAGCCCTTCGCGTTGAACCGGCTGGGCTACAACCTGGAGATGCGCTTTCCGCTCGACCGCGAGTTCAAGCCGCAGGAGCTGGTGGACTTCGTGGCGCGGGAGCTGGGCACCCTGCAGAGTCTGACCGGGATGGAGGTGCGAATCTCCCGCAAGATTGTCGAGACTCACTATAAAAATCGTAAGCACCTGCCGCTTATGCTGGCCCGGGACATCCCGGAGGAGAACGTGAAGATCATTCAGGACAATGATCCGCGTTACTTCAACATCGTGCCGGTGTACTACCGGACGTATCCGGAGAACAATGTGGCGTCCCACGTCATCGGCTATGTCGGTCTGACACGAAGCCGGGTGCAGGGTCCGCCGGAAGCGAACGAATACCTGTGGTCTGTGCCGGAAGGGCGGGAAGGGGTGGAAAAAGCCTATGACCGGCATCTGATCGGGGTGCCGGGTCTGCTCAAGGTCACGACGGACGGGGAAGGCAATATCATTTCGGAAATCATTACCCGCAAACCGCAGCCGGGGCTCAACGTCATCACGACGCTGGATATGGAGCTGCAGAAGAAGGCAGAGGAAACCCTGGAAAAGCGGGCCAAGCGCGGCGCGGTGGTCGTGCTGGACCCAAATAACGGGGACATCCTGGCGCTGGCATCGTGGCCAAATTATGATCTGAATCAGTGGATTCCACGCATCACCCCGGATGATTTCACCGCGTTGCAGGACGATCCGGAGATTCCGCTCATTCCGCGGGCTTTTCGCTCAGCCTACCCGCCGGGGTCGACCTTTAAGATCGTCACGGCCATCGCGGGCCTGGAAAGCGGGGTGATTTCCGGCAAGACCTATTATCCCTGCACGCCGGGCATTCAGGTGGGCGGCCATTATTTCCAGAACTGGAGCAGCAGTCACATGGGTGACATGGAGATAACCCGGGCTATGGCCCAGTCCTGCAACACATTCTTTTACCGGGTAGGGATGAAAGCCGGCTATGAGGTCATCAATTGGGCCGAAAAACTGGGCGTGGGCGAATTGACCGGTTTGCCGATCGAAGGCGAAGAGGACGGCGTGCTGCCGACGAAGGCTTATATGCAGCGGGTGGAAAAGCGCGAACATAAGGATGGGGACTGGTGTAACATTTCCATCGGCCAGGGGAACCTGCTCATGACACCCCTGCAGATTGCTCATACCGTTTCCGGAGTGGCGAATGGTGGCACGCTTTTCCGCACCCGACTGGTTAAGCAGATCCAGAACATCAACGACAGTGTGGAGATTCCTGTTCCGCCGCGCGTGCAGTCGCAGCTGGATATCAGTCAGGAAACGCAGAATCTGATCGTGGAGGGCCTCAAAAAAGTGGTCTCGAGCGGAACGGGCCGCCGGGCATCGGTGAAAGGCCATGAAGTGGCGGGTAAGACCGGGACGGCCCAATGGGGCAATGAAGATGAACGCAAGCGCGTGGCCTGGTTCTGCGGTTTCGCTCCGGCAGACGCTCCGCAATATGCTTTCTGCGCGATGTATGAAGGGGACAAATACGAAAAAGTAGGCGGTGGTTCGAAAGCGGCGCCGCTCGTTCAGCCCGTGCTTGAAGTAGCGCTGGCCCGTCCGCCGAGAGCAATTCCCTTTGAGGTCACGGCCGAAGGCCGCCGGGTTCAGAATCAGCGGGTCGAGCTGGCCAGCGACGTGGAGATCCGCAAGGCCGAACCGGTGGTTGATCCCTCCAATGAACTGCCCGCTCCGGAGTATTCGCCGGAAACGGGTGGTGAGCGGCCTTGAGCAAGCCTCACTTCCAATTGCGCCCGGGAATAGCGGACACGAAGAGCTCGTCAGATTTTCCAACGAGTGGCGAGCGACTGAACGTTGATCGGGTTGAAGCGTCCTACGGGCAAGCGGACTCGAATCGCAGGGTGATTGCAGCACCGTAAATAGATCTGTAATTTTCCAGGTTATGGAAACGAGCACGACAACGACGGATGTTCCCCTGAGCGGGGAGACGACGATGGGGGAAGTTCAGCAACGCTTTCCGGGGGCGCGCCGGGCGCTGTTTACCCGCTATCACATCGGAGGATGCTCAAGTTGCGGTTACGGTGAGCAGGAGACCCTGGCGGAGGTGTGCGGGCGGAATGAGAACCTGCCGGTTGACGAGGTGATCGCGCACATTGAAACGAGCCACGAGGAGGATGAAAAACTGCGGCTGTCTCCGTTGGAAGCGAAAGCGCGGATCGACGGCGAAGGCAGTGGCGAGGTTGCTCTGCTGGATATCCGGACGCGGGAAGAATATGACGCGGTGAAGATACCGGGTTCCGAGCTGCTGACGCAGGAACTTATGCAGGAGATGATGAATTCCTGGCCAAAAGACCGGACGATCATTCTGGTCGATCACCGCGGCGAGCGCAGCCTGGACGCGGTGGCCTTTATTGCAGGGCATGGCTTTACGAATATCCGCGCGGTGCGAGGCGGGATTGATGCCTGGAGCCAGGAGGTTGACCCGGATCTGCCACGCTATCACATTGAATCATGAGCGGCGAAACGGTGAGCAGGGACAGCGGCACGGAAGATTTTGAAGCGCGCGTGCAGCAGGCGGTGGCGAACTCCGTCAGCATGGGAGAAATCTCCGATGCGGATGCGATCGGAACGGTCGGCAGTGCGGATTGTGGTGATATGCTGCGGATGTGGCTGAAGTTTCGAGAAGAGGAAGACGGGCGCAAAGTGATCGATAAGGCGTCGTTCCAGAGTTTCGGCTGCCAGACCGCGATTGCAGTGGCCAGCCTGGCGACTGAGATGCTGGCCGGCAAAACAAAGGAAGAGGCGCTTTCCATGTCTGGCCAGGAAATGGCCTCGCCCTTGGGAGCGTTGCCGCCGATGAAAATTCACTGCGCCCAAATGGTGGAAGACGCCCTTAAGCAGGCCCTGAGCGGCGAAAAGGGACCTGCTACGGACGGCCAAAGGTCACTCGGCTCAGGCAATCTGGTGGGCGCCTTCGGGGAGAGCGGCCAGAGTGCCGGGGTTTCACGGAAGATCGTCTTGCAGAGCCCGGAAAAGCAGAGCAACGAATAACTATGATGACTCCATCGACTGAAGAAATCACCCTAAGCCGCGATGTGGAAGCGGTGCGCATTCCCAGCGGGGAGACATTCACTTTGCCGATCGGGACACGGGTGGTCATCACCCAGAGCCTGGGCGGCAGCCACACGGTTGCGGCAGACGGAGTGGGATTGGCTCGCATTTCCGGGGCGGACGCGGACGCGCTGGGCCTGGAAGTGACGGAAGACAGTGGTGCAGCTATAGCCACCGCCGAGGAGCCGCTCGAAGGGGAAGCCCTGCAGACAGCGATCTGGGACCAGCTCAAGACCTGTTATGACCCGGAGATTCCGGTGAATATCGTCGACTTGGGTTTGGTCTACGATTGCATGGTGGAAGACAAGGACGGTGCGAAGAACGTGGAGGTCAAAATGACTTTAACCGCGCCGGGCTGCGGGATGGGGCCGTCCATTGCGGCGGACGTGCAGCGCAAGATCCTGACCCTCAACGGAGTGGACAGCGCAAACGTTGAGCTCGTGTGGGATCCACCGTGGAATCAGGACATGATCAGTGAAGAGGGCAAAATGAAGCTCGGCATGATCTGAGGCATGCCGGTCTTCTATCTGACCGGTTCACTTTTCACCGGCCAGATACATTCGCAGGAGGATCTGGATGATGTACCAGAACATCAGGGCGAGCGCGGCAAAGAGCTCGAGGGAAGCGCCGACGTATTGATCCTCCTCAAACTCGTGAAGGAGCTTAGAGGTGGTGAAAAGAATGGCGGCTGAGGCGAGGCCGACCATGGCGACAGCGAAAATGACGCCGAGGGACATGCCGAAGATGGCCTGGGCAGCGATGAAGCCAAGCGCGATAAAGCCGCCCATGGTCACGAAGGGGCCAAGAAACCCAAAATCTCTGCGCGTAAAGAAAACGATAACGGTGAGCGCGAGGAAGAGGAAAAAGGTGATGATCCCGGCGACGGGAATGACCTCAGGGGCATCGACGACCTCGATGATGATGTAGAAGATCGGGATAAAGATGATCGCTTCGGCCAGAACATAGAAGGCGAGCCCAAGATACTGGGTGGCTTGGGATTTTACCGGTAGCCAAGCCTCGAGCAATAAAGCCGGCGAGGATGAAACCGCCAAGAATGATGAACCAGTTGAACTGGGCGGCGATAATGAAATCGTACATCATCTCCGCGAGCGGCGTCTGCATGAGGAAAAAGCAGAGCGAAGCGAAGATCAGGATAGCGAAAGCGAGGTGCGTGTAAACGCGCCGGATAAAGAGGGCGCGACGGTCCGCCGGCGCTTGGGCAACGACGTAGGGATTTGTCTTGTAAAGGTCCATAGCGGGACAATTATGTGCAGCACTAGTCTGCGAAATCTTCCCGGCCAGGATCAATCAGGAAATGAGATGGAGGCTGATTTCCGGGGGACAGTTGAACCGGCCGCCCCAGACATTCCCAATCCCACGTGAGATGTAGATGAGCCGCTCTTCCCAATGGTAAAGGCCCTCAGTCATTGAGCGGTCTTCCACCGGCAGAAAAGGGCGCAGACCGAGGATGGGAACAACGAGCTGGCCGCCATGCGTGTGGCCGCTGAGCATGAGGTGCCACGGCTTGTGCTTCACCCACGCCTTACCGTCCGGGTTATGGAGGAGGAGAATGACGGGTGCTTCCGAAGCGGGATCGACCTGAGCGAAGGCTGATTCTACGTCAAAGGACGCATTCCAGAGATCATCAGTCCCGGCGATTTGCAGCGTCACTGAATTCTGGCGCACGCGGCAGAGGGTGGAGCGGTTGCGCAGGACGTGAATTCCCGCCTGCTCCAGCAGCGAGACGACGCTTTCAGGGCTGTTCAGACCATGGCCGGAGGCAGACCAACTGCCGCCGTCATGGTTGCCCAGACAGGCAAAGGCGGGTGCAGCCCGGGAGAGGGAGGAGAGGATTTTTGTGTAGCGTTCGGGGTCAGGAAGACCGGTTGTGATGTAATCACCCGTCAGGCAGATGAGATCAGGATCAAGTTCCAGAGCGCGATCAATGGCTCTTTCCAGGTAATCGAACGGGACATACTCGGACGCATGAAGATCGGTCAGATGCAGAAGGCGGAGGGGCCTGCGCTTGAGATCCGGCCGATGGCCAAAAAGCGTGAGCTCGGTCGTTTCGACCCGCAGGGCAAAGGGTTCCCAAGCGAAAGTATATCCAAGGCCACCCGCACCGGCGATAGCCGTACTGCCCCCGAGGCCGAGAAGCCCGAGCAGGCAGGAACGGCGGGAAATGAGGTGTCTGCGCTTCGGTTGAAGAGGAGGCGTTGGATCCGGGGCGGATGGAGAGGATGAAGAAAATGAACCTAACATTAAGGATTCCCTGAATTGAAAGAAGCCGCGCCAATCTCGCGAACGAAGTGCGCGTGGGCAGTGTCTGGAATGGCTCCAGACCGATCAGCATCTGAAAATGTTTATCTTTGATATGAAGAATAGTGTCTCTCGTGTGGCTTTTGTTTCCGGTGCCGTAATGGCCTTAGCATGGATCGTTCCAATCCACGGAGCGGAAGGAGAGGGACATTTCGTACCGGATGCGGCGCTCCAGGAGTTTATGCCGGAGGGGCTTTCCAGTCCCGACGCGGAGCAGCGCAGCCTGGTCAACGAATTGGCCGCGATGGTTTACAGCCTGCGTGTGCGTTATGACGAGGAGGGCAACGTCGTGACCGTCCATGTGAGCAATCACGGGGTGGATATTCCGCAAAAGGTGGAGGATAAAGAGAGTTACAAAAAAGAACGGACAGGATTGGATGATGCCGCGTTTCAGCGCCTCGCGGAATTGCCCAGGTTAAAAGGGCTTCGCGTGCTGCAGCAACGGCTCGTCAAAGAAGACAGCAGTTTTGCTTTTCTGGCCAGTAAGCCGGAGATGGAAATCGTGGCGATTGAACACTTTGAAGGGAACGACACGGGGGAATTTATGCTGCACCTGAACGGTCTCGAAAATTTGCGCTGGCTCGAGTTGAAGCATTTATTTGGACTGAACGGAACGAAGGTGGGTGAACTGGGAGAATTTCCACAATTGAAACGGCTGGAGTTGGATAATGCCTCGGCGCAGGCACCAGATGCGCTGACGTTTTTGAAGAAGAATCCGACCGTGATCGACTTTGAATTGCACCGCTCGGCGATGAACAACGATCAGATTGGAGAAATCGTTGAGGCCCTGCCGAATTTGCAGCGCTTTGCGTTAAAACCTGCGGGCAACAAGCCGTTCGATGCGGGATGTTTTGTGCACATCAGCAAGCTGGAAAATCTGGTTTCCTTGGGGTTGCATCACTGGAAGCAGGACATGCTTTTCTGGGAGAATGGCTTGGAGCATCTTGTCAAGATGTCGACCCTTAAGCACCTGGAAATGCCCGGGGACTTCAAGGAGCACGAAGCGATGAAGAAACTGCTGGAAGCACGGCCGGACCTGGATTTTCAGAAAGTCTTCGCGGCAGATTTTGACGAGCCCTGGCCGGGGCATTGATTGAGTTAGGGCTGGGCTTTCTTCCTGCTGGAAAATTGGGCGAGATGAGGTTCCGGTTCAGGGGTGAAACCGAAGGGAAGAATTATCGTCAGCGTGTTTTTGCTCGCGCTGGTTCAAATGCGATTCCTTTCCGCTGCAGAGGAAGCAGCGGAGGAGCGGCCGCTCAACCGTCTGAAGGATGCCACGAGCCCGTATCTGCGGGCGCACGCCGACAATCCGGTGGACTGGTATGAATGGGGTCCGGACGCCTTTGCCGTGGCGAAGGAGGAGGGTAAGCCGATCTTCCTGAGCATTGGGTATTCATCGTGTCACTGGTGTCATGTGATGGAGCGTGAATCCTTCATGGACGAGCGCATCGCAGACCTGATTAACCGGCTGTATGTGCCGGTGAAGGTGGACCGGGAGGAACGTCCGGATGTAGATCACACTTACATGACGGCTTACCAGGCGATGACCGGAGACAGCGGGGGCTGGCCCTTGAATATGTTTCTCACCCCGGAGCTGGAACCATTTTATGGCGCGACCTATTTGCCGCCGCGAGCGCGCGATGGCCTGCCGAGTTTCCCGGCTGTGCTTTTTCGAACGGCGGATGGCTATGAAAGTGCGCCTGATCAGGCTGGAGAGATGGGCCGGCAAATACACGCCCACATTGAAAGCGTGCTGAAAGAGGAAGCGCGTCCGAAGTCCGTGAATCTGGAAAAGGGCCTGGAGCTGATGGACCGGGCGGCGAATTCCCTCGCGGAGATCTATGACAAGGAGCACGGGGGCTTTGGGCAGGCACCAAAGTTTCCTCAGGCCGAGATGCTGCGGCTCCTGCTCTGGCAGTGGCATCGCAATGGAGATCCTTTCTACAAGAAATGCGTGCTGGAAACCCTGCGCGCAATGCGCCGGGGGGGAATCTATGACCAGCTCGGGGGCGGATTCCATCGCTACGCCGTCGATGCTGCCTGGCGTGTGCCGCACTTTGAAAAAATGCTGTGCGATAACGCGCTGCTCATCCCGGTCTACTTGGAAGCCTTTCAGATCACCGGAGAAGATGAATTTCTTCTTACCGCCCGGGAGGTGGCTGATTTTGTGCTGCGCGAGCTGACCGATGAAGGGGGCGGCTTTATGTCATCAATCAGCGCGGAAAGTGACGGAGCGGAAGGTAGTTACTATACCTGGACGACGGATGAGGTTCGTGAGGTGCTCGGCCGGGAGGAGTATCGTGAAGTGGCGGCCTGGTTCGATCTGGAGGCGGAAGGTAATTTCCTGGATGGAAGTGGACGCAATACCCTCTACCTGGAGCGGGAGGCCAAACCGCATCAGGCGCCGGTGCCGGTGATCGATGCGATGTCCAGGCTAAGAGAAGCGCGGGACGCCAGGCCTCGGCCGGAGGTGGACGACAAGGTGATCAGCGCCTGGAATGGCCTGATGATCTCTGCGTTGGCGAAGCTGTCGCAGATAACGGGGGACGCAAAATACCGGGAGGCATCCGTTCAGGCCGGTGAGTTTGTTCTGACGAACCTCTGGGTCAACGAGCAGGGACTGAGCCGGAGTTGGCGGGAAGGGAAAACATCCGGAGCCGGGGTGTTGGATGACTATGCGCTCATGGTGCTGGCTTGCCTGGATTTATATGAAGCGACATTTGATTTCCGCTGGCTGAAATTTGGAAATCTTCTGGCGCGGGAAATGGTAAAGCGCTTCTGGGACAGTGAGAGGGGAATCTTTTACCTGTCAGATGAAGCGGTTAAAGATCTGCCCACCCGCCCCTTTGAGTTGCGGGGCGGGGCTCTGCCGTCCGGGCATAGTGCGGCGGCCGAGGCGCTCTGGAGGCTGGGCCATTATCTCGCGCGGGATGAGTATCAGGAAATTTCGCGAGAGGCGATCAAGACGAGCTGCGACCTTTTCTGGCAGGGTCCCCAGGCGGTGCCACGGGCTCTGCGCACACTTTACCAGATGAACGCCAGCCCCCCCGAGCTGGTCGTTGCGGGAGCGGCGGCTGACCGGGACGTAGAGACGCTCCTGACGGAAATTTACCGGATTTTTCTGCCCGGCCGCTATTTGGACTGGGTGGACGATGAAGAGGGAGAAGCGGTATTCCAAGCTGGACCGCTTGCAGATGGGCAAACGGCTCTGGCGATCGGAAAAAAAGCTGGAGAGGTCGGGGAACTGCGCCTCTTTGTGTGCCGCGACTATGTCTGTAAGCAACCGGTCGACGGCCTGGAGCAAGCAATCGACGTAGTGTCAGCGCTGACGCGGGAATCCTCCAGCGTGAATGACTAGGCGCGAGATGTGGCATTGCTTATCACCGCGCATGAGGGTAACCTTTCACCCATGGAAAAGGAGCAAACGACTCCCGCAGGTGGAACCGATGCACAACCGGCGCCGGTGATCAAGAAATCCGGCGGAATCTGGAAAGCGATCGCCGCGTTCTTTGCCGGGCTCTCAATCATGCTGGCCGTGGGTGGGGTGATTGGATACTTCGCCATCAAGGGGGTAGGCGATGCCGCCAGTGGCGGAGCGAAGGCCTTTATGGATACCGTAGCCGGTGCTTTCAGTAATCTGACCGGTAAGAAAGTGGAGGTGCAGGGAAATTCCATTTACCTGCCACCGGAAGACATTGAGGAACTGGCTTTGGTCGAACAGGAGGGTGAATCCTTCGTGCGGAGGCGGACAAAACTGGCGGGGGATTCCGCAGTCCTGATTCTGAAAGGGACCTTTCGCGCCAAGGCAGGCTTTGATCTGGCGGATGGCAATTATTCCGTGACGGCCAACGAGGCAAACCAATCCGTTGATGTGAAATTTCCGCCCGCGAAAATTCTCTCCGTAGAGATGGAAAAATATGAGGTTTATCACCTCAAAGATGGCTTCATCAACAAGATCACGGAAGAGGATCATGAAGAAGCGGTGCGCCAGCTCATCAGGCAGGCGCGGGACGATTTTGAGTTGGGCAACCTGCGCCGGGAAGCAGAAAACCGGCTCCGTGAGCGGCTGGAAGATTATTTTCTGGGAACGGGAGAAGCGGTCGATCTGTATACCGCTTTCGAGTTTGAAGAAAAAGGTTAACGCACCGGCCTGAGGCAATCCATCGATTAAAGGCGACGGCGCGAGTATCTCTGCGGCCTGCAATATGCGAGAAGAAACAGGGCGGCGGCGATAAACCCTCCGAAGTGGGCAAACGGCGCCCCAAGAAGCACGGCGACAAACCCATAAATTGCGATAGATTCAGCGAGCGCCCAGAGGACGATCGAAACGACAAGCAATTTTTTCATGCCGTCCGCCGTGGCGGGATTGATCTGACCCTTGCCAATGCGCTGCATGACGAGAATCTGACGCAGCGCCACAACCATCACGGCGTGAACGACAGACAGCCCGGCGAGAAGCCAGAACACGGTGGGATTGATCGCCTGACTGGTGCCCTGGAGGAGGTTACCGATTAAAAGGTAAACAAAAATAGTGGAAGTCAGCGCACCCCAGATGATCCAGTGAACCATCTGCAGGCGTTTGATCTCATTTTCCTCGGAAACAGGATTATTCATGTTAGTACTCCACTTGGGATTCAGGAGATTTGATTTAGTTTAGTTCAACTGTCCCCCGAGCCGCTGTCCGTTTTTCTTCTGGACCGGGAAGGCTCCTGGGTTTCCTCATCATTTTCTTCGCGCTTGGGCGGGACGAAAATTCGGATATCGACCTCCTGATCGCCCATTAATTCTTTGGCGCGGATCAGGGCGTAGCGCGTGGATAGATTTGGGTTGGCGGCTGAGCCAAGGAAAACATTACGCCGGTCGAGAATCTTCAGGAGACGTGAGGACCGAAGGACGCGGAAAACATCGCGACGCACGCCGCTGAGCAGTAGGTGGCTGCCGCGTTTCGTGATAAAACCATGCAATTCTTCGAGGGCCATGACGCTGGTGGCATCGATGTTCCGCGCATTACGCATGCGCAGAATGATGACCTTGATATTAGGATCGAGCGCGATGCGCTGGATCTGGTCGCGGAAAACATCGGCGGCCCCGAAGAAAAGTTCTCCTTCGGCGTGGACGATGGAAATCTGCGGGATCTGGCGCTCAGTGCCTGCATCCTTTTCACCCAGGCCTCCCTCCGCGTCGAACTCATATTCCACCATGCTGGGACGCGCGGCCTTTCTCAGATAAAGAGCGATAGAAGCACCCACCCCGATAAAGATGGCTGTGTCCAGACGTGTGATCAGCGCGGCGGCCAGGGTAACGATAAGAACGGTAGCGTCACTGGGCGTGGCCCGCAGGGCGATTTTAATACGGCGCCAATTAAAGAGGCTGATGGCGATGGCAATGACCAGAACAGAAAGGGATGCAACTGGAACGTAGCCCACGACCTGACCGATGACAAGGGCAGCGAGGGCACAGAGAATACCGCAGTACAGGCCCGCCAATTGCGTGACCGCGCCGCTGTTAAAGTTCAGCGCGGACCGCGTAAGTGATCCGCTCGCAGGTTGACCGCTGAGGAAAGCGCAGGCAACATTGGCGATGCCGGTGGTAAACATTTCCTGATTATTGTTTACCCGGTCTCCCGTTTGACTGGAAATAGTCCGGTTCATGACCGAGCCTTCCAGCGAACATAAAAAGGCCACGGCCAAGGCTGGGCCAACCATAACATTGATTTGGGAGAAATCGATTGCCGGAATCGATACGGGCCAGCCCAGCGGAAAGGGATTGAAGAGGGCGACATCATCAAAACCCTGGAAAACGGCAATTTCCGAGGTGCGATCCAGATGTGCAAACAGTTGCGCCGTGAGGGTGGCCAGAATCAGCGTGATGGCCACGTTTGGCAGACCACGCAGGTAGCGCTGAAAAAGGATATAGATGGCACCGGTAATCAGGCTGATTGTCAGCGTCGGCCCATGTGTTTGGGGAATCATCTGGAAGGTATTTCCGATGATATCAAAAAAGGTCGTCGTATTCTGGCCAATGGATACACCAAGCGTCTTGTGAACCTGCTTCGAGACGATCAGGATGGCCGCCCCGGTAATGTAACCGATGACCACCGTGCGGGACATGTACTGGATGAGATTTGCCATCCGAAGAATGGCGCCCAGAATGAGAAATCCGCCGACAAGCAAAAGGAAGAGCGGCATGACCTCACCCTGATCGAGGGCAAACGCACCAAAGGCGCTGGCGACGGTGATGGAGGTGGCATTGGTCGGCCCGAGCATGGTGTGCCGGGAGGTGGTGAGCAAGGCCGCGACGATCGCCGCCACCGCACCACCGTAAACGCCAAATTGAATAGGCAAGCCGGCGATGCTGGCATAGGCAAGGCCCTGCGGAATGGCTACGAGGGCGACATTGAGCCCAGCCCGCCCATCTTTCAGGAAACCTCTCGTGCCATAGCCTTTGAGGTGATGGCGCACCGCAAGGACGCTCAGGTCTGCACCCCAGAGGGAACGGCGAATGCCGCGCACGGTATTGTCCATGCGCTTGGCCGCGAGCCTGCCCACTTTTTTCAGACGCCTTCTGAGCTTATCCTTCTTCTGCATGACGCCACCAGATCACCTCGGCCAACCGTCGCCGTTAAGGTTTGGCTGGCAGCGTAGGAGGGGCTTCCTCAGGTTGTCAGCAATTTTTGGGCGGCACCGTAATTTCTCTCCTCCGGTAACGTCCCAGGCACAGAAACGCCCCTTCCCGGCGAACCGGAAAGGGGCGGCTAAAGGTTCTTCAGATTCCCTGATTGAAGTGAAGGCTATTCCTGACCTTCTTCGCGATCCTGCATAAACTGGTTGAGCTTCTCCTTTTTCTGCAGGGTGCGGCGAAGTTTAGCCAGAGCGATGTTCTGGAGCTGACGGATGCGTTCACGGGTAACACCGAAACGCTGTCCAACCTGCTCCAGGGTCTCCGGCTTCTCGCCATTCAGACCAAACCGCGCATTGATGATCTCACGCTCACGCGCATCAAGGACCTCCAGAAGGTCACCCAGTTCCATGCGCATGTTCTTGTCACTGAGCATTTCGAAGGGCGTTTGCGCCTCTTCGTCACCCACGATTTCACCGAACTCGGTCGTCTCATCGTCGCTGATGGGTGCATCAAGCGATGCTGGACGAACCGACACGCTTTTGAGCAGGGATACCTTGGCGGTATCGATCCCGATTTCTTCGGCCAGCTCTTCGTCGGTCGGTTCGCGGCCGAGGTCTTCGCTCATCTGCCCGGAAACCCGGCGAATTTTGGAGATTTTATCCACCAGATGGACCGGCAGGCGGATCGTCTTGCTCTGGTTGGCGAGGGCGCGCTTGATGGACTGCTTGATCCACCAGGCCGCATAAGTACTGAGCTTGCCGCCTTTGGACGGATCAAAGCGCTCCACCGCCTTCATCAGGCCGATATTCCCTTCAGAGATCAGGTCGAGCAAAGGAAGCCCGAGATTGGCATAATCGTGGGCGATCTTTACCACCAGACGCAGGTTTGCCAGGATCATCTTGGAGCGGCTTTCGCGGTCTCCCGCGCGGATCCGCGTAGCCAAATCCAGCTCCTGCTCAGGGGTGAGCAGGGGGATCTGGCCAATTTGGCGCAAATAAATTTTGATTCCGTCTTCTGTCGTTTGCCCGGTCATGACACACCTCCTTGTTGTTGCTGTTGTGGTGCTGTTGTCGGCGTTGTCCTTGAAAAGCTAACTGTGAGAGGCCAGGAAAGGAGTGATTCTTCCTCCGGCCGGAGAAACTGGTATACCTTGATAACGGCTGGTTACAACGGATGGACGGCCTGGATCTCCTGGGAGAAAGACAGGTTTCACTTGCAATCCGTTCAACCGGCTTTAAGTTTCAGGCTGCGTAACTTGCGAAAGGCGGGTAATTTACCGAGTTGTTTACGTTTGGTCAATAAACAATTTTGTAAAAGATTCGAGAGTGTCTCGCACCCCTAATCTTGCTACCCATCCCGACTGGCTATCGACCTTGCTCCAATCCCCTTCCGTTTTCCCGGCTGCTGAAGCTTGCGTAACTCTTCAGCTTGCCGTCACGGGTGCTTTAACGGGCCTGATCTGGATGGTCCAACTCGTTCACTACCCAGCCTTTAGATTCGTTGACCCCGGACGCTTTGACCAATTTCAGCACTTCCATATGCGCCGCATGAGTTGGCTGATCGCCGTCTTGATGCCCGCGGAGGTGCTTGTTGCCGTTGGGAGCGCGGCTCATGCAGCTCTCAATTGGCCATCGATCTGGGGAAAAGAGTCCTCTTTCTGGGAGACCTTGTGCTTTGGAGCTCCTTTTCTTGGTCTGGTGGCTCTGGGCTGTATCTGGTGGATCACGTTTTACAGATTTGTCCCGATCCACAGTAAACTGGCCGGAGCCGGCTACGATGACCAGCTCATTGAAAAAATGGTCCGCAGTAACTGGAGCCGAACGGGGTTATGGACTTTTCGCCTCGGGCTTTCCGGGTTTAGCGCGTTCAGCCTCTGGTAACCCCCTGAGGTTGTCATGACTCGCCAGCGGCGGCTTCAACGAGTCCCTTTGCATCCAGCCCGTTGACGAGAGCTTCTTTGGCGCGGTCACGCTCGCGGGTGTAGGTTTCGCCAAGGAAACTACCGCCATTTTCCACCCACCGGCGGAGAGCTTTGCCCTGATCAATGAGCCGGTGGTAAGTGTCGAGGACTGGATCAGTGGCGGGATCCGCGTCATTGCTGACACTTTCTGCGACGACCAGCAGTTTGTGCGCGCTCAGTTCAAGCAGGCTGACCGTGGAGTTGAGTTCGTGGATGACCTGCTCTTTTGGATAAGCGCCTTTCTGGTAGAGAGTGGAAAGCGCCTCGATGTGAAGGTAGCTGAGGACCGCGCCGTGGACGGTCAGGGTGCCGGATGCCTCACCGAGAAGGGCGGGGAGTTCGCTTTCCGTGGTTGCCTCTTCGGAATCCTCCTTCTCCTCAGCCGAGTTGACCGGCGTGGAGAAAAGGGCGGCCAGGGCCAGGAGCAAACATAGGAAACGGAAAGAACGCGACTGCTTCATGAACATCCCGGGTTAGACGAGCGGACCGGGAGGAAATTCAGCTTATCCGAGACTGTCTGGCGAGCGAGAAATCAACCTCATTGGCTACCGTAGAGAATCGCGATCGCAAAATAGATGGCCAGAAGCAGAAAGGAGGCCAGCACCCCTATGATGACGAGGGCTTCACCATGCCAATAAGAGACCCGGTGGGCCCGGGAAAGGCCAAGCTTCAGCCGGGCAGGCAGCAAGAGGAGAAAGAGCAGGACCCCCACGACCGGGATAAGAATATAAACGGACATGATGGCGACCGTGTAGCAAATGACGCGGACCGTCAGGCCATAAATCGGCTTAGGAACGCCACTCAGCCAGAGCCCAAGGTGTGAGGGGCCGATCGATCCAATGGTGACAACGAGGATGAAGCCAAAAGTGATGCTGAATGCGAGCAGCGCCTCCATGATGAGTTCATCCGCTTTCTGAGCGAACTCGATCTGATACTCCGCTGAGGTCCCGTTAAGGATGGATTGGATAAGTTCAAAGGCGACCTTGTATCCTGGGACGAGGAGGCCATTGGCCACGGAGATAAGAATCGCGAAGATGCCTGCGAAAAATATGGCAGGCAAAAGCGAACCGAAACGGGGCAGTCTTGCCATGACCTCGCTCGGATAGAAGAAAACGTCCTGAGCCGTCTGGAAAAAAGCTTTTACCGGACCGGTCTCCTCCACTCTTTCCATGGCGGGCTCAACGATATCCCAATCCCGGGTTTCAATAACTGCCTGCGTTTGAGCAAGATGTTCCTGGGCGGGGTAAGCGGCGGAAGCAGTATCCATTCTGCGAAGCAAATCACGCGAGTGAGGATCTGGCGAGGCAAAAGAGGGTGATACACCTTGAGCAAGCTCGCCGGTGTGATGGTCGATGCTGGCGTCACGATTGATCTGTGCCTAGGTTCTTAATCACCGATGCAATTCACGCAGCCCGCCTGGTTTATGCTTCTGCCCATCCTGCTGGTAGCGGGCCTGTATTGGCGGCAACTCCGGCTGCTCTCACCGCTGCGGTTCCTTATCATGGCCCTGCTCGTGACCGCCCTGGCCGGGCCGCAGATACGCGCCTTGGAAAAGGGACTGGATCTGTATGTGCTGGTTGACCGCTCGAATTCCGCGGAGGATTCGATGGCGCCAATCCAGAAAGAGTGGCTACAGCTCATCCGGGAAGGACAGGGCCCGGCAGATAACCTCAGGTTGATCGACTTTGCGGAAGCGGCCATGATCCGGGACGAAGGCGGGCAGGAAGCGCTCGAGCTGACCGGTCAGTTCACGCGCACGGCTCTGGCGCTGGAGTATGCGCTTGGTCAGGTGCCGGCCAAGCGCGTGGCGCGATTCCTTCTGCTGACGGACGGCTACAGCACTGAGCCGCTCGGCGGGATCGGAGAACGCCTGCTGGGTGCGAAAATCCCGCTAGATTACCGGCTGACGATCAATCCGGACAAAACGGACTACCGGGTCACCCGGCTGAAGATCCGGGAACGGGTGCAGAGCGCAGAGCCGTTCCTTATCGAGATCGACATTGCCGGGCAACCGGATGGCGAGGTGCCTTTGAGCATCTTCCGTAATGGACAGCTCATCGCGGAATCACCCGTGGAGATGGTGGATGGCCAAGGTCAGATTCGGTTCCGCGACCGGTTGACCCATCCTGGAGCGCATCGATATATCGCCGAGGTAAGCTCACCGGAGGACGAAATCCCTGGGAACAACCGTGCAGCGGCGTTTGTCGAGCTGTCCGCCGGCCCGAGGGTGTTGCTTCTGACCAATTATCAGGAAGACCCCCTGGCCAAGGTCCTAGCTGATCAGGGTTTTGCAGTAGAAGTGGTGACTGAGACCGAGACGGTGGGTATCGGACGGCTGGTCGGGACGAAAGCGGTCATTCTGAATAATGTGCCCGCTTTCCGGCTTTCCAATGAGATGATGGAAGGGCTGGATTTTTATGTGCGGGAGCAGGGAGGAGGGCTCCTTATGACGGGTGGCGCCTACAGTTTCGGAAGGGGCGGCTACTATAAAAGTCCGGTGGACGATCTGCTGCCGGTTTCGCTGGAGCTCCGGCAGGAGCAGCGGCGGCTGGCGACAACGATGGCCATCGTAATGGATCGCTCTGGGAGTATGGGCATGACCGTGCGTGGGGGTGAGACGAAGATGGATCTGGCGAATGCGGGTGCTTCCGGGGCGGTCGAGTTGCTGGGCGGCTCCGACCTGATCACGATCTTCGCCGTCGACAGTTCTGCGCGCAGGGCTGTGCCACTGATGGAAGTGGGACCAAATCGTCGTAAGATCGTCGACCGAACACGCAAGATCGACGCGGGGGGTGGAGGAATTTTCGTCTACACCGGGCTGAAGGCGGCGTGGGACGAGATCAAGGGTGTCAAGAAGGGCCAGAAACACATCATCCTGTTTTCTGATGCAATGGATTCCGAGGAGCCGGGAGAGTATCAGAGGCTCATTGGCGAGATGGTGCAGGAAAACACGACGGTGAGCGTGATTGGGCTCGGGACGAAAGCCGATGCTGACGCTGGTTTTCTGGAAGATATCGCGAGGCGAGGAAACGGGCGCATATTCTTCAACACGGACGCACGATCACTGCCTGCGCTTTTTGCCCAGGAAACCGTGGCGGTTGCGCGTTCCGCGTTTATTGAGGAACCGGTCGCACTGACGCCGACCTCAGGGTGGTTTGAGATCGCGGCGGGAAATCTGGATTGGCTCACGCAGGTGGATGCTTTTAATCTCTGCTATCCTAAAGAGGGTGCCACCCAGGCTGCAGTCACGGGGGATAAGGAAGCCTCACCCCTGGTGTCATTTTGTCGAAAGGGCACGGGGCGGACGGCAGCGGTTTGTTTTCCGCTGGGCGGCGAGTTTTCTGAGAGTGTGCGGAACTGGAGCGACTTCGGAGATTTCGGCAAGACCCTGACGCGCTGGCTCATGGGAGACCGTTTACCTCCCGGGATCAATGTGCGGACCGAGGTGGAAGGGGAATACCTCCGGGTGGAGCTGCAATACACCAATGAATGGGAGCAGGAGATCGCCCGGCGCATCCCGGAGCTGGTGATTTCACGCAGTGGCGAGCGCGAAACGACCGAGGTAGAATGGGAACGCATCTCTCCGGGGCGCTACGTGGCGCAGCTTCCGCTGACGGGTGAAAATTGGCTGCGGGGAGCGGTGCAGCTGGAGGATCACATCATTCCTTTTGGCCCAATCAGCCCCCGCCTCGACGTTGAGTGGCAATTTGACCGAGATCGCCTGCAGGAACTGCGCACTGTATCCGCCGCGACGAATGGGGAAGAGCGGCTTGATCTGTCCAAAGCCTGGATCGCGCCCGTGCGGGATGAGTTTCGCGATGTGCGCGTGTGGTTTTTTATTGGGATACTGGCCCTGTTTCTGATCGAAGCGCTGGCCTCACGGCTTGGCTGGCGATCAGCGGAATTGGCCTCACTTTGGAAAAGAAGCGGACAAAAGGCGACCAGCCCTTCCAAAAAGGGAACGGCGCCGTCCAGCCCTGCCCTCGAGCCTTCGCTGGGGCGCTCCATGCGCCGGGCGAAGAAAGCGGTCCCTCCACCGCAAAACGCGGCCCGTCATTCCGAGACAGCCACGCCCCGGCGGGATTCGGCTGAGGACGGCGCTGAGCCGGAAAAGGCGGAAAGCTCACGCTCAAGCCGGTTCAGCAAGGCGAAGCTTAAGCGCTGAGGAGGGTAATTTGAGTGAAAGACTTGCCTTTGCGGTCAAATGAGGCATCTTCAAAAGACTCTGATGATGCTTTCAGCCTACAGCTACGTTTTCCGCTATTGCTGGTTTTGCTATTGGTTTAGCAGACCCCAGCGGGATCTCTTATGTGCTGATTGACCTTTTCCACTGCCCTGAAAAGCAACCAACACGAACTGAAGAGACCCCGCCTGAAGAGCGGGGTTTTTTGTTTTCGAATCTGAAACCTGCCACGTGAATTGAGTCTTTTTTGACACAGGCTTTTTATCGAAATCCATCCGGCCATCACCCATAACCAACTCCTCCATTTTCCATTCCTGCTGCCCCCAATCCTAATCACGACCCATTCACTCCATCCATGAAGCCTTTGAACGACGTCAATATCATCGGAAATTCACGCCTGATCACGCCGCGAGAACTGAAGGAGGAATTCCCTGTTTCTCCTGCGGCGATGGAGACCATTCTCCGCGGGCGCGAAGCGATCATCAATATCCTGGAACGGAAAGATTCCCGGCTCCTCTGCATCGTCGGGCCGTGCTCGATTCACGATACCGAGGCGGCTCTGGAATATGCCAGCCGGCTCAAGGAACTGGAGCAGCGCTATGGGGACCGGCTCTGCATCATCATGCGCGTCTATTTTCAAAAACCCCGCACCACCGTAGGTTGGAAGGGGCTGATTAATGATCCTCATCTGAATGACAGCTTTGACGTGCAGAACGGCCTGCGCATTTCGCGCAAGCTCCTCCTGGACGTCAGCGAAATGGGATTGCCCTGCGGTACAGAGCTGCTGGATGCGATCGTGCCGCAGTATCTGGCGGACTGCTTAAGCTGGGCGTCAATTGGCGCGCGCACGACCGAAAGCCCGACCCATCGCGAGATGGCGAGCGGTCTCTCCATGCCCGTCGGTTACAAGAACGGCACGGATGGGAGCCTGGATAACGCGGTGAACGCGGCCCTGGCCGCGAAGTCTCCCCACGCTTTCCTGGGCATTGATGAGGACGGAAACATCTCCCTGGTGCGCAGCCGGGGCAATGGCCACGGGCATATCATTTTGCGCGGAGGGAATAAACGGCCGAACTATGGGCGCGAAGCGATCCAGGAGGCGAAGGCCCGTCTCGTCGAAGCTGGCCTGGAGCCCTTCCTCGTGGTTGATTGCAGCCACGCGAACTCCGGCAAAAAACATGAACGCCAGGAGGTAGTACTCTTTGATATCCTGAACCAGATCGCGGAAGGGGAGGAGAGCATCGTGGGCTTCATGATTGAGAGTAATCTGAAGGAAGGTAACCAGAAGCTGAGCGGCGACCCCATGACCCTGGAGTATGGTGTCAGCATCACGGACGAGTGCATCAGTTGGGACACAACGGAGCGTCTGCTAAGCGAAGCCTACCAAAAATTACGCAGTCCGGCTCAGCCTGTAAGTTGACCGGTGCGAGATCCGTCACGGCTCGACGAATTCCCGGTAGCGGGCATCGATAGGAGCGCCACCGACCGCGGCACAGCCGCCGATGAGAGTGGCCATGGCCAGGATGATAGTCCCGAGGAGAAGCCGCCGGAGAAAGGTCTGAACAGTCACGAGTCGACTCTAGCGAAAGGGGCGAAGAACGCAAGGGAAGCCCCCTTTCACTCAGCGTCGCCACGGAACTTCGTCTCGGCGGCTTTGAGCCGGGCGATGACCCGGTCTTTTCCCATCACTTCCAGCATCTCAAACATTCCGGGACCAACCTGTTTGCCGCTGACGGCGATCCGCACGGGATTGATTAACTCGCCGATTTTCACGCCGAGTTCTTCCGCGGTGGTTTCGACCGTTATCTTCAGGTCGGCAGCCTCCCATTTTCGTTTCCGGGATAACTTAGCGACAAGCGTCTGCAGATAATCAAAGGTCTCCTGTTTACTGAGCCGCTTTTTGACGGCTTTATCTTCAAACTCAAAATCATCAGTGAAGAAATAACTGACCCACTCCGGGACATCATTCAGGTGTTTGACCTTCTCTTTGACGATGGAAAGAACTCCGTTCACATAGTCATCATCGAAGTCCCTGTAGCCGATTTCCGCCCTGTCCATGAAGGGCTCGCTAAGTTCACGGAAGCGTTCGACGGACATGGAGAGAATGTATTGGCCATTGAGCCAAAAACATTTTTCCAGATCAAAGCGTGCATTGCGCCGGTTAACGTTTTCAAAGGTGAAAAGCCTGACGACCTCTTCGATCTCGAGGATCTCCCGGTTGTCCTTGGGTGACCAGCCGAGCAGGCAGAGATAATTCCGCACAGCTTCCGGGGCATAACCATTTTCCTGATAAAAATGAACGGCGGCGCCTTGATCACGCTTACTCATTTTTGAGCCGTCCTGATTCAGGATCAGCGGAATATGCGCATACTGGGGAGGCTTTTCTCCAAGGGCCTGGAAAAGCTCGAGATGCTTGGGTGTATTGGAAAGATGATCCTCGCCTCGAATAACGTGGGTAATGCCCATCTCTAGATCATCGACGACATTAACAAAATGAAAAATAAACGAGCCATTGGCGCGCCGGATGGTCATATCCGGTTCGGCGGTGCGGTCAAAGGTAATATCGCCACAGATCAGGTCATTTACGACGACATCCTTTCGAGGTGATTTAAAACGAACGGCGCCATCGTCTTCCTTGTAGAGCATTTTCTTTTTTTCAAGGGTAGCGAGGTGCTTCTCGTAAATTTCCATACGCTGACTCTGAAAATAAGGACCATAGTCTCCGCCCTTTTCCGGACCCTCATCCCAATCCAGACCGAGCCAATGAAGGCCGTCATAAATAGCCTGGCGCGCCTCAGGCGTGTTACGTTTCTCGTCTGTGTCCTCTACCCGCAGGACGAACTGGCCTCCGTTCTTTCGTGCATAGATCCAATTAAAAAGAGCGGTCCGGGCACCTCCCACGTGCAGAAAACCGGTGGGAGACGGAGCGAAGCGAACGCGAACCGTAGATTTTTTAGAAGACGAAGCAGCTGGCATAGGGAGGGGAAAGAAAGATCACAACGGGCCAATGCCAAGTGGAAACTTCATCAAAATGAGAAACGAAGGGCCCGGCCCCAGTTAGTTTGGGCGAAATACCCGGGCACTGGCCGTGACGCGGTCAATCGTGACGGTGAAGTAATCCGGTGGCAAACCGCTGCCTGCCTCCCCCGTGAGCTCGCTTTTCGTCAACCAGAAGGTGAGACTATACTGGCTTTCGTCCGTCGCGAGATCGGTCCGGCCGGTCGGGGTAATGGTAAAAGCATAATAGGAAATCGACCGGTCACTGGCTGGATCTGGGGAAGATTGGCCGGATTTCAGATCGGCCAGTTCTTTTCCGAGAGGTGTTCCGCGCATCGTTCCTTTTCTTGCGCCATCTAATAAGGTAGAAAACTGCGTATTCGTCGTGATTATGACCGTGCGGGGCAGACGTTCGAATTCAGAGAATGGCGCCGGTATCAGTCTGTCCTCTTCGGGATGCACCTTTAACTCGAAGAATTGGTAGGCAACAATTGCTTCGACTGGCTGCGCAAAGTTCTTGTCCATGGCGGGTTGAACGAAAAGTCGAACTTCGACGGGAAGATTTCGCGTGACCGCTTCGTGTTTGGCAAGCCGTAGTTCACGCAAAAAGTTTCCCGCGGATGACCGCAATTCATTGGTTCGAATCTGGTCCGTGACAGGAGGAACGATCAAGGCCATGAGCAGAAGAGCGATCGAGACCACAAAAAGCATCTCGACCAGGGTCAACCCTGCAAATGAGTTCTGAGATGAGTCAGGCTTTCGCATGGAAAAGCTTAGGGTGTAAAACGTTGGACATCGGTCATGCGGATGCGATGCAGACTGTCAAGGGGGGCAGCCTTTTCGTCCGTCGCATAGTCAACATAATCCTGACTAATGTTTGGGAGATACCTTTCAATACGCGCAGAACCGCGGAATTCTGAGGCAATTCTGTCCAGGTTTTCTATGTAGCCGTTGGCAGGACTGTTGCGGCTTTTTTTAATGTGCTGAGCCCTGAAGTAGACGCGGAACGAATTCGACTTCGTGGTGACGCGGGGCAGGAGGTGAGAATAGGGAAGTTCGCGCAGATTGTCACCAGTCAATTCGGTTAGTTCGTTATTGCTCCAGAATGCGCGCAGATCGTCCTGATCAGTCTGCTCAGAAAACGTCACTTCCTGCAGGCTGGCTGGGGAATTCTCATCAAACTGCGGGACGAGGTAGAGCTCGCAGAGTTGGGTGGCGCTACGAAACGAGCCCTCACTTTTTACGTGTTCACGAATGAGACGGATGGTCGCGTCTACATCGATCCGATGAAAATAAATGGAATCACCACCTTTGCCGTCAGAATTCTTGTAGCTGGACTCTGTCTCAGAGTCGGACGGAATAACCGGGATACGCATTTCCTGGAGAAGACCGCGCAGTGCAGTTTCGCGTTGTATATATGTGAATGGCAGAATCTGAGCATTGAGGTTGACCCGGCCTTGGGTGGAAAAATGTCCGCTGATCGTGACGGGATCAACCTGCGGCAGGTGGAACAGATCGAGAAGAAGGTGCTCAGGCGGATCGGCGAATCCGGGATGAGCATCACCAGCCGGAGGATTTGGAGAGAAAAGCAAGGTGCGCCACGGATCCTGTTCTCGCTGAATGCCTGTGGGGAGCGAACCGAATATGACCGGTGAGGGTGCGATGCGGTGCGGCGAGAAAAACTCAGGCCCGAGGCCGCTGGAAAAATCAGCATGATAATAGGGAGCAGAATTGACATCTGAATCGGAGAAATAGGAGATGCCATCGTCGGCCTTATTGATGTAAGGACCGTCCAGCGCCAGGGCGGTGCCGGTATCCCAGTCTCCACCGATAATCGTGGTCGAATCCGCGGATTGAGTTTGGACCGTGGAGAAATTCGGCGCGGCCGTGGCGAGAATCTCGAAATCCGAAGTTTCGTCGGCGGGTTCGACGAAGAGCTTCCGAGAGCTGGAGATATTGTTTCCCGGTTGCATCGGTGTATCGTCGTCTTCAGAAGAATACAGGAAATATCTGGAGAGCGCCGTTCCAAAGGTATGCAGGGCGCGAATGTCAGGTTCAAAATATAGTTCGCTGCTGGGGGAGAACCATTCTGCGGGGATTTCTCCATATGTAGCCGCGAGAAACCGCAGGTCTGCTTGTGTGACGGAAAGAGCATCCTCAGTGCCAGGATTCAGAGTAAGAGAACGGACCAGATCGCTTTTGCGGATTAACCCGCCATTGTCACGGTTCTGGAGCCTTTCATTGAGGGTTTCCGGTGATTCTGCGAAGGGTAGAATAATCTCTTCCAGATCCTCGAAGACAAAGGTGAAAGTCTGAGTAAAGGGTGGAGTATCACCTTCACTCGGGGCCGGGGCGTCGATGGTCAGCGTGACCTCATCAGGAAAATCAATCGCGACCGGCCATTCATCGGGTGGTGGCGGATCGTCTTCGCCGTTGCTGGGAATTGGCCGGAGATAATCGACGATAATGGGTTTGGTGGTGCTGAATTTCCAGCGCTCACCTGTTTCGAGGGAGGCCGGGCCAATGATGCCTCCCCAGCCGCGCCCGGCGAAACCGGTATTCGTTTCAAGGGACGTATATTCGACGATATTATTTTCGATGGCAAACGTCTCTCCCCCTTCCGGAATGACAACGCGTGGATCGGAACTGGGTGCCAGGGAGACCTTATCCAGATTAGCGGGAGTCATCGTTAGGCTGAGCCGAAGGTTTCCGTAGCCCTGAGCAGGCGAAAAAAGCTCAAAAAGGAAAGTGGCATCGAAGTAGCGCCGTTCCAGAACTTCGGCGGGCGGCGGAGCAGCGTCATCTGGTGGCGGCCGCCGAGTCACGAGGAAACCGAATTCTGAAAGCGTCACATAGCGGCCAAAACCCTGCGCTTCGGTTTCCTCGTCAAAATTAATTCGGCTGGGCGTAACCTGTCCGCCGGGAGCATAAGGCTGAATGTCAGCGGTAGATTGATCGAGCAGGTTTGTTGCTCGAATGTAATCGTAGATCTGGGTAAGAATCTGCTGATGATCCTCACCCCATTTATCCGCGAATGTTTTATCGGCAAAGCCTGGCACCGGTTGGCTTGTCAGCCGGACGAGGTAGGTCTTCAAAAGCTCCTCGTTGCGCTCGGAAAAGTCTGCCGTTGGATCGGACGGATTGCGACGGGTAAAATAAAAGGGAAAAGAAGCGCCGTCAGAATCAGTCACGGAAACGGCGTTCGCGATCCGGTTGTCTAGAGCGGTCCGGTTTTCGGGCGAGTCATCGGCATGAACAGGCCAGATGCTGATGCGCGGCAACCCGAAGAGATTCAGGTCACTGGAATGATTGGAGGTGGTGAGTGAAAACGCGGTGCGCCGGAGCGTTTCAACCGTCAAGCCGTCTTCCAGCTCGCGCAACGGATTAAAAATCAGGATCTCGCTGACGTTGGGATAAAGTGGGCGAGCTTCCGTAGCCGGCAAAGAAATCTCCGCGCCAGCTTCTGCGAGCGCGGTCGTTTCCGTGCCTCCCTTTGAGCCGATAAATTCCGCAAGGGGAGAGATGGAAAAGAGCTGCTCGGTGGTGATCTGATTCAAGGCTGCGGGCAAAGCGGTGGTAAATACATGACCGGGCTGCCGCTGATATTCCCGCGCAAGCGGCTGGCTGAGCGCAAGGGATTCGCGATCATAGCTGCTGGCGGTATACGGCGGAGACCAGAATGCACCCGGTGTGGCGGGGTCTATGTTTTCGGTATTTTCTTCAGAGGTATCGCCCGGGCGTGCAGGAAAGCCGGTGGCGGTATTGATGTTCAGGCGGCTGGTTTCGTCATCGGTCCAGAAAGCAATGCGCCCGATCACCTCATTGGTGGCGGTTGAGCCGGGCAGCTCCACGCCGAAACCGCCTTCATTGATTCCCGCCACGACATTGCCATCTTCCAGAATATAAAGCCACCGAACGGGCATGGCGGGATCAGGGATGTCATCGCCATTGTAATCCTCCAGAAAGAAGGGATCATTGTTAGCCATGCTGGGTAATTCACCGTCGAAGGCAGACGGATCAATGATTGGATAAACGGGAATATAATCTGATTCTCCCGTAGTTGAATTTGGGTCGGGCAAAAAAACGGGCTCATTCAGGTCTGTATAAACCGCGGGCTGATCTCTCCAATCCGCAGGCGGCAGATCCATCTCAGGAGCAAAACTACTCGTCGGCTCAGTTTGCAGTTCAGCCGAGTAGAGTTTGAAAATAAGCCCTTCGTCGCTGGTTCCATCCGTTTTCCAGGATCGGATGGCGCCGGGCTGAGAGGCCCAGATTGATTCTGGCACGCTCGTGGCTTGCTTGATCTGGCTGCTGACAATTTCCAGAGACGTTTCTGCCAGATTTCGCGCGGTGAATGAATCCCTCTCTGAGGTGACGATCTCGCGCTGCTGGGTTACGTCGACCAGAAAAGCAACAATCAGCGTGCTGAAAAGAAGAAGGGCGGCGAGAACGATGACCAGAGCAACACCGCGACGGGCATGATGATGGGCGAAAATCAACTTCATCATTGCAGTTCCGCGACGTCCAGATCCGGGATCTCTTCCGAAGAGAGCGCTGCGGGTGGGTCAAGAGGCAAGGCATTCGGCAGACCAATTTCGCTGCGTAAAACCCGATGATTTGCGTCGGCCTGCGTGAGGCGGGCTTTTAATGTGTTCAGATCTTCTTCGATTTTTCCGGCATCTTGAAACAGCTCATTCAACTTTAGACTGCGTGGCGAAAGGGAATCATCTTCCTGGGCGCGCCGCACCGAAGTTTCGTCCACGGCGACGAGAATCAATTCAATCATGGGCGGAAGGGAATCTTTCACAGCGAGTTCGAGGTCGAGACCCGTTTCCGGTGGAGTCTTCGGATTGGCCGGGCTTTCCGTCAGCCAGGACCGGGAATCATAGAGGTATTGCGGGGCCAGATCGTCTCCCTCCAGATCATACTCGACTGGGAGCTTCGGAAGAATGACCAATGCGACAATATTTTCCGCAACGACATGCGTTCGCCCTCCCTGTGGTCGCACATCGATGTCATCCAGCCATTGTCGGTTATATCCAGCCTGGGAAGTACTATCAATTACACCCATTTCCTCAGTTGGCACGAGAACCTGCATAAGACGATAGCGCAGCATGTCGTCAGTTGTCTGAGCAGGGCGAAACTCCGGATCATAGTCAGAATCCGGGCCATAGACGATATAAAATCCGGTCGTATTGAGAAGACCAGATAAACCATAGTAATCTGAATCCGGCGCGGTGTATCCAAGGGGTGCCTGAAAAAAAATGGCATGCGTGACAGGACTGGCTTTTCCAGAGGAACTGACCGCGCCTGTATTTGACATTACTTGCGCAACCGGACCGGAAATGAAATGCAGCGCGGAGGACGGTTGACGGCCTGCATTTTCGCTTAGGTTTTCCGCATTTCCTTCTCCGTCATCCGCCGGATAGTCGAAATATGTGTGCAGCGTGGCTTGAGCGATCGTCTGACGAAGGGTCACCATGCCTGCCTGTGCGTTGCTGAAGGTTGTCGACCGGTCACTTCCCTGCCGCCAGAGGTTTTGCACGCCTGTCGTGAGTGTCACCATCAGCGCGAGAAAAATGGCCAGCACACCCATGGTAGCGAGCAGCTCCATGATGCTGAAGCCAGCCCTTCGTAACCACCGGCATGGCTGATGTTTCCGCGACACAATCATTTCGGGGCGACAAGAAAAGTGAAGGAGGATTCAGGGCGATAATCCGTGACCAGATTTCCCGGGCGAAACCGGTAAAGGTCAATCGTGACCGCCGCCAATTCGCGCCCGGCCAGATCGGCTCGTCCTTCATCTCCGGGCAGGACGATTTCCTCCTCGATGGTGACCCGTGCCGCCAGGCTCACCTTAGGCGTGCCAGGAGTGGGTTTTTCCTGCCCTTCCTGATCAAAATAAAGTTCCTGCTCGTCCCAGCCCTCAATGATCTCCTCAAAAGGCGTGCGCTGAATCTCCGCCCGCAGGCTGTCAAAAATCAGGCCCTGGGTATGGAGGCTGATTGATTCCTGCTGGACCCGGAGAGCGATCGGCAGCATGGCCATCAGGACAAACAGGCCAAAGATGACAAAGCTCATCGCCAGGACCATTTCACCCAGAGAAAAGCCCGCTGCCTTTCGCCGTGAGGCGGGATACAAAACCTTTGATCGTGCAGCTTTTCTCATGGATCAGGGCGCAGAAGCGCAATTGACTGATGCGCGCCGCAGCCGCAGTGTCAATCTTCCTTGGCCGTAGATCTCACCTGGCCATTGTTCGAGGGGGCGACCGAAACCGCCATGACAGGATCAGAAACAGAACTTCCGATGAGGCGTTCCAGCCTGCGCGGTATCCTGCGCTACGTGCCGCAGTTCCGTGGCCGCGTCTTCATTGTGGAGATTGACGGTGCTCTCATCGCCTCCCCCAGCTTCACAAATATCCTGCTGGATCTGGCCGTGCTGCGATCGCTTGGAATCCGCCTCGTCATCGTCTTTGGTGCGGCCTATCAGGTGCGGAAGCTTGCCCGGGAACGAGGAGTGGTTGTGACGAACAGCACGGGTGACGGCGTCACTGACGAGGCCACCCTGGAGGTGAGCATTGACGCCTCCACCCGGTTGCAGAACGAAATTATGCGGGGTCTCACTTCCGTGGATCTCAACGCCGCATATGCCAACGCGATCCGCGCAACGCCGGTGGGGATTATTGATGGGGTGGATTACCGTTTCACCGGCAAAATTCAGAGCGTCGATTCCGGTCTACTGGAGATGTTTCTCGGGGAAGGCATCATCCCGCTCATTCCCCCACTGGGTTTTGATGTCGAGGGCAATACCTTTCGAGTCAACTCAGACGCGATCGCTGTCCGGCTCGCACAGGAACTCGATGCTATAAAGATTCTTTTCCTCACGGATATGAAGGGGGTCGAGTACAAGGGTGAGATGCTCCGTGAAATTCCGCTCGCCCAGCTCAAAGAGTTGATCGCAAACCGGAAAGAAATCGAACCTCCGGCAGTCAGATCCATTTTGTCATGGTCCGTGGACGCCTTCCGCGCAGGGATTCCCCGGGTGCATATTCTGGATGGCCGGGTGGGTGAGCCCTTGTTGAGTGAGATTTTCAGCAATGAAGGAGTCGGAACGATGCTTTACACGGATGACTATGCGGCAATCAAGCCCGTGACGCGGCGAGATCTGCGCTCGTTGACCGCTCTGCTTCATGAGGCGGGCGTGGCGGAGGACCTGCGCATTGCCATTCAACAGCGGGTCATGGAAGATCCTTCCCGGTTTTTCGTCATGGAGATCGATCTGAATCCGGTAGCGTTACTGGAGGTCTCCGTCTACCAACATGAGCAAAAGGCGGAGCTGCATCATCTGCTGGTGAGCAAGGGCCACACCGAACGGGGGCATGCCCGGCAGTTACTCGATCAGGCGGAGCAGCATTGCAAGAAGCAGGGGGTCGAGAAGCTGCTTGTGGCTCAGCCTGAGCTGCGGGCGAAGGTAGCTCTGTTTGACGGATTTCAGGAAGGCAACCCGCAGGATCTGCCAATCGAAAGGCGTGAATGGTTTCAGAGCTTACCGGAACCAAAAGCAGTCCTCGTGAAGCGATTGTAGAATTGTCAGCGGCCAAGCCCGCAATGCGGAGTTGCCTCCAAGCCGAGGGGGCGTGTAATCTCATCTGCATCGCCATTCAGCTTCCTTTTCCTAAGCTTCCCTATGTCTTCGCCTTCAAAGTCCATCTTTAAACGATTCATCAGCCTCTTCCCGATCTTTTTGCTCGGCGCTGTTGTTGCCATTGCTGTCCACTTCCTTTTTCCTGGCCGGAAAGCGCCGGAGCCCGTGGATGCTCCGCTTTTGCCAAGGGCCAGTCATCGTGAGGATGCCAAGAATCAGTTCGCCCGAGCGACTGACCTCCTCGATTGGGGGCGGACAGAGCGACCTGTGACCTTTGTCAACGTACCGCGTGACGCGCTGCCCAACGGGCTCGCGCTTTCCATGGTCCCGCTGATCGTGGATTGGAATGAGTCGCCCTGGGAAGAAGCAGATGGCTATTTCACCGTGCATAATGTGAATGTAGGGGGCAACCCGGTAAAGGGAACCGCGCTGCTCGCGACGGTGCGCATTCCCACCGGCGGCATTCAGAGTGTGGAATTTCTCCTCGCGCGGGATCGCAAGGGGGAGAAAGAAAACGCCTTCGGTCATGGTCAAATCCGATTCATTTTCAAGGAAACGCACCTGCCGAAGATTCTGAATCCGTTTGATATGCCTGAGCGCTGGGACCCCTATCTGGATGACATCATCGTGAGCTGGGAAGCATGGCGTGAACCGCGTGGAGATTACACCTTTGCCGACGGCCTGAAGACAGAAGGTGCCTACGCGCTTACCGTGCGCTGTTTCAGCGGTGCGCAACGTTTTCTCGTGGAGGGTTTGAAGAATAAGGTATGGGAAAGTTATCCGCTGGAATTGCCGGAGGTCGAAAACGCGGGAGACAAGATCTTGTATGCCAGTCTGCTTTATGGTGACGGACTGGCCCGGCGCATGGCGCAACGCATGGTTCAGGAAGGGGATCTGGAAGTGACAAACGCGGACCTGGTCGGTTTCTCCGAGGACGACCTGAATCAGGTGAAAGCCGTTTTCGGCCTGGACGATGTTCCCGATGACCCGCTGGAAGCGCTCATGGGCGAAGCCGACTTGAGCTACAACCTGATTCTGCGCTCGTGCATTACCCAAGCCATCACGACAATTGACCTGGCTTATGAGCGGATCTACGCCGAAAATGATCTGGGAGAAAGGAAACGGCCGAAAATTGCTCCAGCGGAGATGCCAGGCTGGATTGATGAATTAGCGGATAAGGATTTCGACTTATCCAGAGCACTGACGCATTTGCCGGCGGCGATCTATTGGGTGGCAAAAAACCAAACCGTGCTGCCGGCCCAATCTTACCGGATCCTGGATGACGCCGGGATGCTGCAGAGAAAAGATGGCGAGCCGGTAAAATATGTCTACACACCGGAAGGGGTCACTCCCTATGGGCATCTCAAGGACACAGCGCTGTGAAAATCATAGAGCTTGGTCAGTGTTTCTTGCGGACATACTGGATGAAGCGCAGAACTTCTTCACGTTCGAGCAGGCGTTCGACAGTATTCAGCTCGAAGGACAGCTCCCGTTCGGAAAAAAGGGAATGAATCTGGTCATGGCATTCGGCGCACAGCCAGGCGATCCGGGTGCGCATTTCCTGCTTTGTGAAGAATCTTTCGGCGCGCGGCTTGCGGTGCATGGCGCGCGCAATGAGATGATGCATTTCCAGCTCTAGATCGTCGCGTCCGCAGAGTTCACACGCTTCAGGTTCGGGCGGGATTCCATCCGAAGCCGAATCGTCCTCACCGGATGAAGGATCTTTCTCTGCTTGGTGTTTATTTTTTCGTCTCGGCATTGGGGGATGGTGACGAGGGCGAGGGAGCGAATCGACGGACATTTATCTGGCGCACCCTGCGATGCAGATCGTCCAGATCACTTTTCGGGATGGATTTTTCGCCATACCGCATCGATTCATAGGCTGAGGTAATTTCCGTGATGAGCTGATGCAGCGCGGGGAACTCCATCTTGGCGCGCACGGAGAAGTCCCGTGGTCCTTCATGCGGAGCGAGACTGAGCCCGGATGATCTGAGTTTCCGAAGAAACGTCTTATAGAATGATGGGGGTGCACGGCGGAGCGGTTTTCTCATGGACCAGAATGCGGTGGCCGCGACATAAACGGCAATCAGGATGCCGAGCAGCAGCAGAGAAACTGCAAGCCAGATAAAGGGAGTGTCACGTCCGCCGATACGGAGAATACCAAGTAACTCATCCTGACTTTCCGAATCATAGGTAAGAAAGATGGAGGACCACTGATACTCTATCGTGTCCCAAAGCAGGCCGAGTTCATAGTGGACGTTCTCCAGGCCTACGCGTGAACTCAAGGAATTCAGGATGCGCAGGCGGTCCGCTGCGGCCTGTACGCCGGAATCCTCCAGGAGACTGAAGGCCTCCATCCCGAAATCAATTCGATCAGGCGCAACGACAAGGGTGGGATCCAGACGGGTCCATCCCTTTGTCCGGCTGTAGTACTCCGCCCACGCATGAGCGTCATATTCCCGGATGTGATAGTAATTACCGATGCGGTTATAGGTTCCGCCCTGATAACCGATCACCACCCGTGCCGGGACCCCACACGTCCGTAATAGGGTCGCGACGCTGGCCGCGTAGTGCTCACAGAAACCGCGACGGCGTTCCAGCATGAACTCATCTATTCCAGCCTCTTCCCGGCCGTAGGGTCCGGGCGCGGTCGTATAACGGAAATCATTTTCCTGGAAGTAATTCATGGCCGCTTGAGCAACCGCATCTTCGTCAATCGATTTCCAGAGATAGCGCCGGGCGCGCCCTGCGAAATCTCTTATAATATTCTTTTCTTTTAGCAGGTCTTTCTCGTCCATGAGTTCAAAGGCGATCTGGCAAAGAGCTTCAGCGTCTTGAATTTCGGTCTTTTTCCAGCGCTCAATGATCTCGTGCTTTTCGTCTTCAGAAAATGGACGCCTGGCCAGCCCGATGTGATTGCCCATTTCTCTGAGGAAATCTCCAGGGCGCAAACCGTCTTTGAGCCACTCCGCCGTGACCTTGCGGAGACCTTCGGTTAACTCGATTCCCGGATTGCGCGCTTTCCCTCGAAGTACGTTTTCCTGTTGCCGGGTCAGTGGACCCGAACTCGGACTGACCGCCGATATGACTTCATATTGAAAGGCGGAGTTGATATTCTTCTCGGCGCGCAAAAATGCACCTGCAGGAACGTAACGTGCGCTGCGAGGAGTTCGTCCCGTGGGACGGTCCAAACAGAATAGCCATCGATCATGATGCGGTTCCAGGGTGATTCTTTGCCGGACCATCCGCCCTTCAAAGCGAGGCGCCACAGGTTGAAATGAACTTTCGCGGATGCGCCCGGATCCGTTGCTCCAGGAAAAACCGTTGCCATCCCACAATACCATCGCGCGCCAATACATATCGCGGGTGGCGGGGACATTGTCGTCCGGAAAAACCACGCGCATGACCGGATCATCATTCAGAGATAGGCCAGCAAAATCCCCCGGGTTCATCGTTTCAGACATCCCCGTTGTCGCGGTTTCGGTCACAAGACTACCGCCAAAGACGCCGCTCAGGCGCGGAAAAAAAAGATAAAGCACCGCAATGAGCGGGAGAGCCTGGAGAAATAAAGTGGTCACCCCGCCCAAGATTGGTCCAACGGGCAGCTTTTCGTGTACTCCTGTACCCATGCGCATGAGCGCGGCAAAGGTCAGCCCGACGATCATCGCGCCATAACAGAACACCGGCAGGCCCGCATAAAAAAACAGGGAATTCAAAATCAGAAATATCGTGAGGCAGGCAAGAACAACAAAGTCTCGTTCCGCACGCATTTCCAGAAGCTTCAAGCCGGCCAGGATTAACAGCATGAGGGTCGCTGCTTCCATGCCGAAAATCGTGCGATGCTGGAACAGAGTCGCTGCGATAGCCAGGAAAAATAGTGTTGTGCGGACAAGAATATGGGGGAGCCGCCCTCCCGTGACCTGTATGCGATATCGCCAGATGGCCAGCCCAACAACGGTGAGATGCGCGAACGCTGGAACGATCCCCCAAAAGGGTAGCGTCGCGCCGATAAAGGCAATCGTCAGCCACAATAAACTCTGCCGGGAAATTTCGTCTGTGGCGATCTCTCGCCGGTGTTCGAAGATGCGCATTTCTGACTATGCGGAGATGAAAGATTTGTTGTCTGTTTCGCGAGGATTACCCATCGGGTTTTTCGGAGGGTTAAACAAAGCGAGGGCCTCCAGACAACGATGATAATGATCCGGTCCGCGCGAGGGCTGATATCGTTCGCCTGGAAGACGGAGCCCATATTCGGCTTCCAGTTCTCCGTGCTCCAGATCAATCACCCAGCGCGTCAATTGACTGAGCCGGGCCTCTACGGTGAGGTCGGACAGTTCATCATAGTCCAGCCAGACTTCACGGTCGCCTCCTCCCGTAAACACTTTCACCTGCATTTCCCGGCCGCGTGCAACTGCTTTCCAGTCAACATGGCGCTGGCTGTCTCCCGGCTGAAACGGCCGGAAACCGGCAAAGTAATCGCCCTCGGCGTGCTTACCTTCTTCTTCACGGGATTCTCCGAGGTCCTTGCCGGACGGCATGAGACGATTTCCCACGGGTTTGGGGTAGACCAGATAGCTCAACTCTACCTCAAAACGGCGCCCGCAGGTGAAAAGGGCCAGTGGATAGCGGGTGGTAACGGAGAGGCGGCCAATCTGATGCCGCCCCCTCGCGGTGGTGTCAACCGGAAGCATGACTGTGGCAGGCTCGCCCGTTTTCAGCATAGGTAAGCGCCCGGTCAGGCCGAATTCCCTGCCTGCCTTGGAGATCGCGGCAAACTGCACGTTGAAGCGAATTTTGGCCCGGCTTTCCGTGACTGAGATGGGAATATGCGCGGCATCACCCGCAAAAGGCGGCGTGCCTTGGCGCCGTGGTTCGATCAAGAGCGCACCAACGTTGGCGCGACCACGCAAGATACTGGCGAAAGCAAGACCGATGACGGTGAAGCCCAGGGTGTAGGCCAGATTATTTCCCTGGGTGATAGCCGCGTAGAAGACGGGCACGAGCAGCAGCAGAAAGATGAAGAGGCTGGGGGCTGGCCGCAGGATCATTGGTCAGGGTGAGCAGTCGCTAGCGGACCACCGGTGTTTTCTGCAGGATCTTCGCCACCAGAGTGGAACCCGACTCTCCATTCCAATCCGCCACCGCGCCGAGGCGATGCCCCATCACCGAGGGCGCGACAGCCTGGACATCTTCCGGCAAAACCATATCCCGGTCATGAAGGAGCGCCCAAGCGCGCGCCGCCCGCAGCATGGCCAGCCCAGAGCGCGGACTCAGTCCTACCGGATGGAGATTCCGGCTGGAAGCCAGAAGATCCTGCAGATAATCCAGCAGTGCCCCGGACACATGCACCTGCGTCACATAGTCCTGAAGCTGAATAAGCCTTTCGCGGGAAAGCACCGGATCAAGGCCGCGTAGCATCTCCCGCCGATCCTGCCCAATGAGCATGCGCCGTTCATTCTTGCGATCCGGATAGCCCAGATGAATCCGCATGAGAAAGCGGTCCAACTGACTTTCCGGGAGTGGGAAGGTGCCGATCTGCTGCTGCGGATTCTGCGTGGCGATGACGAAAAACGGCTTCGGCATGGTGTAAGTCTGGCCATCGGACGTGACCTGATATTCTTCCATCACCTCCAGAAGCGCGCTCTGGGTTTTTGGCGTGGCCCGGTTGATTTCGTCGACAAGCGCCAGCTGACAGAAAATGGGGCCAGGGTGAAAGCGGAACTCTCCCGCTGCAGTGTCATAGATGGCGTTGCCCAGGATGTCAGCTGGCAACAGGTCGCTGGTGAATTGAATCCGGTGATAGTCGAGCCCCAGCAGGATGGCGATGGAATGGGAAAGGGTCGTTTTCCCCACGCCCGGAGCGTCTTCGATGAGGAGATGACCTCTGGCCAGAAGGCAGGTGACGGCAAGCCTGATGGAACCATCTTTACCGACGATGACCTCCTGGAGAGCCTCCAGGAGATGATGCAGGTCACGGTGAATGCTGGCTGAGGCCTCGGCTTGTTTCAGTTCCATGTCGCGCAGGTGGAAATTGTGGGACGCGCGATTCAGCGGCCGCGATTCCCGTTTTCTTCGAGATGCTTAGATGATGCGCTGGATGAAGACGGCGGAGATTTTCCATTCTCCGAGGTTTGGCCCTTCGCGGACGATTCGCCCTTCCGCTGACTCTCCTCCATCACCTCACGTTGAATACGCATGAGCTCTTCATCCAGCATCGCCCGTTTTAGAACGCGGCGGGTAGCCCTCCCTTTGGCCACCTGGATCAGCATGTCAAAAGCGGCCAACAATATGGCCAGAAGCGTGAGCCAAGCACAGATTCCCCAATAAATGAAGAACACCCACACGTTCTGCATCAGAATTTGATGGATCACCGCCCATCCGACAAAGAGCATGACAGCCGCGGTCATGATCGTCCACATCATGGCATTGCGCCGCGCTTTCTCCTGATAGATGATGCCGCGGGAGATCGCAGTGATAAGCTGGAGGAATCTGCCGATCGGGCCGGGCTCCTTCTGCTTTGGAGAGTTCGGTTCCTTGGCCGGTGGTGACGCCATGCCGCACCCTACTGGACGGCCAGCATTCCGCGAGAACGCTTTTCTTTGAATTAAGCAGAGTAAGAACCCTTCCGTCTCACGCTATGCTCTCCCTGATCGGAACACCCATCGGCAATCTGGAGGACATCACCCTTCGGGCTCTGCGGCTCCTCAAGGAGGCACAGGTCATTCTGGCGGAGGACACCCGTCATGCGCGACGCTTGCTGGACCACTACGCAATCAAGCCGGCGGAGCTGCTCAGTTACCATGAACATAATGAAGCCGAACGCACCGCCGAGATCATGGCACGGCTTCGCGCCGAACCGGAGCTGAAGGTGGCCCTGATCAGCGATGCGGGAATGCCCGCTGTGTCCGATCCCGGCTGGCGCATCATCGATGCCGCACTCCGGGATGGGTCGGTTTCGATGGAGGTGATCCCGGGCGTGTCCGCGCTCACCACCGCCGTCGCCGGGGCCGGTCTGGATTTACAGAATGGTTTTTGTTTTCGAGGTTTTCTGCCTAACACAAGCGGCCGGAGGGAAAATGTCATCGCTGCCGCTCTCCAACGCCCTGAGGCCAGCGTGTTTTATGAATCTCCAAACCGCCTGCTCAAGTCGCTGGGAGTTATTGCCGGAAAGGAACCCCAGCGAACGGTTGTCGTGGCGCGGGAACTAACCAAGAAATTCGAGGAGTTTCGGCGGGGGCCCGCCAAAGAGGTCTATGCGGATTATGCTACGCGGGAAGGTGGCGTAAAAGGGGAAATCACCCTGATTATCAGCGGGTCCGCTCAGCGACAGGTTTTCTAATGTTTATCGATTGGACAATAATCCGCCGGGACCTCGACGCTTTCAGGAAACTCATATTTCGTCGCGTTTTTTGATCTGATACATTTTTTCGTCGAGCGCTTCCCGCTTAATCCGCACAGACTGATATACTTGGCGGTTTCACCCCGGAGAAAATCGCTGCCCGGATAACGTGCCGGGTCAGCGCGCTTCATCACGCCAACCCATATGGGAACCGCGATCTCACTGGCATATCCATGCGCTCGAATCTCTCTGGGCTGATCAAACCCAACCCAGACGCCACAGGTCAGACTGGTGGTGTAACCAATGAACCAGGCGTCCTGATAATTATCCGTCGTTCCCGTTTTTCCGGCGGCATACCGGTCAAAGCCCAAGCCGGAGGCGTTGGAAGCGGTTCCCTGGGTAAAGGTGCGCTGCAGGACGAGATTAGTCAGCCAACAGGCAAAAGGTTTGGCCGCACGAATCTGCGCGCGTGTCGCGCGAAAAACCGTCTCTCCGTCCGCCGTTGCAACGCGGTTAATAACAAAGGGTTTCGGACGGAAGCCGCGGTTGGCGTAAATCGTGTAGGCCGTTGTTATATTCAGCAGACTGACGTCAAACGCGCCCAGGTAGGAGACGGGCCGGTTGGGAATCGCTTCACGGCGAAGGCCGGCGTTATGGGCGAGCTGGCGCACATTATCTAGACCGGCATATTCACCGGCGCGCACTGTCATGGTATTGCGGCTTTTGTATAAACCATAGTCCGCCTGTTGCAGCCCGGTATATTCTCCATCGCTGTTTGCGGGGCTCCATTTTGAGTTTCTTTCTGAGCGGATATCCGAAGCGGTAATGCGGTTATCACTGATCAGAGTGTGGGGCAGCAGACCGCGCTCGAATGCCGCCGTGTAAACAAAGGGCTTAAAGATTGACCCGATTGGGCGTTCGGATGAAATCGCCCGGTTATACCGGCTTTCCGCAAAGTCCCTCCCGCCCACCAGCGCACGAATCGCGCCTGTTTCATTCTCAATAATAACCACTGCGCCCTGCACGTAGGGTGTCCCATCACGCCAGCCTTTTTCACCGTCCTTGCCGAGATTTCCACGCTTGGGATGACGCCAGCCGCTTTGATTTTCCAGTTGTGTCAATTGTTCGTCCAGCACCCGTTGGGCAGCAGCCTGAAGTTGGGGATCGATTGTGCTGTAGATTTTCATGCCGCCTTTTTGGAGACGGCCTTCATCCATCAGAACCTCCATTTCCCGCCGAATGAAGTCTGTCGCATAATCCTCTCGGATCTGCTCGACGGTATATTCCGTCCGGGGGGCCGGGGGCGCGGTCAACGGAGCGGCCCACGCTGCCTTATATTCATCCCCGGTGATCATTCCGGCTGACTTCATCCGATCGAGCACCTCCCGCCGTACTGCGATGGCGTCCTCTGGGTTGCGCAGTGGAGATAGATTGTTCGGGCTCCGAATCAATCCCGCCAGGGTGGCCGCCTCGGCCAGCGTTAACTCACCGGCTGGTTTTCCAAAATATCGTTGAGAGGCCAACTCGATCCCGTAAATCCCGTTTCCATAATAGATCCGATTGACATAGTGCTCGAGGATTTCCTCTTTCGAGAAGGCTAACTCGATGCGCAGAGCATAAGCGCCTTCAAGGAGTTTCCGGTGCAGATTCCGGCCACTCAGGTTAAAGGTGTTTCGGGCCAGTTGCTGCGTGATGGTGCTGCCCCCCTGTTCGATTGATCCCGCGCGGATATTCATATAAATGGCACGCGCAATTCCGATTGGATCAATTCCCGGGTGATGATAAAAACGCGTATCTTCACGAGCCAGAAGCGCGTCGATAAAGTCATCCGATACTTCATCGAGCGCGACGACGGTTCGGTTCTCGCCCGAACTTACGCTGTAAATTTCCGCGTCCCGGTCATAAATAATGTCGCGCTGCGGCATTTCCTCGACCCGGGTCATGTCCGATCCGAGCGTCAATAACAGATAAAAAGCCAGCAGAGCAAGGAAACTGAGAATTCCTACGAGGGCAAAACGGAAACCCAGATCCACAAGAATCCGGAAGAACGAAGAAATGGGACCTCCTCGCCGGCGTAATTTTCGGCCGGATTCTCCTTTCGTTTTTCGTTTTCCCTGAGATTTTCTTTTGGCGGCCATGCAGCGAAACGAATGGCACAGCGACTTGCCAGACCGAATTTAATCGTTCAGAAACAGGTGCAGGGCAGGCTCCAAGTCTCCCATCATGCGGAGATCATTCCGGTGCGGAAAAATCTTTTCGTTGCCATCGTAGCCATGATCCCCTGCGAAACGCTCGACCTCTTCACTTACTTTGCCGTTCAAAGCAGGCAAGGGCAGATCGACAAATGGCAGCGGCAGCGGGACGAGAGCGGGTTGTTCCTGTCGCCGATCCGGATCCGGTCGGGTCTGGTCATTCCCCCTTTCCGGCGCTCGGCGGCGTAAAGAGCCATCGGCGGCGATGGGAGGATAAGACAGGTCGAGCAGGAGATTACGCATCGCCACCGGGTAAACCACCTCGCCATGACCCAGCTCGAAGTAAACAGTGTTCTCCCCTTCGCGCAGGGCGCTGATGGGGATCGCCGCCTGGCCGGAGCGCCAGCCTACGTAGGCCGTATGCAGGCGTTCGCGTTCTCCTGAAGGCCGGTAACCGCCATTGAAGAGGGGAGGCAAACCGAGATTCAGGTGAGAGACAGCCTGGTCATTGATCCACACGGTGATCCGGTGGCGAAGGGGCTGGCCGCTCAGTTCTACCCGGAGCAGCGCCATTTCCGGCAGATCTTCCAGCTGAAAGGCAAACTCCACGCCATCTTCTATCCGCTCCGGCCCTGGAAAGACGGAGGCCGTGATAACGTCACCGTGCCAGATGTGATCTTTAATGAGCTTCCCCTGGACCGGCATTTCATCACTGTCGAGCTTCGTGCCGTTTTCCAGGATAAGCTCAGGCTGGTCCTCGTAGTAGGCATCCGCCGCTATCCTGACATCCTGTTTCTCCAGCCACTGCCATTCGATCCGCCAGATTGGCATTTCGCGGGAGCCGCTTTTGAAACTCAGTTCAAAGGGTTCGCGCACCTCATTCTCGGTCAGGACAAAGACTCGCTGGTTCTGCATCCCTGTGCCTTCATACAGATTATTGATCAGCACCCGGCTGCCGATTTTCGTCCCATAGGTGACGCGCAGAAAACCGTCGTCCGGTTCATCATAGAAAACGGTCACGGCCAGATCCGAAACGGGAAACCCCGGTGGAGTGATGATGTAATCCTGACGGGCAAAATAGGTGTCAGCCTGTGTCGGACTGGCGAGGAGCCAGGAAGGCATGGCTTGGGTGCCGGGGAGGGCGATGTCCCACACGTATCGCCGGACCTCACCCTCGGCGTTGGGCACAACGGTCAGCGAGATCAAAGCACTAACTAAGAGTGCGCCAATACCTTGATGAGCATGCTGAGCAGAAGGGAGCAATCGGGACATAGACGTAAATGGGTATGGCACTTGTGACGTGGCATGGCCAGCTTGAAAGCAGGATGTGACGATGGAAAAGCCAGGAAACGCGAACAATGAGTAAAGACAAGCGAGGGGGCGTCTATAAGCAAAGCCGGGCAAAAAATGAATGAACGATCAATCAGGACGGCGCACGCCAGCGTCAGTTGGGCTCCCAGGGATGAAGTGATTCAGGGCGCTTACCGTCTCCTCACGTCTCTTCCCGCGCCCGGTCTGTGTTCACTCTGGAAGGCGGCAGGGTCTTGTCAGGGTGGTGCAGAAGTCCTTCTCAAGGTGCTACCCTTTGGGTTGACCTGCCGGTCTGCTGTCTCTCATCAGCTTCAGCTTCACGCACAGTCTGCCTTGGCGGTGCGTCATCCCGGGGCTCTGACTTTACTGGAGTATCATCCCGCCACCCCGGAAGAGCCCGGCGTGCTGGTCTATGAGTATTGGGAAGGGTTTTCCATGCAGGACATTCTACTGACCGAAACCACCCCGATCGACCTCTACATCGTGGAAAAATGGGCGCGCTCCCTGATCGAAACCCTTCTCGCGGCCGGCAGTCATGGAGCTCTTCACCCTGGACAAGTGGCCATTTCCCCCGGTGACGATGCCGCGCTGAGGGTAGGGGATTTCCGGTTAGCCCAGCTCATTGAGTATTATCTTGAGCCGGATGATGAGTTGATCGCCTTACCCGAGGCGGCAGAACCGCTCAACCGCCTGCAACGTTTATGTTACCTCAGCCCGCAACGCCTGCTCAGTGGACCGGTCTCTGAGAGCGATGATATCTTTTCCTTCGGTGCCATCCTCTATCATTTGCTCAGCGGAGAGGCGCCCCGGCGCCGGCCAGCCGCGAATGGAAAGACTTGGAGTCAGGTTCGTCATCTGCTGGCCCAGGCGCGGCCGGAAGGGGTCGCTTATCGGCGTGAGAATTACTGGCCCGGCGCTCAACCGGTTTCGCCGGTCTGGTGCGCGGCGGTTGATCGTTGCCTCGCCATGGAGGATGCGGACCGCTTCAGCCGCTTTGAAGATTTACTCGCTTACGTGGATGGTGAGCCGTTGAGCGATACCGCACCGTCCGAGCCCGTCCCGCTGACCGCGGTCAGGCGGCCCAGCGCCGCTCTGTCCCATGATTCGGCGGCTTTGCCTCCTCCTCCGCCCAAGCCGGAACCACCTGCGGCTTCGCCGGTCTTGCGGCCGATCCCAAAATCGACGCCAAGGGTTTCCCTGCCTGCCGGATCGAAAGAAGACCGGGGCAAGAGAAAGCCAGGGACTTCACCTCCTGCGCCGCCCGCCAGATTATCGGTCAAGACGGAGGTTCAGATGGAGCTTCCTTTGCCGGAATCGCGCGCCGAGCGGGAGCGGCAGCAGCAACCTGCTCGTGCGCAGGAGAGAAAGGAGAAACGCTCGCAGCCGCCAGAAGCCGATGTCTCAACAAAACCCTCCCTGCGGGAACACGCTGCGAAAACCCGCACGACGCGACGGTTGGGCCCCGCAGCGATGCCGAGCGCAGAGGTGGCTTCCAGCGCAGAGTTACCGGCCCTCCGTACACCTAAACCTCCGGCCCGGAGAGAAGAGCCACCTTCTCCGCTTCCTCCAGAATTGGCGCTCTACATCTCCGATGATGATGGCGAAGAGCTGGCGGAAGGCTCACGCAATCACTCATCAGCCATCGTGGCGGAAGCCCGCGCGGATGTTTTCCAGCTTCTGCGCAGCCCACTCATTCTGCTCGCCGTCCTTGCGTTGCTTGGCGCAAACGCATTTTTGCTTTGGCTGAACGTCAATCTCGCCCAGCAGGAGAGCCAGTTGAGTGAGCCAAAAGCGAACCATACATCCGAAACGACCGAGCTTCCCCTGCTCCACGTGGGCACGGATGATCCTCAACCGGTTGAGTGATCAGCCATCGCTGAGCCCGCCTTCGTCATAGCCGGTATGCAGCGGCAGGCTGAACTCCTGGTCTCCCGTCCGCAGAACGACTTTTTCCGGTTCAATCCGCACGATTTCAAAGCTGCGGCGCTCATTATTGTAGAAGTCCACCACCTCTTCACCTTCGCGATAGGCAAAGTCATTGATGAAGGCGGCGGCAATTTTTTCGTTACCGGCGGCGGCCGGGAAGAAAAGGATTCGTTTCACGACGAGACCATGAGGGGCCTTTTCCATCGGAATGCTGGCAAAATCCGGTTCACCTTCCCTTTCCACGGGCCGGGTGGCTTCAGATCCCTCGGCTTCCTGGGCGCCGGAGTTCCGGCGGGTGCCGGAAGCTTCTTCATCCCCGGCCGCGGGCGTGACCACGGAGATCAGCTCCGCAAAGGAGACGTCCTGGCGCTGCTGCCGTGGAGCATTTTGAGCCGGAGTGGAAGTGCGCTCAAGGCTGCTTTCCCCACGAGGATTGCGTTCGAAGTCCGGTGCAGGAGCGGCGCTCCGGGTGGTCGCGGTGGATCCATCACTGACTGCGGGTGAGTTCGGTTCCGCTACAATCGAGGTGACGTCTTCTCCGGCGCGGTCTTTCTTCACCAGGCCCACGAGGAATCCGCTCAAGCCCCAGAACGCGGCCAAGACCAGCACCGCGGCGGTAGCCAGAATGAGATGCTTGGGTGAGCGCACATAGCGCTTCGCGTTCCGGGTCACGGTTGGCACAAAACGGCGCTGGCGGCGAAGCAGCTTCGGTGCGCCAGCTTCTGCCACCGTCTGCGGCGAAGCCGCTTTGGCGGATGATTTCTCGCGAGGGAGAGGCTCAGTAGCGGCAACCGGTTCCGCCACCGGAGTCGCGACCGGCTTGGCCACGGGTTTGGCGACGATCCTGTCAGCTTTCTGCGCTTCTACGGATTCCTCGGTTTCTGAAGGACGGCTTAGATTCCGGGCCAGTGCCCCCATTTCCGCGCGGCGTGCCGCGATGTCCCCGGCGGCTTCTGCGTTGGCCTGTTGTTGCTCCTTTTCCAGGCGCTCGGCGAATTCTTCCCGGCGGTCAATAACCTGGACAGGCTCTTTCGGAGACACTTCTGCGACCGGCTCGGCGATGGGCTTGGCCTTCGGTCGGGGCGCGACGATGCGGATGCGCTCCGTTCGCTTAACGGAAGGAGTCTGTTTCGGCGGCATCGCTTCCGCCGCAAAAGGAGCGGAAGATTCTGCTGGGGCCGACAATCTTTCATCTTCTCCCTGATCCAGAGGCTCCTGGCTCCAGGCGGAGCGAATCATTCGCTCGGCCTCCTTTTCGTTAAGCGCAGCGGGAGCTGGTGAATCTTTTTCTGGAATGAACGTATATTCCTCCGCAGCGACATGATGTCCGGCGCCACGTGCGAACCTGCGTTGCACCGGAATCTGCGGACTGTCGGCTCCGTCATTGATGCTGGCCTCGCGGGTGAACGCTGTTCCGGAAGCTGCGTCGACGTCACGGACCTCCTGTTCCAGCAGGTAGCTGATCATCTGCCGGGCCACCTCGACCGCGGCCGGATTAGCTTCACTCAGAGCCTGGAGGCGGGGGATCGCATCATAAATATCTGAGCGCTCATGGCGCGCAATCAGGGGAATGCCTTCCATGGCCAGCCGAATGGTCTGGAAGGCCGCCGCATCGTAATCCTCCGGCATGTCATCAATCGTGACGGCCTCGAGGAGTTGCTCGGCATCCTGCCACATTTTCGCACGCAGACCCAGGACCAGTGCGAGTGCGGCCAGGCGACGGTTGAACTCCTTCATCAGGGGATTGCCGGGGCGAAGGACCTCACCCGGCTGGCGCGCCCAGTTTTCCAGGGCTTCTTCGCAGTCCTGACAGAGCGTGAGGAGTTCCTCGATCTCGCTGCTGTCCCGCGGACCGAATTGGGTGAACGACTCATCCGCGAGCAGGCGCTCGGTCTCATTGAGAAACTCGGAAACAATGCTGAGGTAGGACGTGACCGGCTCCAGGTGAGCGTAGTCGCGCAGCTCAATCTCACGAAGGCGAAGCAGATTTTCGGTGCTGTTGAGCAGCAGCACCAGTCCCACACTGGCCGTGCCATTGCAGCGGCGCAGGTAGCTGCTGGCGAGGAGATGCAGATTGTAATCGATCCGCTGCAGAAGCTCGGTTTCGTCCACCGCGTAACCGGTCACTTCGTAAACGAAACAATTAGCCAGATGCGCCTGTTGCTGAGCCAGCGCGACGTCGTCCCACTGGCTGATCGCCATATCCAGCAGAGCGGCGCCCCGGCTGTGACCGGGGTGACTGTCTTCAGCACAAAGCAGACCCCAGTTGGCCTCAGCCAGCGGCCAGCATTCATCGGTTTCCGGACGCCGTCCCAGGCGCCATTCATCTGGAGCGAGCGCGACAGCGACAGCCAGATCCAGGGGAGAAGCCGCCCGTTGCATGGCAGCGGCAAATTCAGCGGCCGAGCGCCGGCGGACGGCAAAAGGAGCCCCGGGCTCAGCCTGAGGAGCACCCTGATGACAGGATTGAATGCGGAAGCGCCCCATCCGCAGGAGGTCATCCACCGTGGCCCATCCTTCAAAACAGAGCATGCGCAGGAGATTGTCCGCGACCGGATGAAAATCCGGCCCAGCCGACGGAGCCGGGCGAGCCAGCCGCGGGGAGGCGAGCTGGCCGGAAGCGGGTGAATTGGACTCAGCGTTGGTGGCTGGAGAAGCGTTCATGGCTCCCTTACGCAGCGATGGAAAAGAGGCAGCGGCTGCGCACATTTGTAAAGTAGTGGATGCGGGATTCAAGGGCAAGGGCTCCGTTTAGGTTTAACTAAAAGTACGTGGAGCCGGAAGATTGGGCAAACCATTTATTTAATATGTACTAACTAAATTTGCATTTTGGCCCTTTTTCGCATTGCCAAAGCCGTCCCCCCGCGCCTTGATTGGCCATCCCGCAACCCTCAAGCGCATGTCTGTCAGCGAACAATTGAATGCCATCCTGACCGGTCTCCGTTCAGCTGTGCCGGAGATCACGGGAGTGATCATCGGGTCGAACGAAGGTCTGCCTATCGCGCACAGCCTCAAGTCCGGCGAGCCGGGGCGGCGTGCCGCGATGATTGCCAGCGCCCGGACGCTGGGGCGGCGGGTGGCCGAGAGCTTCAAAACCGGGACGTTTACGGAGCTGACGATTAACGGTCAGCAGGGTGGCATTTACATTTACCGCGCGGGGTTGAAGGGCATGCTGGCCATCACCGCTCCCGCCAACGCGAACTCCGGTCTGATCCACATCGAGGCCCGTAACGCCGCGGCGAAGGTGGCAGAAGCACTGCCTTGAAATAGTCCAGCCCGATAAGCCATGAAACCAGTGCAGGAAAAACTTGAAGAGATCGCCAAGGAATTTCTCGCGCAAGATTCCGATATGCGCGGTCTGGTCCTGGCGGGGACGCAGGGTCAATTGCTTTTCCACCAGGGTGAGCTGGAACGGCCGGAGCGGATCGCGGCCATGGTCGCCACGGCCATCGCGCAGAGTGCACGGATCTCGACCGCCTTTGATGTTTCGCGGCTGGGTGAAATCACAATTGCCGGGGAGGATGGCGCATTACAGATTTTTTCCGCAGGTCCCCAGGCAGTGCTTGCGGTCTTGTCGAGCCACGGAGCCAATGTCGGGCTGATCAGTCTGGAAGCGCGGGATGCGGGCAAGAAAATCGCGGAAGCGCTCGGCTCGGCCAAAGGTGAAAAAGGCGCGGTGGAGGCAGCGGGCGAAACCGCGCAGGCCAAGGTAGCGGGAACGGCCGCGGCCGGAGGCGGCGAAGGAACCTCCGCGGCAGCGATCTAGAGATGGCGTCCGAATCGCAACACGTGCTCGTCCTTGGGGCCGGCGGAAGGCTGGGTGCTGCCTTGACCCGCGGATTGGCTGAGGCTGGCCACGAAGTCGTGGGTCTGGGCCGGGCGGAGGCGGATTTTTCCAGGCCGGACGAACTGCTCCAGACGGTGCTTGCCCAGGAATTCGATGTGCTGATCAATTGCGCTGCGATTACCTCGGTCGACTACTGTGAGGATGCGGGCGTGGGCAAAGAAGTGTTTCTGGTCAATGCCAGTGCACCCGGTATGCTGGCCATGTTTTGTGCGGAGCGTGGCGCGCGCATGATTCATGTCAGCACGGACTATGTTTTTGACGGGCAACAGGAAGGGCCGCTCACGGAGGAGCACCCGGCCCATCCGCTGGGCGTTTATGGTGAGAGCAAACGCGCGGGCGAAGAGCTGGTGCTGGAGCGTGGTAAAGATCAGCATCTGGTCGTGCGCGTCAGTTGGGTCTTCGGTCCGGACCGCCCGAGTTTTCTGGACAGCATGATGCGCAAGGCCCTGGCGGGCGAAAGGGTCGCGGCCATCGCGGATAAATGGTCGAATCCCGGATACAGCCTGGATTACGCGGACTGGTTTGGGGCAATATTACGGCATCCTGAACTTACGGGGATCCTTCACCTATGTAATGACGGCGGAACGCACGGCGCGACCTGGCAGGAATATGCGCAATGGGGAATCGACTGCGCGCTCGAAGCGGGCTGGGATATGAAGACGAAAACCGTCGAACCCCAGGAACTCGCCCACGCCCATTTTTTTAAGGCCCCGCGCCCCGTTAATACAGTGATGAGCACAGAGAAATTTACGAATATTACCGGCATTAAACCGCGGGATTGGAAAGAAGCGGTGAAGGCCTATGTGGAGCAATTTCCCGAAGCGATCAGGGGTTAGTTATCCATTCCACCGGTCGCAAAAGTCTTATTGTATCGCTTCCACATACTGCGCCAATTTTTCGCGCAGTTCCGGCGGAATAGCAACCGCTTCGAAAGCGCCTTTGCCTTTGTCTGGACTCATCGCGACACAGACGGCGGTGGAGCGGCCGACGGCGACTTTGACGGGCGTCGCGGCCGGATCGGCGGGATTGGGTTTTTCGAAAGTAAAGCGGTAACGCACTGAGCGGCTGCGCAGTTCTTCGATGGCGTCGAGGCGCACGGTGAATTTTTCTTCGAATTTTAACGGTGCGTAGTATTCGCATTCGACCTTGACGCGAGGCCAGCCGATGGCGCGTCCATCAGGGGCGGTATCACCGTGGATCGTAGTGCCAAGCGAGCGGACAAAGGCGTGCTCACAGGCCTCCATGTAGCGCAGATAATTCGAGAAGTGCACAATGCCGGCGAGGTCTGTCTCATGAAATTCGACCCGCCGGGAGATGGAAAAGGAACCGGTCATGAGCGGAGGATGGCGGCACGGACGGCGCGGGGCGAGTCAATTACACGACGGCGGCGGCGGAAATGGAGGTATCTGCAGGGCGGGGGACAGGCAAACCGAGCCGGGCGGAACAGAGGTCGATCAGCCCTTTAGCCATGTGATCGACCGTGAGGGTGTTTAAGGCGGCCTGACGGGCACGTTGACCGGCTTCGCGAAGTCCGGTTTCATCCGCGAGAACAGAACCAAGCTTCTCAGCGAGGGCACCGCTGTTATGGGCTTCGCCGTAGATCCAGCCTCCGCCCGTTTTCTCGACAATCTCCGGAAAAGCACCGTGCTCCGGTTGCACGACCGGGGTGCCAGCCGCCATCGCCTCGATAATATAGAGCCCGAAGGCCTCGCCGTAATTGGCCGGGACAGAGAGCACGGCGGCTTCGTAAAGCCGGTCGATTTTCTCTTCACGCGAAATGTTAGGCCGAAGCTGCACACGCTCAAACAGCCCGGCCTCGCGCAGCTTGGTCAGCTGCTCCTCAACATAGGCCGCATCTCCTTCGAGCTGAGCGCCAGCGATAATCAGTTTCGCATGCAGGTCCGGTTGCCGCTGATCGAGCTCAATAAAGGCATCGACAAGGGTGTGCAGCCCCTTGCCTGGCATCATGCGGGAAAGATAGAGAATCGTGCGCGACCGATAGGCCTCGACGGACTTATCCCTGCGGAAATCGTCAAGGTTCATGCCGTTGAAAAGAACCTCGACGCGAGAGGGATCGAGCTTGCCTTTCGCGATCATGTGATCGGCGAAATAGCGGCTGGGCGCGACAATTAAGTCGGCAAAACCAGCCGTCTCCGCAAGGAGATCCCAGGATTCACTCCGGAAAGGCTCAGGCAGGCTATCAAGGAAACTATCTTCACCCTGCAGGAAACAAACAATGGGTTTTCTCAGGGCTTCTCTCAGGCGCCTAGCCAGGCCAAGTTGCAGGGCTGTGGAAAGAAAGAGCACGTCCGGTGCGCCGTCTTTCTGGAGCCAGTCCACCAGCTTGTCCAGCTCCTTGGCCTGAGTGCCGTGCTCACCCTTGAACATGGAGACCGTCATCCGGCCATGCTCCGCCGCTTCCGTCATGTGTGAGCGCTTCGAGACCTGCCGCAGCAGCCAGCGGTTATCGAGCAGCTTGTCGAACCACCGGGGTGTCCTGCGAAAGATGGGATACTTATCCTGCAGATAGGAGTTTATCCCGCCGAAGAAGACAGGCAGATCCTCGCTCGTTTCCGGCTCATCCAGGTAGCTCGGCAGATACATGGGGAGCATGAGTGACTGGTGCCCCTGGCGCTTGAAGGCACCCACCAGAGCGTTGTCCCTCATGCAGACCCCGCAATAGTAAGAGCCGGTGCCAGGAGTGAGAAAAGTCAGCTTCATGCCCCGTTACTCAATGAACAGACCGATGAGTCATGGCTGGGAGGCGATGGCCGCTGGGCTGCGTCCGTAAGGAAGATCCTCCGGCAGGTCGGCGAACTCCGAGACGGCGGCGAAGAGCGGAGAGTAATCCTTTGAGAAAACGTCGCCGATCAGGCAATCCGTCATCAGCTCTTGAAGATGCGGATAAGCCTTCAAGACCTGCCCAAAGGTGAAATCCGGGTTGTAGAAAGCGTAAACGAGGCGCCGCATATTTTCGATGCCGCGGCAGAGTTTGTCGCCATATTCTGTAAAGGCCGCACCGGAATAATCCCCCGAACGCAGGGCGGCTTCGACAGCATCTGCCGCCATTTCACCGCTGGAAACGGCGAGCATCACTCCGCTGGAGAAGACCGGGTCGAGGAAGGCAAAGGCGTCCCCCGCCAGGACCAGACCATCATCCGCGCAGTGCCGGGAGCGGTAAGAATACTCACCGGTGACCCAGTATTCGCCCTCGCACTTTCCGGTGGAAAGATGGTCGCGGATCCACTCATTCTTCGTGATCTCGCGCTCAAAGATATCCCCGCGGTCACGGCTGGATTCATCAAAGAGGTAGTCGCGCTCTGCGACCACGCCGACGCTCACCCGGTCATGGGCGAGGGGGATATACCAGAACCAGCCTTTGTCCGGGAGAAAAGCAACGGTCGTGGCGCCTTCATCGATCCCGGCATCGCGCTTGGCCCCCTGGTAATAGGTCCAGATGGCGACCTTGTTGAGCTTGGGGTCGCGGTTGCGCCAGCCGAGCTTGCGGCAGCTGAGGGCATCCCGGCCGGTAGCATCGATGGTGAGGGGTGCACGAAATTCGAGCTCCTGACCCTGCTCATCGGTCGCTTTCACGCCGACGATCTGGCTGCCATCCCGCAGGTGATCGGTTACGGTCACCCCCTCGCGCACCTCAACCCCGTGTTCGCGGGCATGGTCAAGCATCATCTGGTCAAATTCTGACCGGGTCACCTGCCACGTCTGGGCCCAGGGCTGGTCCGTGTGCTGGGAGAAATAAAAGGGAGTCGAGATGCGCCCGTCCTGGCTGGCAAACTGCACGCTGTATTTCTTCACGAATCCGGAGCGCTGCAGCTTTTCAATCATGCCGATCCGCTCAAGCGGCTGGTAGCAGAAGGGTATGAGCGATTCGCCGACGTGATAGCGCGGGAAATGTTCCTTTTCCAGAATGAGAACTTTGCGGCCGTACTTGGCCAGAACCGTGGCGGCGGTGGTGCCAGCCGGGCCTCCGCCGATGACCAGACAATCGTAGGATGAAGGGTGCGATTCAAAGTTCATAGGACGTTCAGATTCAGATTGGAAGTTGGCTGATTCGTTCTTGGAACGCATTACGCTGGCTCATGTTAACCGGAGCCAGGATTTCGATAATGGTGGCTAATAAGACACCATCGTGACGAAAAAGCTCATTGCTGCGGCCATAGAGTTTCTCCCGCGGGTCACCGGTTCCCAGATGCAACTGCTGGAAGGTGGAAGCCGCCATACTCACCTCCAGAAAAGCGCGTGGCCTGCTGTAGTGCTGAATGCCGAAGTGCTTCAGAAGAGCGCCAAAGGGATTTTCATTAGCGAGAATGCGTTCCCGCTGCGCAGGCTCAAAGGAGTCGAGATTGATCTCGATGGCGCCGTATTCAATCGGTTGCGCGTCAGGCAGATCCAGCGCGATAAGGACGACTTCGCGACGGAGGCGGTCATGGTCCAGTTCATGGTGAAGCACCCGCAGACCGATGGGCGATTCATAAAAGGTTGCGAGCCGTGAGGTCATGTCCGCATCGTGAGCGAGAAGCCATCGTTCCTCTGGCGGAAGGGAGCGCGCAGGGATGGATAGCACCTCCGGCGGGGACATCTGGCCATTGCGGGTACCGCAGAAATAGCTCAGCGGATACAATAGATCATCCGAGGAAAGGTTGCCCATAGATTGGAGGCGTGGACCGGTTGAGACGAGATGAGATGACGAGAGCGAGAGCAGAATAAGAAGCGAAGAACCACCGGGGAGAAATCAGACCGGTGAGGTTAGCTGATGCTGCGGAAGGAAAAAGGCATGCACCAGCATATCGACGAGGAGTAACGCATCCCGCGTCAGGATGATTTCATCCGGATTTCCCGAATCTTCCAGCAGACCACGGGCTTCCATCTGGCTCAACTGCACGGCGTATCGTGTATCGAGGTCTTCCCCGAACTTCTCTTTGAAATAGCTGCGGCTGACATGGCCGAGCTTCATCTGCAGAATAAATTCGCGGATGAAAGCTTCCTCTGCCGTGATCTGCAGAGAGCGTTTCAGTGGGAGTTCCCCTCGTTCAATGGCGTCCATGTAAGCGCCAAATTCCGTGAGATTCTGGAAATGGACGCCGCCGGCATGAGAGAAAGAAGCCACGCCCATCCCGAGCAGGTCGGCCCCGCGCCAAAGTTCATCACGGTAGATGAATTTCGTCCGGCTGGGATCCTTCACCGCGGTCGTCTCGCTGGTCACAGTGTATCCCGCATCTTCGAGGCGCTGGTAGGCATACTTCACCCACTCGCGTTTCGTGCGCCAGTCCGGCACCGGGGCGGTGAGCGCGCCCTCTTCTTTCATGCGCTTGTAAATGGTGGTGTTATAGGGCACCTCCATCTGATAGATGGTCACGCTATCCGGCATCATCTCCAGGGTTTTGTCGATGCAGCGCTCCCAGTTCTGCTCCGTCTCATCCAGCATGCCGGCGATGAGATCGATGTTGAGCTGATCAAAGCCCATCTTGACCGCGTGATCCCATGCTTTCCAGACGGCGTCTGAGCGGTGGGCGCGGCCATTTATCTCAAGGATGTGGTCATCAAAGTTTTCGACACCCAAACTGAGGCGGGTAATGCCGGCATCTTTGATGGCCCGCAGCTTTTTCTCGTTTAGCGTGCCGGGTTCACCTTCAAAGGCTACTTCCTGGACTTCGTCCCACGGGAAGATCTCCTTCATGCGGGAAGTCAGTTCATGCAATTGTTTGGCTGAAAGATAGGAAGGTGTGCCACCGCCGAAGTAGATAAATTTAGGTTTGCGCCCCGCGAAGCGTGGAGTGTCCGCATACAGCTCGATTTCCTTCAGGCCCGTTTCAATGTAATGACGGATTTCCGAGGCGTTTTTGTCCGTGTAAACTTTGAAGTAGCAGAAGTGGCAACGCTTCCGGCAGAACGGAATATGAAAATAAATCCCGAGCGGCGTGCCGGCATCAGCTGGGACCCGGACCACGTCTTTGACCGGCTGAATCTCATCGAAGGTCCAATAACTGTAAGGCGGGTAATTCGTAACAAAATAGCTGCCGGGATTCGTGTCACTGTCGACTCTTTCCATCAACGAGTCGATCGTTTCAATCTGGGCCTGATTTTCTGAATCCATTGTTCCGTCCTGATTAAAGAGTGAGCGCTTAGGCAATCAGAGAATCGCCTTTTTATTCGCCGTCGTTTCGCGGCTGACCGAAAGCATAGACGAATCCGTCTTCATCGGCGATGACCATGATCTGCTGGGCGACCGCTGGTGATGAGATGATCTCATTGCCCACTTCATAGCTCCATCGCTCTGAGCCATCCTCCAAAGATAGCCGGTAGATCAGACCGTCAGAGGACCCGACTACTAAGGAGTCATCGCACAGAACGGGAGAGGAATCAACCCGGCCACGGGTGGAGACTCGCCAGATCAGCTCTCCGGTTTCCTGATCGAGGGCGTGGACGTGCTTGTCCCGGCCGCCAAGGTAAATGGCCCCATCACGCATGGCCGGACTGGAGTAAAACGCGAAATTCCGGAAGCGATAGCGCCATTTGATCGTGCCATCGGCCAGATCGACGGCCAGCACCCGGTTATCATAGTTACCGATGTAGCCCATGCTTCCCGCCACCGCCGGCGAAGAAGCAATGTAGCCTCCACTGTCCGTCTGATGAAGGATTTTGCCGTCGCGCAGATCCAGGACATAAAGGTAGTGATCGCAGCCTCCGAAGAAAACGTCACCGTTTGGCGTAAGGGCAGGAGTTCCATTGACATAGCTCTCCGTTTTTGTGCGCCAGACGAGTTCACCCGTCCCCGCTTCCAGGCAATAGAGATGGGTGTCGTAGCTTCCAAAGAGAATCCAAGTCACATTCTCGTCCAGTGGAGAGGCAGAATAGTTAGCTGAGCCGAGGATTTTTTCTTCTGTTTCATATTCCCAGACGATTTCGCCCGTTTCGCGGTCGAGACAGTAGAAAAAATAGTCATCGGAACCAACATAAAGCCGATCCTTGAGAAGGAGCGGCGTGGCCTCGATGGGGCGGCTATCCCGGGTAATGGAGGCGGACCAGCGGAGTTCACCGGTAAAGAGATCCAAGGCCTGCACCGCGCCATCGTCCGAGCCAACATAAACGGTCCCGTCCGCGGAAATGACAGGTGAACTCTTGATCGAATCTTCCGCTTCATAGGTCCAGAGCAACTCCAGATCATCCGGTAAGTCTGACGGCGCGACGCCATGCATGAGGGGTCCACCGCGGTGCATGGGCCAGGATTCGCCCGCTGCCTGATCCGGAGCGGAATATGCACGAGGGACTCCAACAAGGCTAACGGTCAACGCCCCGAGAAGTTTGAGAATGGAAGGTAAGTTCATCTAAGATAGGCTAAAGAACTCCGATGCCATGGCGACATTGGCTGGACCGGTGGCGTTCAACGTCTCCTCGCCAGACCGAACCTTGACCTGCAGAAGTTCAACCCAATATGAGTTCTCTGCCGTGGGTTTATTCCACCAGCCTCAATGAAAGCGACCGGCTTTTGCTCCAGCTATGATCCAGCCTTATTCCGCAAATCCTTTCTACTGGTCGATCGATGGTGAACCTGTGCTGTTGCTCGGAGGATCGGTCGAAGACAATGTCTTCCAGATTCCTGACTTAACGGAGCATGTTGAGACCCTTGTCGCGGCCGGGGGTAATTATTTGCGCTGCACGATGTCTTGCCGGGATCAAGGTGATATCTGGCCATTTGCACAGAAGGCGGATGGCCGATATGATTTAAATGAGTGGTCGGAAGAGTTCTGGGAGAAGATTAGGCTGGCCGCAGAACTGAGCCGCAGGCATAAGCTTGTGCTCCAGGTGGAGGTGTGGGACCGTTTTGACTTTGCGCGGGAGCCGTGGCAGGACAATCCCTTTAATCCCAAAAACAACATCAACTACACCTCAGAAGAAAGTGGTCTGCGGGAAGAATATCTGCGTCATCCCGGCGATCGGGAAAATGGATTTTTCCGAAGCGTTCCCGCGCTGGAGAACAATTCGGTGATCCGCCCCTATCAGGAAGCCTTTGTGCGGCGATTGATCGATGAAACTCTGGGTCACGGATATTTTCTTTATTGTATCGACAATGAGACGAATGAAGATCCGGCCTGGCCACAATACTGGGCGGAGATGATCCATCAACTCGCGGCGCAGAAAGGCGGTTCAGTTAATGTGACTGAAATGTGGAATAATCACGACCTGGATCATCCAGAGCATGAGAACACCTGGAAAAATCCCGAACTGTATTCCTTCTGCGATATCTCTCAGAACAACCACCAATCGCATTTCATCCATTACCAGAATGCCATGGCTTTTCGTGCCAGGATTATTGAAACCGGCCGGATCCGCCCCATTAACAGCGTCAAGGTATATGGGTCAAATGACGGACATTACGGAACAGACCGGGACGCCCTCGAACGGTTCTGGCGGAATATATTTGCGGGGCTGGCCAGCACCAGGTTTCATCGGCCGGATACCGGGCTGGGTTTATCTGAGCTGGCACAAAGACATATTTCGGCGGCACGTCAGTTTTTTGAGGAGTTTACTCCCTGGCAGAGTGAGCCTGTATCTTCTCGCGCGCCTATCGGGCACCTGAGGGAAGGAGCACTGCAGCAGAGCAGTGCGAACGAAGCCTATTTGCTTTCACATCAGGACAGAGACGAGCATGCGGTGTTTTTTCCGGACGGCGGCAACGTGATTCTGCCATTAAGAACCAGAGGGACATACCGGGTTCGGTGGATGGAAATAGACATGGCAAAGTGGGGAAGTGCCATGGTGCATTCCGCGGAGGATGGTTCCCTGCGCCTGACGACGCCGGAGAGGCGTGGCTATTGGGCCGCTGTCATTACGCCGAAGGAATAAAAAGAAAGGCGGCCCGATCCTGCGTAGGCCGAGCCGCCCCCGTGAAGGGTTTACCTTGGATAAAATGTCCGTGGCCGGCTGGACTCAATAGTAGCGCGGCCCGTAATACATTGAGTTGATCTTCCCACGGCGATCACCAGCCAGACCACCGACCGCCGCGCCGATGGCAGCGCCGCCCCAGGAATTTCCGCCCTTGATGTTATTGCCAATAACCGCGCCCGTGATACCTCCCGCAACCGCGCCTCGGCGGCGGCCCGAGCGGACGTAGGGATCAGGATGCGGGTAGCACGAGGCTACGGACATGCTCAGCATGATAAAGAGAGCCAGCGTTTGCAGTGATTTCAGAATTCGCATGATTATTCCTCCGTGGATTCAGCGGCTTGTTCGAGCTTTTGCAGGTCGCTGGGACCAGCCTGGGCTTGCAGTTTATTGCGGAAAGCAACGGCTTCAGCTTCGCTGATTTTTTCGTCATTATCGGTATCGATTTTTTCGAAGAGATCACCCAAGCCACCGGTTTTGTCGAAATAAGCCTTGGCCTCAGCCGGTGTGACCGCACCATCGCCATCCGCGTCCGCTTTATTGAAATTCTCTTTCATTGCATCCGGATCCGCGGCCTTGGTTTCTTCCCAGGTTACCTTGGAATTTCCATCCGCATCGACCGCGGAATAAATGACCTCGAGCATGTAATTATCAAACTCGGTTGAATTGACCTGACCGTCGCGGTTGGAATCAGCGAGATCAAAACCAGACTTGGTGCAGGCGGAAAGGATGATCAGGGCGAGGGACGCGATAAGAGTCGCGACCACGGTGCTCAGTCCTCGATCTTTGGTAGGAGTCATATGCGTGGTTGTAGGGCGATAGTTTCAGGTGCATAGCCGACCAGGTCGGCGCCATTACCAAAGGAAAATGACGGGAGCGCTCCCGTGCGACAAGCTAAATTCACAGCCGGATTTCTTTATCCGTCTGCAAAAGCGCCTGAAGAACGGGACCCACCTTGCTTTTGAACTGAAAGAAACCGCGTTGGGCAAGGGGATAGAGCTGCTCATCCCAGTCCCGGCGCAGGCGGTAAAGCGGTGGCAGGTCTTTCTGCCCGGCATGTGTTTCGCGCAGCCGGGAAACCGTTTCCTGCCAGGGCCCAACCGGCGGCTGGATGACCGCGATGCCGTCATAGTCACCGCTCCTGGCGGTCTCGAGCACAGAGTCAACCCAGCGCCCGGGATCCAGCTCAAGAGCGTCCGCCTCGAAATGACTCGCCGCCTGCTCAAGGCCCTGGCGCAGGCAACCCGCTTCGAACTCGCACACCTGAGCGGACAGGCTCATCGATTCTTCGGCGTCATGATCCGGGGATGCGGCAACCGCTTTCACGGCCAGTCTGGCGAAATCATCAAGATGCGGTGAAACATCATCGCCCGTGATCAGAAGGAGAAGCCGCTCCCCTTCAGCGGCAGCGCGCATTTCTCCACGGTAATCTTCCAGCGGTGCGGCTTTGGGGTGGCCGGGAAACGGCGGCGGCTCCGGGGACTCGTTGAGCTGACCTTCCGGCGAGAACTGGCCGGCGGTGAACTTCGAGATGTTGCTGGCTCGCGCCGTGTAGATTTTGTTGGCTGTCTGCAGGCCGGCGACCCATTTCCAGCCGAGGGTGTTCGAAGCGGGGTCACCATCCAGCAGGTGCTGATAGAAGAAATCCGCCCCCAGAGCCCACGGCAATTCCAGGGTATGCACCCAGATGCTGGCAAACCACATGCGGGTATGGTTGTGCAGATAGCCGGTCTCCTTCAGCTCACCGGTCCACGTGTCAAAGCATTCGATTCCCGTCCCACCATTGACCGCGGTTTCATAGCGTTCCGCCAGATCGCCATAGCGTTCCAGCCGGGCACGTTGCTCCCTGACTTCCGCGCGATAACCCGCCCACACGCTTGGCCGCATCTCCAGCCAGCCTTTCCAATAGGTCCGCCACACGACTTCCTGCACGAATTTCTCCACTGTGCTCGGCGCAAACTTCTCTAGCACCGTATCGATGACCTCGCGCTCCAGAATAATCCGGCGCCGGATCCATGGCGAAAGCTCCGAGACGTTCTCACGCCGGTCCGGGCCGAAGTCAAAGTTGCGCTCTTTGCTGTATTTGCCGGCGTTCGGGACAAAGGCACGCAGGCGGTTGAGGGCTGCTTCGCGAGAGGGTTTCCATGTTGGGCCGGCGAGGGTTGAAGCACTGTCCATGCTCTCACTTACGCACGGGAGTAAGTATTGACGTGCCGGGCAACCTGATTTTGCCTTGCTTCAGGTGTAAGAAGGCAGGTATGGCGGAAGCGATTGGTAGTATTCTGAAGCGAGAGCGCGAAGCGCGACGGCTGACCATCGAAGAGGTGGCCCATGAGCTGCGCATGAAATCATCGCGCGTCGTGGACCTGGAAAATGATCGCTACACGGATTTTCCGAACCCGATCTATGCGCGGCTTTTCTTCACACGCTACTGCCGCTTCCTGGACATTCAGGTGACCCGGGATATCGAGCAGCTCTTCCCGGATGACCTTGCCGGGATGGATGACTACGATTACATCCGCAAAAAGCCGCACCGGGTGAAGCGCCCGGCACGTCTGAAGCGCAGCCGCTCATTGGCCGTCGCCGCTTTTGTGGGCACGCTTCTGCTCCTGGTCACAGCGCTGGCCGGCATTGCGGTTTTCTGGACCGTGGAGCAGTTGGGCGATATTCGTACGCGGATCGAGCAACGCGCTGAGGAGAAGCGCGCCGAACTGGATGCAAAAGACGCCTCGATGCTGCAGGCACCGGAGCTTGATCCAGAGGCGCCCCCCGCGCCAGAAACCGCGAGCAAACCAGCGGAGGCGAATGACGAGCGCGAAGTCGTGCAAGACGTCGTTGCGGAGATTGCCGCAGGCGAAACGGAAGCGGCCCCAGCTGAGTTGACCACGGAGCAATTGGCCGATCTGCGGCAACAGATTGAGGGGCCGAGTGAAGTCGTCGATGAAGGCGTTGGCGCACGCGAACGGTTGCCAGACGAAACTGGTCAGGAAGAAGAGGCCGGGCTGGCAGAAGAAGGTGCCGGAGATGGGCGGTCCACTGATGGGACCGTGGAGCCTGAAATTCCTGAGCTGGTTTTTCCAGAACTCGAATCTCAAGGTACGGAAAGCGAGTGACGGTCCACCAGCAGCTAGTCCGCAAACTCACCATAAACAATGAGTTGGGGCGGCATTTCACCGGAATCAGAGTGAAAAGTCGCTGTCGCGTTTGTTGGGACGGGATTGTCAAGGGTCACCGTCAGGACTGGTTCGTTGCTGGAGGTGAGCGCCTTTTGGGTGCTTTCCGTCAGGCTGACTGAGGTCCATTCTTCCCGTTCGTTATCATTCACGGTGAGGGGAATTTCTCTCTCGCCGATCTCCAAATGAATTCGGATATCTTCCTTCTGATTGCTTTTCCCGAACATGAAGAGTTCAGCATGGGAAATTCGCTTAATTGAGGTAAGCGGGAATTTCAGAATAGTACAGCTGGAAATCTCGGTGTTTTTTCCGGCGATAGTGATTAATTTGGCATCGTTGCCTTGATCTTCAGTGTCTGCTTCGGTGGTCACCTCTGTCGCTCTCACCGATGGTGTATTGATTAAAGCTTGAGAAGGTTGAATAACCCGGACGGCCGGTCTTGAAGCCTTCGCATGCAGATAAAGCGGGGAGCGCAGTTCTTCCTGAAGTAACTCCGTCACCACGGGATCGTTCTGGATCCGGCAATCACCCCAATCTGACCAGCCCTGCGTGACATAGGGAATCCAATTTCGATTTATATAAATAAAGGCCTTAATCGAAGGATGCTCGCGGATGAGCCGGAAATAGTGCGCAAACCAGTTATCCCAGCTTTTCCGGCCATTCCCGGTGCCAACACCCTGTGCGGTGCTTTCGCCGATCATCACAGGTTTTTTGGCCTCCAGCGCCTTATCGAGATACCCTGTCGTGCGGCTATATTGTCCATGAGAGGAATCAATAAAACGCCGCTCAAATAAGTCGATGCTCCACCAGTCTATGATGTCGCAGGCCGGATCCGGATTTTCGTAGGTGCCCTGACCCGGATAAAAATGGGGAATCTTATGGGCATCAATTGGGACGATACACCAGACCACCGCGATCGAGTCTGATTGATCGTGAAAGATTCTTGCGATGCGCTGGAAGGCAGGAGTGTAGGTTTCTGGTCGATATTCGTTCCAGAAACCGTTTGCTTCATAGCCAATACGAACAAAAATCCGGCGGCCGGTTTCGTTCAGGGCGTTGGTAAGGGCAACAATAGCTTCGTCATGCTTGCCATCGATGATCTCCTGTTCGTGATCTTTCATCGAGAGGCCGATCTGCAGCATCATTCCTTCTGGGTAGCGCTGCAGAATTGCTTCCCATTCTGCGACTTGTTCGCGCATGCGTTCAGGTGAACGGTTCGCCGCGGTGTAGGTGTTATACATGCACGGGTGCACCTCAGGGCCGACGGCGGCGACATAGTTGGCCAGCTCAATTTCCCGGGACTGGCCCGCCCCATGGATGACCGTAGCCTCCCGTTCATGAAGAGCGCCGAAATGTTCACGCGGCGTAAAAGCAGTGTCTTCAGCTGAAGCTTTCAGAAGTGTGCCGGAGCAAGAGAACAGCAGGCAAACGATAAAGACAAAGCGCATAACTACCGGGCAGGGGAATAAGGTTGCGCCAGATTGCTGGCATGTTATCAATCCCGCCTCAAGGCGAAATCCTGTGAAATTCTAATGGCAACTCCAAAACCGACACCCCTGGGACTGAAAAAATCATTTGGCTATGGCGACCGGCTTGGGCTGGCGACGCCTGGTCATCTGGCTTGCGCCGAAAAATGGGACTACGCGCCGATTTTTGCGCAACAGTCTATCCGCGAAATGACGCGCACGCAGCGCACCCCTCAGGAGGTTATGGCGGCGGCAACCGCTGCCCTCGAAGCGGGGGGCTGGACGGATAACTGGGGCGCGGATGCGGACCATCTCAAGAACGAGGATGACGTGCGCAAAACTTTCGAAGCCGGTTTTTGCTTCTTTACCATTGACCCCAGTGACTACGTCGAAAACCGGGCGGACTCCATGAACCAGGAGGAGTTGGCGAAACACGTCGCTCAATATACCGCGGATGGCGTTCTGCCGGAAGATCTGCCGGCGCTTTATGAAGGAAAAGTCTATGAGGTATTGCCCTCCTTCCGGCTGGAATTCAGCGCAGAGAGTCTCTACCGCGCGGCGGTCAAGTATGGCCGGGCCATTGCGCACTGTGAGCAGATGGCGAAAAGCATCCGCGAGATCTGTGGCAGTCACCGGCACGAGATCGAGGTTTCGGTTGATGAAACGGAAACGCCCACCGCTCCGATCGAGCACCTGTTTTTCGGTCTGGAATTGAAACGGCGAAATGTTTTTGTCGTGAGCCTGGCTCCGCGTTTCATCGGGGATTTTGAGAAGGGGATCGACTACAAAGGTAATCTGGCCAAGTTCGAAGACAACGTTGAAAAGCACGTGGCGATCGCGAAGTTTTGCGGCCCCTATAAACTCAGTATACACAGCGGCAGTGATAAACTGAGTATTTATCCTATACTCGGACGAGTCTGTGGAGAGCTCATCCATGTCAAGACGGCCGGGACCAGTTACCTGGAAGCGCTTCGCGTGGTGCTCCACGCGGACATGAAGCTGTTCCGGGAAATCCTTTCGTATTCCCTCAGCCGCTTTGATGAAGATAAGGCCACTTATCATATATCCACCAAACTCGAAGATGTCGCGCAGATCATGGACACACCGGATTCTGACCTGGAACGGCTCTGTTTTGGTGTAAATAGCGGCCGGCAGCTTTTACATGTCACCTTCGGCTCCGTTTTGACGAAAGGTCAGCGGGAAAATGGGGATTCCTTTAAGTCCGGCATCATGCAGGCTCTCGAAGAAAACCATCAAATGCATGCCGATTTTCTGGAGCGGCATTTCGATCAGCATCTCAGTGCCCTCAATGCGGGTTAACGCTGACTGACTAGCCGGTCGCCGCCTCCAGAATACGCGTGTCGTGGATGATCGAGTAAATGAAGTTTGGATATTTCGGTGCCCATCCGGTGTGCTGCAATTTCTTGGAGGATACTCTTTTATTGGTCACACCGCGTTTCCGGTCGGGATCAGCGGAGCCCTCAGGCGGCAGGGGCCTTTCCAGAAGCTGAGCGAGCTGCTGGTAACAATCGCGCTGCGTGATGGGATGGCCATCGCTCACATTATAGATTCCCGGAGCTGCCCTCAGCAGATGATCGATGGCGGTCGCCGCGTCATCGCGATGGATCTGGTTGAGGTAACGATGCCCGCCATCCTCAATCACCGCCTCTCCCGCCAGATATTTATTGAGAATAACTGATCTCCCCGGACCGTATATGCCGGCCAGGCGGGCTACCGCGCCGTTAGCGGCAAGCACCGTTTCTTCAGCTTCCCGAAGAATTTGCCCGGTTTCCCGCTCCGGTTTGGCGGAGCTTTCTTCACTAACCTCTTCACCGGCTGACTGCGCATAAACTGAGGTGCTGCTCGTGAAGATAAGGCGGCTTCCAGGAAAGAGGCCGGCGAGATTTCTCGCGCCGAAAAGAAAGACGTGCCGATACGCTTCCACCCCGCCCCGGCCGGAACTTGCGCAGTGCACGACGGTGCCCGGTGAGAAGCCACTTTCGGCGATCGCATTTTTGATCGTCGCAGCATCGCCAAGATCGGCGGCGCGCACCGGAAAACCCAGGCGATTTTCAATATTCGTCGCCGATTCCGCGGAATGGGTCAGGCCCATTACTTGGACGCCATTCGCCATTAATTGGCGCGCAAGCTCGAGGCCCAGATAGCCACATCCTGCGATAAGAACGCTGGATGAAGCCAAATCGCTCTTTCTGGGTGAATTTACCCCGTCGTCGGCCATAAAAAAATCACATAGATTACATAGATGCTGATAAGGACCACCCCTTCCCATCGAACCAGTTTTTGCCCGGTAAAGGCAAAGGGCAACAGGAGCGCCGTCAGCCCGGTCATAAATCCCAGATCCAGAAACGATACAGATACTGAAAGGGGTGCGCTGACATTCACCAAACCGCACACTCCCAGTATACCGGCCAAATTGAATATGTTTGAGCCAATAATGTTGCCCAGACAGATCTCAGGCTGGCCTTTCCGGGCGGCGACTACGGACGCCGCCAATTCCGGCAGGCTCGTCCCAGCCGCCACGATCGTCAACGCGATGATCGCGTCACTGACCCCCAGAAGTTGCGCCAGTCGCGTAGATGAATTCACCAGTAAATCTGAACCCGCCAACAGCAGGGCAAATCCGGCAGTGATAAGAATCAGCAGAAACCACGCTGGCTTTTTGTGCTCCTCCCTCGGAGTTATCGCGTGGTCCGGCTCCCCTTTCGCACTGTCCTGAGCGGTGACCGTCTCGTTTCCTCGCCTTGCCGTGCATAGACTGTAGGTCACGTACAATATCAGGATGGCTATAAAGGTTACTCCCTCCCAGAATCCATAGAGACGGTCTCCCAGAAAGACGAAGGCCAGAACGGTGGCCCCGAGCATCACCGGTGCGTCGACTCGAAAAATCTGCCGGTCCACCTGAAACGGTGAAATAAGCGCCGCCAGCCCCAGTATGATTGCGATGTTGAAAATGTTCGAACCAACGACATTTCCGAAAGCGATGTCTGGATGTCCGGTGAAGGTCGCATTCAGGCTGACCAATAATTCAGGAGCGCTCGTCCCGATCGCGACAATCGTCAGACCAATAACCAGCGGTGACACCCCCAGACGGCTGGCCAGACGCGCTGATCCACTGACCAGAAGATTCGCGCCGAAGATCAGCAGCCCGAACGAAAAGAAGAAAAGCAGCAGATTGGCAATCAAGCTTCTTCCCTCGCCTTCTGATAGTATTCCGCTAATCCCTCTGCCACGGAGTCAGCATACTCACGGAATATGCTTTTTTTCAGCTGACCTTCCACGTTTCTTACCCCGGAGTAATCTCCCATCTGAATTCGTTCATAGGTCCTCTTGGCGTTCATGACATAGGGCTCCAGATAAATGACCGGGCACTGGAAAAGCCGGTTGGCCCGGAGATTGCGTTTCCATACATATCGATTACCTGGAAGCTGACGGGCGTTGTCACCGGGATAACGATACGCTGGCAGCCCATTCGCTTTAGCCATCGCGGGGGCTACGACTTTGGCGATCTCCGCTTCCTGGAAGTGAGAGCCATTTAACAGTTTCAGCAGCATTTCAAAGCGCTGATCATCGTAGCTCAATTCTTTTTCACTGTAGGTGCCGTGGATCAGGATATGAAAATGGTCGCGTGCGGTCAGGTCCGGGTCAGCTGGATCTCCCCACGGTTCAGCGTTAAAGTGCAATGCCAAAACCAGATCGGGCTGCAGCTCGGTGTTTACCTTTTCCGCGCGTGTATCGATTTCGCTGTAGCGATAAAATATTAACTCGGCCATGCCTTGCACCGTGGTCGAGCGGTTGAAAGGTTGATCGTCATAATTCTGCCGGGGATTCTTTACACCTCGCCGCTCTAATTCCGCGCGGGCTTCCTCGTAAAATGTCTCCGGGCGAGCTGAGGTCACCGGCCCGTCACCTTTTCGGGTGTAGGTCACTTTGGCTCCCAGATCCTTCAGACGGCGTTCCAGATGGTTGGCCACGATCATCACCATATCCCCTTCCATAACCGGATCAGCTTCACCGATCTGAAACCAGCGCTCCTCCAGCTTCGCCCATGGTCCTCCCAGGTGACCCGGGTCAAGCGTGATATGGACGCCGTCGAGGGGCTTTTTCTCAAGCTTCTTTACGGGCTCCAGTTCCCACGTCGCCTTCCAGTACCGCGGTGGCTTTGTGCGAAGATTACGATTTTCCGCAAAACGTATTTTCATCCAGTCATCGCCTCTGTCCCATTTTTTCACCTGGAAGCCGTCATCTTCCATCTTGAAGAACTCCTTCCAATTCCCGCCCGGAGCATAGACCTTGGTCAGCAGGTAGGTGAAATCTTCCCGGGTCACCACGCCGTGGTATTCCTCAAGCGCATTCCAGTCCGGCATTTTGGCGAGGACGCTCAGGTTTGGCTGTTGCGCGTTCGTGGAGTGAATCCAGAAAACGCTGCCAGCGGTGGCAAGAAGGGCACAGACAAAGGACAGAATGGTTCTCATTTGTGGTGATTATAGAAAGTCGCCGAATTTGTCGGCTTTCGGGTCAAAAGCGTTTGAAGAGGATGAATTCTTTCTAGCCGCTGCCCCGCTCCATGCGTTGTAGTGGGTGCATGTTGAACATTTTGTTCCTCGGCGACGTGGTCGGTCAGCCCGGCCGTGAAGCAGTCATCGCACAGTTATCCAAACTCAAGGCGGAAAATGCGATCGACTTCACCATCGTCAATGGGGAGAACGCAGCCAATGGACGGGGGATCACCCGCAAGATCAGCATCGATCTCCTTCGTGCCGGAGCCACCGTCATCACAACGGGGGACCACATCTGGGATCAGCGCGAAACCCCGGAATACATCGAGACCGAGCCGCGTCTGCTGCGGCCGCTCAATTTCCCGCCCGGCACCCCGGGTTCAGGCAGCATCGTGCTGGAGACAGAGAAAGGGAAGGTTGGCGTGATCAATGTCTGCTGCCGCACCTTCATGCCTCTGCTCCTGGATGACCCTTTTCGCTGCCTGAATGACGAGGTGAACAAGATCCGTCAGGAAACTCCCGTCATCTTCGTCGATGTCCACGGCGAGACGACCAGTGAGAAGATCGCCATCGGCCGCTATCTGGATGGCCGGGTTTCCGCTGTGGTAGGCACTCATACCCATGTGCAGACCGGTGATGAACGCATCTTTGAGGGCGGCACCGCCTTCCTCTGTGATGTCGGGATGTGCGGGGCACGTGAAAGCGTGTTGGGCCGTGAGATTGAGCCGGTCCTCCAGAAGTTTCTCACCGCGATGCCGGCGCGCTTCAATGTGGCGGGCGGTGATATCCTGCTCTGCGGTTGCATCGTCACCATCGACCCGGAAACGGGGCTGGCCTCAAATATCCGCCGGCTCCAGGTCCACCGTCCCAGCTAAGGGTTTGGATCAGACCAGACCGCTGAAGAGGCTTGCAGTCTGTTCGCCTTCCTCAGATGCTGCGCCCTGCCTTTACCACGGTATAGCGGATTTTCTCACCTCTCTATGGCATGAATCACCTGAAACTTTCCGGGCAGGGCTGCGGGCGCGCGACCAGCTACCCCACCAGTAACAAGATCGTTACCATTGATGGCAAGACCCACGTGACCTGGCTGGATTCGGCCGCCAGCGGGGAGTTCGTCGTTCGTGGCCGCACTCTCGATCACGCCGCTGGTTCATGGTCCCCCGTCCAAACCATCGGGGCGGCTTTTGATAACCACGGCAGTCCTTCTCTCTCGTGTGATCATGAGGGCTACCTTCACCTCGTTTACGGGCCTCACCATCATCCCATCCGGTACCGCCGTTCCCTTCGCCCGAATGACCTTTCAGAATGGTCAGAGGAAGAAACAGTCGCGGACCGCTGCACCTACCCGACTCTCCTCATCGGTCATGATGACAGCCTTTACGTCACGGCCCGGGTCAGCAGTCCCGATGGCAGTGAGGGTATCTGGTCCGTCTCGCTCCTCATCAAACCGCCCGGTCAGCCATGGTATCCGCCCATCGAGATTCTTCGCGCGGAACGCAAGGGCTATAGCCATTTTCAGGAAAGCCTATGCTGGGGTGCGGATTTTCGCCGGCTTCATCTCAGCTTTCGCATGAGCGAGGGTCTCGAGCGCCGGGATTCTCATACCGTCGGTTATATGTTCAGTGATGATTTTGGTCTGACCTGGAATACCGCCACCGGGGAGAAGATCGAGCTCCCTGCCACCGCGGAGACCGCCAGCATGGTGGCTCACGATATCCGCCCCGCGCCGGACCGGGCCCGCCTGGAGTGTGGGAACATCGCGGTGGACAGCATGGGCAACCCTCACCTTGTCTATGCGGACAACTCCTATGATGAGCCCGGTCTCTGGCTCATGTCTCTCACCGCCAACGGCCGCTGGAGCCGCACCGCTCTCCATCCGTTCCTTCCCCCTCCCGCAGATGAAGACGCGCCTCGCTACGCCACTGGCGGATTCATCATCAATGCTGAAGGCCAGGCTTTTGTCGCGGTGGAACGCGCTGATTTGCCGCCGCCCATCTTCAATGAGGAAGGCGTCCATCCCCCGACCCGGGTGTATGTGCTCCATTCCAAGGACCTCAAGGAATGGGGCCGGTACGATGTCGCGGTGGGTTCGGGGAGTTTGCCAGCCTGGCAATCCAATCTGGAGCGAAGCACCGGGCACAACCGCGTGCATGGCAAACCCGGTCTCATCTATACCGTCGGCCCGCGAGGCAGCACGAACCGGGCGACCCTTAACAACAGCGTGATCTGGGCACGCCTCGGCTAAGGGGAAAGGCTCACCGCCTTGGCTTGACTTCCCGCCGCCATCCCGGCAAAAGAATTTCCATCGAGGCTCTCGTGAGTCTTGTTTTTTCCCCCTAAAAGACGAACGAACGCAATTTTATCATGCATGCTTTCACGGTTCTTAATCATTCGCTGAACCAGCTCACCCTGGCTGCGAGCGTCTTTGATGACATGCTCGGTTTCATTCTCACGGTCATCATTTGTCTGATTATCGGATTTTTTATCGGCTGGTTTGTCCGCGGTGACGGCAGTGATCATCCCGCCGTCCAGAATGCGCCCAAGCCCGAAGACGGTGCCCAGCCAACTCCTCCTGCCGAAGCTGTCGCCGCCGCTGAAGCCAGTCAGGCGCCCGCCCCGGCCGCCGGTTCTGTCAGCAGCGCCATGGCCATCCAGGCATTCTCTCCCGATATCCAGTCCGGCAAGGCTAAGGATGATCCGTCGCTCGGCCTCGTTTACACGGAGGCGCCGGACAATCCCGATGATCTGACCGAGATCAGCGGCGTCGGCAGCGTCATCAATCGTCAGCTCAATGAGCACGGCATCTACACCTTCAAGCAGATCGCCCTGTGGAGCAGTGCCCAGGTTGAGGAATTCTCCAAGCAATTGAAGTTCCGCGATCGCGTCGCACGGGAGGATTGGATCAGCCAGGCCAAAAAGCTTCACGAGCAACATCACGCCGAAAAGCTCTAGTCCTCCGGCTCTCCCTACTTTTTTTCATGTTTTTTTCTCCCGGACGTTCCGGACGTCCCGGACGTGTCGCGCCCCTGCGCTTCCTATGGCATGATAGTTCATGCCCTGTCCCTCCTCTTCCCTTTCCCGGTTCTTCCCCCGTCCTTGTCGTTCCTTTTCCCAATCTCCACCGGCCCCGGAAGCTCTCTGTTTTACCGAACGTTCGGTAAAAACATATTCCGCTCAGCCCCATTTCATGCGCTTCTATCCATTTTACCGAACATTCGGTAAAAAGAAAAGAAGCCCGGCTGCCGCATTTTGGGGCTCACGTCGTCCGCTGGTTGGTTTGATCCGCCGGACGCCACGGTGCCCATTGACCGGACGGCTGACCCGCGTCTGGATCGGTCTCGTAGTCCGGTTCGGAACGGCCGGGCGGTGGCACCGGACGGCGGGATTCGGGATCGCGTGGACCCTCTCCGGTCGGCCCGAAGGCTTTCGAGAACAGGAAGGTCGTCCCTCGCGTCACATCGTTGAGAATGATGTAGAGAGACGGCAGCAGCACCAGGGTGATCACCGTCGCAAAAAGAATACCGAAGGCCAGGCTGACCGCCATCGGTATCAGGAATTGTGCCTGCAGACTCTGTTCAGCCAGCATCGGGCTCAGGCCCACGAAGGTGGTCAGAGAGGTGAGGATGATCGGACGAAACCGGGCCGCGCCCGCTTCACGCACGGCTTTGAGAATGGGCAGGCCACGCGCGATATTTCGATTGATGAAATCTACCATCACGATGCCGTCATTGATGACCACGCCGGACAGCGCGATAATGCCGCAGAGCGAAAGCACGCTGATCGGCATCTGAAAAAGCATGTGCCCAATGACCGCGCCGACAATGCCGAACGGAATGACAAACATGATGATAAACGGCTGCAGATAGCTTTTCAGTGGCACCGCCATCAGCGCGTAGATCACGAAGAGTGCGATCACAAAATTTCGCAGCATGGCAGACAGGGTCACCTGCTGATCCTCACTCTCACCGGAGAGCGTGACGCTCACTCCCGGGTATCTGTCCAGGATGGCAACCAGCTCTTCTTCCTGCACGGCCTTGATAACTTTGTCCGGTTCCTGATTCTCTTTATCCACTTGAGCCGTGACATGCACCACCCTGCGCCGGTCGGTGCGCTCGATCACCGCATAGCCGCGGCCATATTCAGCCTGCGCCACACTTTCAAAGGGCACTTCCCGGCCGTCATTGCCGCGCACCCGCATTTCTTCCAGGGTGTTGATTGATTTCCGCTCTTCTTCCGGATAGCGGATCATAATTTTCACTTCATCTTTTCCCCGCTGCACCCGTTGCGCTTCCGCTCCATAGAAACCAGCACGCACCTGCCGGGCCAGATCATTCTGGGTCAGACCCAGCACCTCCGCTTCCGGCAGGATATTCAGCTTAATCTCCTGCTTGCCCACCGTAAAACTGTCCGCCACATCATAAACTCCCGGATATTGCTCCAGCGCCTCTTTCAACTCCGCCGCCGCGGCGTCCAGTTGTTCGACGTCATTGCCTTCCAATTGGAAATCGATCGCCGTACGGTTCCCTGGACCGATCGTTCCGGTAAACGACGTCTTCTCCGCTCCCGGGATCGGAGCGAGATTCTCCCTCCATTTATCCACAAAATCACGCGCCCCCACTTCTTTTCGATTCTCACTGGGAATCAGTTCCGCGATGAACTGCACCTTACTTTCTGAGAGCGAGAAGCTGAGATAATCCTGCACCAGTTTCTGATCCGGAGCCAATTGCTGGTCCGCCTTCTTCATCGCTTCCTCAAATAATTTCGAAGCTTCCAGAGTAGCATCCTCAGGCGTGCCCTCCGCCATTTCCAGCGAGGCCACCACAAAATCACTCGGCACATCCGGGAAAAACACGAAACGCACGAAACCGCTTTGGAAAAGCCCGACGGTTATAATGATACACACGACAAACGCGGTCAGAGTAACATAGCGCCAGCGCAACGCGGTATCCGCTACAGGCCGGTAAACTTTTTCGACAAACCAGTGCATCCCACCCGCAAACGCGCGCTGCAATCTGACCAGAGGATTGGCCTTTTTCGTCACCGGACTGTACAGCCGCACGGCGGCGAGGTGCGCGGGCAGAATCAATTTGCTTTCTACCAGTGAGAAAAGAAGACATAGAATCACGACCAACCCGATGTTTGCCCAGATCTGTCCATCCGAACCGGGGATTAACAGAATCGGCACGAAGGCCGCCACCGTGGTCAGGACGCCAAAGGTCACCGGCAGGGCGACTTCTTCCGCCCCGCGAATAACATTTTCTGTCGTGTGACCGTATTTACGGACGGTGGTGTAGACATTTTCCCCGACGACAATCGCATCATCCACCACAATTCCCAGCACCACAATAAACCCGAAGAGAGTAATCATGTTGATCGAGGCGCTGAACGGATCCAGCGGCATCACGGCGAGTGCTCCCAGAAAAGATACCGGCAGCCCAAGCATGACAAAAAACGCGACGCGCAGGCGCAGAAACAATGTCAGCGAAATGAATACCAGGATGGCCCCGAAAAAACCGTTACGCAGCATCAGATCAATCCGGCCATCGAGCAGCCGGGAATTATCTGCCCAGTAGTCAATGCTCAGTTCCGACGGCAAAGTCTCCGCCCGCTGCTCGACAAATTCCCGCACCTCCCGGCTGACCTGCAGCAGATTCTGTTCTCCCACCCGATAGACGGCAATGCTGACACTGGGCTTGCCGTTGTAGCGCATGAAAATATCCACATCTTCAAAGGTATCTTTGACATCGGCAATCTGACCGAGAGTCAGGCGCGTCCCGTCCGGCCGGGTCAACAGGACCAGTTTCTTAAAATCTTCCGCGCGATAGGCCTGACCTTTACTGCGCAGCAGGATTTCTCCCGAGGGCGTTTCGATCGAGCCAGAGGGCAGATCCAGCGAAGAATTCTGCACGGCGCTCACGACAAAATCGAAGCTCAAACCATATTCACGCAGGGTTTTCTCAGAAACTTCAATAGACACTTCATAGTTGCGCGTTCCCTCAATCTCGGCGCGAGTCACCGACGGCAAATCAAGAATTTCATCACGGATCAGCTTGGCATATTCTTTCAGCGTGGCCTCGTCCGTGTCGCCGTAAAGCTGCACGCGGATCGCGTCGCGCTCTCGTGTGACCTCATATATGTTCGGCTTTTCTGTCTCTTCCGGGAACGTCGTAATCGCGTCCACCCGCACTTTGACCCGGTCGAGGAGATTGAGAGCATCATAACCGCTCTCCACCTCGATTGTCACCTGACCCAGGCCTTCGCTGGCCGTCGAGGTCATTTCATCAATTCCTTCCAGGTCCTGGATGGCTTCCTCAATTTTAATCAGAACACCTTCTTCCACCTCTTCCGGCGCCGCCCCCAGGTAAGGCACCTCCACGCGAATAATATCCAGGGCAAAGTCCGGGAAAAACTCTTTGCGCACGGTGAAAATGCTGATGATGCCCGCAATGACAATCAGCATCAAAAGCAGATTTGCCGCGACATGATTCCGCGTGAACCAGGCAATAATGCCTTCCTTTACCGGAGGCAACTCTTCCTGCTCGTCGTGCACGTCAACCGTCATCTCAGGATCCAGAGAATCGGAGACGGCGTGCGAACCCGGGAGCGGCGGGGTGTCCTCCACGGAATCACCCTTCGGCGAATCCGGCCCCGAGATGTTGGGGTCGGATTCTGGAGGCTGATTTTCGTTACTGATCTCGTCCTTCCCGTCCATCAGATTTCCCTCTCACTCGATGCCCTCAGTTCGCGAATTCAGGCGCATTGTTCGGTTCGGTGGCATCGACTAATTTCCCTTCATCAGCCGTTACCTCCCCAGGCTTTTCGTCCTGTGCGGAGTCTTCGTCTTCAATATCGATCGGATTTACCTTCATGTTTTTCACCACGTAATCCGGCTGCGTCAGGGAAATCCGTTCGCCTTCCTCCAGATCTTCCTTCACAAAGACGGCGTCATCCGTGGAGCGGATAATATTTATTTTACGGATTTCAACGCGGTCCTCCTCATTTACCACCAGGATCTGGTCCTTTCCCCGGAGCGCCTGACGCGGGAGAACGAAAACATCCTCCAGCGTTTTGCCGGTCACCGCGGCCTGAGTGAATATGCCGATGGGCAACGGTGGCTTTCTTTTCAGTTCCTCAAGTACTTCCTCCGTCAATTTATCATCAGCCGGCATTCCACCGGGAGGACCATTTAATCCATAGGGATCCTGCACGCGGGCGACTAAGGTCATCATGCGGGATTGCGCGTCAAAGGCTCCCTCCGTCCGGATAACGTTGGCTGGGTATTCGTAAGTCGTTCCCTTGATATTTGCGGTGATTTTTGTCGGTGCCGCTTCGGCGTTCTGCCCGCGTGAACCCACGCCAAAGGCGAGCGGCACATTGAGATAAGCCAATTCCGAAGCGGTCACCGGCAGCATAACTTCGGCATAATCGATTGCAAAAATCTCACCGAGTTGCGTGTTCGGCGTGACGTATTGACCAACATCCGCCATTTTATTCCGGACGAGCCCGGGATAGGGCGCTTCAATGGTGCACCTGTCGATATTTCGCTGGGCCTGTTCGACCAGTGACTCGGCGGAGTGCACATTGGCCTGCGCCTGAGCCACCTGTGGTTCTCGCGCGACGAGCGACGGAGGGTTGCCCCGGCGGCCCAGGGATTTCCATTCTTCAATCGCGCGTTTTTGCTGGGCGAGTTCCTCGGCCAGACGGAGTTCAGCCTGACGCAGAGCAGCCTCGGCATCGAGCTTCGCCGTCCTATAATCACTATCGTCAATCGTGATCAGCACTTCCTCCACCTGAAAAAATCCACCCGCGTAGAAGGAATCTGAGATTTCCTTGATCCGGCCAGAAACTTCCGGGAAAAGAACCGTCACCGTCCGCGGATTCACCGTGCCCTGGCTGGCTACCTCCAGAGTGACGTCCTCTTTTCCCACCGTCATCACCTGGACCGGAGGAGTAACACTGCGCGGCGGTTTTTTCTCCGTTTCTTTCGCCAGCTGCTTGAGCACGAAAAAAACTCCCGCCCCCAAAACGAGAAGGATCGTGACGGCAATGATCTGATAGGTTAGACGGGCCATGATGTTAAGACGGCAAATGCTTGCGGAGGCATCATTAAAAATTCCCGCCCAGAGCCAGATGCAGATCGACGCGGTTCTTCAGCCTTAGATTACGAACGTCAAGCAGGGTTGATTCCGCATCAAATGCGCGCCGCTGAGAATCCAGCACGGTGATGATGTCCGTTGTCCCCTCGCTGTAACGGTCCTGGGCCAGGCTGACGGCTGCTTGGGCCGCCTCCAGAAAAGCGGCCAGAGCGGATTCCTGCGCGGCGAGAAAACGTTCTCCGGCCAGGGCGTTCTCCACTTCGCTGAAGGCGCTTAACGCCGTCTGCTGGTATTCGAGGGCCGCCTGCTCCGCCACTGCTTTGGCCCGTTCCAGCCGGGCGGTCAGCTCGCCCCCCTGAAAGAGCGGTTGCACGACGTCACTGGCGAGATTCCAGATCAGGAAGTTGCTGTTCAGCACGTTCTGCAGTTCCTGGCTTGAGGTGCCGCCACTTGCCGTGAGGGTGATGTCCGGCAAAAAATCCTTCCGCGCGGCGGAGATGCGCTTATCGCTTCCCGCGAGAGAGCGCTCAGCTGCCCGCAGATCCGGACGCCGCGCCAGCAGTTCCGAGGGCAAACCCGCCGGGACACCTTTCCGTAACCGAGGCAGCTCATCACCTTCGATGAATTTCGCGTCCGGATAAACTCCCAGAATCACCTGAAGCGCGCGGATAAACTGTTCCTGCTCCCGCCTGCGGCGCTCCACCAGGGATTTTGCGCTGGCCACATCCGCCTGGGAGAGGCGCAGGTCGAGGGCGTCCCCGGTGCCCTCGTCATAACGTCCTTCCACAATGTCAAAGGTCGTGCTGAAGCTGTCCAGGGTGCGCCGGGCGAGACCCAACTGCAAACGCGCGGTGAGCACATCAAACCACGCCTTGGCGGTGTTGGCGGCAAGGGAAAGGCGCGCGGATTCCAGCTCGAAGGCCGCGGCCTGGACATCGGTTTTCGCGGCGGAGGCCTGATCGCGGAGGCGCCCCCATAAATCGAGTTCCCAGCGAAACTGGCCGGTCAGCTCGTAGTTATCGATGCGTTCGGTAATGAGGTCTTCCGTCGAGGTCGCTTCTTCCAGCGGATCCGGCACCTCGATCGGCGTGCCGCCAGGGGTCAAACCCAATCCGGCCGTGGCGGGCGTGACTGCACCAGCCGCGGCACCTCCTCTTCCTCCGAATCCACCACCATCCGTTTCGATGTTCGTGCGGCTCTTGCGGGCATTCGCTCCGAGGTTCAGCGCCGGGAAAAGAACGGACCGGCTGATCCGGCTGTCGGCTGCCAGTTGGCGAACCCGGTTTGCCGCGAGCCTCAGGTCGTAATTCCGTTCGATGGCCAGATCAACGAGGGCCTCCAGGCGGCGGTCATTGAATGACTTGATCCAGCCCTCTTCACTCACCGGTCCCAGGCTGGCAAGTTGCGCTTCCCAGGTTGTGGCAGCGGCGAACTCCAGCTCTGGCGTGTAATCCGCAGGCGCACCGATGCAGCCACCCAGCAAGAAGACAGAGACCCCGGCGCGCAGCCAGAACCCAAGGTATTTGGCGCGCTCGCGCTTATCGCCGGTGGCTCGCATGAATCAGGCAGACGATTTTTCCGGCAATTCCGTTGCGCTGTAACCGGCGGAGAGAAAAATGATCATGCGCCGGATGGTCTCTTCATCGTCGTCCTGCTCAACCGCGCCCTGCGTCATGAGGCCCAGCTTTTCTGGCTGGCCGAGCACACCCATGATCAGGCTCCCGGCAAAGTGGCCTCGCCACATGAGCTCTTTGTAATCCAGGAAGGGCATCGTTTTCTGCATGGCCGTGGTGTAGCGCTCAAAGACTTCAACGAGCAGGGTATCCTCACATTCATGTAGAAAGTGCGGCTCATCCACATGCATGCGCATGATGAACTGGACGTAGGTCTTGATCGGCACGCGCTCCCCTGAACGGCTGCGCAAAAGCGGCCGGATGAGTGCTTCCCAGATGCTGGCCAGCGGGATCGGCTTCTTCCCATACTTCTTCTCGAGTTCGGTCAGGCGGTCGAGCCGGTCCTGATTGATCGGGCCGAAGCGGCGGATAATGATTTCGCGGCGCAATTGCTCCTTGCTCTGAAAATGGTAATTCACCAGGGCCAGACTCACGCCCGCCTTTTGTGTGATGGCCCGCATCGAGGTGCCGTGAAAACCATTCACGGCAAAAAGTTCCAAGGCCGCGTCCATGATACGCTCACGCGTTTCTGAGGATTGAGCGGGCTCAGCGGCTTCGGCCTGGCTGACGTGCTTGGCTTTAGTGATTTTGGGACTGGTGGCGGTAGGCATCTCAGTAGCAAAAGGAAGGTGGTCGGCCCGCGGAAAAGGCGCGATGCGCCGTCCAGAGTCTCAGATCCGTTTGATCAATTCGTCTTGATCAGAAACGAGGGCGGCAGCCAGCCGGGGCCAGGCTGGCTATACAGACGTTTAGAACGCCTGTTCGTGTTAGAGTCCGCTTTTCCACAACCTGTGTCAACTCCCTTCACCCCCGCCAGAGGCTGTTTGCGGGCCTTTTCGCGCATTCTGGCCTTGCTGAGGAGGTGATTTCGGCCAATAGAGAGCAACTATGGATTACCCGGACCAATTCAGGCCTCTGCGATGGCGGCCGCTTCTTACCGCATGGCGCACGACGATTTTTGCCTGCGCAGCATCCCTCTGTTTCTCCGTCGTGCCGCTGGACGCCCAGGAAGCCATGATTTCCGCGGACGAATCTCAGGGGCTGAACGAGAGCGCACGCAAATCAGCGATGGAAAGCGCACAACTTCTGGCCATGGCGTTTGAGGAAAGTGACTGGGAGTTGCTTATGGAATACACCCATCCGCGGGTGTTGGAGATGCTCGGGGGCGAGAAAGAGGCTGCCCAGGAACTCAAGCGCATTATGGAAAGCGCCGAGGAGAAGGAAATCGAGATCATCAGCTATGAGGTGCTCGAACCTGGGAAAAGCATTGGCTCCCAGACGGCGGAAGAGCTTTACGTGATTATACCGGTCAAGCTGACCATGCAGGTGCCACGGGTAGGAAAGGTCACACAGGAGTCCTACCTGCTGGGAGTCTCTGGTGATCGTGGCGAAACCTGGACCTTTGTTGACGGTTCAGGCGTGGACAGCCGCTCAATCAAGACCGTGCTGCCGAATTTCAACGAGGCCCTGAACCTCCCAGGCTTGGGCGACCCGGTGGTTGTGGACCAATAGTGGACGGTTTTTCAACATTTCCTACTGAGGAATAGTCCCTTTGCCTTGCCTGAATGGCCCGACCGGCCGAGAAATTCAGTATGGAGCAAGAGAGTTCCTGTGCTGATGCCCATTTTCACGGAATTGGATTGGGCTTCCGTAAGGGATTAAATTTTGTTTTTGATCGTTCCAGGATTCATGAGGAAAGCTGATTTCTTTAGCGGTGTGAGGGTGGCGATGATGCTGTTGGTGGTAGCGTGGTGGGCCCCATCAGCCGTGGCACAACTCAAGGCGACAGATGAAAAAGAGCTCGTCAAGATGGCGGACGGTTTTGACTTTCCCGTCGGTCCTCCTGATGCGGTAGGATATTACAAAGCCCGCGGTTATCGGCCGAACGGCCATCAGGGGGAAGACTGGAATGGGAAAGGGGGCGGCAACACCGATCTTGGTGATCCGATTTACTCTATTGGACATGGAATTGTCGTTCTGGCCAGGGATGTACGAAGCGGGTGGGGGAACGTGGTTATTGTGCGTCATGTTTTTCAGGACAATGACGGAAAGGTTAAAGTTATCGATTCGCTGTATGGACACCTGCACAGCGTGACCGTCCGAGAAGGGCAAACGGTCCGGAAAGGGGATCTGGTTGGCACGATGGGAAACAATCGCGGGATGTATTACACTCACCTGCACTTTGAGATCCGCAAAAACCTGCGGATTGGCATGCGCCGCAGTTCATTTAAGCGAGACTTTTCGAATTACTACGACCCGACAGATTTTATCAAGGCACGCCGGACTTTACGCACGCCCCGCTCAAAATATAAAGTTGCCACTCAGACGTATGACGATTCCCGGAAATACTTCCCGCCCAGCCGCGGCGTGGTGACTTCACCGGGTGATACCAGTGTAGAACCCGAAGAAAAGAAAACGGGTGGACTTTTTCAACGGTCGAAAGACGACTATTACTGGTAGTAAATTTAAGTGACGATCGTCTCAGGCGCTCTTGCGTCTCGCCGCGCTGGATGACGCGGCGGAATCTTTTGTGTCTTTTCTCGCGCGTGCCGAGCCGGAAGATTTACTTTTGTCTTTTGCATCTTCCGTGAACGGCAGGTTCTGGTCCGTTCCGGCGGCTTGGGCAATTGGAGCATGAGAGGACATTCCGGGATCGCGCCCGTCTGGTTCGGCGAAGACCAGTTTGCCGGCCTGGGTCTGGGTGGTTCCTGCCACGGTTACTTCGACTTCCTCGCCAATGCGCTCAGCGGCGTGATTAACGATGATCATGGTGCCGTCTTCCGCGTAACCGACGGCCTGGTGCTCATCACGGCCCGGCTTGATCAGGCTGATCGTGAGCCGGTCACCTGGATAGATTTCAGAGCGCAACGCATGAGTTAATTCATTTATGTTCAGGACACGCACCTGTTGCAGCCGGGCGGTTTTCGCCAAATCACTATCATTCGTAAAAAGCCGCGCGCCGGTCACGCGGGCGAGATGCAGGAGGCGCACATCGATCGGCAAATTCGGGTCCTGCTGAGAATCATGAATGGAGACACTAAGCAGCGTTTCATTCTCCATCCGCTCCAGATTACGAATGCCGCGGCGTCCCCGGTCCCGGGTGTAGGTATCATGGGAGTCAGCCAGAGACTGTAGTTCATCCACGACAAATCTCGGGACAATGATCTGTGAGCTGAGAAATCCGGAGCGGCAAAGCTCCGGGATGCGCCCGTCGATGATAATGTTGGTGTCAATGAGAACGGGCTGATCCTGGATTCCTTCACGGGTGAATCTCACATAAGGAATAATCAGCGAAAAATCTTCCTGGTTGCTGCGCAGGGCCAGCATCGTGCCCAGATAGCCAAAAATGCAATAGAGGCCAAGGGTCAATGCCCAGCGAAGATCCGGCTCGACATTGACGAACACATCTGAGGCCTTCACGAGGTGCGTGATAAACAGCCCGAGCAAGAGCCCGAAGGTGGCGGCTGAGAAGACGCGCAAGGTGAGCCCGCGCAGGAGAAGATCAATAGAAACTATAAATGTCGCGACGAGTAGACCAACGATAAGTCCCAGATCCCGATGCCCCAGCTCCGCTCCGATCAGGCTGCCGATCAGACCCATGAAGATCACGTAGAGCCCGCGCAGAAGGTTGACTGTGAATTGATTGGTCATTCCGGCTACTCTCTGACAAAGAACGTAAATACGCCAGTCTCATTTCCGGGATCAATCGACCCACAGGCGGTATCTATTCCGGGATGGAGCCGCTCGCTTTTCCTGTTAGCGAACAGGACGTCCAGGCCCCGGGTTGGACCCGCGTCCGTGTGAAAATGTTGAGCGTTTTGTGCGTTTATCTTCTTCTTTCCCGGCGGTGTCCCGGTAAAACAGGATGCCGTGTTCTTTGATATTTTCCGAAGCTGCTCTCAGAAAAGTGATCGTTTCCGCGAGGTCCTCGTTGAGTTCATCATCATTGAGCAGGGAGGCAAAGACGCCTTCGCCATTGGTCAGCTTGGTGATGAGCTGACTTAAATCTTCAATTAAGGAATTAGCACTCTGCAGCACCTGTCCCAATTTTCTGCTGTCCGCCTGAAGGGTGCCCGCGGTGGATTGAAAGCTTTCGGTCACCGCCTTAAGGCGCTCCGTAATCTCTTTCAGGTTTGTGATAACGATCCTGATTTCCGGCAGCAATTCTTCTGCGGCGCCATCCAGTCTCTCGGTCAGGGACGAAACATTTTCCGCGCTGGCGTGAAGATCACTCATGAAACGATCGGTCAAAAGCTCTTTGTCGACTTTGACAAGAATGCCCTGAATCTGAGAGTTTGTCGTCTGCAGGCCGCTCAGGAAATCATCTCCGCTGGCGAGGAGGCCTTCAATTCCGGCTGGTCCTTCACTGCCCCCGTCACTGGAATCAACCGTTAGGCCCGGACGCAAATGGGTGATGGTCAGGGACCGGTTAAGCGCAAAGTGAGAGCTGCCTGCCGCCGGAATGAGGCGCAGCATCTCCTCTTCTTCGGTCAGCGATTCTTCCAGATTAGGAGGAACGACATCCACGTAGGCGTCGCCCAGCAGGCCGCTGCTGCGAATGGCGAATTGTGAACCAGCAGGAATTTTGACGCTCGAGTTGATGGAAAGTGTGACATTAACACCATCCTGATCCGGTGGAATTTCCGGCCGCCGGGCGACTTCGCCGATCGTTGCCCCGCCCATCAGGACCTGCGCCCCCTTAAGAAGCCCGGAGGCATTGGCGAAATGCACGGTGATCCGGTAACTTTTTTTCAAGGGATCTGCCAACCGGCCAAAGTAAATGGCCAGATAACAGGTGAGAATGATCCCAAAGAGGGTAAAAAGCCCAACCTTGATTTCTAATGAGCGGCGGCCATTCATGGTGTCTGGCTTGTCAGATAAGCCGGTTCCTCCTCTTCCTTAGCACGGCCTTCGACAAAACGGCAGACGTAATCGATCCGGCATTGTTTCAATTCTTCCGGAGATCCATGAAAGGCGATTCTTCCCTCATGCAGGAAGGCCACCTGGTCCGCGATGGCAAAAACGCTCGTCATGTCATGGGTAACCACCACCGAGGTGACGCCTAATTGGGCTTTGAGGGTCAGAATCAGGCGGTTGATGCTGTCTGAAGAAATGGGATCAAGCCCGGCGGAAGGTTCGTCATAAAGCACCACGGTGGGTTGCCCGATGATCGCACGCGCCAGGCCAACCCGTTTTTTCATTCCTCCGCTCAGAGCGCCGGGCAACTTTTCCTGATGACCTTCCAGACCCAGGAGACGGAGGGTTTCCATGACGCGCTTCTCAATCTCAGGGAAAGAGGGGCGGGTTGGCTGCTTTTCTCTTAGCGGGAAGGCCACATTCTCAAAAACCGTGAGGGAATCGAATAGGGCGGCGCCCTGGAAAAGGAGACCAATGCTTTCGCGGATCTGATTGAGCTGGCGCTCGGACTTCCCGGTCAGCTCGACGCCATTGATCTGGATGCTGCCCTGATCGGCGCGCAGCAACCCGACGATGTGTTTCAGCAGCACGCTCTTGCCACCGCCGCTGCGTCCAATAACGCAGAGCACCTCTCCCTGCTTCACCTCCAGACTGACCCCCTTCAGGATCTCCTGTGACCCGATGGACCGGACAAGATCACGAATCCGGATCATGGGCGTTTCTTCACCGGAAGCCGCTGTTGGGACTTGGTTCATTACTTACTCAGAGAATGCCGGACGGCGTGTGATTGCAGTCCGTTTCATGGCAGAGCATACTTCCGTAGTGACACCGGCCGCAACCATCCCTATGAAGCGCGGGCGTCAGAAAGATTGATTGGCCCAAATGGATTCGAAACTAAAAGAGGCCTTCGGGCCGATCTCAGCGCAGGGCCGCTGGCAAGGCGCCTGTCCGCATTGTGGGGTGGTCCTGCGGGTGAACCGGGCCGAAAGCGGGATGGAAGTGGTCTGTGGCTCCTGTGATAACGAGTTCATCCTGCAGGGAACCGAGCCTGAGGGATCCCCGGACAGCATCTATGGAGAAGTGGAAGAACCAGAAGCCCCACGCACAATCGCTCCTCCCAACCAGCCGCGCCGGGTAAAGAGCAAGCTCACCTTGACCGAGCCTTCACCGCCTCTCAGCGAATCCTACCGTGAGCTTGGCGTGGATGAGGTGGAAGGAGCTGAGGAAAGTGCTGGGAGTTACCGGGCTTTTGTCCGCCCGACCCCGACGACCGGTTCCAAACGCCGAAAGCGTCGCTCCCGGCCGCCTGAGCGCGCTCGCGGGGCAGTATCCCGGAAGCGGCAACCTGGAAAGAAAGCGCCCGAGTGGCTTGGGCTTGTCCTGTTCGTTGTTCTGATTGCCGTCCTTGGTGGGGGGCTCTGGATGATCATTTCCCCGATATTAAAGGACCGTCCAGGCTCTGAGGAAATGGCGGATGCAAAGGGTGAATCCGCTGAGGAGGAGAAAGAAAGGTCACCAACGCCTTCGGGAGAGGAGGATCGTCCGGAAACCGCGGCTGAGGCACCAAGCGAAGAAGAAGTCGAGAACCGGTTGCGTCTCAGCACGGCCATGGCCGTGGCTACCGGTGCGCTGCAATCACCGAGTTGGCAGGAGCTGCTGAATTATGTGAGAAATCCGGACGAAATGAAGCCGCGGATGCGCGCGTACTACTCAAGAAATCTCTACCGTCCGCTGGGCATTGAAAGCATCAGTTCAGCCAGCCGGGTGGAGGACCCGCAGGGACATGACCTCATTCAGGTGACCGTCGTAGTCGACGGCTTCGACGAACGGACGGTGTATATCGAGGAAACGGCTGAAGACGGCTTCCGGGTGGACTGGGAGACAATGGCTCAGTACTCTGAGATGGAGTGGGCAGAGTTCCGTCGCCAACGGCCGTCTGATCCGGTGGAATTCCGGCTCATCATCTCCGACCGGCGCGCGCATGACCTGCGGCTCTTTAACAAGGAGGCGTGGCAGCCTTACATGGTGCGTCCCTGGGATGCCGCGGATCAATCCATGCCTGCCTACATGGCGAAAGACAATCCGCAGGCGGCGGATCTCTTTGCCCTGATTCAGGGTCGCACCGAGCAGGGGCAGGCGGTGATCGCCACCCTGCGCTACCGGTCAGATCTGCTCGACGGGAATTTTGTCGAGATCGTCGAGCTCGTCCAGGAAGGGTGGGTCCGTCCCTGACCGCGCCCGTTTGGCTTTCCCTTGTATCATCCGGCGCACGTGCTTCGTTCCCTGCTTAACCCATGGTGACAACAACTGACGCAATCGGGGCTGATCTCTGGCAGGATTTTCAGGCGCTCAAGGAAGAGCGCAATGCCATCGTGCTGGCCCACAATTATCAGGTCGGTGAACTTCAGGAAGCCGCCGATTACGTAGGAGACTCACTTGGTCTCTCCTATCAGGCACGCGAGACAGACTGTGATGTGATCCTGTTTTGCGGTGTGCATTTCATGGCGGAAACCGCCAAAATCATTAACCCCGGCAAGACGGTTCTCCTGCCAGACATCAAGGCCGGGTGCTCTCTGGCGGACAGCGCGCCCGCTGCGCAGTTGGAGGCCTATCTGAAGGAGCACGCGGATAAAGACTACTACGTCGTGGCCTACATCAACTGCTCCGCTGGGGTGAAAGCGTTGTCTGATGTAATTTGCACGAGCGGAAACGCCGTGAAGATCGTCGAGAGAATTCCTCCGGACCGGAACATTCTTTTTGTGCCTGACCAGAACCTAGGCGCCTGGGTGATGGAGCAGACGGGACGACCGATGGAGCTGTGGCAGGGCAATTGCTATGTGCACGTGGAGTTTACCTTTCAGAGCATCAGCAAGATTCGTGAGGAGCACCCGGAAGCGCCGGTTGTGGCCCATCCGGAGTGTTCTGCCGCGGTGCGCATGCTGGCGGACGAAGTCTGTTCCACGGAGAAGATGGTCAGCTACTGCCAGCAATCACCGGCAGATGAAATCATTGTCGTGACGGAAAGCGGCATGTTGCACCGGCTGGAACGGGAGGTGCCGGGGAAACGGTTCATCGCGGGGCCCACCGATCGCTGCGCCTGTGCCAACTGCCGCTACATGAAGCTCAATACCCTGGAAAAGGCCTACGACGCCCTTCTGAATCTAGAGCCGCAAATCGAGGTGCCGGAGGAGGTTCGTGAGCGTGCGGAGAAACCCATTCTGCGCATGCTGGAATGGAGCAAATGATGACGGAACCAGCGAAAACGGGCGGTGTCGCTACTCGCCCGTCTCTTCGAGGTAACGCTGGGAAACATAGCCGGTGCGGCCATCCTCCAGAGTGATGGGTAACCACCCGCTTTCCGCTTCACCCGTGACATAGACCGTGTCACTGCGGCGAATCGTTTCAATCGCCCGCGCCCGGGTTGACGGAGAGTTGCGGACATTCAGCCCATCCACGGTGGACCGGTGGGGCACACCCTCCACCGGCCCCGCAGCTTCATCTTCCTCGGTCAGGTAGAGATCGGCTGGCATGGGCAGGCGTGACCGGTCCGCATCACGATAGCGGTTCGTCCACTCCGCCCAGCGCTGCAGCGAAGACTTTCTCTTCTCTTCGGGATCAGACGGAGCTTCGTCTGGCTCGCTCGCATCGCTGGTGTTTTCGGTATCAGCCGCGGAGGGCTCTTCTTCCATAATCGGCAGATCGGTTGCTTCCGTTCCTAAAGCGAAGCGGTCTTCCGATAAAAGCCGGACGCGTTCGACGAACTCTCCACTGTCCTTTTTCACCGCGGCCAGTGCCTTGCGCAGCTGCGGGCTTTCCAGATCGACGGGCTGTCCGTTGAGTTCCCAACGCGCCAATTTCTCTCCTTCCTCAAAATAAAGACGGCTGCGTAACACCCGCAGAGACGGTAGACCGGGCTCCGTCGCCGCGTCTTCACCGGCCTGCTCACTGGTTGTTTGTTCCTGGGACGCAGAGATCACCGGCACCTTACGATAAACATAGGCCAGATCACCGGCGTCATCATAGTAGTACTCGTGCCACTCTCCCGCGCGTCTCCCGGTAAACTCCACGATGACCGCCTGTGGCACCCGTGCAAATTGGTTCTTTAAGTAGCCGCGAAGACGAGCTGTGGCACGGCGTTCTGGCAACCGGTATTCACCATCGACGGTCCGCAGGGTTCCGGAGCCTTCACCGGTAACCCGTTCATAGGCCGCCTGGGCGTGGTCCGTTCCATCGCTGCGCGTTGGAAGCACGAGCAATAAGGACAAAAAGAGCGCCGCCACGAGGACGGGCTGGATGTGTAACGAGCTAAATCTGCGCTGCATGTGCTGAAGGTTTTTTGGGTTGGCTAATACTCTCGTTCTTTACTGAGGAGCCACTGCCACACGTCCGGTCTTTCATAGGTTTCCGTCCACACATCATGCCCGCGGTCTTCATATTCCGTCAATTTCGCTTCCCTTGCGCCGGCTTCCTTCATGGCCTCAATCATTTCACGACTGTGCTCGGGAGGAACCGAGGTGTCTTTCAGCCCATGAAACGCCCACACCGGGACCTGAGCAAACCGGCTCGCAAGCTCAGGTTTGCCACCGCCGCAGATAGGAACTGCGGCAGCGAAAAGTTCCGGAGCGGCGGCGAGCAGCCCGAAGGTTCCGTAGCCTCCCATGCTGAGGCCGGTGACATAGAACCGGTCCGGATCAATGGAGTAATCCTCGCTAACTTCTTCAATTAACTGGAGCAGTTTTGCCACGTCCCAGCCCACTTCCTTCGGACACTGCGGAGTGATTAGAATAAAGTCTGGTTCCATCCCGTGATCGATTAACTTTGGCGGACCATGTTTCCGAGCCAGTTTTATTTCATCGCCACGCTCGCCTGCGCCGTGCAAAAACAAAACCGCGGGCCATTTTACCTCGCTTTCTTCCGCATAACCTTTCGGCAGATCGATGGTGTACTGATAAGTTGATCCTTGAAGAACGCTGTAGCCGGATTCGCCAGCAATTCCGGAAGCGACATGCAGAAAAAGTATTAAACCAGTCGAAAGCACGAATTTCAGTGAAGCCGGATTCATCGCAATTTATGTTAGTATATTCCAGGAACTGGAAAATGCGGATTGTTATCTTTCTCGCTCAGCGCGGGCCTTCCCTGAGCGACGGAAAGAACCGTCACCACAGAGGGCGGGCGCAGCAATGATAGGATAGAGGATTCCTCAAAAATTGTCACCTACTCACTTGCACACTGCCCGGTTGCCAGCCAGATAAAGAAATGGCTGGAATGGGAACCTTCCGCGTCCTGCACACCGCTGACTGGCATTTAGGTCAGCGGCTCGTCAATGGCGAGCGTGACGAAGAACATGCTCTGTTCCTGGGCTGGTTGCGTGCTTTGATCCGGGACCGGGCCGTCGATGCGCTCATTGTCGCGGGTGATATTTTCGACAAGGCAAATCCTTCGAACCTGGCTTTGGAGCAGTATTACCAGTTCCTCGCGGAGGTCAGCAGTCAGTCCCGCTGCAGTGTGGTCATCACCGGGGGAAATCATGATTCTCCTCGATCCCTGGAAGCGCCCGCCGACCTCCTGCGTGCCCTGCGCATCCACGTCGTCGGCGCTCTCCCGGAGCGATTGGAAGATGCCATTCTCAGTTTGCCCTTCGCGGAGGCACCTCAACTCTGTGTCTGCGCTATCCCTTACCTGCGCGAGCAGGACGTGCGCCGGGATAGTGGGGGAGAGACAATCGAAGAGCGTGAAGGGCAGTTGCGCGAGGGCATTGCCCGCATTTACCGCCAATGTGCCGAATTGACCGTCCCGCATCGGGAGGCTGGCCGGCCCATCCTGATGATGGGGCATCTCTTTGCTCAGGGCGGCAAGCTGTCTGATGGCGAGCGCCCCATTCATATCGGCAATCTCGGTCAGGTGGACAGCGGTCAGTTGCTGGAGGGCTGCGATTATCTGGCTCTGGGCCATCTTCATCGGCCGCAGTGGCTGGATGCGCAGGGACACGTACGTTATGCGGGTTCGCCGATCCCATTGAGTTTCAGTGAGGCAGGGGAGGAGAAGAGCGCAGTCCTCCTGGAGTTCGATGCGTCGGGCACTTTGAGCGTCGAAGAGTTGCCGATTCCGGAGTTTCGCGTCCTGCGGGTCATTCGCTCTGCCCCGGAGTTTCTCCTGCCTCGGCTCGAAGGTGTGGCGCGGGAAGCCGAGGAAGCCCCCCTTAAGGAGGCGTGGGTGGCGATCGAGCTGGAGGGAGAATCGTTTGCTCCGGAGGTGGATCGTGAGGTTCAGGCGATGGCGGAGAACCTGCCCATCCGAATCATGCGGGTCAAACTGCCGACGCGTGAAGACTCGCGCGCCGGAGGCTGGTGGTTTTCCTCCCCGGATGACGGCAAGGGCGCTACTCCCCCGGCACCGGTGAGCCTGGACGAATTGAGCCCCAGGCAAGTCTTCGCCAAGCGGCTTGAGGAAGCCGGCTGGGACGCGACTTCAGATGACACCTTAGCGGTCGGACAGGCCTTCGATAAACTGCTCGATGACTACCTGACGGAGGGCCCTGAACTGGAAGGCGCGACGGAGAAGGGAGTGCCCGCGACATGAAGATCACCCGCATTGAATTTGAAAATCTGAATAGCCTGGCGGGCAAACACCTGATCGATTTCGAGCAGCCACCCCTCGGCGAGGCCGGGATCTTTGCCATTGTCGGCCCAACCGGCTCGGGCAAAACGACCCTCCTGGATGCCATCACGCTGGCCCTCTATGGCCGGGCGGCCCGCTACGGGAGCGACCGTAATCCTGAGGACATCATGACCCGCCACACCGGGGAGTGTTGGGCAGAAGCCGAGTTTGAGAATGATGCCGGTCAGCGTTACCGCGCACGCTGGGAGCTCCGCCGGGCGCACAACAAAGCGGATGGCCGCCTGCAGCCCGCCCGGCGCACCTTGACCGAGGTGGCGACCGGCCAACTGCTGGGCGAAAAGATCGCGGATACCGAAGAACAGGTGCTGGCCAAGACCGGTCTCGACTATGACCAGTTCCTGCGTTCCGTCCTGCTTGCTCAAGGGCGTTTCGCCGCCTTTCTGGAAAGCAGCGAGGTGGACCGCAGCAATCTGCTGGAAAGGCTCACCGGCACCAGCATCTATGCGGGGTTGTCCATGCGTGCCTTTGAGACGGCCAAAGCCAAGAATGAGCAGATCAGCCGCCTCGAGGAACAGGCCGGAGGGATTGAAGTGCTCCAGCCGGAGGCTCGCGGGGAACTTCAGGAGTCGATCGACCGGTTGACCCAGGAAAAGACGGCCCTGGCCCAGAAACGCGCCGCGCTTGAAAAGGAGCTGCAATGGCTGCGGGATATCGCGCAGCGCGAAAACCGGTTGCAGGAACTGAAGGAAGAGGCCGCCCGGCTTAAGGGGGCTCTTGAGCAGAAGGCGAGCGACTTTCAGAGGCTCGAGCTTCACGGCAAGGCTGCCGCTTGTCGGCATGAAGTCATCCAGTTCCGGCATCTTCGCAAGACCGCCCAGAGGCTGGATGAGGAACGAGCCGTCTGTGAGAGGGGCCTGGAAGAAATCAGGATCACTCTGGAGAGGGCGGCAGGGGACGCTGATGCAGCTACAAAAGGCGCCGAAGCTGCGCGGGAACACTATCAGAAACAGCAACCTGTCCTGCAAAGGGTGCGCCTGCTCGATCAGCGCCTGGAAGAGAGTCAGCCGCTCCTTACCACGGCGAGGGAGAAACGAGACAGCCTGTCCCGGGAAGAGGAGGCACTAACCCATGCCATGACGGCTGCGAAAGCGGCCCGCGAGAAAATCGAAGGGGAGGTCCACGCCCGAAACGAGCAGCTCGAACAGGCGGCATGGCTGAAGGAGGTCGCTCTACGACTGCCCAGGCTGCAGGAAATCTGCCAGAACCTCGCCGGCCATCAGGAGCGGGAGGCGTTGCTGGAAGAGAGACGAAAATCCCTCGAAAATCGGCTGGTTCAGGAACGCCGTGAGCTTGAAGAGCACAGCAAGAAGATCGGAGAAGCCCGGGCCAGCCTGTCCAAGTTCGTAGCAGAGCAAGCGGCCAGAGAATCAGAGATTCAACGCTTGCTTGGTGGACACAGCGAGGAATCAGCCCGCGAGCAATGGGACGTTGTTTCCGGGAAGCTGCACGAGATCGAGGCCGCCAAAGCCGCGGAAAAAGAATGCCGGGCGGCCCGCGCCTCTGCTCAGGAGCTGAGGGAGGAGCAGGCTGCCACGGCGGAGAAAGAACGCGCGCAGAAAGAGGCGCTCAAAGAAGCCGAGCTGAGCCAAATCAGCCTGAAAGAGAGAATTGGGGATTTGGAACGCCTCATCGTTTCTCAGCGGCACGTTGCTTTTCTGACGGATTACCGGCGCAAGCTTGAACCGGGCAAGGCCTGTCCGCTCTGCGGTTCGACCGAGCATCCGCAGGCCGATGAGCTGCCTTTGGAGACGGAGCCGTCTGCCGATGAACGGCGGCTTCAGGAACGAAGAGTCGAGCTGGAAAAGCTGGAAGGGAAAGTTGCCGACCTGAAGGAATCCCTTGCCAGCATGCGGGTGTCGGTCCGTTATCTGGAGCAGCGGGCGGCTGAAAAGCAGAGGGAGGCAGAGACGAAACTGGCTCTCAGAATGGACCATCTGCGCAAAGCCTCGCTGGCGGAGGACGCGGACCTCGACACGACTCTGACCAGTCTTGGCAGGCAAAAGGCGGACTGGCAGGAAAAGCTTCGGCAGATAGCAGGGTTGCGGCAGGAAATCGGTGAACGCGAGAGCAGGCGCACTTTGGCCGAGACCCAGCTGCGACAGCTTCAGGAAGAGCAAACACGCCGGGAAACCAGGCTGGAGGAGGGTTCTGCTCAGGAAAAGGAGTTAATCGCTGACCTCAAGAAAGTGAGCGAGGATGGCGCCGCGGAGAGGCGGACTCTTGAAGCAGCGGCCGCGGACAAGGCCTGGATTGCTCTACCTCCGCCGGAGGACCGTGCGGAAAAAGCGTGGCTGGAAGAACTTCGGCAGCGCGTGACAGATTTCGACCGGCAAAGGGAAGATCAGGCAAAGCGCCGGGGTGATCTGGAGAAAGCGCGGCAGGAAGAAGAGAGCGCGCAGCAAAGGCTGGCAGCGGTTCGGCAGAGTTTGACGGAAGCCAACGGGGAACTGGCATCCCGGCAGGAGAACCATGAAGTCACCCTGTGTGAACGCCGGGAGCTCCTGGGCGACGAGGCAGTGGAGGAAAGGGAAGCCCTTGCGCGGGAAGCCGTCGAGCAAAGCGCCCTACGGTTGGAACAGGCACGCGCCAAACTTGACTCGCAACGGAATCGCCAGACCCGCCTCAGTGAACAGCAACGCATGCTGACCGGCCGCGTTACCGAACATGCAGAAATGCTCCGCGCGGCGCAGGGTGCATTGGGAGAGACCTTGCGGGAGGCTGGTTTTGCCGATGAATCCGCCTGGGAAGAGGCTCTCCTGGAGGCCGATGAAGCCGGCGCTCTGCAAGCGGAGAAAAATCAGCTGGAGCACCGCACGGCACGTAACACCACCTTATATACGGAGACCGAGCGGGAACTTTTGGCCCTCCGGGAAGCTCCCCTCTCTTCGAGGCCGCTGAGCGAAGTCGAAGCGGAGCGGGAGGAGCTGGATGCGCGCGGTGAGGCTTGTGTCGAGAATCTCGCGCAGGTTCAGGCCCGGTTGAAGCACGATGAGGAACAGCGTGCCCGGCATGCCACACTCATCCAGAAAATCGAGCAGGCGCGCCAGGAAGCCGTTCCCTGGCGGCACCTCGACGAACTCATCGGCTCCGCCAGCGGCGCGAAGTTCCAGAAATTCGCCCAAAGCCTGACCCTCGCTCGGCTCGCAGGCCTCGCGAATATCCATCTGCGCACCTTCACCGATCGCTATTCTCTGCGCAAAATTACCGGAGCTGAACTCAATCTGGAGGTCACCGATCACTATCAGGCTGATGCCACCCGGCCCATGCGCAGCCTTTCCGGGGGGGAAAGTTTTCTCATCAGCCTTTCCCTTGCTCTGGGCCTGTCGGAATTGGCAGGGCAGCGAACGCAGATTGAATCACTTTTCGTTGATGAAGGCTTTGGCTCTCTCGACGAAGAAACGCTCGAGACCGCGCTTTCCGCCCTGGACAATCTGCGCGCAAGAGGGCGCACGGTCGGGATCATTTCGCACGTTGGCGCTCTGGAAGAACGCATTGCCGCGCGCATCATTCTTAAGCGCGGCAATGGCGGGCACAGCACCATCGAGGTGGTGGGATCCTGAGAAGGTTGAAAGGGGGGAGGGGAGGACCAGCCGCCCCAGCAATCTGAGAATCAGGGAGGAAGGAGGGGATGAATGGAGAGCTGGGAAAGCGAAGAAAAAAGAGGTGAAGAGAGATTGACAAAAGGACACGGGGCCTTAGACTACGTAGTCAACAGGGCTCGCTTCCCTAACCCGGCGCCAGCCGGTTTTTGGTTTTCCTGTCAATCATTCTCCTATAATCCATCTCCAGCGTCGCCTCCCGGCGGTTGCCATCTTCCTCCCCGCACATGAAAACACACATGAAAACACAATTCCCACACCTTATCCTGGCGGTCCTGCTGCTGGCCGTCCTCACCAGCCCCCTTTCGAGTCCGGCTCAGATTATCATTGATAACTTCGCTTCGGGTTCGATCAGCGACTTCGGTTCGACTGTGACCTTTGATACCAGCAGCAGCGCCAACTATCTTGTCTTTGCGGCGGGCGTTGATTTTTCCAATCCGCAGGTCACCGGTGTTACATACAACAGCGCGCCACTGACGTCTCTGGGAACGGTCAGCGCCGATGCCGGTGGGTTTAACCAGCGGGTCTACTTCTACGGACTGGCACTGAGCGCGCCGAACATCGGCACGGGCCTGGAGTTGGACATCACCAGCGTGAACGTCTCACCTGAGAGCGGTTACGGCGTCTGGGCATTGTCCAATGTCGATACCAGTGTAGCTCCACAATTTTTTTCCAGCACCGCCAGCTCTAGCTCCACCAGCCTGGACCTTTCGGTAAACGGATTGAGTGCCAATGCGTTCGTCCTTTCTGCGATCGCAACCAATACCAACGCGGGGGGAGGTAATTCGATCGATAACCTGACAGCAAGTTTAACTGCCTTTCCGGCCGGCTCGGGAGCCAGCTTCTCCGTGGACGGGCGAGGAGGGGTCCTGAACGGTGCTCCCAGCGGCTTCGGGAGTTTCGAAGCGGATCTGGCAGGGGATTACACCATCGGGTGGACTTATGACACGAGCAGCCGCACGGCTTTGGGGGCGCTGGCCTTTACCCCTGTGCCAGAGCCTCAATCCGCGGGAATCCTGGTCCTGTGCGCGGTTGCCGTGCTGACCCTCCGCCGGCGTCAACGGCGCGTTTAGCGCACCATCGATACACGCCTTTATTGTCCCCCAAACATGCTGCCGCTGCCGGTGTTCGAAGTGATCGGCGGGGTAGGGGGAATGTTCTTGCGGCGTTCGTTGAGTTCTTTGAGCTCAAGCACGATTTCCAGACAGGCGAGCAGGATCAGCGTGATGGAAATGCCGGCGATCATCTGCAGGGAAAGAAAACTGGCCAGAACATAGCCCAGGGGAAAAGCGAACATCCCGCGCACGCCGGTGAGCAGGGTATTCACGCTCATATAGTCACCCACTTTATCAGGCGGGGCGACCTTAGTGACCCACAGATTCCAGGCAACCTCGCCGCCCGCCATCGTAGTGCCGATAATGATGACTCCAATGAGAATGACGGTAAAGTGCGGGGTTGCGAAGAAAATCGCCAGCCCCGACGCAGACATCAGGTTCAGAATCAACCGCAGGACGAAGAAATTCATTCTATCAAATAGAATTCCCCACAGTCGGCTGAAGAGAAATCGTGCCACTCCTGGGATGACTACGGTGAGAAACATGATTCGTTCTTCCGTGAAATTCAGGCCGTATTTCTCATTGGCCACATATTCCACCCGCTGCGGCACCACCATCATAAAGCCAATGCCGAGCAGCATTTGCGCGATGATCACGCGGCGAAAGGTTTTGTCGCTCTTGAGGTATTTGAAGGCGTCAAAAGGTTTCGCCTCCGGAACGCGCGCCTTGCTTTCGGCTGGATAGTTTGAAATGCAGAAACTGTTTCCCAGTTGCGCGAAAATATAAATGAACAGAATCCAGAGATAATTGCCGAGGTCCAGCTCCAGCAGCCGTCCCGCAGCGATTCCAAAAATGGAGGCAACCGCGATGCGGATGAGCGCGGCGCCTGTGAATAGTTTCCCGCGTTCCGAGGAAGGATAGTTATTCTGATAAAGCTGAGTGAGAAGGGGAACGATGACCGTGGTGCTCGCAATAAAGATAAGGGACACCGGGACATAGACCGCGACCTGCCAGTCCTGCAGGCCGGCACTGGTCTCCATCAGGGCGATCGCCAGGACGCCCACGAGGAAAAAGATTCCACCTGCCAGGATGGCGCCTGCGGCCGTCCGGCTCAGGCGCAGCCCGCGGCGGGCGGCCAGATTCAACAAGAACGGGCTGGCCAGCATGCCCAGAGGCATGCCCAGAGCAAGGATTGCCTTGAAACTGCTGTCCGCCTGGAAAACGCGAATGGCAATGAGCAAAAGCACCGACTGAAAGCTCGTCTCCAGGATCCCCATGCAAAAAGCCCTTCCGCGATCCCAGAAATAGGTCGTATTGCGGATGGCCCGGGCGCGTGCCTCAGATTCAGCCGGTATCGGCTGCGCAGCGGGGTCAGTAGGAGCCTCCACCGGCTTGTTGCCGGCAGGAGCGGAATCGTCCGGAGGCCGGACGGGATGGGAAGACATTATTGGCAGTATCGGCAGACACGGACCGGGCGCAAGCCGAGAACCACTTTAGAGGGATTGCTCACTGGTGACGAAGTCAGGGTAGGCTGTGGCGGAATGTTCATGAAAATCGAGGCCCTCCTTTTGCTCATCATCGCCCATGCGCAGACCCATGGTCAGGCGCAGCAAAAAGAACATGAGCAGACTGAGCACGAAAACAAATGCCACGCAGGAGAGCGTGCCGAGGATCTGCCAGGTCACGGTGGTGCCACTTTCCCGATCAAGATGCGGGGCAAAGGCCACCGCGATGGTGCCCCAAACCCCGGCGAAAAGATGCACCGGCACCGCCCCTACCACGTCATCCAGGCGGAGTTTCTCCAAAAGCACGGTGCCCAGGAAGCAGACCACTCCACCGACCCCGCCAACCAGCAGGGCGTAGGCCGGTGATGCGACGTCACACCCAGCGGTGATGGCAACAAGGCCGGCCAGGGCCCCATTCAGCGAGGCGGTGATGTCGGGACGGCCCATCATCATCCAGCAAGTCAGGGTGGCAGCCATCGCGCCGGCCGCGGCCGCAATATGGGTATTCACCGCGATGATCCCGATGAGCACAGTGCCTTCCGTCGTTGAGCCGGCATTAAAACCAAACCAGGCAAACCAGAGAATGAAGGTGCCCAGGGCGGCCATGGGGATATTGTGTCCCACGATCAGGCGCGGTTTGCCGTCTTTTCCGTAGCGGCCGCTTCTGGCGCCCACCACGATAATGCCGGCCAAGGCACAGGCCCCGCCCGTGGCATGGACCACGGTGGAACCGGCGAAATCATGGAAAGCGTACAGATTGCCCAGCCAGCCACCATCACTCCAGCACCAGTGCCCGACGACCGGATAAATAAATGCGCACACCACGAACGAACCAATGAGGTAGGCATGGAAGCGGGTTCTCTCTGCCATGGCACCGGAAACAATGGTCACCGCGGTGGTCGCAAAAACGACCTGAAACATCCAGATTCTCCAGATATCAGAATCGACGGGCTCATTATTAAGATCGCCTTCGGTAAATCCAAAAAGGCCGAAATGGTCCATCCCGAAAAGGCCAAATCCTCCCAGTTGCAGGCTGGAACCAAACATCAGACCGAAGCCGACGAAGAAAAAGGCGAGGGTGCCGACGGAGCAATCAAGGAAATTCTTCATGATCACGTTAATCGTGTTTTTCGCACGCGAAAAACCCAATTCCAGAAGCATGAATCCGGCCTGCATAATAAAGACCAGGATGGCCGCCGCCAGCGTCCACACGACATTGAGATTATACTGAACACCTTCTGCCGTGATCTCTGGTGCATTTGCCTGGGCAAAGCCCGGTGCCACGCCCAGCAGCAGGATGAGCATTGTGATGATTCCACTCCACGCCCGGGCTGGCCGGGTGAATTGATTCCGTGTTGTCCCCCTCATTCCCAATTTCGCTATCGATTTCTTCTTTAAAGCGGAAGCTAATTTTCCGGCCGCTTGGAAATTGCATCCAATTCCGCCATGAGCGCCCGCTGCCGCCCGGAGTTGGGCACTTCTTTTAAGATCAGTTCACCGATCTCACGGTAGCGCTCCTGGGAGATCATGTAGGCACCCTGCCCATTTTCCCGCGCCACGACCCGATTGATCAAAGTATCCGCCTGCGGACCGCTCAGCACCTTCCCAAGCAGCTTACGCAGGCGCTCCACGTAGCGGTCCCAGTTCTGCTGGGCGCTTTCCCGGGCCCGTTGACGTGACCGTTCCTCGGCATTGTAGGTGCGGATCATGCCATAGTTATCCCGCAAAAAATCATCGGCCCGCGACCGGGCGTTTCCGAGATCCGCAGTCTCGGAGAGCAGCATAAAAAGGCGCGCGATATGGTGCGTCATAAACAGAATGCTCCCCGAACTAAACTCAAAAAGAACTTCCCTCGGATGACGGTCCACGGAAGTCATCCCGGACATGAAATGAGACATGACCAGAGTGAGCGAATCCACTTCGCCGCCCTGATAAATCCCGCCCAAGTCATGGAGCAACACTTCATCACCGCGGAAAAGGGCAAGACCGTCCACTCCACTTGCGTTGATCAGATCCTGAAAAGTCGATTCCAACGGGTGCGCCATAGAATAGGAATTTACAAATGAACGGTTTAGCTTTGCTCGCTCAACTGCTGCTTTAATTGATCAACGCTGCTTTGACTTCCTTGAAAAACCCCGCGCCAGGCCCCGCGGTCCAGCGTCGTGCCAAAGCTGAAACCACTTTCGGTCAAGAGCAGGGATTGGGTCTGCCCGAGCCGGAAAATGGACGATAGCTCGTCTCCATAGTAATCGAGAAAATCAAACTCTTCGGCAATGCGCTTGCGATCCGCGGAAGATAAATCGGCCTCGACCCGTTCTCCAAAAATGCTGAACCGGTAAATTTCATCTGTCTGGGCGCCAGATTTCTCCGTGGAACTGGGAAGTATCCGGCCTTTTTTCTGGCGCGCCCGTCCGAAAAGGATCTCAGCATCCCGCTCAGCGCTGTCTGGAAAATCGATTGGGCCGGGCGGCAAACCGGAAATGGTGTCGAACTTCCACTGGTCAACGGCAATGATCTCTTCCAGGGCGTCTTTGCCGGTGGCTTCGCCACAGGTGGCGTTGAGGATCTCTCTGCCCCGAAGATTGAGGATCGCGCTCTGGATGTTCTCCGCTGATGCGCTTTCCATTCGCATTCTCCACTCACCGCCGGAGCTTCCGGCTTCCCGGATGATCTCCTCAATCTGTGGCCCCTGTCTGTAATCACATTCTCCCTGCATCACATCTGGAATATCCAGCGCCGGTCCCCCCTTTGGCCCCGCGCCGATAAGTAAGGCCCTTAACGGATATTGAACAAATGGCAACCTTATGATTTGCCCTGCACAGGATTATTTTGGGCGGTCAGATCCCTCAAAAACCGCTAATGAGACGAACGCAGCTCTTTGAGCAGGACCTTGGAATTGCGCTTGCTGCTTTCCCATTTCTGTCGCCGGGCCTCCGGTAAGATCGCGGGTGAGGCCTGGTGAAAACCGCCCTTTCGCTCAAAAAAAGAGAAGGTCTGGGTGGAGAGAGCGAAGAGCTGGCGGAAGCCGCGCTTGGCCGCTTCCTTCTCCACAAATCTCAGCAGCATCATGCCGTAACCCCTGCCGGCGAGAGATTCCCGGATATAAAGGCTGGCCAGCTCCGCCAGCCCTTCCTCTGGGTATTCGTGCAGGGCGACACAGCCGAGAATGATATCATCCGCTTCGATGATCCAGAAATCATCGAGCTGTGCCAGCAGTCCGCTGCTGTCTCGAGGCACCAGTTCTTTGCGTTCGATTCCAGGTTTCAGCAGATCGAGGACGTTATCCAGATCACGCCGGGTCATCTTCCGGATGTTCCGGTAGTCATCCGCAAAGATCAGACTGCCCACCCCCTCACTGCTGAAAAACTCCTGGAGCATCGCTCCGTCCGTCAAACCAGGCAAGACGTGCACCCGGTTAACTCCGCCGTGACAGGCTTCTCTGGCACAGCGCAGCAGATCCCTGTCTGCTTCCTGGGCCGGACTGAGCGAAGTTTCCGCGTTGTCCAGATTCTGCAGGATCTCGTTCACGCTCTCGATTGAAAGATGGTTTGGCGCCTGGCCCGCGGTCGTTTCCGAAAGTGCATTCGCCGCCAGAAAAACCAGCTTGGCGGCCTTGATCGCTTTCGCGGTCGCCACCGCCAGGTCCATCGAACTGACCGTGACGAAGTCACTGGCAGCATCGTAAGCCGAGGGACCGAGCAGCGGCGTCACACCCCGGGCAAGAAAGCGCTGCAGCAATGGTCCATTCACGTCCAGTTTCTCGTCATGGAGATGGGCCGCGTTCACTGCGGCCGCGCGGACTCCGGCGATCGATAGCCCCTGCAGGATGTCATTCAAGATGCGCGACACGGCCTCAATCGTACCGGACAACTCCTTCCCGTGGAGGGAGGCGCGCTCATGATATTGCCCCGCGCCATAGACCGTGACGATCTGGATGTTCAGTGATCGCAGGACTCCAATGTCCTGGAGAATGCGGGATAACCAGGGATGCACCACCGCCACGTCACCATCCAGCCACAGAACAAAGGTCTGGCCGCGAAACTGCGGAACATACTGAAGGATACTTCTGAGATCAGACGGTGTTTTCACTCCTCACTTCGCCTCTGCGGTCAGCGGAATTGGCCGGGCTAGGTCTGTTATGCAACGACGAAGGCGCGGTCGAAGCAAGACCTCAGTCAATGTTCGGCAATGTCATCGGCGTCGATCTCATTCGAGTCACTCTCGAGACGCCGAACCACGTCGATCAGGTCTTCTGACGCTGGGGCGGCCTGACCCGTGCTTTCTCCCAGCTGATTTGTGGGAACGGAGGCATGAATGCCTAGCTGGCGCTGGGCATAGGTTGAGGCTCGCGAGGAGATGTCTGTAAACAGAATCTGGTCACCGGCTACGCTGAGTGGGTCACGATCCAGGAGCAGCCGCAGGGTCTGGCGAAGGTAGGGTTCCTGCCTTTCCAATTGGAACCCGTCCCGGGCGGGCCGGGGCTGATAGGAACGGAACACCGGCAAGCTGGCGAGAGTTTCATCCCCGGGAAAGTCCGAGGCGGCGTCCGCCTGGGCTGACCTTGGAAAGGGCGCGAAACCGGTGCTGTCCCTGGCTTCTTCCAGAACATCCGGTGACTGCAACTTCGCCAGAATAGGCGCAACTGCTTCGCGCGTGATGTCCGGGTCGAGGCCTGGTGCAGCCTCCAGGTGCCAGCTTAAGCGCAGCGCCATGGTGCCTTCACGCGGGACGGTAAAGGCGCCCGCTGATTGTTCTTCGGCCTTTTCGGCTTCTTTGCGCAGCGCGAACCACTGGTGGCTGTAGAGCACGGTCAGGGGAATCTCCTTCCGCACAAAACGTTCCCCGGTCGGAGAGCGTGAAGCCCCCGCCCGGTCTTCCTGGGCGGCCTGAAGCAGGGTCATGGCCATGTCCAGATGCTCGGCGTGGCTCGTCGCTGGATTTGCGGGAATGGAAAGCAGTGCAACCGATAGCATCTCCTGTTCACCTGGATACCATCCGTAACCTTCGCTCAAACCCGCGGCGGCCGCTGCTTCGTCTTCTTGTGAACGCAGCAGACCGGAAGCGAGCGGAAAGGGGAAAAAGGCCTGCCAGCTTTCCGGTGGCGGATCAAAATCTTCCGGATGATAGGCCAGACCAAGCGCGGATAGCAGATAGGGTTTCACCTCCAGGGCGGCAGGCCCTGCGATCTCTCCTGACTCCAGCCGAAGGGCGAGGCGGATTTTTTGCGGGTGTCGAAAACCGCTCGGGCGCTCGGCGGCGTGATCAAGAAATGGATCCCAGGGATAGTGGGCAATGGTCAGGTCGACCTGATCGTCGAGGTCTTTCAGCCGTTTCTCGGTCCCGGCGGAGAAAACTCCTTGAGGCAGAAGAAGCTCAATTTCCAAAGGGGATATCTGTTCTTCAACAGGGCCCGGGGCAGGCGCCTCCTCCCGGTCTGTCGCTGAATCCTTTTCTTCTTCGGGCGGCGGAGAGGTGGAGAACTCCGGGAAGCTGAAAAAGTCACGGATACCCTGGAGGGGATCGGCCTCCGAACAGGCGCTGAGAGTCACGCCACAAAACAACGCAGTCAGGACCCGGGCGTGGAGGGAGCCATTTTGCAGGTTCCGCGCAATGAAACCCTTCTCAAAGTTTAAGATACCCATGCAGCTGAAGAGAACGGACCGCTCCAAGTTAAGGATCATTCAGGAAAAGTGATCCGAAGACAATCTCAATTGCGCGGACAAATGTTGGCTTGCAGGGTAGGTGACGCTGGCCGTCGTAACGCAGACGCGCCCAGACCTGAATTGCCGAAGCCATGGACAAGAATGCCCTAGAATATCGAGCGGTTGACTACCTCCAGCGGCTGCGCCGGGGAAAGACCCATGAGCCGGAAGATTCCCAGAACCTGGCCTTGCCTAGACTTCCCAAACCCGTCAAAGCCGCCCGGCGGCTGGCTGCGATGGCTAATGCGGCGCAGGGCGAGCCGCTTCTCTGGATCATCGGTGCGGTCCCCAAGGACGCAGACGGTGGCGAGGATTCAGGGGAAAACGCTATCGCCGTGCCGGGAGACAAAGAACTGGAGGACTGGCTCATGGAGGTGCGCACGGTGTTCGAAGGAGTCGCCCCTCACGTGGAAAAGTTGCCGTTCCAGAATGAGGAAGGTCAACCGCTTCTTGCGCTTCACGTAGAGACGGACCGGGCACCTTTTGTCATTTACCGGGGCAGCTCATCCAAAGTGCGACAGAAGGGAAACGGCGAGGGTCACAGACCGGCCACGGTGCGCACGGAAATTCCGTGGCTGGACGGAGAAGGGGAGGTGCGGGGAATCCGGCGGCTGGAGCTGTTGCGCATGATCACTCCCTTGCGGAGCCTGCCTTCACTTGAGCTGATCTCCGCGGAGCTGAAGTTCTGGGAGAATGTGAACCGCAACCTGGACCGCCGGAGCACCTACTACTGGTCACTGGATGCTACCGTTTATGTGGTGCCGCGTGAGAACGGAAGGATCGTGCTGCCCTTCCGCCAGTGCCGAGTGACCATCGAGTCCAGGGAAGGCACGGTCTTCAGCAGCCAGGCGGATCAGGTGAATCTGACCGCAGACAAGGCGGATGCCAGCGTCATTCAGAATGAAACGGCCCTCATGATTTCCGGGATCGGCCAGTTTTACCTCTTCGCTTCCGGCACAACTCCGGCGGAAGAGCCTCCGCTGAAGTTCCCGCTGCAGGCGGTGCTCAGCGTGCGTCCGGCGGCTGCGACCCAAGCTGCCGTGTTTGACACGGAAATGGTCCCGGTGCCGACGATCGAGGAAAACGAGCAGGGCCGCTGGAGCCTCGGATAAAGCTTATCCGCGAGAGACGAAGATTCGGATTTTTTCGACCTCGGACTTGAAGACTTCGAGGATCTTGAGCGTCTTTTTCTGCTCCTCTTCGAGAAGCTTCTGCTGTTGCTCAAGCCGCTCCAGGCGGGCCTGCAGTTCTGCCGCCGGATCGTCTGAGGCCGTTGCCCCGGCTTGAGGACCGGGAGTGCCTGTGGCGGTCCCCGTCGCGGGATTCGCCGGCCCGGCCGGTGGTTGGAGTTTGGGCGCCTCGGGCACCAGAGAATCGGACTTCTGCAACGGCAGATCTCCTCGATCCCTGGACGGGTCAAGCGGCCGGTCCTGCCGCTGGGAATTGGTTACAAGCGCACCTCCGAAGAAAACGAAGGCCACGCAGAGCATGAGGGCGATTTCGCGGGATAACATAAGAATCAAAAGCGGGGATCAGTTCGAAGGCGGCTGGGGAGGGTCAGCGCAATTGGTCGCTGGGCGGGGGTTGAGGGAGCCGGTCGTCGCGATCGTCTTCGCGTCCAACATCAAGTACTCGACCTGCTCCGGGAGATTCATTCTGCCGCAGAGGAGAGGTCGCTTTGGGGCCGCCGACCCGGGAGGCGTAGATCCGCGTCTGGCGAAGAACCTCGCCGATTTCGACAAGCAGTTCCTGGATCTTATCCTGGTTGGCCAACAACTGTTCCGTCTGGGTTTCCAGCGCGGCTATTTTGCCCTGGAGAGATTCCAGGGTTTCCTCTGTGACGGCCGGCGGCGCTTGGGTGGGGGTCTCCGGCTCAGCGGACTCAGCTTCGGAGGGCTCCGCCTCTGCGTCCGGGTCCAGGTCGATGACAATTTCTTCTCCCGGAGCCTGGGCTTCGGACAGGAACGGGGCCACACTCAAACCCGTCCACACGGCGGCGGCCGTAAAAACTATGACTGGCCAATAATTGATCTTCTGCATGCCTCAGGATAACCCAAGTTTGGCTGAACGCACCCGTGGATTTTTTCTCAGGCAGAGGCCATCCGGACAGCTTCTTCGCGCTCAATTCCGTGAAGGGCGAGCACACGGGCAATCGTGTCTTCGATCAGATTGTTCGGGCAGGAAGCACCCGCGGTTACTCCTATGATGGAAGGCAGCGGCGGACACCAGTCGTTCGAGCTGACCTCCTGCTGGTGATGGTAATCAAAATGATGGATGCGCTCCCGGCTTTCCAGGCAGGATGCATTCCGGATAAAAAACGTGGGCAGAACCGCTTCGCCCATTTCGGCGAGATGCGTGGTGTTAGAGCTATTGTATCCGCCCACGACCAGAAGCACGTCCATTTTTTCCTTCAGCATCTTGCGGAGGGCATCCTGCCGTTCCTGGGTCGCGCCGCAGATCGTGTCGAAGAACCGGAAATTTTCTTTGCTCTTTTCCGGGCCGTCCCGTTCCAGAATGGCCTTTTCAAGCATCTTCTGAACCTCTTCGGTTTCCGAGCGCAACATCGTGGTCTGATTGGCCACGCCTACCCGTTGCAGATGGACGTCCGGATTAAAGCCGGGTGAATGCGCCCCGGCAAAGCGATCCAGAAAAGCCTGCCGGTCACCTCCGTGACGAATGTAATCGCAGACAAAGTGGACATCGTCCATCGTCAGAACCACGAGGTAGTGGCCGTTGCCCTCGCCCATCGCGCGCGAGGCCGTGGCACGGGTTTCCTCGTGGGATGCCTTGCCGTGAATGATCGAGGTGATGTCTTCCCGGGCGTAGCCGCGCACCCGTTTCCACACGCTCATGACATCTCCGCAGGTCGTATCCACCACCGCACAGCCGCGGTCTTCCAACTCATTCATGATGGAAGTTTCCGCGCCAAAGGCCGGCACAATGACCACGTCGTCTTCGCCGAGGTCATCGATTTCCGCTTCCCGGTTGTCGCCGACGAGATTCTTGATGCCCATCGCCCGGATCTGCTCATTCACGTCCGGGTTATGAATGATTTCCCCGATGATATAGAGCGGACGGTCCGGAAAAACTTTTCGGGCTGCATAGGCCAGATCAATCGCCCGTTCGACGCCATAACAGAAGCCGAACTCCTTGGCGAGGCGGATCGTGACCTGCCCAAAGCTCATCATGCCGCCACGCGCGCGAATGACTTCGACCAGTTCTCCCCGGTAATGAGATTCGACCAGAGACTGGACCGCCGCCATCACCTCCGGCTTGCGGACATTAATGCGCTTTTTCTTTTTGCGCGGAGGCGAAGAAGCTGCGGTGCTGCTGGCAGCGGTATCAGGCATCAAGGGATCAGGTAGGGCTGTCAGGTGCCCGGGATTTTTTCGCGCTGTCCAGCAGGCTTATCGTCTTCAAAGAGTGGCTGCTCGGGAGTGGTGAAAGCCTGGCTGGAAAGCAAAATCGGCAAGGGACGATCCGGGTCATTGTAATCAGTCGGGCGTGGCACATTGTTGCCGAGCGTCGCATCTTGCGGCTGGTTGTAGCGAATGCTGACGGGAGTGCCATTCCGGGTGAGGGCGAAAAACTTGGGTGCGTCGTTGGGATGAATCCGGATGCAGCCTTTTGAGCGGGGCATAGGCCAGACAGAGCCCTCATGAAAGCCGTAAGCGGGTTTAAATTCACTCCAGTACGCCATGGGATAACCCACAAAGCGCCAGCCGCCTCCGCCGGGGCGTTGGCTGCTCTTGCCGGACACCACCTGATCACCGCGCACCCAGAAGCCATAGGTGCGGTTGCGGCGGTCCGCATCGCGATAGTAGATGCGGAAGCTGCCAATCGGTGTCGTATTGTCTTTGCCTACGGAGACCGGTGCGACCATGAGTGGCCGGTTGCCTTCCATGACATACATGACCATCTTGTTCACGGAGACATCCACCCGCACATTACCAGGATTTGCTGGGCGGTAGGCCGGTGACTCGAACTCCTGTTTGACGGCGGTTTGGGCGAATTCACAACCAGTGCAAAAGATCAGGCCAAGAGCTGCCAGGGGTGCCAGAACGCGATAAACGATTTTCATCGGTGAGTGCGGTTTTTGTGTGTCCATTCAGGGAATCTTGCGGCGCCCTCCGCCGCAGACGCGGTATATCTGGATGGGCCGCGCCCGTTTCGCAAGCGCGTTTTTGCTTGGGCAAGGGCCACTGGCTGTGATCGACTTCACCTGTTCGCGAAAGACTTCCATCCCTTCTTCCCCTCCACTTCAGATTCCATGGAGCCTCTGGTCTACGAAACCCACATGCATACCACCCTCTGCAAGCACGCGGTCGGGGCGGTTGACGATTACGCAGAAACCGCTCAAAACCGCAATCTCCGGGGCATCACCGTGACCTGTCACGCACCCCTGCCCGGGGGGGTCTCCGCGGAAGTCCGTATGTCTGACAGCCAATGGCCGGAATACGTGGAAATGGTGGAGCTGGCCCGCCGCCGGTGGGAGGGAAAGGTCGAGGTGCTGCTGGGTCTGGAAAGTGAATATCTGCCCGGCTACGAGAGCTGGGTGGAAAGCCTTCATCAGCGGGAAAAGCTTAATTATGTGCTGGGCTCCGTTCATTGCCATATTGATTTATATCTGGAGCGCTTTGACACGGGTTCGCCGCTGGAATTACAGCAAAAATACTTTGCTCACCTGGCCGAAGCGGCGGAGTCAGGGTTGTATGACTGCATTTCTCATCCGGACCTTGTGAAGAATCTCTATCCGGATGACTGGAAGGTGAGTGATGTCATGGATGACATTAAAGATGCGCTTGACCGCATTGCCGAAACTGGCGTGGCTATGGAGCTGAATACCTCCGGGCTTCACAAAAAAATTCAGGAAATGAATCCCGGAATCGAAATTCTCACCGAGATTGCTGACCGTGATATTCCCGTGGTCGTAGGAGCTGATGCCCATCACCCCGCGCGGGTCGCAGATAAATTTGAGCTTGCGATGCGGGTTCTGCGTGAAGTCGGTTGTTCCCATGTGAGTTATTTCAGGGAGCGCGAGAGAATCGAGCTGGCCATTGAGGATGCGCTGGCGTCATTGCGTGATCCGAAGGAAGGTCCAAATTATTGATGGAAGTGAACTGCGTGTGAACAGTGGCCATGGCTTTTTTTGAGTGTCATTTCTTTTCCGAATGTTTGCGGCTGAATGTCTCCGCCTATGTTTTGCTGCCACAGCAAACCACGGGGCAGCAGATCGGGGTGGACACGGGCCGGTCCTCTTCCTTGGAGGCAGGGCACCCTACACTGTATTTGCTTCACGGCTTATCCGATGACCATACCATCTGGATGCGGCGCACTTCGATCGAACGCTATGCCGCGGCCAAGGGCCTGGCCGTGGTCATGCCGGCGGTAAACCGCAGTCTTTATGCGAATACCGCCTACGGAATTAATTATTGGAATTACGTCAGCGAAGAGTTGCCTCGCGTCATGCAGGAATTCTTTCCGCTTTCAGCGGCGCGGGAGCGTAATTTTGCCGCTGGTCTCAGTATGGGAGGGTACGGCGCCCTGAGATTAGGTTTAGCCAATCCGGACAATTTCGCGGCGGTCGCGAGTCTGTCCGGGGCCCTCAAACTTCCGGACATGGTCGAGGAGGCGCGGCGTGGGGATGGACGTTTTCTTGCGGAAGAGATCAACTCGATTTTTGGAGCTGACGTCTCGGTAAAGGGTAGCGAGGTGGATCTTACTTATCTGACAGAAACGAATCTGGCGAATGGCGCCACTCTCCCGGCCATCTATATTTGCTGCGGAACGGAAGATTTTCTTTATCCGCACTCGGTCGAGTTCAGAGAATTTTTTCGAGCTAAAAATATTCCTGTTACCTATGAAGAAGGACCGGGCGCGCATCATTGGGATTACTGGGATCTTATGATCCCACGCGTGCTGGATTGGCTCCCGCTTCAGGCAAGCTCCAGTAATTGACTGGCTGCCGCGGTTGCCGGTATATCGCCTGCGGCGACGGCGTTTTCCATTTCGTCCAATTGGGCCCGGACCGCGTCATTCCGGTAAAACCGGTCACGTAAGGCCTCCCCGATCAGGGCATGCATCCAGTCGACATTCTGACGCTGACGGCGCTGCTGAAAAACTCCGCTGTTCTGCGTCACCTTTTGGAAATCCGAAATAATCTCCCAGACGCGTTCGATGCCCTCCCCGGTGAGCGCGGATACCGTGTGGGCCTTAGGTTTCCAGCCTTCCGAAGGTGAACGCAGAAAATGCAGGACGCGATTCATTTCCGTCTTGAAGGCCAGGGCCCGGGTCATGTTTTCGCCGTCTGCTTTATTGATCCAGAGTCCATCGGCCAATTCCATGATGCCTTTTTTCATGCCCTGAAGTTCATCGCCCGCGCCTGTCAGAAGAATGAGCAGGAAAAAATCCACCATCCCGCGGATGGCCGTTTCACTTTGCCCGACACCCACCGTCTCGACCAGAATGACATCGTAGCCCGCCGCCTCACACAGCAGGAGGGTTTCCCGGCTTTTTCGCGTCACCCCTCCAAGCATGCCGCCGCTGGGAGAAGGACGGATGAAAGCGTTCTCCTCCCTCGATAACCTTTCCATGCGCACCTTATCGCCCAGGATGCTGCCGCCCGTCAGGGAGCTGGACGGATCGACGGCCAGCACAGCGACTTTGTGTCCCTGTCCGATGACATATTGTCCGAAGGCCTCAATAAATGTGCTCTTCCCGGCACCCGGTACGCCCGTGATGCCGATCCGCACGGATTTTCCGGTGGCATCGATCAGGCGCTGAATGAGGTCCTCGGCCATGGCCCGGTGCTTTGGCGCGTTGCTCTCGATGATTGTCACGGCCCGCGCAAGCAGAGCCCGATCCCCGGCGCGGATGCCTGCTTCCAGATCCGGCACGCTGGGCAAAGCGCGACGCCGGGGCGCGGAGTTATTCACCGTCACGGACATGCGGCCAGGGTGAACACGTGAGGCAAACTCGGAGCCGGCCTCGGCCGGCGCCCACTCCGGGCGCTTTCCCTGGATCTCCTCGCTCGTATGGTGCGAACTCACCTCCGCGTCCGCCGCGCTGCCTTCACCTGTGCCCCCAGTGCTCGTCATGATCCGGCAGCATGGAAGAGAAGCCGGTCCTGCGCAAGGGACGGTGCCGCTGGCAGTTACCCGTTAGTGACCGGGATAACCGCGTTCTCATTGGCGGACTGGTAGATGGCTTCGGTCACACGCATCACCTTCAGGCCCCAATTCACGTCAACGATGGAACGGCCATCATTCTGGATCGCATCGAGAAATTCCGCGTGCTTGTCGGTTGTTTGCAGGTTTTCGATCTCTTTATGCTCCGCGTCGCGCTCATTGGCGGCTTCAAAGAGTTTGGTGCTCCACTGATCCGTGTAGAGCACTTTATCAAGGCCCACCACGCCACGGCAATAGTCTGCCGCCGCGCAGTGCCAACTGCCCGTGTGCGTTCCGACGGCGCCGTTCTCGAAATTGATGATGATGGAGAGGTGATCGTTGGCGCGAGGGTGCTCGCTGTTGTTTGCTGTAGTGCGCGCATAAACGGAGCTGACCTCGCCGCCAGTCGCCATAATCCAGTCGATCTCATGGATGTTGACCTCCATGAGCAACCCGCCCGATTTCGCCGGGTCACCCCGCCAACTACCCGAGCTGCTGTCCAGCCCTCGCCCGAGGTGAGCCATGCGGCGCGACCAGATCGTGATCACCCGGCCCAGAGCTCCGGATTGAGCCTGCTCCGTCATGGTCGGGAAACCCTTGCCCCAGCGCACAGAGAAACCGATAGCCGACTTCACCCCTGCCTTATTCATCGCCGCCGTCATCTGCTCAGCTTCCGCCAGGTTGATTCCCATCGGTTTTTCGCAGTAGATGTGTTTTCCCGCTTCAGCGCAGGTGACGGCCTGTTCACAGTGGAAATGATTCGGGCTGGAGATGACCACCGCGTCCACTTCATCGAGGAATTCGCGGTAATCGGCCAGGGGTCTGGCGCCTACTTCTTCAGCCAGAGCGGTGGCTCTTGCCGTGTCCGGATCCGCGATGGCCACAACCTCGGACCGGTCTGATTTCTTAAAGTAACGGGCGTGACCGCTGGCGTTGGGTCCAGCGCCGATGATGCCAAAGCGAATGGGTGAACGGGTCATAAGCAGGATTCTCCTTCAGAGCGGACCATTACGCCACGTCAGCAGGCACACACTGTCAATGTGAATCGGTTCAATTTTAGAATGTTTGACCGCACATTGATGCACGCTAAACATCTGAGGCTGTGCCAGAGATGAACCGACCTCATATCCTTCTCATCCATTCCGACCAGCACCGGTATGACTGTGTGCGGGCGAATGGCCATCCCTACATTCACACGCCAAACCTGGACCGTCTGGCGGCGGGCGGGGTCAATTTCAGCCACGCCTTCACGCCCAACCCGGTCTGCTCACCCGCGCGGGCCTGTCTGCAGACGGGCACCTGGTCATCCATTCACAAATGCGTCACGATCCCCGGTACGGAGGCGTTTCAGACTACTCCAGATGACATGCCCAAGCTGACCCAACTGTTGGCGGACGCGGATTATCGTGTGGCTCACGTGGGAAAGTTTCATGCCGAGGTGTCCGGCGGTCCCACCGATCACGGGGCGGAAAAATATATCGGCACCGGTGAATACAGAAAATGGCGCGAAGCAGAAATGGGTCTGCCGCCCCGGCAGGAAAAGAAAAGCTGGTGGGGCACGGTGGACAGACATGCCACCGCTGATCAAACCTGTCTCGGCTGGCAATGCGCGCGGTCTCTCGAGATTCTCAATGATTTTGCCTCCACCGCGTCGGAGCGCCCTTTCTTTTTCCGCTGGGATCCGCCCGAGCCGCACTTGCCTAACCTCCCGACACAGGAATTCGTCGATTTATATCCGCTTGAAAAAATTGAGCCGTGGCCGGGTTTTCCGGATCCGCTCAGGAATAAATCCGAAGCACAACGCCGGACGCGCCTGCGCTGGAAAACGGATGATAAGGGCTGGGATTTTTGGGCGCCGGTCGTGCAAAAATATCTCGCGGACATCAGTTTGCTCGACGCGCAGGTCGGGAAAATCCTTGATTGGCTGGATGAGACCGGTCTGGCGGAAAATACCCTGGTTATCTATTCGACGGACCATGGAGATATGTGCGGTGGCCACGGCATGATGGATAAACACTATAATATGTATGAGGACATCATGCGGGTGCCGCTCATAGCCCGCTGGCCGGGGCATTTGCCGGAGCAGGCCGTGTGTGACCGCTTTATCAGCCACGAGTTGGACATGGCTAAGACCATCCTTCACGCCGCCGGGATCGAAGCGCCGCAAACTTTTCTGGGGCGCAGTTTAATCTCGGAAGCGGCTCATCAAGGCGAAGCCCGGCCGGACATTTTCGCCCAATACATGGGCACCCATCAGGGCATGTACAGCATGCGCATGCTCCGCGATAAACGATTTAAATACGTCTACAGCCCGAGCGGCGTGGATGAACTTTATGATCTGGAAAATGACCCGGGTGAGCTGCGTAATCTGATCTGTGAAGCTGAAACCATCTCTGAGCGTGACCGGCTCATGAACCAGATGACCGAGGTGATGAAAGAAATCCGTGACCCGCTCAGTGGGCCAACCTATACGTGGGAGTGATCCTTACCCCCGGGCCATCAGCACATTGCGCTCGTAGCTTTTCACTTCGCTCAGCCAGTCCAGTCCGCACGGCACATTCTGGCGCCGGCAGTGTTCATCCCAGACCGCGCCAAAGGGCAGGTTTTTTATTTCCTCCAGCATCATCAGACGCGCCGTGTAATCGCCGTTGTTTTCCACTTCACGCAGCCGGCTGGCCGGTTCCAAAAGCGCCAGCAGAACACTGCGCAGCGCGTTGCGTGTGCCGATTACCCAGGCGGCAATGCGATTGATGCTCGCGTCAAAGAAATCCAGGCCAATCGCGGTTTTGCTCAGGAAATTTCCGCGCACCAATTCCTCAGCGATGGCTTTGGTCGGATCATCGAAGAGCACGACGTGATCACTGTCCCAGCGTACCCCGCGGCTCACATGAAGAAGCAGGCCGGGCACAAACTGGAGCACACAACTGATTTTGTCCGCCAGACTTTCCGTGGGGTGAAAATGTCCGGCGTCCAGGCAAAGTATTTTCTGATTCTTCACCGCGTAACCCAGATAGAATTCATGTGATCCCACGGTGTAGGATTCCACTCCGATGCCGAAGAGCTTCGACTCAATCGCATCCTGATTGTGGGCGCAGTCAAATGGCGCCGCGAAGAGTTTATCCAGACTGTCTTCCAGGCGTTCACGCGGGGATTTCCGGTCAAACGGGACGTCTTTATATCCGTCCGGGATCCAGTGATTATTCACGCAGGGGGTGCCAAGTTCCCGGCCCATGGTCTCACCAATGCGACGGCAGGCGATGCCGTGGTTGATCCAGTAATCACGAATCCCCTTATCCTGATGGCTCAGGGTAAAGCCGTCATCCGCCTTGGGGTGCGCAAAATAGGTTGGGTTGAAATCGAGCCCGATGCCGTTGCTCCGCGCCCATTCAATCCAGCTTTGAAAATGTTCCGGCCTAACTTCCGCCCGGTCGACCTTTTGCCCGCCGAAATCTCCGTAGCTCGCATGCAGCGCAAAGCGGTGTTTACCCGGAATGAGACTCATCGCTTTCTCCGCGTCCTGCCTCAGCTCTTCAATCGTGCGGGCGCGCCCGGGATAATTGCCCGTCGCCTGAATACCGCCGCCTGAGGTTACCTCGTCTTTGCTCTCGAACCCGCCGACGTCATCCCCCTGCCAGCAATGCATGGAGATAGGAGTAGCGGTCAGGGTGGCCAGGGTCTGCTCAGTATCAACGCCCCACTGGGCGTAAGTCTCTTTCGCGATGGGGTAGGACTGCTCCGGGTTGCTCATGCGGAGAGGATTGAAGGAATGTGCACCCTCGTGCAATGCAAAATATGTGTCTTCAAAAATCAATCAGTGAAGCGGCGCAAACTGCAGGTCTGCCCTGGGCTGGGGAAGAAAGGTCGTGCCCACACGCTCGCCATTAACCGCGGCGGTGATATTTCCCGGCTGACGGCCATTTGCGATAACGGTCTGAATACCGTGGTTCACCGCGATTTTAATCGCGTCCAGTTTTGAGCGCATCCCGCCGCGAGACATGCGTCCTTTATTATCCCCGACAACATGCTCAACGGTCGAGATATCTTCGACTACCCGAAAGGGTTCACCCGTGCCATCGGTATTTTGGGTTAATCCTTCGACGCCTGATAAAATCACCAGTAAATCCGCCTGTATCAGAATCGCCACCTCCGCTGCGATCAAGTCATTATCTGTCACCCGAATCGCTTCGGTCGCGACGGAGTCATTCTCGTTAATTATGGGAATGGCGCGGCGGCTGGACAATAGATGATTCAGCGTATTCCGCGCATTCATGTAGCGTCGGCGGCTGTCCAGATCGGCCGGGGTCAGGAGCAGTTGCGCTACCAGCAAATTATCCCGGGCAAAAAAACCGTGATATAATTCCATCAGCCGTGTCTGCCCAATCGCGGCGCATGCCTGGATGTTAGGCAAATCCCGCGGTTCCTCCGTGAGCCCGAGCGCCATCAGTCCGGCCCCGACTGCTCCGCTGGACACCAGCACCACTTCGCAACCGGAATGATGCACGGAGGCGACTTCTCCGGAGAGCCGCTCAAACTGGTTCAGATCCAGTTCGTCGCCATCCGGCCGGGTTAAAATACCCGTGCCGAATTTCAGGACGATCCGTTTGTGATTCACCTCTGCCATGACGGCATTCTCGCGTTCATCGACCGTGGCGCGCAATTACTAATTGGCGCCCGGGATAAATTGCACGCAACTCGGCTGCGGCACGCCTTCTTTGGTGAATTTATGAACAAGCCTGCCATCTTCCTGAATGGCGAACACACTCAGGCTGCCTGAGCCTTGGTTCGCACAGAGCAGCCATCTTTCGCCGACGGCCAGGGAGCGCACGTTTTTTCCCTCTTTAGATACCGTTTCGATCAACTCCATGCTCCCAGCCTTTTTGTCGTGTTTGATCACGGCAATCGTATCACTCCCGCGATTAGCGGAGTAAATCATATTTACATCGTCGTTCAGTCGGTAGGTGGCGATATCCGATGGACTGTTCCCACCCGGCTGTTCCGACCGGGACGAGACCCGGATTAATTCGCTGGCTCCTTCTTCTCTGATCTGAAATGCCACCACCTCGGCGGACATTTCAGTATTCACATAAATAATGGGGTGATAGGGATCAGACGTTTCCCCTGGCCGTGAATCAAATGCAATATGCCTTGGTCCAGTGCCGTCACCGGCAAAAAAATCAATTCGCGTGGCAGGATCAATTCTCTGGCTCGCGCTCTCTAGCCCGTATACCACCGCTCGGTCAATTCCCAGATCGCCGATTGCGGCATATTTGCCGAGCGGACAGACTTCGATTGAATGCGGATGAGAGTTATCCTGGCGTGGCGATACTTTTCCCGAGCCTTGATGTTGTATCTTCCTGATTTTCTCCAGGCTGCCATCTTCCGCCACGGAAAATTCCACGATACTCCCACGGCTCGGCCGGTCCTGCGGATCTTCCCGGAAATTCGCCACCCAGACGGTGCGGCCATTTGGACTCACTTCCACATAACAGGGCGTTCCGCCGAAGGTATCCGCCTGCGCTGCTTCTTTCCAGGTGCCGTCGTCCTGCCGGTCAAGCACGGCGATTCTTTCCCCGCCCACCACAAACATTCGTCGAGCGTCTTCTGTCACCGTAAACCATGCCCCGCCTTTTTCATAGCCAGCCGGCGATAGTTCGATTTCTCCAGAATCATCAGTGATTTTTCCAGACATCAGGCCTTGACCGCTCAGAACCATAAATTCGGCGGCGCTCGCTCTGGCAGCGAAGGTCATCAGGATACTGAAGTAAACGAATTTACGAATAAAGCTGCCAATCCAGTTTGTTTTCATCGATCCATTTATAGTGTTCATAGTAAGTCAGTCCCTGCGCCGCTTCTTCATCGATCAGGACGGTCACCCGTGGATGCTGCTGCAGCGCGCTCGCTGGATACATCGCGCTGAGCGGCCCTTCAATCATTTCTTTAATCGCATTGGCCTTTTTCTCTCCGCCCGCCAAGAGAAGACAATGGCGCGCCTCCAGAATGGTGCCGATGCCCATCGTGATCACATGGCGTGGCATATCCTCCGGCCGGTCAAAGTGCTGTGCGTTATCCTGCATGGTGCGGCGGGAGAGAATTTTCACCCACGTCCGGGAATTCAGGGAACCGGTCGGCTCGTTAAAGCCAATATGCCCGTTGCCGCCAATCCCGAGAATTTGCAGATCAATGCCGCCCGCTGCCCGGATCATCTCTTCATAGTGACGGCAATAATCCCGCAATTGCGCCGCCGTGCCGTCCGGGATATAGGTTTTCCCGCGATCGATATTGATGTGCGCAAAAAAGCTCTCATTCATATAGTGATGGTAGGAGCGGGGATGATCATGTGCCAGCCCCACATATTCATCCAGGTTGAACGTAGTGCACTGTGAGAAATCCAGACCTTCCTCCCGGTGCATGCGGATCAATTCCCGATACAGCATCAGCGGGGTGCTGCCCGTCGCCAGTCCCAGCACCGCCGCAGGTTTTTCCCGCACCCGGTGCTCCATCATCTTCGCCGCGTAGGCGCAGCATTGCTCCAGGTTTTCGCGGATGATCACTTCCATCCCGCCTCAGACCGATTGCGCCGATGAATGATCGAAAAAGATTGCCAGCCCGGACCGCCCGCCGTACCACCAGCTCATGAGTAAAACACCCCTTGCCAGATTTTCTGCGGCCACCCTCTGCGGCCTTTGCGCATGCTTTTTCTCCGGTTGCGAGATTGATCCCTCAGCCTTCGACTCATCTGGCAGCGGCAGCTACGCCGGTGGGGGTAGCCCCTATGAAGGGGATGAAGGGCAGGGCCAATTTGATGCCCCTGGCAGCGGCGAACCATGGACCGCACGTCCCATCCCGGGTGGAGGCGGTGTCGAAGTCTATGATCGCGCCGGTAATTTACTTACCCAGGTCGATTCCGGGCTGTTCTTTGTTGAGGAATATAATTTTATCAATAACCGCAATCAACTCGTGGTGAAATCCCGTGGCCGTCACGGACCCGCCACCGTCCAGCTCTTTGATTCTCGTACCGGCCGCCAGATCGACGAAATCTTTGGCTACGAGGTCACCGGTGGCCGCCCGGCCTGGGCCGCACCCTACGCGGAGTGATTATCTAGCTAAACTGATAATCAGTCCTGCACCTTCGTCTCACTTTCCCCGTGCAGATGCTGTGGGGGCGCACCCACTCCGCGATGCAGCAGCGCTTCGCGTTCAGTCACAATGCGTTTCGCGATATCCTCGATCGCTTTGCAGATCCACAGGTGTGCCTGTTCGTACGGATTATAGTTTGCCACGCCAAAAGCTTCCGCCCGGCCCTGAATCTGCAGGTCACAGGCCTGCGCGAATTCCTCCGTCGAACCATGCCGGTAGACTGCAAAACTGCGCCCGCCGTATTGGCGGATTATACTGAAGACCGGGATGTCACTCGGCCCATCCGCGATGTAAACCATATTACGGATCGGCACCCGCCGCTGCTCCGGTGGCACCTGAGAATTAACGCTGATCGCCGGGTTAACGTTCGTTCCTTTATTTATCTCAAAAATCGCCCGCGTCTTCGTTGTATTATCAATCGCATACACAATGTGATCGATCTCGCCCGTCTCAAAAAGTGGGTTTCCCGTCTCTTCGCCTCCTGCGCTTAGATCGTCTTTGCTTAACCGTTCCAGATATCCCGGGCGCGGCATGCTTTCGGCAAATTCACAGCCCCAGACATCGTCAATATACGGAGCAATCGCGCTGCCCAGAATAATCTGGCGCAGACCCGTGCTCACAATATAGTGCTCCACCCGCAGCTCGTGGGAAAGATACGGCTCCTTTTTCATCAGTTCCCGGGTCGTCTGGAAAAAATCCGGCAACCCCGGGTAAAACGTCAGTTCCGCTCCCAGCTCCCGCAGCCGCCGGTTATTGAGCCCCTTAAATATTCCCTGCCGCACGTAACTCAGGATGTGATTGAGATACAGCGTATCCGCTCCCACCCGGTCAATTCCCTGGCGCTCATAGTATCGGCTCAGCGCATTGACCTCCCGCCAGAATTCCCGTGGCTCCACCCGGTAATGCGCAAAGAGCGGTTCCTGCATGTAACCCGGGATCAGCGTTCTATCGAAGTCCCAGATGATCGCGATAACGTTTTGCGGAAGCATGAGCAATTAATGAACAGCAGTTCCGGCTTCGTGACGACGAGGGAAAGCCAGCCGGACTTGAAGATGGCAAAATTGTTACAGATCCGCACTTCTATTTTCCCGTAGCTGACCGACTCTCCTCCTCATAGCCGTTTCCCGGCCCCTGAGTGTTCCATGGCAGTGGCAGCTTTTCTTCACGGCAGATGATCGAGGGCGCATTCTGGACGTTTGTGGGTTCAGATTGCGCCCTCTTCGTTTTCCCACGTGGGCGGCCTGCCCTTGCTTGATTATTTTCCCCTCCAGCGCTAAGGCAGCCCCATGAAAACTGGCGCCGGCGCAGCGGAGCAGGATAATCCTGCCCTTCAAGAAACCATTCTCGAAATGGGCCGTCGCGGCCGTGAAGCCGCCCGGGCTCTCGCTGTCGCGTCCACCGCACAGAAGAACGCCGCCCTTGAGGGCATGGCCGCTGCGCTCGAGGCCGCGGGTGAACATCTGGCCAAGGAAAACGTCAAGGACCTCGAAGCCGGTGAAGCCGCCGGCCTCACCAGCGCCCTCCTTGATCGCCTCAAGCTCACGGAAAAACGCATCCACGGCATGGTCAGCGGCATCCGCAAAGTCGCCGCCCTGCCCGATCCGGTCGGGCACACCCTCCGGGAATGGACCCAGCCCAACGGCATTCAGATCCGCAAAGTCAGCGTGCCCATCGGCGTCATTGGCATCATCTTTGAATCCCGCCCGAACGTCACCAGTGACGCCGCCGTTCTCTGCCTGAAAGCGGGCAATGCCACTATCCTGCGCGGCGGACGCGAAGCCATCCATTCCAACCTCGCCATCGCTGGCGTCCTCCAGGAAGGCATCCGCCAGAGCGGCCTGCCCGAGGCCAGCGTCCAGCTCGTCCCGCAGACTGATCGCATCGGCGTCACCTACATGGCGCAGATGAGTGACTACATTGACTGCATCATCCCCCGGGGCGGCCACGCTCTTATCACCCGCGTCGCGCAGGAAGCGCGCATGCCTGTCATCAAACACTATGATGGCATCTGCCACGCCTACATTGATAAAGACGCGGACATGGACATGGCCGTCGAGCTCACCTTCAATACCAAATGCCAGCGGCCCAGCGTCTGTAATGCCATCGAAACCCTCCTCGTCCATCGCGGGATCGCCGAAACCTTTCTTCCCCGGGCCGCCGATAAACTGATCGAGGCCGGGGTGGAACTTCGCGGTGACGAGGAAACGCGCCGCATTCTCGGTGAGAGCCGGGATAAAGTCGTGCCCGTCACCGAGGAAGATTGGACCACCGAATATCTCGATCTCATCCTCTCCGTCCGCGTCGTCGATGACCTCGCCCAGGCCATCGATCACATCGAGCGCTACGGCTCGCACCACAGCGATCTCATTGTTACCCGGCACGAAGAAACCGCCGAACAGTTTCTCGCCGCCGTCGATTCCGCGACCGTTTACTGGAATGCTTCCACCCGCTTTACCGACGGCGAAGAATTCGGCTTCGGCGCCGAAATCGGCATCAGCACCGATAAACTCCACGCCCGCGGCCCCATGGCCCTTCCCGAACTCACCTCCTACAAATACACCATCCGCGGCCACGGCCAGGTGAAGGGGTGAGCTTCCCTAACCTCCCCATCGGGATCTCGCACCAAAGGCGCGGCTGAGGGTGACTTCATCGGCCTGATCGAGGCCGCCGCCGGCCGGCAAGCCCTGTGCGGGCCGGGTCAGTTCGATGCCCTCAATGGGTGCGATCAGCTCGGACAGATAGTTGGCCGTCGCTTCGCCTTCCACATCCGAGCTTAGAGCCAGGATCACTTCACGGAACGTGCCCGTTGCCAGGCGATCCATCAGCCCGGCGATCCGCAGATCGTCCGGCCCGACGTGATCGAGCGGCGCGAGCCGTCCGCCCAGACAATGGTAATAGCCCGGGTAGGCTCCCGTGCGTTCGACCGGGATCACATCGGTGGCCTGTTCCACCACGCACAGCAGCGAGCCGTCGCGTGCCGTGTCCACGCAGATCTCGCACCGCTCATCCGTCGCGAAGAAGCCGCACACCATGCAGGGCCGGACGGTTTCGCGGGTCTGCACAATCGTCTGTCCGATCTCCGTTGCCACGCTGGCCTGACCCTGAATGAGCCACAGCGCCATGCGCTCCGCGCTGCGCGGGCCCACCCCGGGAAAGCGCTTGAGCTGGGCCACGAGCGCGTCCAGCTCCTGGGGATAGCCGATCCGTTTCTTCAAGCTCGTTCCATAGGCGAAAACCTGTCCGCCGTCAAAGGGACGGCAAAAAGCCCGCCGGAGCGTTACTATGGCGGGATGAAAGTAACCATCATATCGATTGCATTGCTGGCTGTCGCCGCGGGTCACGCCTGCGCACAGGAGAATGGAGAGAACCGTCCCGCCATGTGGGTGGATCTCTACAAGGGAGAGCCGGTCGAATTTGAGGACCTGATCCAGGACCTTCTCACGGCGGACGTCGTCTATCTGGGCGAGCGGCACCGGCTCGGACGGCATCATTTGCTGCAGGAAAAAATCGTCACTGCCCTCGCCAAAGAGCGGCCTGTTCTGCTTGGACTCGAAATGATCGAAAACCGTGATCAAAAGGAGGTCGAGCGCTATAACGCGGGGGAAATCAGCTTCGAAGAACTCGCGGACGCCATCGCCTGGAAAGATCAGTGGGCCAACTACGAAGATTACCGCGGGGTCATTGAGGCGGCCCGCAAGAGCGGAGGCCGCATTCTGGGACTCAACGCGCCCCGTGAAATTATCCGGGAGATTTTTCGTGGCGGCGGGGTGGAGCAACTACCCGAGGAAAGCCGGGCGCAGTTGCCCGAGGAGATGGTAATGGACGACGCGCCCTACCGGCAATGGCTGGAAATCGTCATGAAAGTGCACGCCAGCGTCGATGACACGATGCTGGACAATATCCTGCAGGCTCAGATTGCCCGGGACGAAGCGATGGCAGCCAGCCTGGTCAGCGGACTGGACGATGACCCGGACGCCGGAGCGAACTCCGATCCTAACGTTAAGGATAAACCTCTGGCTGTCGTCATCACAGGTAGTGGCCATATGAACTATCGTTTCGGTGTCCCCGAGCGCGTGGCCCGCCGAGCCCCCTCAATTCAGGATCGTCTCATCCTTATGTCTGAAAGTGGGGATATTGAGCTGACCGAAGAAGAGGCGGCCGCGGCCCAAGAAATCGAAATCACCCATCAACAACTGCGAAACCTGAAACGGCCTATTTCCGATTATCTTCATGTGACCGCGCTCAAAAAGTGAGCGGCGGTTTCTCTCTAGTCTCGTTCCATTTTCCTTCCATCAACCGTCTATGAAGTGCTCCCTCACTGCTCTTCTAAGCAGTATCTCGTTTTCACTTCTGCCCTTTTCGATCCACGCGATTGAGCCGGGGGAAGATGAGCCCGTGGATTTTCCCATCTTTGAAGGGCTCATGCAGCAATACTGCCTGGAATGTCACGACTCCCTGCAAAGTAAGGGCGGGCTGGACCTGGAGACCGAGGGTTCCGAGCACGTTCTGCGTTCCAACGCAGATCTGCTGGATAATATGCTCTGGTCTCTGGAGGAGCAGGAAATGCCACCCAAACGCGCCGCGCACACCCTGGGGCACGAAGACCGGGTAAAAATGATGGTGTGGCTGGATGCCGCCCTCAATGAATTGCGCAACAGCCGCCCGAACGACCCGGGTAATGTGGTCATGGCCCGGCTGAATCATCACCAGTATCAGAATATTATCCGCGATCTTTCCGGTGGGGTGGAAATTGACGTGGTTTCTGTCCTTTCCCGCGATGGCGGTGGCGCTTCCGGTTTTCCCAATGACGGCGCTTCCCTGAATTTAAGTGCCACCCAGGTGGAAAAGTTTCTGTCCCTGGCCAAACTGGTTCTCAGCCACACGCGGATCACTCCCGGCGAAGGAATTGTCTGGAACGATTCGGCGATGCTGCCTTTGCAGAATGTCAATCAATTGCGCAGCGAAATTGTCCAGGAATATGGACGCCTCCTTTCGGCGGCCTATGAACCACTCGTTTCTTACGAAAAAGGGGTCGGACTCTTCCCCGACCTGACGGATACCGTCGGCATGGAGCAGGGCGCTTTTTTTGAGGCGGCCTACTATTACCATCATCGGGCGGCTTTTGGAAAACCGGACGCGACGATCGAAGATATCGCAGCGGATTACGAGGTGCCGCTGCCCGCCATTGTTCTCGAAAAATACTACAAAATTCTGACGCGCGACCCGGCTGACCTGAAAGTTTATGTGCGGCGCGTCGCGGAGAAATGGAATAAACTGCCCGTCCCGGCTGAAACCAGCAAGGAAGCCATTCGGGAAGCGTGCCGCGATTTGCAGCAAGAGCTGAAAAACTATGCGCGCCAATCCCTGGATAATTGGGGCGGCCAATGGGACAACCGCATCGAAGTCTCCGATCACCGGAAGCCTCGCGGGCCCCGAAATCAATGGTCCAAGGCAATTCGAGAGGAAGGGGTTTACAGTGTGCGCATCAGTGGCGAGCGACTCGATAACCAGAGCGATGAAGATCATTTCTGGATCGCGGTCAGCCCCGCGGGAGATGGCAATGAGGATGACGTCGTGATCTTCAGTGACTTTGCCTCCGTCAAAGGTGAAACGGACCATAAGCCGAAAGCCATCAATGAGAATCTGATCGAGATTGTCTCCGGTGAGAGCAAACGGGAGGACGGCAACCTCGTTGTTATCGCGCCCGCGGTGGTGCGGATCAAATATCCTTCGGATGTGCCGGTCTTACAGTTTTCTTTAAAAATGCATCCCAAAATGGGGCGCCAGGGAACCATTCAATTCGGAGTTTACACAGAAGAAAACAAGATTCCTGACGACCTGAGTGAGATCGGCGGACGGCTGGTTATTTATCATCCGGATTCTGAAAGGGGCAAAATTCTGTCCGAGGCGCGCGCCCAGGCCGAGAACGTTGTGAGCGGGCGAGAATGGAATCACGGCAAATATGTCGTGCCCGAGGATGTCGCCGGAAAAGCGCCGGAGGAGATATTTCCGCAGGCGCGGGCTGTCCTTCCTTCTCCGTGGGATACTCCTCGTAAACTGACTGTGGAGGAACTGATTTCCTACGGAGGGCCGGAACTGAAGGAGAAACTCGAAACCAAGGTCCGTATTCTTCAGGACACCTACCGGGAATATAGTAAGGCAGATCAGATGAAGGCGGGTGTCGCGCTCCTCCGGGATTTCTCTCATCGCGCCTGGCGTGGACGCGGCACGGAAGAAGATTTTGCGCCCCTCGTGGAAATGCTGGAAGACGGTCTGGAGCAGGATTTGCTTTTTGAGAAAGCAGTCAAGGTTCCGCTCACCGCGATCCTGGTTCATCCGCTCTTTATTTTTCATGTGCAGGAAAGTGAAGGGACAAAGGAAAGCTACGCTCTCGAGCCGCATGAACTGGCCTCACGTCTGAGTTTCACGATTTGGGGATCCATTTCCGACGAACGTCTGCTGGAATTAGCGGATAACGGCACCCTGACCCAGCCTGAGGTATTGCGTGAGGAGGTGCGCCGCATGCTCGCTGATGATCGTGCCGAAGCACTGGCCCATGACTTCGCCGGATACTGGCTGGGATATGAAGGTTTTGAGGATTACAGTTCGGTGGATAAGGAACGTTACCCGGAATTTACTGATTCGCTGCGTCAGGCGATGTTTGACGAGGTGATTCTTTTTGTCGACGGAATTCTCCGGAAAGGCGAACCGGTGACGGATGCGCTTGATTCGGATTACACTTATCTGAACCAGAAACTGGCCGAGCATTACGGAATCGATGATGTGAAAGGGCATTTCATGCGCAAAGTGAAGTTGCCCGCGGACAGCCCGCGCGGTGGGGTGGTGACGATGGCCGCGCTCCTGACGAAAACCTCCAAACCCTTGCGCACCAGTCCGGTCCTGCGCGGGGATTGGATCCTGCAGGAAATCCTTGGAGTGCATGTTCCGGCCCCGCCGGATAATATACCCCTTCTTTCTGATGATGACGTGAGTGAAGACGGCCTTACCTTCCTTGAGCAGCTGGAAAAGCACCGGGCCGATCCGGCATGTGCCGGATGCCATTCCCGGATGGATCCGCTTGGCATTGCCCTGGAGAATTTTGATCCGGTCGGGGCTTGGCGTGAAAAGTCCCACAGTGGCGTGGAGGTGACGAATTCCTCGGAGTTGCCCAATGGAGAGATTCTGACCGGCGTGGAGGGTTTGAAGAACTATATGTTGGAGCGGCAGGAATTGTTTCTGGAACACCTCTGCTACAAGTTCACCGCTTATGCGCTGGGGCGCAAGGTATTGGCGACAGACCAGCAGCTTCTGGAGGACATGAAAGAGGCACTCGTCGAGAGCGACCATCAATTCAGCGCCATTCTTGAAACGCTGGTCCTGAGTGAACAATTCCGGATGCGCCGCGATGAATTGGCCTCGGCGAACTGATTTCCCAAGCAATCTCACGCTCTATCCTTTAATCCGACAATGAGAAATAAACGGCCCCTTGAATCTGAAGTCACGGTGATGTCCCGGCGCACGGTTTTGCGTGGGCTCGGTGCGTCCCTCATGCTGCCTTTTATGCCAAGTCTGGCCTGGGCGCAGAAAATCCAAAATCCGGAAATCGCGCCGAAACGGTTTCTTTCGCTCGTCTGCGGGGATGGCATGCACCCGGAAACATGGTGGGCCAAACCGATGGCCGGAGGCGGCATGGAGCTGGGACCGACCCTCTCGGTTCTGGAACCTTTTGTCGATAAAATGGCCTATATCGATCAGCTCAATCACAAGCGCAAAATGGCGCGCGTGCACGGCTATGGATTTACCACGTTTTTGACCTGCACCTATGCGCCGTCCGGAAAAATCAAGGCGGACATTTCACTCGATCAGATTCTGGCGCAGACCTATGGAAAAAATACGCCCGTGCCGAGTCTGGTCCTCGGGGTCGAGCCGATTCGTCCGGGGATTGTCAATGGCGCTCCCTCGATTTATCAGGCGACCTGTTCCTGGAGCACACCGACAACTCCGGTGCCGCCGGAAGTGGTTCCGCAACAGGTTTTCGACCGCCTTTTCGATGTCTCCAGCCTGAAAGCGGATCAAAGTATTCTGGACTATGTTTTGGACAGCTCCAGGCGGGTGCGAAATAAAGTTTCGCCCGAGGACCGGAACAAACTCGATCAGTATCTGAATTCTGTGCGTGAAATCGAAAAACGCATTGAAGCAGCGACGACGGAGCGTCCGGCGGAAGCGTGGCAGCCGACCTTGAGCCAGCCGAATATTGACCGGCCGGAAGCGGGCATGCCGGAAGATCCGCGCGAACATATGCGGCTCATGCTGGATCTGGTGGTGCTCGCCCTGCAGATGGATAAAACGCGGGTCATTAATTTTGTGCTGGAGCAGGATTTCTCGAATAAATACTATGATTTCCTCGATGGAGTCAGCCGGAACAATGCGCACACGATCAGCCATCACCAGGATGACCCGTCGCAGGTGAAACAGTACCAGACGGTCAATAAATATCTGGCCGGTGAAGTGGGTCACCTGGTGTCACGGCTGGAATCAATTGAAGAAGGTGAAGAAGGCACCCTTCTGGATAATACCCTCGTCTTTTTTGGATCCTGCATGATGGATGGTAATACGCACACCCGTGATGAATTGCCGATTGTCCTGCTGGGCGGAAAACGCACGGGCCTGCAATATGGTTATCATGACTTCAGCGATGCGGGTTCACAGAGCCTGGGACGTCTGCACGTTTCCATCGCGCAGAATATGGGGCTGGATGTGAGCCGGGTCGGGGATCAGGACGAACCGCTCGAAACTCTGTTCAGGAGCTGAGACCGATAAGTCCGAAGATAAATCAGGTGATGATGGCGGGAATGGTTTGCTGACCGCCAAAAAACTTCCGCAGGCTGCGCGGCACCACAATGGTGCCGTCAGCCTGCTGGAAATTTTCCATAATGGAGAGTAGGGTCCGGCTCAGCGCAGTGGCGGTGCCGTTCAAGGTGTGGACAAAGATATTTTTGCCGGTTTCGGCTTCTTTATAGCGAACATTAAGGCGGCGTGCCTGGAAATCCGTGCAGTTTGAGCATGAGGTGACCTCGCCATATTCACCTTTTTCACCCTTACCTGGCATCCAGACTTCGATGTCGTATTTTTTGTAGGCGGGCGCACCCATATCACCGGCGCAGACCCGCATGACGCGATAGGGTAATTGCAGCGCCTTATAGAATTCTTCTTCCAGCGCGAGAATTTCTTCAAGCGCTTCGCCGCTTCTGTCCGGGTGACAGAATTGATATAGCTCGACCTTGGTGAATTGATGCACGCGATAAAGTCCTTTGCTCGCCCGCCCGGAGGCGCCGGCCTCGCGCCGGTAACAATGGCTTTTTGCGACATATTTGAGCGGGAGCTCATCTTCGGCAAAGATGGTATCGCTATGGAGTCCGCCGGTGGTAATTTCCGCCGTAGCGATGAGACTCAGGTCCGTGTCTTCAATGTTATAGATATTCGATTCTTCGCCGCGCGGATTAAAACCGGAGCCGCTGAGAATTTCCTGACGGGCGAGATCGGGCGTCTGTAGAGGCTTGAAGCCATATTTACGCGCGATTGTGAAGGCCAACTGTTCGATGGCGATTTCCAGAAGAACGAGGTCGTTCTTCATGTAGTAGAATTTTGTGCCCGCGACCTTGGCGCCTGATTCAAAATCGAGGAGGTCATGCATTTCTCCCAGCTCGACGTGATCTTTGGGTTCGAAGTCGAACGAGGTGGGTTTTTTATATTTTCTGACCAGGACATTACCCTCTTCATCTTCGCCACGGGGAGTATCCTCCGGGAGCAGATTGGGAAGAAGCATCAGAAGTTCTTTGAGCTTCGGTTCGATTTCTTCCGATTCCTGTTCCGCCTTGCGAATGTCCTCTTTCAGCTGCTTCCCTTTTTCGATGAGAGCGGGCCGTTCATCGGCCGAGGCGCTCTTCATGTTTTTGGCGATGTTATTGCTTTCCTGCCGCAACGCGTCCGTGTGGGTGACCAGTTCATTCCGGCGTTTGTAGAGAGAAAGAATCGCGTCCACGTCTGCCTTCATGTGCCGCAATTCAATACTGCGCCGGACGGCATCCGGATTTTCTCTGACAAATTTAAGGTCGAGCATAAAAAATAATGATGGTAGAGATAAACTATTCGAGTTCCAGGCTCTGGATGCGAAACCGTGAAATGTCCACCGTGACCTGAGCGCTTAATTGGGCGATCAGGCGAAAGGTATCCCGGTTCCACGTTTCGGGAACTTGGCCTTTTTCCGTGAAGGGATCGGTAATCTGATAGTTTTTGCCGGAGTAACGGAGGGAGACCAGGGGCGGTTCCAGCTTACCCTCTTCATGGGTCCAGACCGTGCGCAGGACCGGGCGCTGCTGATTTTCCGGGACGACACTGATGAATGCCGGGTCCTGCCGCAGGGCATCAAAATAACGTTGCTCAATCGCGACTGACTCAATGACCCGTGAAAAACTGCGCAGAACCAGACGGGAACGTGCATCATTTCCGCGGTCCGGCCGGGTCCGCGGAGTGAGGCCGCCCCGCAGAACCTCAAAGATATTACTGATGATGCGTCCGTCACTCAGTGCAGGTTGCTGGCGAAGCATATCCGCGGTTTCCCTGGCGCGATTCCAGTTCACCGAAATGGTGGGGACGACCTGAATGCGTCCCAATTGCCACTCGTCGTCACCGGAGCTTTGCCACTCCAGATCTTCCTGTTTTGCTTCGATTAATTGAGCGCTGGTGGGTTTATCGTAGACCGCATCGGCGAGGGGAACAAAGATCTCACGGGTATCGACGACAATCGCACCTTCACGCTGCAATTGGCGCAGGACCTCGGCGGTGAGGAGGAAAAAGGCGTAGGAATCATAATTACCGCTGCGTGGATCATTGCTGAGGACTTCCCAATCATCATTATCATCCAGTTTATATTCGAGGCGCGCCACGAGAATGCGGAATAATTGGTCGAGGGGCACGCCCTGCTGAAAGAGGGTGTAAAAAACATCGGCCGCAATGGGCTCGAGTAATTGTGCGGCGACTTCCTCACTATTGAGCGGGATGTACTGGAACCGCGGTTCGGCGACACGGCCGGCACTGACATCGGCCCCGCCGGTGAGTAATTCGTCAACCGTCGTGGTGAAGGTGCGGAGGGTGGAACCGAAGAGACCGAGGGCGTCGGGACGGCTCTCCGTTTCCGTCTCATCAATGTCAGCGCGGCGGGCATCAATGCTGCCGCTGGCCCCGGCGGAGAGTTCGTATTCACTGCGGATCTCACCGATGGCGAGGAAGTAGGGGGGATGGCCATTGTCCAGCCGGGCGAGGTTGAGGAGGAGCTGGTGGTTGAGAGATTCGCCATAGGCGCGGGAAAAGCCTTTGACGTCCTGCTTAAGGGCGGATGGAGCACAGCCGGGCAGGCTCAGGGTGAGCAGGCAGGTCAGGGCCGCGAAGGCGGGAAGCCCGAGGGGTAGAGAGGGAAATGATGGTGACCGCTTTTCCGTGGGCGGCGGGCCGTTCGTTCGCATCGGGCAGATCCTAAGCATCAGGGCGAAGAAAGCTCTACTTAAAAAGGCCGCTCAACGCTCCGGGCGAGATTGTTTGAGGGCGCTTCTGAGGATTTCCACCGGATGGAGGGCCTGGCGGCCGGTGCCATCATGGATCTGATGGCGGCAGGAGGTGCCGGGAGCGGCGATAAGATTATCCGGGGCAGCCGCGCGAACGGCGGGAAGGAGGACGAGTTGGCCGATCTGCATGGAGACCTCATAGTGCTCCTTTTCATAGCCGAAAGATCCGGCCATACCGCAGCAGCCGCTGGGAATCATCTGAACGGAATAGTTCCTCGGAAGGCTGAGGGCGCGCACGGTGGCTTCCTGACCGGTGAGAGCTTTCTGAAAACAATGACCGTGGAGATGGACGGTGCGGGGTTCATCAGAGAATGACTCCGGAGTGACGCGGCCGGCGTCCATTTCGCGGACGATAAACTCTTCAAAAGTCAGGCAATGAGGAGCGATGGCGAGGGCGTGATCGCGCAGAGTCGGCTCGGCGAGATCGATGGCTTCATCGCGGAAGGTGAGGATGGCGGACGGTTCAAGGCCGACAAGGGGTTGGGCCGCGGTGACGATTTCATGGAGAGCATGGATGTTGGCGTTGAGGACCGTTTTGGCCTCGCGCACAAGGCCCTTGGAAAGTCTGGAACGGGCGCTTTCGCGCAGTGGTGGAATCTGGACGGTGTAGCCGAGAGCTTCGAGGAGTTCGACGGCGGCAATCCCGAGGTGAGGATCGGTGAAGTTGGTGAATTCATCATTAAAGAGCCAGACCGTGCCGTGAGCCTTGGTTGGGTGCGGCGTGGGGCGGTGATGGCGCATCCAGCGGGCGAAGGTTTGCCGGGGCTGAAGCGGGATCGTGCGGTCCGGATGAAAACCGGCGAGGCGATTGAGCAGGCGGCGGGTGAAGGGGGTGCCGAAGAGAAGATTCCAGGCCCAGGGCGCGAGGCGGGCGAGCTTCTGGATGGTGGCAAACTCCGCGATCATGCGGGTGCGCAGAGGGACCCCGCGCTCATCCTGATAGCGCTGCATGAACTCAGCCTTGAGCTTGGCCAGATCGACATTGGCGGGACACTCGGACTTGCAGGCTTTGCAGGAGAGGCAGAGATCGAGGACGTCCTTGACGTCGTCATTGGCCCACATGCCGCGTCCATGACCGGCCGAGGGACCGATGGTCAGCAGGTGGCGGAGGGCGTTGGCCCGGGCGCGGGTGCTGTCCTTTTCATGACGGGTGGCCATGTAGCTGGGACACATGGCGCCACCGGCGAGATGGCTCTTGCGGCAATCTCCGGAGCCATTGCAGGCCTCCGCGGCGCGCAGCAGGCCCTGGGTTTCCGAGAAATCAAAGACTGTCTCATAGTCCCGATGGGGCTGGTCCGGGCTGTGCCGGAGGAAAGTGTCCATGGGCGGGGTATCGATGATTTTCCCGGGATTGAAGATGTGATGGGGATCAAAAGCCTCTTTGATGCGACGCATGAGGGCGAAACATTGGTCACCCACCATTTGAGGAATGAACTCCCCGCGCAGCCGGCCATCACCATGCTCCCCGCTGAGTGAGCCACGGTATTTGCGGACGAGAGCGGCGACATCCTCGGCGACCTGCCGATACATGCGGAGGCCGTCGGGGGTTTTGAGATTGAAGAGTGGCCGGGTGTGCAGCTCCCCGGAACCGGCGTGGGCGTAGTAGACACACTCAATGCCGTGCTTTTCCCGCATGAGGCGGTCGAATTCCTCGATGTAGGCGGGGAGATCCGTGACATCCACGGCGGTATCCTCCACCACTTCGCGCGGTTTGGCATCGCCGGGGACATTCGTCATGACACCCTGGCCGGCCCGGCGCAGTTCCCAGACGCGGTTCTGGTCATCACCGCGCAGGATGGGGAAATGATAGCCGAGCCCGGCCTCTTTGAGCTCGGCGACGAGCTGCTGGACCGCGTCCTCGAGCGCATCGGGATCCTCGCGCTTGAGATCGATGACCAGGATCGCCCCGGGATCGCCCTGCACAAAGAAGCGGTTCCTGCGCTGCTCCAGATTGCGTTTGGTGGCATCGAGAATGTGGCGGTCGATGAGCTCAACGGCGTGGGGGCTTTGCCTCAGTGCCAGGCCGACAGCGCGGAGCGATTCCGGGACGCTCTCAAAATGGGCGCAGAGGACCACGCTGTGGGATGGGGGGAGGGGATCGCAGTCCAGCTCGAACTCGACGCCGAGGAACAGAGTGCCCTCCGAGCCGGCAATGAGTTGGCAGAGATTGAAGGGCTTAGCACTTGCGTCAGGATCAAAGACCGCGGCGTCCATGAGCAGATCGAGCGCATAGCCGGTGTTGCGGCGGGGGATGTTTGGCTTTGGGAAATGTTCACGGATGAGCTTGCGGTTTGCGGCATCACCGAGGAGCTGGCGGCAGGTGCGGTAGATTTCGCCTTCGAGGGAGTCGAGGGCGCATTTGGCTTCGAACTCAGCGGCGGAGAGCGGGCCGAAGGTGACCTCCGTGCCGTCACTGAGAAAGCCGCGGCAGGAACGCAGATGTTCGCGGGTGCTGCCGTAAACGACGGAATTGGCGCCGCAGGAATTGTTCCCGACCATGCCGCCGATCATGGCGCGGTTGGCGGTAGAGGTTTCCGGGGAGAAAAACATGGCGTGCTCGCGCTGCAGGCGATGGTTGAGATCGAAGCGGACCACCCCGGGCTGGACGCGGACGCGACGCTGCGAGGGATCGATGGCGATGATCTGATTCAGGTGGCGGCCGAGATCGACGACGACGCCATGGCCCACGACCTGGCCGGCGAGGGAAGTGCCGGCGGCACGCGGGATGAGCGGGATGCGGTGCTGATGGGCGAAGAGGACGAGCTGATGGACATCGGCTTCATTGGCAGGAAAAACCACGGCGAGGGGGAGCTCCTGGTATTCGCTGGCGTCCGTCGCGTAAAGGCGCCGCATCATCTCACCGGTGTGAATCTCACCGTGCAACTGAGTGAGGAGCGGGGCGAGTTGTGGCGGGCGGGCAGAAGTGGAGGAATCGAGGACGGGCACGCTTGGATTAGAAGGGATAATGCAGGGAGGCGCAACGCTTTGGCGGGCGGCGGAGAATGGCGGGGTGAGATTTTGCGGGCTGCCGCGGCATTAAGCGATTGTCATGGTGGATGATGGGTCAACAATGAGGGCGCGAGACTTAGCTGATGAAGACATTGAAGACGTTACTGGTGGGCGTGGGAAATCGTGGAAGTTGGGCGGTGCGGCATTGCCGGCCGGAGAATGGTTATGAGGTGACGGGGATCTGCGATCCCAATGACGAATTCCGGGAAGCCGCCGCGACGAATCTGGAGTTGGCGGCGGAGTGTTGCTATACGGAGATCGATGTGGCGATCAGGGGATCGGGTGCGGAATGCGTGGTGATCTGTGCGCCGACGAAGTTTCATTTACCCTACGCGGTGAAGGGGTTTGAGGCGGGGATGAGTGTGCTGACGGAGAAAGGGATGGCCTCGAGCTGGGCGGAGGCCTGCGAAGCGGTGGCGCAGGCGGAAAAACATGGGGCGAAATTCTGTGTGGCGCAGAATTACCGCTACCGGCCCCTGGAGCGGGGGATAAAGTCAGCTCTGGATGGTGAGCTGGAGGGAATTGATTTAGGGAAAGTATTTCATCTGGATTATATTGTGCACCGGGTGCGTCCGTTTCCAAAGACGCTGAATTATCCCTTCGCAAGTGTATGGGATATGAGCTGTCATCATTTTGATAATATTATTTTCTGGCGGGGTTTTCCCAAGGCGATGACGGCGCAGGCCTACGGTGCGCCGTACTCCGCGTATGAGCACCCGAATAACACGACGGCGCACATTGAAATGGAGGATGGCACGCGGATTAATTATTTTCACGGCCATGACTCGGGCCGGAATCAGGAGATAATTAATATTCACGGTTCAGCCGGGGCGCTGACCAAGGAAGATCATGTGGAAGAGCTTATTTATAGCCCGAGGCCAGGTGAGCATTTAGGCACGCGGCCGGAGGTGACGGTGCCGCTGCCGGAGCTGCCACCGTCCGAGTTACTGGTGGTGCGGGATTTTTACCGGTATGTGACGGAAGGGGTGGAGCCGGGGATCAGTCACCGGCACAACATCGAGGTGATGGCGGTGGCGCAGATGCTGATCCTGTCCGTGACGGAAGGACGCCGGGTGGAGCGGGGGGAGATTGCGGTGAATGGAGCTTAATCAGCGTGTTAATAAAAACAAAGATGTTGGGGTGAGCGCGCGAAGGTAAGTTCGTGTATTAATTATCCTGATTCGGATAGCTGAGAAAAGCTTTTCCGATTTAAATTGATCTATGGTCCTGATTTTAGAACTTCGAGTCTACTTATGGTCAGGTCCGAATCTTGGAGAATTGTTAAATGGCAGGTGAAACCTGGTGCCCGGAAGAAATGGAGCGAAGCAGAGGCGTCAGTGATCCTTGATTGGAGCTGGAATTGCCGGCCATAACACGAGTGGAAAGGTGTTTTCAATCCTATCCTCAGTGACCTGAGGCTTTCCTAGAGCCTGACATAATGTCAAGCGCACGTTCAAACCATCACCGGATACTCTATTCGTGATTTAGAGTTAGTGTGTCATATATGAGTCGCTGTATCCTGAGATACGGGATATGCTGAGATGAATGGGTTGACATTGATGACAGAACCGTCACCATGGGCCTGGTAGCGATGATTTGTAGAAATCACGTTATGGTCAGGGTAGGGAACAGCGCGAGAGAACAGTTCAAACGGTTATCGGCGGCGCTCACGGTGCTGCATGATTCCGCCAGCCCGGATTCTCTCATTGAGCGGATGGTAGGTTCGGTGTCAGAACTCCTCCCCGGATATCAGGCCTTCTTCAACATTCGCGACGGGCGTGGAAAATATCAGATCGTAGCCAACCGTCCGATTGAACCGATTCTTCCATATATGGAAGCCTTTTCCGAATTGGTGCCGAGAGCGAACTTAGAAAGGTGCAACTCGTGCAGGAAATGACGCCGGACCGGGAATGGAAACGTACTGCCTTGGTTAATGACGTCTACAAGCATGTTGAGGTGCCGATATATCAGGCGCTGATTGATGTCAGTCAGGGTGAAATGCCGGAGGGCATCACCGTGCATAAGGAAAATCCTTTCAATGACTCTGAAGTTTTTCTCATCGAACTTTTCCAGCCCCACGTCCAACTGGCCGTAAAGAACGCGGAGATCCTTCGTCAGGCCGAAGAGGCATTTCAGCGTCTGAGCGAAACGGATTTTCTGAAATTGCGCCGCAGAGGTCTGACCCGAAGACAGTGCGAAGTCCTTTTCTGGGTGAATGAGGGTAAATCAGACCTCGAAATCTCTCGCATCCTGGGTATCAGCCAAAGGACGGTCAATCACCACGTTGCGTCCATCATTGCAAGACTTGGGGCGGAAAATCGCTTCGCGGCGGTAAGTTACGCGCGCCATTTATTGCGGTATTAGAGGCTTGGCGGGAAATTCAGATATGTGCTCCCGAACGCTTCTCTTACCGTCGATGATGCTCCAGCGGGTTCAGCTTCAACACGTTAGTATTTCGGGTATTCCTAAATACACGAACCAGAATTACTGAATTCCTGAAGACGAAACGATGGTCGATATACAAACCGGCACCGGCGGAACCGTCGTCTTTAACTATGACGAATCGATTGCCAACAGCGAGCAAGCCTTCTTTTTCGTCGAGCAGGAAGATGCCATCGCCCCCGCCGCAAGCGCAGTTGACGTCCGGGTCAACATCAATCTCGTGGATTGAGTGAAGGGGCGCCGGGCGATGAGGAGGGACAGGTGGAGAGATGGAGGTGGCTGGCGTTTTACCGATCGTTCGGTAAAATGGATGATGGATGGTCGGGTAGGAAAGAAGTGAGGATTAAGGTTCTGGTGGGAGATCCGCGTCCTCATCGCCTGCTTCCGGGAGCCAGAGAGGTCGATTTCCCACCGCTTCCTCGCGGGTGACGAAACCGACGTGGCCGTCAAAAAAAGCGACGGCGGCGCGTTCACCGCCATTGCGGTAGGCGATGGCCATAGCCTGCCATTCCTTATCATTCTGCCATTTATCCGCGGCTCCCATTTGCACCCAGAAATCGGTGGCATCGGCAAAGGCCATGGTCCGGGAGGGATCGATGACCTGGGCGGGGAGGACGGCCATGTTGGGCAGTTCACCATCGCTCGGCCAGTGCTGACGGCCACAGGTATTGATGCCGATGGTCATCTGACCGAAATCCTTATTTTCATCGGTCGGATGTTTGACGTTCCGGAAACCGGAAGTGGCGACTTCAGGGAAGTTTTCGTCCCAGTTCGCATTGGGCTGGCTGAGGAATTTCGTAAAATCCGGGCGGTTGAACCACATCGTGTTCCAGCCTTCGTCACCCTTGGGCGGAACATAATAGCCATTTTCCGCAAGGAAACTGAGGTTGGCGGCTTGCAGGACGCGGAGGTTGCTGACGGTTTCCGCGGTGAACGCCTGGAGTTTGGACTTGTTGATCATCGCCATGATCAAGGCCATGAGGATGACAAGGATGGCGAGGACGACGATGATTTCGATGAGGGTGAAGGCTACGGAAGAACGATTCCGCAGACCGCGTGCCCCGGGGAGGGAACGGTGAGGGTTTTTCATTTTGCTCTGGGGGAAGAGTGAAGGGCGAGCGGTTGGGTGGGGACAGGAGAGATGATGCCCGCTTAACTAAGAGAATATAGGATGATTCTGGCGGATGTCAAGGAATGCGGAGGGGCAGGATGATTGGACACGTCCGAAAGTGTTTTTCGCGGAAGGGGGAACGGTTAAGCGAAGGCGGATCTGGTCAGGGGAAAGGGAAGGTGGAGATGTACTGGGGCGGTGGATTACACGGGGGGTGAGGGGGGGGACAAGTGGGTTTATCCGTACGCTCGGGTAAATAGAAAAAGGCGTGG
>CAZUPP010000005.1:0-161560 GCA_964622095.1 uncultured Verrucomicrobiales bacterium
AATCGTAGAAAATGCCCGGAATGAAGGCGTCACCGCTGGAAAGCGTGAGGGTGTTGTCCGGCTGCCCATCACTGCCCAGATCCTGATCACGCAGAGCGTTCAGTATCGCGGAGAGGTTCGGCGCGTCCACGATCGCGCTTGTGCTCGCCTCCTGATCGGCCACGTGCAGCAGCTCCAGGGTAAAGGTATCTGCACCATCCTTGGCAGTAGACACTTCGAAATTCGATGTGAAGAAGGCTGGCAGATCTGCGTTGTCGATATCATCGAAGGGATAAAAATTCGTGTCGACATTGTTCGGGTCGGTCTCCCGGTAGAGACCAGCAAAGCCAGTAGAGTTGGCCGTTCCCACAAAATAGCCATTGGCGGTAGCCTCCGCGCGAACCATCTCGGTATTCGTATTGGCATTTGCAGCCTGGACCAGCAGGGTATCCAGGCTTCCGGCGATCAGTGCGATGAGTGGATTGCCCTGACCAAGCACTGATTCGAAGACTCCCTCAGCGATCTCTCCAAAGGTCTCCGAGGAAACCGAAGTCGCGGTAAATTCAGGCAGGACTTCGGTGCCAGCCAGATTCGAGTGGTTACCCACAAAACTGCCATGGATGTCACCGGAGACCACGATCACATTGTTCGCGGCAAGCAGATCAACGATCTGCTGACGGTATTGCGGGAAGCCATCCCAATGCTCAACGTTCAGGTTGATCACTTGTGCCAGCGCCTGCAGTTCGGGCGGCAGCAGCGCAGCAAACTGACTTGCATCGATCAGCATCGGCTGCATGGAAACGGAGGAAGCAAAAATCTTGCACCCTGCCGGATTCGTCGTCGCCCATGCGGTCAGATCACTCAACTGATCGGTGCCGAGAAGATCCTGCGAAGCCGGGCTGCCAGCGAAGAGAACGCCGGCGTAAATGTCATACAACGGATCGACCACCCCATTCCGGCTGCCGATGGAGGTGAAGAGCCCCTGTTTACCAAGGAAGAGGAAACTCAGGCCCTGGTCAAAACCCGCGAGATCAGATAGGGTGTATGGCGGGGTCAGAGACGCTCCTGCATAGAGCGCATTGATAAAGGTGGCACTGATATTACCTGTGACCTTGCTGGTGGCATAGGCGCTGGCGTCAGCCGGGCTCAGATTGGAGGCCTGCGCAAGTGAAGTGACAATCCCTTGAACGGTCGCTTTGACTACCGCCTGGGAGGGATCATCAATGTTTACATAGGGGTCGAGAATCGTAGAAAGACCGGTCTGGATCCCTTCCGCGGTGGCCTGATCAATGACGATCGTTCCCGGGAAAGCATCTTCCGGAATCAGATGGTCCGGGCGGTATGAGCGTGTGTCGCTAAGGAAAACGCTGCAATTGGCGCCGAAATCAAAGACGCGAAAAATCTGAAAGCGCGTGCCCGTGCCAACGGTCGGGCTTACCATATCGATGTCAAAGTCGATCGCGGTGTTCGTACCGTTGATCCCGAGTTCGTTGGGAATGAATTCAAACCAGGCCTGCTCCGCATCTTTCTTGCGCTCCGGGCTTTCTTCGATTCCCGAAGGCCGGTTTTCCGTGCCGGCGAAGTCATTCGCGTTTTCCTGGAAATGGTCATTCGCGAACTCGTGGTCATCCCAGATCACGAGCATCGGATAAAGCTCGTGGAGGCGCTTCATCGCGGGGTCGGCCCGATAGGCTTCATAGAGCGAGCGATAGTCACTCAGATCTCCGGCTGCTTCGAAGCTGCCGAGGTTAATCGCGTTGGGACCAAATTCAACCTGGCGAGCCGGGTCGAAAGTCTGGAACTGCGGGTCACCGTTGGTCTCATAGACATAGTCCCCGAGGTGAATAATGAAATCCAGATCGGGCTGGGTCCGAACGAGGTCAACGATCGTGTTGTAGTAGCGGCCGATGTAATCCTGGCAGTTCAGGGTCGCGAACTGGACTTCCACATCCTGAGCAGCGCTCGGCGCTGTCTTGGTCCGGCCCCACACACTCTGCTGCAGGTTCCCGTTGCCATCCGTGAAGCTGAAGCGGTACCAATAGGTGCTGAACGCGCTTAGACCGGCCGTGGTGTTAGTGCTGTCCACCTTCACTTTGACACAGCCGTTGGCCATGTCGCGGGCGGTCAGGGAAGATCCCGTGTAAAGATTCGTGTTTGGCGTGCCATCCTGGAAGTCCGCATCGCTTAAAACCTCCAGATCCACGGTGATGTCAGCGTTCGGCTGGGTTTCATCCAGCACGCGGGTCCAGAGAACCACACTGTCCGCCCGAGGATCACCCGAAGCAACTGACTGCGGGAAAGGATTCGGGGTGAAGGTGTAAAGCGTGGTGGTAAAGGTTTCCTCGTTGGAAACGGCGATCATCGGAACACCGCTGATCGGGCTGTCCGAGGCGGAAATGAATTCGATGGATTCCGGACCGCTGTCACCCAGTGGACTGCCGCTGAGGCCATTGCTGAAGTCGCGATTATTTACATAATCAACAAAAAATGGGCTGTCCGGGGTGGTGACGTCATAAACTGCTACTCCACCGATCCTTTCAAGACCGATGAAAGCGTAAACGCGGCCGTCAATCGTGCCGATTTCTACTTCTTCCGGCTCTGGGCCTTTTGCATCACTTCGGGTATCAAAAGTATTTTCATCATTATCCGAATTAAAATAAGTCGGATTTTCCAGCGCCGTCAGTTGTTCGAGATCATCTCCGGAATCATAAACCTGATTACCGCTTGCGTCATAAATGGAAAAGGAACGGGCACCGTAGGCGAAGAGTTGTTCATACTCATTGTCTCCATCCGTGTCGCCATCGATCGAGGATACTTCCAGCCGGCCCAGATTATCATCATCCTGCAGGAAGGCGGCGTTCGGAAAGGCGGTTGAATCAAGGGTGAGATCTTTCACGCGTTCCTCTTCGCTCCGCGCATCACCCTCGTTGGCCGTGATGTAAAAGGTATTTCCATCGACCACAAACGCCGCAATGGCATCCGGCATGTAGAGACCGAATATCGGCCAGGTCTGAATATTGATGGCACCGTCATTTCCTGGGCCATCCCGGTCACTGGCATCAAGACCGTTACCGGCCACGCTGTGATCCTTCAGACCCATCGGCCGGATCGCGGTAATCGCGGGAGTGGAAAGATCAACTTCTGCGACCGCGTTGGCTTCCTGGAGAGTCACAAAGGCCGTGCTGCTGTCCGGGGAGACCGTAGCAAATTCCGGCTCAAAATCGTTGGAAGGATCTTCTCCAGGGAAGATGCGAACACCGTTGGAGATGAGGGTAGCGCGCTGGCTGTCGAAGGATGTGAAGTCGAGGTTGGTGTTGCTGGTGACGTTTCCGCTTCCGTCAAAGGCAATGACTGAGATACTGCCCGGCTGGTCATTGCCCGCTTCGTCGGGTTCGCCTTCATTGGCGACAACCAGGAACTCACCGCTGGGCGAAAAGGCGACGGAATCCGGAAGAAATCCGACATTCACTTCGGTTACGAAAGCTCCTGAGGTCGAGTTGAACAGGGCAACACTTCCCGGCAGAAGAACGTCGTCCGATCCACTGGTATCCAGCTTGTTAACACCGACAGCGACATAACCGGCGGCGTTACCAACCGAAGCCACGTCCACGCTGGTGGGTTCTGCCTGCTGATCAACCCCAACCAGGGTGCTCACATCCAGGAAGGCAAATCCAGCATTTGCCACCGGACTGAAAGGGTTACTGACATCAATCACGTCCACCCGCGTGTCAGCGCCGTTCGTCACAAAAATGCGCTCATTGGTGGGATCAAAGGCAAGAATTTCAGCACCGTTGCCATTGAACGTGCTGATCGGGGTCAATTCGCGGGGGCTGGCCGCTTCTGCGGTCAAGACGAACAGGAAGGCCGCCAGATTTAACAGCCATGCACAGGCTGAACGGTAAGAACGATGTTTCATTGAATGCGTTTTGCGGTTGGTAACGATTTCCGAGTCAGAGGCCAAACGACCTGAAGAGATTAGCGCCGCACTCCGCAAAACGCCCCGACAGCCTGAACGGAGAACCGGCTTCGTGAGAGGCTGGACTGGATCCAGCCTCCAAAAGAAGACAGCCCCCCTCAGGCAGAGAGAGGAATTAGCTTGGAGTAGGCGGGGCGCCGGGGAAAACCAGGAAAGTGGCAGGAAGCCTGTGGCAAGTTGGGGGATAACTCAGACAGGGGATAATCATCCACCGGCGAAAAAGCTTTTAGCGGAAAATTGCGGTTCGGCTAGCTGGATTCTGTCACGATATTGTCACCAATTAATCCGCATTAAATACCGTGCAGCCTTGATATTTATGAAAAGGCAGACCGCTGAATACTCAAACCCGAAAGAAACGAAAACACCGCCAAACGCGGACGGCGAAATGAAGTTTGAGATTTTCTATAATTATCAGAAACGCCGCCGTGTCTGGCTTGACTCGCTTTGTCTGATTGTCGCGACGTGACAAGGCGCACAATAGGATGGACAAAGAGACCGTTATTCTAATTGCTAGAACGGTGACAGGATTTTTCCTGAACCTCGCGCCGAGGAACGGACCTTCAAATCAAATCACGCGCCGAAATCTATCGTCGCAATATCGGCCTCGTCGAATTCGAAAGGGGTGATCGACTTCTGCCGAAGTTCGCGCAGGATCGCAGCAAGATTAGTCGCGGCGCCAGTTGAATAAAAACGGACCAGACCGACCGTGGTCTGACCGCCGAAAACGGTGATCATGATGGTGTCTTCATCAATGGAATTCATAAACATATGATTCCCATTTCCCTGGTGATAGAGCGCATTGAACTCGACTTCACCGATCCGGCGAGCCAGCTCACGGGTGGCCGCAAAAGATCCGGCTGCAAGGGCGGCGATGATGGTCACATCCATCATGCCAAGATCCCCCGACTGAGAAATGACGTTACCGCCCCGGTCGATCACCACACAGAGATCAGCCTCTGACTGCTGCAAGTATCCCTGCAGAATATTGTCGATCTGCTCGACGTCCTCAATGGAGAGTGCGGGTATGACATCCATAGCGGTAGTGGGTGGGAATCAGTGAGTCAGTGGAGGTTGAGAACCGAAAAACTGTTTGCGCGTGAGGGTGAACCGTTGCCGGACGGATTGCTGAGACCTCTCAGGTAACACCGGCCGTAGCCACCTCCGGTGTGGCATTGGCTGCTTTATTGTCCTTGGTAAATTTGTTCAGCAACAACTGGGAGATCGCGTTAAGACAGGCAAAAACATTCTGGCCGGAACTGGAGATCACCTCAAAGGCCGGCACCTTATTAGAGCGGTTATTAAGTAAAAAATCCAGATAATTAACGGGTGCAATATTCGGCAAATCCCGTTTGTTATATTGCAGCACATACGGAACATCGTCGATGTTCATGTTCTGCTTCTGCAGATTCTCAGAAAGGTTTTTGAAGCTCTCCACGTTTTCCTCCATTTTTTCCCATTGAGAATCCGCCACGAAAACGATGCCGTCAACGCTGCGCAGCACAAGCTGGCGGGTCGCGTTGTAGATGACCTGACCGGGAACGGTGTAAAGCTGGAATTTGGTTTTGAAGCCTTTAATTACAGCGGCATTGAGCGGAAGAAAGTCGAAGAAGAGGGTGCGGTCCGCCGCCGTGTTGAGCGAGACCAGCTCACCGCGGTTGCTCGTGTCGATCCGGGTATGAATGTACTGCAGATTAGTGGTCTTACCGCAGAGCGCAGGACCATAATAGACGATCTTAAATTGGATCTCTTTGCTGGCGTAGTTGATGATCGACATAGTCGCAAATCAATGTTTCAAAAAAAATCTGAAGTGAGGTGGAGGAGGGTAATTCGAGCGGGAAAAAAATTGAAGATGATGTTCTTGAACTAATCGAGACGAGAGAAAAGGACGATCTTAGGTTAATGGGTTTGAGATGACTTGAAAGGACCATGGTGACCCTACTCTTCCCGTTCAGGAAGCCGCCAGAATGGCCTGAGAAAGAGCTGCCGCCGTCCGTTCCAGTTTGTCCCTCACACCGGGTAACAGGCCGCCACTCTGCTGAAGGACCGCAAGGTAGATACCGTCACCGCTGTAGAAGCTTATCGTGCCATGGTCTGTGAATAACACAAGCGAATGCGTCTGGCCAAGATCCATCTCACCGGAAAAGTCCATGACCCGGGACACGAGGTTCGGCACGGTGACGGCGAAACTTTCGACATCCAGAACCTCCGGCCACTGCCCGGCGAGAAGGCTGCCATCGTTCCTGATTACAATGCAATGGGTCACTCCCGTCAGGCTGGCCAGCTTTGCTGCCACCCTTTCATAAGTGTCCAGTGGCTCCTCAGAATCAAATATTACACGGATGCCGGCGTCATCGAAATCACCCCGGGATTCTGCCTCCGGTTCTTCTTCCCAGCTGATGCCTTCGGGACGGAATTCCGCCACCGCTTGTGCGAAGGAGATGATCTGCTCTTCCGGATCAAGGGCGACAACGCGATCATCCGCAGCGGGGAATTGCTGCGAAGAGTCGGTAGCCGCAGCGCGGGTAAGAGGTTGCGGGCTCTCCGGCGTTGCCGCGGTGGACGATGCATCGTCCCCGGAATGTGGCGCGGTTTCCGGATTCGCCGCCACGCCTGGCTGTTCATCATACCCTGGCATGGGCGGGGCCTTGGGTGGCGCACTGCCCTGCGTCGAAGGAGGCATGGAAGAGGTAAAAAGGCGCTTGGTCTGGAGAGGGACATCTGGCAGGGAGGGCGGGGTAAAGCTCTTTGGTTCCAGGGCGGGCCTGCCAGACCTGCTCTCCTTGCTGGAGTCAGCGCCTCCCTCTTTCCCTCCCTGACCGCTGACGACGGTCAATTTTGGCGGACGCCGGACCGCAGGAGGGACGAGATTGGTTCGAAAGGCCGTCAGGCCTTTATGCTCAGCAGTCGCCGGCGCTTCCGAGGCAGCCGGAATCTTTGGAGTCAGGGATACCTGAGGGGTAATTGCCGGCATTTGATCAGTCGCCGAGGCATTGGCCGGGGGACTGGGAGATCCGTGGAAAGACGGTGGGGGCGGACTCTTAATTTTAGGGCCGGGGCCCGCAAAGGCAGAACTGGCCTGACCGCTCTCCGGGGCCGGCAGATCGTCTTCGTTGTTCTTACTGCGAGGCGGAAGCTTCGCCATCTTTGGCGCAGGTGGTACAACCGGCGTCTCGCCGGTGCGTTTCCGGTCCATTCCGCCGTCATCGGTTTGGCGGAGGCTGATGGGCGGGATGTGAATCCGCGCTGAAATTTTTTTACGCTGACCTGCGCTTACTTTTTCTGTGACGCGCACAGGTTTGACGGGAGCATCTGGCGTGCCAGGCCGGGGCTGAGCTTCGGGCTCTTCGCGCTCCGGTTCCTTTTCCTGACCGCTTCCGGGCGGCGAGTTTTTGGAAAAAAATCGCTTCATCGTGGTCTGTGCTTCGCGAAAATCTTATCTAATCCTTTCAGCTTGTGAGAGCAGAGCGGACAGGCCAGCGCAGAGAAGGCCCTTTTTGCGTCTACTCTTCAGAAGTCCTGGCAAAGACTTCCATGAGGGTGGTTGAGCCTTCCAGCGCCTTTTCGATGCCGGCCATCCGCAGAGTTTTCATTCCTTCATTGATGGCCTGCCTCTTGATCACCGCGCCGCTGGCTCGCTTCATGACGAGCTTGCGCAAGGAGTCACTCATGAGCATCGCCTCAATGATCGCGGTCCGGCCCTGCGTGCCCTTGCCACCGCAGCGGTCGCAACCATATCCCTGGAAGTAACTGGCCTGCCGCAACTCATCGACCAGCCCCAGCTTGTCAAAGATTTCCGGCTCTGGCCGATAGTCTTCAATGCAGTTACTGCAAATCTTGCGGACCAGCCGCTGCGCGGTGGAGAGCAAGACCGCACTGGAAATCAGGAAGGGCGGGATGCCCATGTCGTCCAGGCGGGTGATGGCTCCGGGCGCGTCATTGGTGTGCAGGGTGCTGAGCACTTTGTGCCCGGTGAGCGCGGCTTCGACTGCGATCGAACCTGCCTCCAAGTCACGGATCTCACCCACCAGAATGATATCAGGATCCTGCCGGAGCATTGCTTTCAGCGCAGACGCAAAGGTCATCCCGGACTCCCGGCGGACATGCACCTGATTAATGCCAAGCATCTCATATTCGACCGGGTCCTCTGCTGTGACGATGTTATCTGTGATCTGATTCATCTCCTGGAGGACTGAATACAGGGTAGTCGTCTTGCCCGACCCAGTCGGTCCGGTCACCAGCACCATGCCGTGCGGAGCTTCGATCGCCCGCCGAAATTTGATGAGGGTATCATCCGGCATGCCCAACCCTTCCATCGTGGCGGAAAGATTGCTCTTATCCAGAATCCGCAGGACGATCTTTTCCCCGTGAATGACAGGCAGGACGGATATCCGCAGGTCCACTTCCCGTCCTGAAATCCTGATGCGAAACCGTCCGTCCTGGGCCTTGCGTTTCTCCGCAATGTCCAACCCCGCCAGAATTTTAATCCTGGAGGTGACGGCGCTCTGCAGTTGCTTGGGCGGCGGAGGCGCTTCCATTAACTGCCCATCAACCCGATAGCGCAGGCGAAGAATCTTCTCGAAGGGTTCAATGTGAATGTCAGAGGCACGCTTCTTGAGCGCTTCCAGCAGGACAAGGTTCACCACCTTAACAACGGGGCCTTCTCGTCCCTGATTGGCCAGCCGGTCCAGATCAATGGCGGTTTCCTCTCTGCGCTCCTCGATCTCCAGATCTTCGGGATCGAGTTCATCCATGACAGATTTGATCGCTTCCCCAATCTCCGGACCCGTCTTGGCGACTCCACTGAGCGCTTCGATCACCGCGCTTTCCGGCGCGATCATCGGGACAATATCCATCTTGGTGCGCTGCCTCAGATCATCCAGCGCGAGGACATTAAGTGGGTCCGCCATGGCCAGGAACAGCTTGCGGCCGATGACCGAGACAGGCGCAACTTTGTAGCTCTTGGCCAACTCCCGCGGAATCAGGTCAAGGACATCCGGCGGGATGGTCACTTTAGCGAGATTGATGGGCGGCGTATCCAGGCATCGGCCCGTGCTCACCACCATGTCCTCTTCAGTAACATAGTCCTTGTCGATCAGCAGCTTGAGCAGTCGCCCGCCCTGCTGTTTCTGGAGGTCAACCGCTTCATCCAGCTGGGCCTGGGTAATAATGCCGTCTTCAATGAGGACGTGGGCAATGCGTTCACTGAACAGTTTCATGGGATCGCGAGAGGAAGAAGGTCAGGGCAGGCGGGTTACCGCTTGTCTTTATCCAGGCGGTAAATTGATTTCAGGTTCTGCCGAATGGAAGCGGGTGAAGCCAGATACCAGTGAATGGTCGCTTCAAGGGTCTGTTGCACGGCCTCCCGGCCTGCTTCGTCAAGGGGATTGCAGGTGGCGACGAAAATGGTCCGGCTGAGCTGGTCAAAGGGCAGGAAGAACCTTCCCAGCGTGAGCGCTTCGGGCAGCATCTGCACAAAGTGCCGGTCGACCTGATAGGCCTCAATCGGCACATAGGCCATGCTTGTCCGGTCAATGAGCCGTTCCATGAGCTGGTCCTGGGGGATATTTCCCTTGCTGCCGATCATTTCCAACAGGGGTGTAAGGACAAAGCGCTCCGAATCCCCGTTTCCATTGAGCGACTCGAGCCGCCCGCGGTTACGGTGATTGCATTCTTCCATCGCTTCCATCACGAGATCCTTCTCGACCAGGTTGTTCTTGATGAGAAACTCAGCAAGCGGGAAGTTCCCGTCGTCCTCCATCAACTTGGATTCAAGCTCCCCGAGGTCCTGCCGCCGGGTCTGCTCTGTGATGATAATGCGCCCGGGATCACCGTGCTGAGCTGGCGCCACCGCAGGATCATCATCCCGATGGAAGGCTTCCACGGCAGCAAACCCGCCGCCCGGTCCCACCGCGCCATCCATCTTATGCTCCAGCTCCACCATAAAGGAGCGGATTTCCTCGTTGTCAGGCTGGTGGGTGAGAATGCCTTCGCACTCCTGAAAGGCCAGGGAGATCTGACCGGTGACCGCGTAGGCCCGGGCGAGGCGGATGGAGGTGGAAACACCGTCCTCCGTCCGGCCGAGCTTCATGTAAGCCTCTTTCAGGATCTCAATGGACTGATAGTCATCCGGCTGGCTCTGCGCGATGACCTCAAACATGTCAATCGTTTGCAGAATCTGATCCTGTTCTTCCGCGCTTAGACTGGAAGCATCAACAGGAGATGGGGCACCGAGACTCGCCATGGGAAAGGTGATTCAGGTTTCAGCGCGGGACACGATCAGCCGCGTTTGACGAAAGAGTAGTTGATGGGCGCTCTTCGCGCAATGCTGGAGAACGATCCGCGGGCTTCAATAAGGTCAATTCAAGCAACTGCTCGAAACCTGTCATCGCCCTGATGCAGAGCATGACGACGTAGATCGTCTCCACAGAGAATAAAGAACCGCCGTTCGATCCGTTCAAGGAAAACTATGGAATTTATGGAAAACATACATATGCCTGCGCAGGCTTCTGTTTGACTGGCTCCAGGATCTCCCGTCTCAAACCTTGCCCGTTCCCTCTCCCGGTGCTATCCCAGCCCCATGGCTTCAGCTGCTGCACGATTCATTCATGACGACTTCCTGCTTCTTTCCTCCTCGGCCAGGGAGCTGTACCATGGCTACGCCGCTTTCGAACCGATTTTTGACTATCATTGCCACCTTCCTCCCAGGGACATCGCGGAGAATCGCATGTTTCGGGATCTCTTCGAAGTTTGGCTGGAAGGTGACCACTACAAATGGCGCGCCATGCGTTCAAATGGCGAACCGGAGCGTTTCTGCACGGGCAACGCCTCGGCCCGAGAGAAATTTGATGCGTGGGCTCGCACCGTTCCTTACACCCTCCGCAATCCGCTCTATCACTGGACGCACCTGGAATTGAAGCGCTACCTGGACTGGGATGGCTATTTGAGCCCAGCTACGGCAGACGAGGTCTGGCATCGAGGCCTGGAAAAATTGTCCAGTCCTGAGATGGGAGTGCATGGGCTGCTCAATCGTCACGGGGTCAGGGTTGTCTGCACGACGGACGATCCGATTGATACCCTGGAATGGCACCGTGCACTCCAACGCGAACCGGGCCTGCTTCAAACGAGGGTCTATCCCGCCTTTCGGCCGGACAAGGCGCTGGCAATCAATAAGCCAGGGATCTGGCCTGCCTGGGTGAAGCGCTTGTCAGAGGTGAGTGACACTCACATCACGGATCTGCCGTCCTTCCTCGATGCTCTCAGAAAGCGTCATGACTTTTTTCATCAAACCGGCGGCCGCCTCAGTGATCATGGAATGAACTATTGTTTGAGTGATCCAGCCACGGAAGCCCAGGCAAGGGCTCTTTTCGAAAAAGCCCTCGGCGGAGGATCGATTGGCCAGGAAGATGCAGACCGTTTTGGAGCATTTCTCATGATTTATTTCGGCCACCTCGATGCCGAAAAGGGCTGGACAAAACAGTTGCATCTGGGCGCCATGCGCAATAACAGCACGCGCCTTTTCGATGCGCTGGGACCCGATACCGGTTTTGATTCCATTGGTGACTGGCCTCAGGCCGAAGCGCTTTCGAGATACCTGGATCATCTGGACCGGACGAACCAGTTGCCTCGGACCATTCTTTACAACCTAAACCCGGTGGACAACTACGTCTTTGCCACGATGATTGGCAATTTCCAGGACGGCAGTATCGCGGGAAAAATTCAGTTTGGCAGCGGCTGGTGGTTCAATGATCAACTGGATGGAATGACCGCTCAGATCAATGCGCTCAGCAATTGCGGCCTCCTGAGCCGTTTTGTTGGTATGTTGACGGATTCTCGCAGTTTCTTCAGCTTTCCGCGGCATGAATATTTCCGCCGCCTTCTTTGCCAGCTGATCGGGCAGGACGTCGAAAACGGACTCTTGCCGCGGGACATCCCGATGCTCGGAGAAATGGTGCGAAACATCTGCTACCGGAATGCGTGCAACTACTTTGGGCTGGCCGTGGATGCATTGAACTCGGAAACCGCAAGCTAGCCGTGCTTCACCTGCAGCTATTTCCCGGTCTTGCTCGGAGCCGGACTGCTGGGTAAAGCAGAAAAGCGAAGTTCCGGATTATCCCATTTAGACGCCGGCACCGCGGCCAGGCGCTTTGCGTAGTCCAGAGTTTCAGCAATTACTTGATCCATATCGAGATAACGATAGGTGCCCAGCCTTCCCATAAAACCAATTTTTGAAGTGTCCTCCACCATCTTGGTGTAGGCTTCCATCTGCGCTTTGTCCTCTGCAAGGCGCCGGGGATAGTATGGGATATCATCCGGTCCGGTTGCTTTGCTGAATTCACGGAAAACAATCGTTTTCTCATGCTCTTCCCAGGGGGCAAAGTGTTTATGTTCAATCTCCCGCGTAAAAGGAACATCAATACCGGGATAGTTAATCAATGGATTACCCTGATAATCCCCTTCATGGATGGACTCTTCCCAATAGACAGTTCGATAACTCAACCGCCCGGCACTGTGCCTGAAGAAAGCATCGAGAGACCCCGAATAGAAGGCATGATCAAATTCACTTTCCATACCAAGTTCATAACTGACGCCCAGCTTCAGCGATACATTATCATGATCCAGAATCCTCTCGATAATTGCGCTGTAACCTTCAATTGGGATTCCCTGAAACTTGCTGGCATAATAATTATCGTCATAATTAAAGCGCACGGGCAGTCGCTTCAGAATTGATGCAGGTAATTCCTTCGGCTCGCAACCCCATTGTTTTTTTGTATACCCATAAAAGAACGCATAATACAACTCTTTACCAAGCATCCTCAGAGCCTGCTCCTCAAAATTCCGCGGCTCATCGATAGACTGATCGCCAAGCTCCGATAAGAACTCTCTCGCCTCCGCGGGAGAAAATCGTTTTCCAAAGAACTGGTTGATAGTCAATAGATTGATCGGCAAAGAAAAGACGCCTCGGTCTGTTGATGCCTTAACACGATTGGTGAATGCGCCGAACTCACCAAACCGCCGCACATAATCCCATACGTCCTCCCGGCTCGTATTGAAAATATGCGGGCCATACCGGTGCAGCATGACGTTTGACTCAGCATCCCGCTCAGTATGGCAATTTCCTCCGAGATGTTCTCTCGTGTCGATGACCAGACATTCTGCTCCCAATGCGTCGGCAAGCTCCCGCGCAAGAACTGCCCCTGAAAAACCTGCACCTACCATCAAAAGCTTCATAACATTTCTCCTTTTAGTCCGTTTACCTGACCTGCTAACTCCTTAGCCTTCGCAGATAGGCCATCACCCGGAGCCTGATACGTTCAAGTGGCTCGGTGTGCTCCCTAAAAAACCGCTCCGCCGCCAGTGCTGCATCGTTTTCGCCCAAATCTTGCATTACCTTCTTTTGATCCAGCGCGGCCATTTTCACCATATAGGCACCGTAGGTTTCACTATAACCGGGTAAGTAGCTTCCAAAAACCCTCACACATCGCAGAAAATCTCGTAGGTTCTCCGCCGTTCTCCTAAGTCGGCTGGTCTCGTTCCCTTCAAATATCCGGTAACACGCCCCGATCATCGGGATCGCAAGCGTTCCGCCAAAATGGGTCGCGCGCGCCCACATCTCCCAATCCGCGGTATGAATAAGCTCCTCATTAAATTCACCATGTTCTTCGATAAAGGACTTACGGAGGACCGCCCCGGCGAAAATAACGGGGGTGCGCCGCCAAAAAGGTTCCGCATCGTGAGTTATTTCATCCGCCGGGAGAGGGGTGGGCACTTCAGACAGGGTTTTACCGCTCTCATCTACGTTCAGATATCCTGTGGTGATGAGCGCACACGGTGGATCCCGCTCAATGCGCTGATAGACTTCCTGATAAAAGCCATCAAGCACATAGTCATCACCATGCAGGATATGGACCCACCGCCCTTTGGCCCGGCGCGCGCAAGCATTAAAATTAGGTGTGGACCCGACATTCTGCGGATGTTGAAAGAAACGGACACGGCCTTTCCCAATCTCCTTAACCACCGCTGACGGATCATCCTTGGTCGAACAATCATCAATTACCTCAATCTCCATGAGGTTCTCGCCGAGGTCCTGACTCAGTACACTCTCCAGAGTTATTCTTAAATAATTCGCACAATTATAAGTTGGAATCATCACGGAGATGACCGGCCTCCGCTTGTCCAATTGATTCTCATGGCTACTTTCCTCCATAAAAAGCGTCTCCTGACTGATGTTTGCGCGGACTCAAAATGCGCCGGGTAAGATATATCTGATCAGAGCCTTTGAAATCAAAAAGAAGCAGCCGCCGGATAAAACTGATCCCTGCTTTCCGGCAACCGGGAAAACGCGTCAACAGCCGCCCTGCTAGATAGATCCACCGCATTCGAGCTGGGTGCGCACCCAAGCGGCAGGATTCTTTCCAGGCCTTCCTTGCCTCCGCACGCCGCGTTAATGTCAGGTAATCCGTCGTAAGATTAAAGTATAGGAACGCGAGCAATTGCGACCGCCGCTCGCTCATAAGGCCTTTTTCCTCCAGGAGCTTCTCCGCTTTTGTACAGTAGCGCCATCGGGAGGCCAGCTTCCTGATGGCGTCCTCATTGCTCGAGACCCTTGATGAACCATGTTCTCGCCAGAAAAAATCAACATTCCAGCTCAGACGGAATGCCGGTTGATGACATAATCCGCGCAAAACAAAATCCGCATCCTGATCGCGAACCAACTCTTCGTCCCACATGATCCCATTTTCTTCCAGGAACGAGCGTCGCCACAGACATGCCGCCGTGATCATAATACACTCCATCTTGACCTGACGATCCAATTCATTCTCACGCGTCCATACATTCACCAAAAGCCCTACATCTCCGATCTCTTTCTGAAATATCTCTCCCAGACAGGCGGCAAAATCCAAATCCTCCCCTTCGCACAACCTCACTCGTTCCTCCAGGCACTCCACCGCAATTAAATCGTCAGAGTCAAGAAAAAGAACATATTTTCCTATTCCGTTTTTGAACCCAATGTTCCGCGCCACGGGAGCTCCGGAGCGGCCACTTTCATTGATGATATACTTAAACCGGCCGTCACTCTCAGTAAAACTCGAAACTACCTCCGCAGTCTGATCCGTCGACCCATCATCAACCACAATACATTCCCACTCGCGAAATGATTGCGCCGCGACGGACTGGAGGGTTTCACCGATCAAATCACATCGATTCTTCGTAGGAATCACAACTGAAACTAAAGGTCCAGTCATTGACTCACCTTGTTCACTTCTTCCTTCAGACCTAAGATCTCCAATAGTGCTTCACGTTCCTGATCCAAGCTGAACTCTTTTCTTACGTGGGCTTGGGCAAGGCTGCCGAGACGAGCCAACTCTTCTGTATTTTTACTCAGCCGTAATAGACAATCTACATACGCCTTAATATCTTCGGGCTCTACCAAATAACCAGTTTCTCCATGAACCACACTCTCGCCTACCGCACCACTGCGAGCGGTCAGAACTGGCAATCCATAAGACATCGCTTCGATCAACGCCACGCCAAAAGCTTCCTCTCGGAACGAAATAGGACCCTTCCGATGAAAATTCAAAAAGATGTCGGACCTTGCGAAAAGCTGTTTGGCGCTATCGCGATCAACCGGACCCAGAAAGTGAATTCTGTCTGACCATGAAGAATCATGTGCCAGCAGCTCACATGCATTCATGAGATGCCCATCTCCTGCTATCTCCAAAGAGCCTTCCATACCCCTTTCACATGCCTCAAGGAAAGCCTTAATTACAAGGTCTGGTCCCTTAAAGTCAACCAAACGCCCCAAAAATAAGCACCTGAGCCCTCCGCTACGATTTCCTTTGGGATAACTGCTAACGCATTCAACGCCAAAATACTTCAATTGCACGCGAGCTTGTGAAACTCCTGCGTTAACGAGCGAATCACGCGTATACTTGGAGTTGGCGATGAAAACTGCACGGGCTGAAAGATCGACGATTCTTTGCTTCTGCGTCTCGTCATGGACAGCAGCGTGAGGAAAGGCAACGTCCCGCCCCTCAAACTGAACATCGAATCCATGACAATGAATAAACACTTCGACCGAAAGACCTCTCCAACTTGCTTCAAGATCGAGTGCGGTTGTCGTGTAATTCACCAAGATTCTTTGGATTCTCTGTTTTTTAATCAGATTGCGTAATCTCCAGCAAGCGAGTCGTTGCGCCATTCCAAAACCACCGAGCCGACGAGCAATCCGTGTCCCAAAACTAAGGTCAAACTCTCTTATTCCATTATTTTGAGGCTGATGAAATTTGTACGCTGCCACGCAAACGAGATTGCTTTTCAGTGTCTCTATCATCCGCGCCATCCACACCTCTGAGATGGCGCCGATCTCGGGACAAATGAACAGCAGCGATTTGTTGGTCTTCATGGTCGGGGGAGCCGTCTAGGCAAAACAGCCACTGGGTCTCGCCTTGTTCTTCTCAGGATACCTGCCAGGCGACCGGAAAACGACTGCTCAGATGGGCTCCTTTCAAACTGGCTTGGGCATGGTGAACAAATGAGGTGATCGGTTTCTGAATCGTTTACGAAATGCATTACTTGGGTCGTGCCGGCGTTTGACGTGACAGGCTGAAAAAGCGCTTCATCTGCCCTGTTATCTTTTTAGCCATCGTGCGCGCCCGGATCCTTGCCCGAAGAGCCCGGATAAACAGCGCTCCCTCTTTCTTTAACGACAACATCCTTCCTCGATTCCGCACCGTTTTCCAATTTTCAATCTCAATACCGATCTCCTTTTCGATTAGTTGATCTCGAAATCGATCAGGTTCATGATCCCGGCGTTTCCATTCCATGCGCGCCGGACCAGGATTTGATTCAGGATACCAGACGTCACTGCCTCTGATCGATCTCCCTAAATCAGGGCGGACATCGCGAACAATCGAGTCTTCAAAGTGAAGCTGCTTCAGCACTTGGGTGCAATACCCACCGTGATAACCAGAAACGCTGGGGGCGCCAGCAAACTCTCTCATCATGGCCAAATGAACGCCTTGCCAGTGAGCACCGCGATACCAATGTGTTTCATGCCAACCTCCATGATAGCTCTCATATTCGCGCCAATGTTCAGTGAGAAACGTATCCCCAAGGTGTCCTGTCATGATAATAGCAGGAGCATATTTGCGGGCCAGCTCCGCGATTGCACCAGACCAGCGCACATGCGATAATTTCAAGCGGCAACAATTAATCAGCAGATCACGCGTCTCCTCTTCCCTGCCAGATGCCCGCAGTTCTTCGACGGGGATGTCCAGTTCATTCCTTTGGCAAAACTCCTTCACCAAAGGAAAATTGGGATGACCGCTCGCGGCAACGACTCGATTTTTTGTCGGCAGCAAAAGCAGATTCAGGCTGTCTTTTCCTCCCGTCAAAATCAAATAGGTATATCCGGGAAAGGTTGCATCCAGCGTCTCCCAATCCGCACACATTGCCTCCGCAAACTTCTCGATAAACGTGCTCTCATCTCTGATCACCGGCTCGACGGGAGATAACACTCCCCCGACCCTTTCGATTTCTGCATCAGGCGGAATACCGGCTGGCAAATACCGAAAATCCGGATGATAAAGGTGGTTTAAGGCAGTAAGATTAAAGTGGCAGCTTTTCTTTAATTTCAGCAGAGAGAACAGGGAAAAGGAATAGTAATCTCCCCACTTATAAACAGGATAGAAGTGCGGCAAACCCTCAAACTTTTCCGCTTCCCAGACATCAACGGATTGATCCAGCCAAAAATCGTTCTCTGTGACGATCTTTTTTGATTTGATTGCCGGGACGTTTTTTTCGAGATCATCCATCCTGTTTCGACCCAAGGGAAAGAGAAGTGCGGGGATGAAGCGACTTAGTTTTCAGGAGGAGCTACCCGAACCTGACTCTTGCTTCTCTCCCTCGTTGCTTTCCGAGGGTTTATTTTTTTCTGCCAGATTTCCTTCCCTTGCCTTGGCGATCGCCTCCGCACGCTCCTGTTTGAGCCGGGCGCGCTTGGTTGACTGTAACTCTTCGCCCAGATACGATTGAATGTCTTCCAGAATAAGTTCACCTCCATCAAATTTCAGATCGTCCAGGGTCAGTTTGGACAATTCTTTCTCCTCCGGGTCGTCGCTGCTCTCCTTCTTTCCACCCTTTACATAGCGAACATAAGCCAAGCCTTGCTTCTCCCATTTTTTGGTGTCAACGCGCACAATCCAATCGAAGGGCACCGGCTCGCCGCGGCGCGGATACACTTTCTCTCCATCACTTCGCAGCGTGAGTTTGCGATCCAGCACGACCTTGACCGGAAAGTATAAGCCGAAAAGTCCGATGGCCGAGCCCAGAATGATCTGCAGCAGGTAATCATTACTATCCCGGATATGAGTTTTGCTGTATTCCTTCTTCACATTGTCCCATCCAAATTTTTCTTTCGCATACTCAGGCCATTCGTGCTTGCTGCCGCCCTCGTCCACATAGGCCGTGTAGGCTTGGGCGCGCTCACTGACAATCGGCCACCAGTAGAGGCCGTCGAAAAAGAAGTAGCCGGCGAACAGGATGAAGAGGGCGCCTTTGAAAAGCATGTCGCGGACCCACTTGGGATGGATGGAGGCTTCCTTGGTCGTGGCCATGGCAGTTGGAGATGAGATGGGTTGGGTGTTGGCGTCAGCCGCTGGTCTGCAGTGACCGGACAGCCTTGGCCGCCCGTTTATGCGCTGGACCTGACCGGCCTCGCAGCTGTAGAGAAAAAGAGAACGGCCAGCAGGGAAGCAAGTCAAAACCAGAGCGGCGTATCGCTTCAGAGCCGCATCCGGCCCATTTTAAGGGGGCGTAAGAGTTGCTGTTACAAATAATTCACAGTCTGAGCTGCCACCCCAATTCCTGTTTGATGACCGCCAACAAACACCATCAACACCCTCTTCTACAGGAGTTGGCCCCTCTCCGTCGAGCGATTGATAAAGAGATGGCTCGCATCCTGGAAGACTCGACCAGCTCGCTGGCGCTGGATGAACTGCATGCGGAAGCTTTCCGCGCCGCGATGCACCGGTTTTGCCTTCGTGATGGCAAGCGTGTTCGGCCGCTCCTCTTTCTTCAGGCCCGCCGAATCCTGGGCGGTGAGGGAAGCCCATCGCCCGGCTTCATCTCCGTGGCAGCGGCGCTCGAGCTGCTTCACGCCTTCATTCTGATCCATGATGACGTGGTCGATGGTTCGGAGGAACGCCGTGGCGAGCCCTCTCTGCATCGTGAACTGGCAGGGATCGACAGACCCGGTGCAGCTTTCCAGCCGGACAGGAATAGCTCATCTAAGGATCGCGGCAGGAATCTCGCGATTATCTGCGGAGACATCGTCTTTGCCAAAGCGCAACAGGCCGTGGTCCGTGCCGCGGGACTTCCCTGTGAGGTGCGCATTGATCTGCTTGAGCGCCTTATGAGCTACGTGGTTGAGACGGGCTACGGTGAGCTGGGTGACATTATCTTCGAAGGCAGGCCTCTTGGCCAACTTAACCGCCACCAAATCGAGGCGATGTACGCCGCCAAGACCACACGCTACACCATCGAATGCCCTCTCGTTCTGGCGGCTGCTTCGGCTGGTTGCGGTGCACAGGTTATCGAAACAATCTGTGCTGCCTCCACCCCGGCTGGTCTCGCATTTCAGATTCAGAATGACCTGAACAAGTTCTTTGAGGCACACACCAACGGCACCGTGCTGGACGATGATTTGGCGCGAGGCAAAAAAACGCTGCTTCTCTTTGTGGCCCGCCAGTCGCTCGGCACACGTGATCAGGCTCGGCTTGATGCTTTGATCAGAGAGGATTGCCGGGAGCGCGCGGCACAGGACGCCTTGGCTGAACTCATCCACCTCAGCGGTGCCCCTGCCCAGCTGATGGAGTATGCCGATGAGCTCTTTTCTGAAGCAACCTTCAACCTCGCCAAGGCTAAACCTCTCAACGAGAAACAGAAAACCGGGCTGCTACAGCTTTTCGATCTCGTTCAGTCCATGTGTCGCCCCCCGGCTGAGCAATCCGCGAAACGTTCCAGGCTGAACACGGTGTCCCCTACTCCGCTCCACGACCCCTCCACGGCCAACAACCCCGCCGTGGCTCCCGCGGCGCTTTACCCCGCACATTCCCATGCCTGAGGCCACTTTGGAAAAACCTGACGCGGTTTCTGCCGTCGAAGTCACGTCGAACGGGACTCACCCCGCAGCCAGGGCGGTGGTTATCGGCAGCGGTTTCGCCGGGCTGGCCTCCGCCATCCGCCTTCAAGCGCGCGGCTATCAGGTGGATTTGCTTGAAATGCGGGATAAACCCGGGGGGCGAGCCTACGTCTATGAGCAGGACGGCTTTAAATACGACGCCGGCCCCACCATCATTACTGCTCCGTTCCTCATCACGGAACTCTTCGAACTCGCAGGACGGCGCGCGGAGGACTACGTGACGATCGTTCCCTGTGACCCTTACTATCGCATCATCTTTCAGGAAGATGACCGGGTCTTCAACTATACTGGCGACGAAGAAGGCATCCGCGAACAAATCCGCTCCTTTAACCCCGATGACGTAGAAGGCTACGCCCGTTTTGTCGACCGTTCCAAGGCGATCTTCGACCGCGCCTTTACCGATCTGGCGGACCAGCCGTTCTCTCGAATTACGGATATGCTCAAGGTCGCGCCGGATCTCATCAAGCTTCAGAGTTACCGGGATGTCTACAGCCTTGTCTCCCAATACGTGAAGGATGAACACCTGCGGCAGGTCTTCAGCTTTCATCCACTGCTGGTCGGCGGCAACCCCTTCCAATCCAGCTCCATTTACTCCATGATTCATTACCTGGAGAAGAAATGGGGCGTTCATTTTGCCATGGGAGGAACGGGCGCGGTCGTCAATGCCTTCGTCCGACTCTTCCAAGAGATGGGCGGTAAGCTTCACCTGAACACGACCGTCGACCGGATCGAAGTCAGCCATGGCCGCGTCACGGGCGTTCGTGCCACGGATGGCCGGCAATTCCCAGCCGCGGTGGTCGTTTCCAACGCAGACGTCGCCAATACCTATCGCAAAATGATCGAGCCGCGGTGGCGTAAAAAATGGACTGACCGCCGGCTGGAGCGCATGCGCTACAGCATGAGCCTTTTTGTCATCTACTTCGGCACTGACCGCACCTACCCAGATTTGGCCCATCACAGCATCATCCTTGGCCGACGCTATAAGCCGTTGCTTGATGACATCTTCAAAAACAAAATCCTCGCGAAGGATTTCTCGCTGTATCTGCACGCCCCGACCCGCACGGATCCCAGCCTGGCTCCACCCGGTTGTGAATGCTTCTACGTTCTATCCCCCGTCCCTCACCTCGGCGCTGAGGTTGATTGGGAAAAGGAAGCTGAGCCTTATGCGGATGCCATCCTTGCCTCAATGGAGAATATCTGTCCGGATTTGCGCAGGCACATCATCAGCAAGCGCATTTTCACCCCACTGAACTTCCGCGATGACTTGGACGCCTACATCGGTTCCGCTTTTCAGTTCGAGCCGATCCTCACCCAAAGCGCCTGGTTTCGTCCGCATAATGAAAGTGAGGATATTGACGGTCTTTTCTTTGCCGGAGCAGGCACTCATCCCGGCGCTGGCATGCCCGGCGTGCTATCGAGCGCCAAACTGCTCGAGCGCATCCTGCCCGAACCGGCTGAGGCCAATGCGCAACGCGAAGCAGCTTTAACTGCGTGAGTTCTTCTGTTCATTTAATGGTCATTCGTGACGCTCGCTGACAGCTATCGCTATTCCCGGCGGATTACCCGGGAGCACGCAAAGAGCTTCTACTTCTGCTCACATGTTCTGCCCCGGCGCAGAAGCGAGGCCGCATACGCGGTCTACGCTTTCTGCCGTCATTGTGATGACGTCATTGATGAGGCCCCGTCGCCCGAAGTACGCCATGCCGCTGCGGACAGCCTTCTTCATGATCTGGATCTTGTCCTGGCTGGCAAAACAGATGGTGACCGCCTCCCCATGGCGCTAGCTCTTGAGGAAACGGTAAAGGATTTCGCCATCCCTCGGCAGTACTTCGAAGACCTGATTCATGGAGTGAAGCTGGATGCCGATCCCGTCGAGCTCCAAACCTGGCCAGAGTTGAAGGACTATTGCTACTTTGTCGCATCCGTCGTCGGCCTGATCATGGCCCGCGTCTTTGGAGTCCGCGACGACTCGGCCCTGGAAGCCGCCTCGGACTTGGGTCTCGCCATGCAACTGACCAATATCTGCCGGGACGTTGGCGAGGATCTGGACAAAGGACGAGTCTATCTGCCGGCCGAGGAGTTGGCTCAATTCGGCCTTACCAAAGACGACTTGCGCCAAAAAATCGTCACGCCGAAGTTTCGCGACCTGATGATCTTTCAGATCGCACGTGCCAGGGAAATCTATGCTCGCTCAGAATGGGGCATTGCCTACCTCGCCGACTGGTCGAGCCGTTACACGGTCTGGCTCATGCGACACATTTACGCCGGCATCCTCCCGGAAATTGAAAGATTGGACTATGACGTTCTGAACCACCGCGCTCACACGTCCACCCTGACCAAGCTGAAGCTAAGCGCCCGGGCCTTCCGCGATCTTAGGCATGCAAAACGCGGCTGAGAGCGTCTCGGTATTGCTGGGTCAGCGAGTGGCGTTCGCCCAGATATTTGAAGAGCGCTACACACATCCGCTTTCCCGCGGACTTATCCCATTCACGGTCGATTTCTGCTACGCGAACAAAGCCAGCGAGCGCTCCCTCCAGATCCTGCTCGCGCAGTTTTGCGTTCGCTTCGGCGAAAGCCTGAGCCGCTGCTGCGGAGCCGCCTTGATCCGGTGAAGGTGGCAACAGAATGGCCCGGGCCAGAATCCGGACCGCCATACTCAGCTCAAACTGGTCCGACTCTCGAGGAATGCCGCCGGCAAAACGCTCCGCCTGACTGGGATCATCAAAAACAAAACTCTTGGCCAGCAGGACCCGGGCTTCTTCATCACTCTCATCCTTTTCCAGCACCTGATTGAGAAGCTCCCGCCCTTTGGCATGCTCTCCTCTCTCCAGGTAGCCACGCGCTTCCCGAATCTGCGCAGCAAACCGCCCCGGCAGAGCTTCCCGGATCCATTGGTCGATCTGATACTCGGCACGGAGCCCGGCGAATTCATCGATCACCTCACCATGGGAGTACAGTTTGACCTGAGGGATGTTGCGGATGCCATGCTCTTCCGCCAGCGCTTTGTGATCGTCGATGTTAACTTTGACAAAGATCAACTGGTTGGCGAACCGTGAAGCCACCATCTCCAACACCGGTGAAAGCGTGTTGCAGGGCGCGCACCAGGGTGCCCAGAAATCGACCAGCACCGGCATGTTCTCACTTTGACGCAGGACCTGCTCCTGAAAATCAGTAACTTCGAGGCTCATGGGCGCAATTTTGAGGAAAAGCGGAGGAAAAGAAATCCGGAAGAGTAGGAAGAAGCCGTCAACAGTGGAAGTTTTTTAGAATTTTCATAGCGACGATAGCCACTCCTTGTTAGATATTTCATTGGCATCAGGGCAAGACTCCGTTTCTCTCAACTCATGTAGAGTCCTCTTCCCTCCGGAGGCGTAACTACTAGGCAGACCCCCTTCCTTCAAACACCTTCTGGTCTGCTTCCTGAGAGTAAAGTTCCTCAAGAAAGTTTGATCAGTGTACAAGGTTCAAGAAAGCGATAACGATAAGGCCATCCGCGAAAGCGCCCAGACCTTGGCGGAGAGAACAACACAGCCGCCGCTCGAGGAGCTGGCCAGTCTGTGTCCATTGGCTGAAAAGATGCTCCACGCCGTCATGAACAACGCCGTTGTACCTGGCGAATTTGAGCGGTATCTGGGCCTGCGCGAAGAAAAAGAGATCCGGGATTTTTGTCAGGATATCATTTCACGCGCCAATGAGCAGCCTCAGGACATGCTCGCCTACTACCTCTACCAGGGAAAGGCGGCCGCCGAAGCCGGCATTGACCCCGCAGTCTGGCTACAACGCGTTCAGCGGCATGTGCGCTACGCCGTGCTTAAAATCACCCATCATTTCCAGCACGGCTCACCACTTCATGAGAGCGTCAAGGAACTCTTCGGACTGCATAACAGCGGCTCCTATAATGAATTGCGGCTGATCTGGGAAAAAGAAGCCGGCCACCTCGCCGGCAAGCTCCGCTTTGGTCATGACGCTGAAATCTTTCTGCGACGGCTCTCGGCGGAGTGGCTCATCCGCTACGGCCGCTACAAGCAGCAGAAACAGAAATCCTCCCTGGACTCCATTTTGCCTGATGGAAAGATCCCCGTGGCACCGCAGGTGAGAAAGACTCTGCGCATCCCGCTTTCCGCGGAATTCCTGCGCCCGACGGTTCCACGTCAGCCGGGGACGACGCCGGTGTTTAACAGCTAGGGGCTGCCGGGATCGTTCAGTAGAATCGGAAGGCCATCTCCCCATAATGGCGGAGAAAGCGTCCAAAAAGCGCCTTCCCTCGCGTCTGATTGATGGACTGAACCTGCAATGAGCATCTGATCAGAGATCGCCAGTGAGGTACCAAAGATCTTGAATGACGTGTCAGCGGGAGGCCGAACCACGGCGAGCTCCCGCCACCGTCCGAGGTTGGCCTTTTCAAACGTGTAGATCAGGCCAGCCCCTTTCTCGGCCGTCTCTCCTTCTGAGGCCGGCGCCGCCACCGCCAGCAGATTATCAGAGATGACGAACTCCTCCCCGAAACGGATATCTGCTCCGCCCGGATTGGCGGTCAGCCGCTGAAGCAGTCCCCATTGGTCCGTTCCTCCATGATCCTTCTTGTAGAGGCTGAGTGATCCCTGACCCGGATGGGAGAGCCCGGGATTCTGCAGATCCATCATCGTTGCGCGCGGATTTCCCACATAGAGGATCCCCTCGTTCAGTTCGATCTGCGTGCCAAATCCCCCCGCCTGATCCCCGCTGTCCGCCATGACCTGACCGGTAAGTTTCCATTTTCCGGTGGCCTGATGGCGTTCGAAGACCAGAACGGCGCCTTCCGCAACCAGATCATCCCGGCCGCGAACCTGTACGCCAGGGGCAGAAATCGCCATGGTATCACCCTCCACCGTGACGGAGCTGCCAAAGAAAGCTCCGCTGAACTTCAGGGGAAACGGAATGACCTGCATTTCCCATTCCTCAGGCGGAGCGCCTGCCCATGGGATCTCAGGCTGCTCCTCCAGCTCTTCCGGTACCTGATAAACATAAACGCGTCCTGACTGGACCTTATCCAGACCAATTGCCAGTGGTGCACCGATCGCAAGTGTTCGGCCATCGAAACCCACCCCATAGCCAAAGAGCGTGCCCAACCGCTCGTGCGGAGCTGTAATGGTGCCGATCCGCTTCCAGTTGTCTGCACTGTTTCCTGTACCCAGCCGCTGGTAAAGAGTCAGTGTCCCACGCACAAAACCGGTCTCAACATCCTTGCGGATCGCGCCCGGGGCGGAAATCGCAAGCAGCCGGCCGTTGCTGACAATGCTCGTGCCAAACGCCTCAAACTCTTTTGGCTCAGGTGAATACAGGCTCGTGACGTGCCTCCATTGAGGAGGGGTGAGGGCGTTTTCACCCTCGATCTTCCGGTAAATCCAAACCTGACCCGCCTGTTTGTGTCCGATGGCTGAGGCTTGGAGATCTCCCACGAGAAGAAAACCGTCCGGTGCCTCCAAGCTAGCACTGAACACCGAGCTGGCTCCCTTCGGACCTTCCATCAGGGTCGCATTGATGACCGGCTCAAGGTCCGTTTCCTTTTCCTCTGAGGACCCGCTTCCTCCGCCCGTCGCGAACAGGTCGACCGCCACATTTCGCTCTGGGATGGGGCTGACCAAAATTGCTGGCAGACTTTTGCCACCTTCAGAGCTGGCGAGCACCATTCCGCCAGTGAGAAAAAGCTCCTTCGAACAGACCAGCCCAATGCGTTCCTCACTCGGCAAAGGACGGGACGGCACCTCAAAGAGACCTTCGGCCCGCCATTGTCCCGTCTGCGGCGGGCGGGAAATGGTTTGGAGGAGAACCGAAGAGGATTCGCCGCGCGAAATCTCTTCCTCGGATTGAACCCGGAGGAAGATCTGGTCCGGGGTCATGGAGAGATTCTCAAATCGTGTCCGTGTCATTCTTTGGGGTCCTACCCGCGGCGGAGCAAGGCGGCCGGCCAAGCGCCATTGATCATGACGTCCTCTATCCCGGTTGAAGATCCAGGCCATGCTGCCATCAGTCGGGACAATCACAATAGTGCCGCCCGCTGTCGCAATGCGTGCCTTCAAAAGCTCCGCAGCCGTTGCGCCGGTGATGACAGCGAGCCCTACCCGTTCCCAAACCTTGTTCTCGGAAATCTGGTAAATCGCCGCCGCGGGCATTCCAAGGGCTAAAGAAGCTCCTTCCACCTGCACACCCGTAATGGCGAGGAGATCATCATCCATCGCCAAGCGGGCCGCCCCCTCATGGAGACAAGGCAGACTGAGGAAAGTGTGGGCATTAACGGCAGGGGATTTGCCCGGCTGGTGCTCATACAGGGTGACACCAAGTTTTCCACCCACGGCGAGCCATTCCCAGGCTGCCGCCAGTTGTTCTCCGAAGGCTGGATCAGCTTCCCCGGGTTCCAGCGTTGCCACCAGAATCCAGCTGCGCGTGGTGGGTGAAGCCTGCTGGTAAACGTAGACCCGGCCTTGCCCGGGCGCGCCGACAGCAAGGAAACCATCGCCAAGGGCGACTGATCTCCCGAAGTTTGCGAGCGTCTCCTGCTCAGTTGGAAGCAATTCCTGGACGAATTCCCAGCCCCCGGCTGACTGCCTGAAAATGTAGGCTGATCCACAAGATGGTTTGCCCGAAACCGTCTGGCGTGGCGCCCCCACCACAACCCATTCCTCCCGGCAGGCAATCGCTTCGCCAAAGGCCTCGGAACCGTCCAGCCCATCAATCGCCAGCAGATCCGCATCAACTTCTCCTTCCTGTAGTCTCTCGGCCTGATTCAAGCTTATCGAACCGAACCGCCCCCGAACCGGGCGGGCAGCGGGAAGGGGCTCGGCCCGCTCCACCGCGACCGCAAGCCCCTCTCCGCTTTCGTCTTTCGCCGAGGGCACGGCATCTATGGTTTCTCCTGCCGCCACCTTGGGATTGGCGCCGCCATGAACTTCCCTGACGACATCCTGCTCTGCCTTCGGCGGGTCTCCTTTCTCGCTTTCTTCCGGGCGGTTTCGCCACTGCGACCGCGGAGTCAAGACGGCCAGTCCGCCTTGCTGACGCACATCCCCCGATGACCGGACCGCACCGATGATGAGCTCGCTGGTCGTCAGGCGCAGGGATTGACCAAGTCCGCGCACGGTCCCAAATTTTTCACTGTCGAACTGGCTGAACGGTAGCCACCGCTTTTCTTTGCTGCGCCAATCTTCGCCATGGTAGAGCAGGTAAACCCGGCCATCCTTTCCCGCCCCGGGAGCGCCGACCGCCATAAAGTCACCGGCCAGATCCACGCTGGCGCCGAATCGATCTCCCTTGCGCCCATCCTCTGCAACCAGACGCGCGGCTTCGCCCCAGTTCTCCAGGCCACCTTCGTCTCGACGAAAAACATAAACCGCCCCCTGGTCCGGAAAAAATAGCTCATCCGCACCCGCCCGTGAAACTTCCACCGTCTCATTAGGTGCGCCCACCAGAACGGCGTCAGCCTGGCGTGAGATCGACATGCCGAACCCGCTCCCCGCCATTTCCGTAGATGGGGTCAGGCGTTTCACCAGTCCGAATTGATCCCGTCCACCCCGATGCCGCCGGTGGAGGTAGACACTGCCGCACGGCTCGCCATTATCCGAAACATCATCGCTTGCCCCGATGAGCAGTATCTCATCATCCAACCGCAGACAGACGCCAAATCCAGTCTCCGGCGCGGAGGCGTTCGTGGGATTCAAAGTTTTCGCCAGACGCCATCCGGCCGGTGAACCGGTGTCCCTTAAATAGAGAAAAACCGCGCCTGCCGGGTCACCTTCGTTATTGTCGAACCCGGGTGCGCCCACTGCGATAACATCAGCCTGCACCTGAACCGCCGTGCCGAAACCAGCATCATGGTTGGCGGCCCCAATGCCCAGGACAGCCTCCAAAGCCCACTCTCCACCGTTATTGCGCAGGACGAAGGCCCGACCGGAACCGGATTCTTCACCAGTTCCCTCCCCCAATGCGGGTGCACCAATCACCACTAAGTCGCCACTGCGACTGACGGATTTTCCAATGCTTTCATGGTTAGGGCCGACCTCGCCTTCTATGGTGACTCGCAAGGCACGATCAGCGTCATGGGCGACGAGGAAAACGCTGCCCCGCTGGGCCGCATCCCGGCCCGGCGCCGCACAGGCAATCCACCGGCCATTTCCCTGATCGACTTGCGAGGCAAAGCCGCCCGGTCCGGTCTCCATCTTCGGCTGCAGTTCAAAGGCGCCATTTCCGGTCGCTGTCCGCGTTATCGGAATGACTTCCGTTCGAGCCTTCAGGTCATGCCCGGTGATGATGCCGGGATAGGCAAAGCGCGTTTGCTTCAGGACAAGATTCGGCCGGATTCCATGGCCGATCTTCATGCGTTGCCACTCATCTTTGCTGAGGACAAATATCGCTCCAGCTTTGACCGGCTGCTCAAAAGAGACTCCTGCCGCGGCAATGGCCAGTGACTTTCCGGTGAGGTCAAGCGAGATGCCGAACTGAGAGTTTTCTCCGCGTTGCACACGCTCGGGCAAAAGGATCTCCGTCACCGGCTCCCAGCCCGCCTTATCCTCGTTCTCATCAGCTGCACGCAGGCTGTAAAGAAGAACCGCTTCGTCGCCCGGCTTGAGCGCCGGTACGGGCTCGACCGGCGCTGCGATCAATTCACCGGTCATCGCAGCCAGGCCGGTGAAACGCCCCCCCGCCGCTCCCTGAGGGATACGCAGTTCGCCCAGGCCACGCCAAAGCGCTGAATCTGAATCATATGCGATTGTGAATATGGTCTTCTGTTGGACCGGCCCTGAACCACGCTCACCCACAATGGCGGCCTGGCCGTTTTTGCCCGTGATGTGCTGGCCGAACCGGTCGATGCCTGCTCCGGCATCCATAATGAGCCGCTGGACCTGAGTCCAATGGGCGGAAGGAGATGCCAGGTCAGAAAGACGGAAGACATAGACGGCACCACGATAGGAAGAATCCGTGGGCTGAAAAAGAGGGTCACCTACAAGTAAGTCTGTCCCGCTGAAGCCAAGACTAGCACCGAACGCATGACGGCTCGCGGCCTCTTCCGGGAGGATCTTCTGAGTTGCTTCCCAAAAGACATCGGATGCGTCCTGACTCTCATACACGTAGACCGCACCACGCCCCTGATGGGCACCAACTTTGGCTCCCGGCGCGCCCACAAACAAACGGTCCCCCGCCATCGCCAGGGACTCGCCGAAGCGAGCTGTCTCACTGTAGCGCTCCGCCGTCAGTTTGGTCAGCTCGATCCACTCGATCTCCCCATCCGCGCGTTCTTTCCGACCAAAGACAAAGACAGATCCCGCCGCTGTGCTCTCCTGCCCGGTATAGGTATCCCCCGGAGCACCCACCGCGGCCAGATCATCCTGGAGGATTGCGACTTTCCCAAAATCTTCAAACGGCTCGATCCCGCTCAGGATCAGATAATTCACGAGGGCCCAGGTGGTATCCCCGCTTTGGCGGTCAATCTCTCTCTCAAAGAAGAATACCGCCGCCTGATCCCCGATCACGGTCCGTCGAGCAACCCAGCCGGTTACGACGAGAGAGCGGCTGTCAAAAGCCACCGCCCGACCAAAATCTTTGATCTCGATACCCTCCAGCTGTGGCGGTTCAACCGCGATTGCCCCCTCTGATGCCCCTGAAAAATGAAGCTGCCCGGCCGTGGCCAGGACCAACCCGGTAACGAGAAGCCGACAAAAACTTAAGCGAACCACAGGAAGTCGTATCATTACTTAGCTCAAGGCATAGGCGAAGATTAAATCCGTGATCCCGGAGAGACCAAACCGCGGGCAGGGAATAGTTGCATGATCATCGGGCTCCGATGTTCAGCTAACCCATTACACCTGCCGGGATCATGTATAGTCCGTTGGTCACATTTCTCAAAGATAACCTGACTAACCTTTTGCTCGCAGCCGGAGCGGTGACTTGGGCGGGCTATGCTGCGTTTACAGAACAGTGTCCCCTCTGTTTTCTGGTGCCATCACCCGCAGACACCCCGGGAAAGATGGAAATGGCGGAGAAACCGTTACCGCCCGCGCAGTGGGAGCTTGTTGATGGAATCAGCGGTACAAGGACTGATCTGGTCTCACATGAAAAGAGCCAGATTCTCATTCTCTCGGCCACGTGGTGTGTGCCTTGTAAGCAGCAAATGCGGGACATGAAGAACACCCAAGACTTCGACCTGCCAATGGCGACGGTCATGCTGGACTCCCCTTCCGTCGAAGAAATCCGGCAGATCAGGGATCAGAGCCAGTTCCAGGGACCAATCCTGGTCGCGGCGAACCAGCGAACGGCGCAGAGTATGCAGAACTTTCGCATGTTGCCGACCACTCTGGTTATCTCCAAGGAAGGAAAGATCATTGGCAAAGTAGAAGGCTTCTGTTCGCCGGAGCAGCTCGACTCCCTCCTTGAGGACTCGCTGATGGCTGACCAGCCCTCAACGCATGATTTCGCGCAGAGCGGCGAACTGCGCTGACTCATCGAAGACGGCCCGGACCGGAATGACAAATCCGGGTAGCACGGTGCTGCTTGCGGTTCCGTTGCGGAGCCAGTTGGTTTCGTGGGGATAAGCCTGTTCTTCCGGCGGCAACACGTTTGTCTGCAGCGATTCATCTTCAGGGTCGACGACCCAGTATTCTCCAACTCCGTGTGCGGCATAATCTGCACATTTCACGCCCAAATCACGCTCCCGGGTGCTTGGGGAAAGAACTTCCACGATCAAGTCCGGCACGGAATAGATGAGCGTGTCTGGCCGGATCTGGGTGGCTTTTTCCCGACCAAAGTAGACGATGTCCGGTTCATAGTCATTGCGGCTGAAAGCGGTCATGGCTTTCTCGATGCAAACAATGCCAAGCCCATGCTGCCGACAAAAGTGCCGCATGAGCTCTGACAGATTCATGACAGCCATGGTGTGACGATGCAATGCGGGCGAATGCATGACTACCTCGCCGTTGATGAACTCCACCTTCTGATTCTCCGTGATGTCTTCACGAAATCGCCGCCGGGCCACGGCTTCTTCCTTCGCGGCATGGCGCAATTTTTCGGTTACCTCCAGCATGAAGGGGGAGGCCTGTACCTTGCGAAAAAGCTCGGAGGCTTCGGGGATCATCGTTCAGCTAACGCAGCCGACCTTTATTGCATTGCCAAGACGGCCTCGATTGTTGGGAAATACCGCGCATGCAGCTGCTGAGCATCGTCATGCCAGTCTATAACGAAGCGTTCTATGTCGAGCAGACCATCCGCCATGTTTTGAAGGCGCCTTTACCAGATGGGCTGGAGCGAGAGCTGATCATCGTCAATGACGCCTCCACTGACGGCACCCGGGAGGTTCTCGAGCGGCTTCATTCCATGCTCGAAGAGAGTCACCGCGTGCGACTTTTTCATCAGGAAGTCAATCAAGGCAAAGGAGCCGCGGTGCGGCGGGGGATTGATGAATGTTCCGGAGATCTTATCCTGATCCAGGACGCGGATTTGGAGTATGATCCATCAGACTATATGCAGCTAGTGCAACCGATTCTCAACGGTGATGCTGACGCCGTTTACGGTAGCCGTTATCTCCCCGCACACTACCGCCGAGTCCTGCGCTTTTGGCATAGTCATGGCAACCGATTCCTTACTCTGCTTTCCAATGCCTGTACCAATCTGGATCTCACGGATATGGAGACCTGTTACAAGCTGGTGCGCGCCAGGATTCTGAAATCTATTCCATTACGATCAAAGCGCTTCGGCATCGAACCTGAGTTAACCGCAAAACTCGCCAAGCGTGGGTGCCGAATCTTTGAGGTGCCTGTATCCTATCGCGGCAGGTCCTATCAGGAAGGAAAGAAGATAACCTGGAAAGACGGCCTGAAAGCTCTCTTTGTGATTCTGAAATACCGGTTCGTCGATGATATCTATAAAGACGAAAATGCCCGGGAAAATGCTGTCCATAAATTCTCGCGGACCCACCGTTTTCATGGATGGCTGGCCGAAAAGCTGCGGCCTTTCACAGGGGATCACGTGTTGGAGCTGGGCGCGGGTATTGGAAACTTCACGCTGAGGTTTTTGCCCCGGCAATCCTACCTCGCCACGGACCGGGACTCTCTACACGTTGATTACCTCAAAAATACCTTCGCCCATAACCAGCGTGTCTCCGTGCGGGAACTGGATCCGGAAAACCCCGCGCATTTTTCTGATCTTGCACAGAAAACTGATACCGTTCTGTGCCTCAGCGTCCTGGAGTATCTGCAAGACGCCGGGGCAGCATTGAAAAACATCTATGAGGCACTTCAACGAGGAGGCCGGGCCTGCATTCTGGTTCCACGAAGATCCCGGCTTACTCCAAGAGTCTCTGATCTCTCCGCCGGGCGCTATTTTTCTCAGGATGAGCTGGAGGATTTAGTAAAGTCAGCCGGCTTCGAGATTGAGAGAACAGAAACTTTTAATCGCGCGAGCCTACCGATGATTTATCTCAATGCCCGGGTCTTCAAACGGAAACGCCTCGGTAAACTGCCCCTCAAGATTTTTGACAGCACGGTCTGGTTCTGGCGGCGGGCGGATCGATTTCTCCCGTGGCAAGGCATCTCGATTCTCTGCATCGCGCGTAAACCGGCATCAACCACGGCGGAAACTGCCCATTAAAGCGGCCCTTGCCGTTATCGGATTCCTTTTTCATAATCAGATGATGCGCAACAGGATTGAGATCAGCGACGGTTTGCTGGTAACGCTCAGCCAGTTTGCTGCCGATCACGTGGACGCCATCCAGGAACTCGCCGCGGACCGGGAAGTGGCAGCCACCTGTAATCTTCCCCACCCTTTTCCAAAGCGCGGCGCCTATCATCTCTATAAGAATGCCCAGGCCGCTCACGTCACAAAAATCGCCCAAACCTTTGCGGTGCAGGTTAATCTGGAAACCGCTGGTCTATGCACGATAACCCGCCAGCCTTTTCATGTGGAACGAAAATCGCGTGATGTACATCATGGTCAATTAGGCTACTGGATTGGACGCAGATTCTGGGGACTTGGCGTAATGAGCGCGGCGATCGAGTTACTCGTCAGGGAAGCTTTTCTGAACCTGCCATACTCAGATCTACACGCTCACTGTCTCAGCCATAACGTGGCCTCACGCCGTGTTCTGGAAAAACAGGGTTTTGCTTTGGTCGGCGAGGACAACCGGCTCTACCCAAAGTGGCCGAGGCCGCAACCGACGCAGTATTTCAGCCTGAACAAAAAAGCCTGGCTTGCCAGGCTCGCCGCCGCACCCGCAGCTTCTACTTCGGTCTAAATCATTCCGGATTGGGAATGGTTAAACTTTCATCCGTCGAATACTCTCCAGGCGGCGCGGTATATTTGCCGCTATCGCGGCTGGTTTCGCCCGGTGCGACATAGGCCTCCGGAAGAGGCGGAACAAATTCACCCTCGGCCGGCAGTGCTCGCCTCACTTCGGGTAATTTTCCTTCCAGAAGTTCCCGTGCTTCATCCGCCACTTCCGTCCGGCGCTGTTCAATCATATTCTGGTAAACCAGATCCGCTTCCGACTCGATAACTGAAGGCTGAATCAGGACAATGAGTTCACTTGGGTTCTTCATCGTCGATTTGGAGCTGAACAACCTCCCGAGAATAGGAATATCCATCAGGATCGGAATACCGGAACGGTTAACGCTTTCATCTTCCGTAATTAACCCACCAAGAGCCACGGTAGAGCGATCCGGCACCGTAACCGTCGTCAGGATTTCTTGTGATGCAATGTTCGGCACCTCATTCCCGCCGATAACAGTGGATCCAGTCACGCTGTCGTTGATTTGACTGATATCCAGCGTCACTTCGCGGTTTGCGTTGATGAGCGGCACAATTTCCAACGTCAGATTTACTTCTTCAAAACCAATATTGGAATTAATCGCAGTGTTGCCTCCGGTCACGTCGGTCACGGTGGTGGTCGGGACGGGCACTCTTTCTCCCACAGAAATCACCGCACGTTTATTGTTTTCCGTAAAGATGACGGGACGGCTCAATGTTTTGAACCGACCGGAATCCTGCAGCGCATTCAGGTAGATATCAAGGCTGTCATCGAACGTGCTAAAGACAGTGAAGCCGGGTATAGGAGTAAAGTCTGAGGTTTGTAAGAAAGACCGGGCATCTGGAAACTCCGTTAATGGAATGTTTGCGACCAGACTGCTCGCCACGCCACCTTCGTAAATACTGTTATTAATCTGCTGAAAGCGTTGCAGGTAGGTGATTCCTAAGCTTCGACTTTCATTAAGCCCAAATTGCCCGATGACCGTGGCGATATAGACCTGCTTGGCTCGGACATCGAGCTCGTCGATCAGCTTATCAACTTTCTCGACGTTCTCCTGCGGCCCGATCACGTAAATTGAATTGGTCTTATTGTCTGAGATCAGAATGGTTCGACCAACCGTGACAGAGGTCGGCCCGGCCAGTTCCTCCGGGTCAGACAACCGGGTCTGCGCCCCTCCACCAGCGGTTGTTCCACCTTCACCGCCAGTTGTTCCACCGCCACCGCCACCCGTACGGGCGCCCCGGCCAACATTCGAAACAGTCCCTGCACCGAGTCCACCGGCAGGAGCCCCTTCCTCCCCGGCTTCCTCAGCCAGCACTTGCGACAAAACCTCAAGTAATTCGTCAGCCTCACGGTAATAGAGTTGCCGGGCATACGGGGTTTTTACCTCAATCGCGCGGTCATATTCCTTAATCAGACCCACGACAATCGGCATATTTTGCGGCCGGGTCACGACCAGGATACTGTTCGTCCGAGGATCGGGAATGAGACGGGTCACACCCGGGAGCAAACCGGCTTCACTGAGTTGGACAGAGCCGCCTGCCGCCACATTCACCACGGCAGGAGCTTCCGCACCGGGCACGACAGCGGCGGTCGGATCAGGCGCACCACCCGCTCCGGGGGTGGCCCCAGGTCGGCGCGACGGAGTAGCCGTGGGTGTCGCGGTTTGCTGCGCATCTTCTTCCAGCAACTGGAGAATGGCCTCCGCGACTACCTCTGCATCCGCCCGCTCCAGCTTCACGAATTTCGTCTCTACCTTGGCCGATTCCACATCGATCAATTCCTTGAGCTCAGCGAGCCGGCGGACATTTTGTGAATTCTCCTGGATGATCAGGGCATTGGCCTGCGGCACTACCGTAATCGCTCCATATTGTCCTTGGGGCGGAATGACACTTTGAAAAATGGTCTGCGCCTCAGTCGCGTCGATATAATCCATCGCCATGTAAAAAGTCACCACTTCCTCTGACTCCGGTAAACCGGAGGAGGTCGCTACAATCTGCGGCGCGCCCTTGGACCTTGGATTCTGCTGATTGACATTAAAGAGCTTGAGAAATTTCCCGTCTTCCGAAGCTGGAACGAGGGCATAATCATTGGCCAGCAGGGTCATTTCGATCAGTCGGATGAGCTCCGCCTTAGGCAGGGCCGAGCTTCCGCCGGGGAAATCAACCCGCAGCGTCTGCCCGGTATCGACTTCTCCAACCCAGACGATGAACCGGCCGGTCAGCTCCTGATACTGCGCCAGAAAAATCTCGAGGCCGGTCGCTCCCACGAACTGCGCCTGCACGATGGCGTCAGGATCGTCTACGTCCTCGCTGGCGGTAAAGGTGGAAGCTGATGGCGGCACGGCGGGCGGAGTAGCGGGAGCAGGTGCCGGTGTCACAGGCGAATCGGGCGCTGGAGCGGGAGTAGCATCCTGAACGAGCAAGGGTTCATCCCGGCGTGAAGGGAGAAGGGGCGAAGGCCGCTCCGGGAGGTCCAGTTCCGTTTCTCCATCTGAGACAGACGTGCGGCTGGTGATCACCTCTTCAGTTTCGGCGTCAGCCTCCGGCCCGACCGTCACCAGTTGGGGCGCTTCGGCTTGGAGCGATGAAGCAAAACTGATCAAGCAAATGAGCCATATTCCGGCCAGGAGAAACCCAAGATCTCGAGGCGAAAACGTGGCGCGTAGCATGTTTGAAGAGCTCATTGGCTGGATGGGATAGGTTTGGGCGCAACGACTCTGCGCCGGGTTGGCGCTGCCTGATTAGCGTTTTGCTGGTTTTGCTGCTGGGCCTGATTTGGATTGGCCCCGGGCGATGGCAACGCGCGCTGGCGCTGATTGACATTAGCACTGACGCTGCCCTGGTCCTGCGTCCGGTTCGCGGCAGGGGGGGTCATCTGCCGCACTTTGGCCGCGGCATCTGCGTCATAGGATACTATGCCCTCTTCACCGCCTGCCTGGGCACGAAGTTTCAACTGAGTGTTGATCGGGCTCCCTCCCCCGATGATCTCCAGCACGGTGAACTTGTCTGCTGGCTTTGGCCGGTTGGATACTTCGATCTTTTCCCCGCTCTCCTTGTCTACGATCACTCCAAATATGTATCCATCCACGTTGGAGACCCCAAGGAATGCATAGTCTTCAAAGATATCTTTAGGAGGCGGAGGCTGCTCAACGACTACCTTCATCAGGAAAGGGTTTCGGTCTGCGACCCGGTAGTATTCAGATATTTCGCGGAGCTGTGAGATACCCAGAAAATCAAGCGGCCCGGAGGGCTGATCTGGGCTTTGGTCCGGGGTGGCGGGTTGCGCCCGCAACACTACCGTTGCCCCTAATGCACAAATGACCAGGAGCCAGAGGCTGCTGGGACGGGAAAGGACAACGGATTTGCCGGGCAGGCTTTTCACAGGGACGCTAGTGGGCGATCAGCTTACGGGGAGGATTTTCTCCAAACGACCTTCTCGGGTGCAGACAGTTCCTGAGTGGGAAGTGTTCGTCAATACTCAACCCATGCTCTCGACGGTGCGGCTGCGGGAATTCGAAGGTCCGGTGGGGGCAGGTGTTGAGTCGTCGGTGGGCGTTAACGGCTTGATCTCCTGGAGTTCATCGTTGTCACTCTTTGGCGCCACGGGTTGAGCGGGAGCACCCTCTTCAGACGGGCTGGCGGGAGCCCGGGAAGGCAATGTGCCCGATGCTCCGTCCCGGGCAGGGGGCGTAAGGTCTGGCTGCGCCTCTTCGTTTTCCGTTTCGCGGCTGGTTCGTCCGCCATCATTATCGGCGGCTGGTGCTCCCGGCGTGGCTGGAAGGGGGCGCGATCCCACCGGAGGCGGTACGCCCCGGGCCGGCGCAGCTGAACCACCCGGTGACGGAGAGGTGGATCCGGATTCTGCCGCTCCTGGATCCGGGGAGAGCGATGATGTCGAGGCGGGGCCGCCCGTCTCACCCGAGGCGGCGTTATTCAGGGGCGCTTCACCCGGCTGGGTCAGCCGGAAATATCGTTCCACCCGCAGGTCCGCCACGACAGGCGGTTCCTTATTTTCATCACTCGGTTCAGTCTCGGTGCGCAAAGTGAAGTCCGTGATGGCATTAAATTGATTATCCTTCTGGATCTGCACCAGCCAGCCGAGCATCGGCTTGATATCGCCCGTCACCTGGACAGTTGCGCTGGAAACATAGTGGGTCGGATAACTCTCGATTTCGTCGACAATCGGAGGGGTGCTTTCGAGCTGGAACTGCTGCGTGCTCTGCTGAAGCATTTCGACGACCTGAGTTTGCGCGTCTCCGGTCGTCTCATAGGCCGGTTGATTCTCATTGAGCCATTCCGCCAGCGGCTCCATCTGACTGCGAAAATTAAGCATCATGGACTGTAATTCTTTTTGCTGCTCCAGCCCACGACGGGTTTCCTGCAACCCTGTCCAGTAATTACGCACAAAATAAAACAGGAGCAGATTGGCCATGATGAAGATGGCTCCAAAAAAGACAAAAATCAGCCGCCGTTCGTTATCCGTCAGATTGCGCATAAGATATTCAAATTGAATCAGGGTTCCACCGAGGCCACCGTGGTGGATTGGCCACTAATGACAAATTCAGCCCGGCCATCATTCTGAACCTCGATCTTGTCCATGTTCCATTTATAAGCCTGCAAATCAGGCTGCTTTTCCAGCTCCTGAAAATATGTCTGCGCTTCGCGGAAGCTGCGCGCTTCACCTTCAATCACAATTTTTCCGCTATCGGTGAAAAATTCCTGAAACCGCACCCCTTCTTCCGGGAGAAGACTGGCCGCACGAAAGAATTTCTCGACGGCAAACGAAGATGGATCAACCGCGCTGACCAGGGCAGACCAGCGATTATCCGTTTCCTCAATCTTCTGGACGACCATTTCGTTTTCGGCAATCTCTGCTTTCAGCGTGTTCGTCTCACTCTGATACCAGAAAAGGTATCCGGCTACACCCAGGAGGAGCAGAAGATACGTTGCCCCAACCGTCAGCAAAATGCGCTGCATCCGCTTACGCTGGCGGCGCCGTTTTCTCGCCGCGATGACGTCACCCGGCAATAAATAAGAAACCCGCGAAGGCAAACTCAAACCCGGCTCAGGACGGCGCTCAATCTCCAGGCCGAGCATGTTCCGCAGGCGATTCGCTTCCTCCTCTGAAAAAGCGCCGAAAAGAATTAGGCGGCCCGGCTCAGCCATAATTTCCTGACTGGTTAACTCAAGCAGGACACAGGTCATTTCCGTGGCGGTATCGTGGGTCACCTCGTCTCCATTGAACGCCTGAAAACAGGCCAGCTTTTCTCCCCGGCGATAGGCCAGCACGACGCGCCCTTTTTCTTTCCAGCAGGCCAGACTATCGTGCGGCACTGGATAAGTTACCGGCGCGGCTTCGTAACCTTTGACATCGATAAAGCAGAGTTCGCGCGGGAAATTTTCTGCCAGCACGCAGGCCAGCACGAGGGTGGCGTCCTCCATTTTGTCCACTCGAAGGATTTCCAGCCAGTAGCCCGTGCGTTGCGGCCCGGCCAGCCCGCGCTTTTCTAACTGCATAACGGCAAGGCGATCCACGAGACTATCGTCATCCGTGGCCAACCACAGGGGCACACCAAAGACCAGATGTGTCGGGATCGCGATAATGATGCCGTCTCCACCCGGCGGGACCAGCTCACGGAGGTTTTCTGAACGCGCCTCAACCTCGACCAGCCCGCCGTTGCGTTTGGCATGAGCGCCCTGCCATCCCTCTGGCCCCAAACGCACAACGAAGGGGCCTTGCGCGGCCTGGGTCTTGGCTGAGGTCACCTGCGCCGCCACTTCGGCGGCCTTTTGGTCCCGTGCAGCGGCTTTCTTCTGCGCCGCCTCTTCGGCCTTTGCCTTGACCTTTGATTTCTTCTCCCGCTTCGGCGGACGGACCTTGAGCACTTTCTCTTTTTTGGGCTTTTTCCGCGCCTTTTGGGCTGAAGCCGGTTCGGCCGCGGGATGATGCGATCCTCCTTCACTCAGCTCGGAGCCGGAAAACGCTGCACCGCGGTCGTGGCCGGGTTCAGCGTTGTTTGGTGGTAAAGACGAGTCAGCCATATTTCCTGATGAAGCAGAGTGCCCGCACGGTGGAGGCCATGCTTTCCAAATCTATCTCAATAAAACGATAAGGGAAACGCCGCCTTTATTGTTCTTCCCAACTGATGAATTGCCCCTGTGTGCTGCGGCGGTCTGCCACAACGTTGATCGTTCGCTCCAGGCCCGCCACAAAGCCAGTACTCTCGATGCGTTTCACGCTATCTTCCGCGGAGAGAAGAGAAACCGTCTGTTCATACTCGGTTTCATTGGAGGCGCTCACTCCCAGCTCCAGCACGGCTTCCTCCACGGTGTAGGTGATGTCATCCTCGGTCTCCGGAATTTCATCGTCACCCCACCTTGACCGGACAAACTCTTCTGCGGCCAGTTGGGTAGCGTCCGTGATCGCCATAAGCACCTCAACATCGGCGGAATTCACATCTACCGGACCGCTACTGTTCACTGTAAAATAACGCTTCCAGTCCGGTTTGACTTCATCCAGCAATTCCACGCCCTGGACGATTTTCACCTCCTCCAGGCTGGTGAATGGCTGGTTGGTGGGCGCGTTCAGAATATCTCGCGCGAAATAATAGGGTGCCTCTGCTCCGTCCCTCCGCGGGAATTCATCGCCATCTACCCAATCAAGCATGCTGTCGATTATCACCCGCAGTTCGCTGACGGTCAGGCCCCATTCGGTGAAGAGCCGCTCAAGCACGTAGATCTGAGATTCATTCAGAATCTGGTTCAGATTGATGAAAGCGCCTTCGCTTCGTATCCGGACACGAAAGCCCTCCGTCTCCTCTTCGTTGAAGGTCTGGTTAAGCAACGGATCGCCGCGCTCCACCTGCGGATGCAGCCCCAGAGCCAGACCGCTTTCCGCCAGTTGCCGGGCGCGGAACTGTTTGTTGCGTAGCCCCTGCTCCTCCACATCCAGATTCACAAAGCTGATCATCCCCATGATCGAGACGGAAAAAAACAGCACCGCCCAGAGAACAATGGCCATCGCGGTGCCGTGCTCCTTAGCTTTCTTCCACTTGTGCATTATCTCCATCACCTTCACCCGTTTCCTGTTCTCCGTCACCGCCGCTTCCCGCTCCCGGCCCAAAGTTCACCGCGGCCCGCGGAATCACGGGGGGCAGCCAGAAAACCATGCGCATGGGTGCAAGTTGTTCATCCGGCAGAATGCTCAGCTCTATGAGCGATGGCCGCTGGTTGGCGGATACCCAGTCCTCCAGCCATTCGTCGCGTTGCTGAAAATAGTAGCGCACGGCCAGGTCACGCAGATCTGGAAAGAGATCGAGGCGTTTGACGGCAAGAGAGACGTCTACTGGCTCATTGGGAATTTCCGCCGGTTCCAAATGATAAACCGCCAGGGTACGCAGACCGCCCGGCTGTTCCCAGGCCGTGATTACCACGTCCGCCTCAAAGACCGGATTGGTGCCCCACTCCAGGACACCCGTAGCTTTCCGCATGACGATTTGCGGAAATTTGGTGCTGCTTCGGTCTGGTGAGTAACCTTCTATTGTCACCTGGGCAGGCAACTCACGCAGCCCCTGACGGACGAGTTCCTGCGCGGTCATCATTTCCTGGCTGCGCTCCTGGATGGTGTCCATCGTGCTGACCGCGCGCATGCCGGCATTGATAATGCCAAAAATCCCTCCCACCAGAATCCCGAGCAGAGTCACCCCGATCACCACTTCGATCAGCGTCAATCCGGCCGTGCCTTCTCTCTTTCTGGCTGGGGAAATATTTCTCATCACGACTTCTTCTTTAGCGCGGCAAGACGGCTGCTCCGCTTTGCGTATCCCGCATGATGACCTGGGCGCTGATCTCGTCCACTCCGCCATCCTGCCGGGGCCACATCGCCCGAACGGTCACCTCATAAAGCCCGGAGAGCGGAACTTCCTCGATGTTCTCCAGCTCGAGTTCTTCCACCACGCGAATATACTCCACGCCATCGTCGTCGGGGCGTTCATCCTTGAAAGTGCCCGGCTCAAGCGGTTGAAAACGCGCTTCCTCCAGCCTGGATTGGAGTTTGGTCAAAAGCATTCCTTCGCGCCGGGTCAAAGCAGTCGCGTCCATCAAACGGTTCATCCCGATCATCAGACCCACCAGTGCGATAAGGAAAATTGTAAAGGCTACAATGACCTCCAATAGGATCCAGCCGCGCCGCTGCTCACGAGCGCGGCGATTGCGGCCGAAAAGGCGCGGTTCGCAAGATTGAATACGGGAAGGCATGAAGATGCGTGATCAAAATAGTCAATGATCGCATCTCATTCTGACCATGCTGGCGCGCGGACGCTCGAAGCACTCCAAATTAAACCAACCCAAGATCCGTCGCTTCGAGGAAACCCTCCAGCTGACGGATGCGTGTTGGGTGACGCATCTTACGCAGCGCCTTCGCTTCGATCTGCCGGATACGCTCGCGGGTGACGCGGAATTGGCGCCCCACTTCCTCCAGTGTGCGGCTGTATCCATCCACCAGACCAAAACGCTGCTCGAGCACCTGGCGCTCGCGTTCCGTCAGTGTATCCAGAACATCGCGAATCTTTTCTTTGAGCAGACTGATCGCTGTCTGATCACTCGGATTTTCCGCGCCCTTATCTTCGATAAAATCACCAAAACTGGTATCGTCGCTATCACCAACCGGGGCCTGCAGGGAAATCGGCTGCTGCGCCATTTTCAAAACCGCTCGCACCCGTTCGACCGGCAGATGAATCTCTTCTGCCACTTCTTCCGGAGAAGGTTCCCGGCCATACTCCTGCACGAGCTGCTTTTGCACGCGCATGAGTTTGTTGATCGTCTCAATCATATGCACCGGAATACGGATGGTGCGCGCCTGATCAGCGATTGAGCGGGTGATAGCCTGACGAATCCACCAGGTAGCATAGGTGGAAAACTTGTAGCCACGGCGGTATTCGAATTTTTCCACCGCCTTCATCAGGCCCATATTGCCCTCCTGAATCAAATCGAGGAAAGATAGGCCGCGGTTCGTGTATTTTTTGGCTATGCTAATAACGAGCCGCAGGTTTGCCTCCACCATTTCAGTTTTAGCGCGGAGAGATTCAACCAGCCATTTTTTCAGGCCGTGATACGTCTCGTAAAAATCGTCCCGGTTCATCCAGAGTTTCCGGGAGATACTTTCCAGCCGGCTTTCCAGGGAGGCACGGTCACCATCGCCAAAATTCAGACGGTCATCCAGATCCCGGACCTGATCATAATATTTATCGATTTCCTCGACGAATTCCTCGATGACCTTCTGCTTGAAATAAAACCGGTGATAGAGCCGCTGCAGCTCAGTCACTGATTTCTTGAAGCCCCGAAAAATCGGGTCCCGGGTGCTTTTAGGTTGCTCGCGCAGAACCGCTTCAAAATTTGTTCTTACTTCCTGTGCCCGGGCTTCTACCTGTTCGCAGAGCTTGGGCAGGGCTTCCATGTAGCGCTCCCGTGAATCAATTTTTTTGTCAATTATGACCCGGTCAAACCGCTCCCCGCCATCCTGTAACCGAAAGGCCACGTCCAGATAGGACTCCGCTACCGTGCCAAAGCGGTGCAGGTGTTTCTGCACCATTAATTCCGCGTCTTCAATCCGCTTGGAAATTTCGACTTCCTGTTCGCGCGTCAGCAGCGGCACTTGCCCCATCTGCTTGAGATACATCCGCACGGGGTCATCCAGGATATCGAGTTTCTCCTCGATTTTTTCATCCCCATCATCACCCGAATCCGAGTCCTTGGACTTGGATTTGAAATTGTCCACCTCGGACGCGTCGATGATGTCAAAACCCATCGAGCGAAGGCGCAGCATGATCTCATCGACTTTCTCTGCGTTGGTCGGACCTTCGGGCAGGCTCTCGTTGAGATCTTCAAAAGTCAGATAGCCCTGCTCTTTGGCCAGGTGGATAAGTTCCTTAACCTTCTCCTGAACATTGATCGTGTTCAGCAAACCGGACGGCGCAGCATCCTCTTCAAATTCTACACCCTCCACCCGGGCCTGCCCGGCCGGCTTGACGGCAACTTCCGAATGGCCGTTGGATGAGTGTTTATTGCCCGGAGCGCTTCGCCCATTGGCCTTTTGCTTATCAATATTATCCCCGGCGCTCATGTGTTCAGCGGTTGACGACGAATCAGCAGTCAATCCGTCGGCCTTGGGTTGCTTTCGAGACCGCTCAGGTGAGGAAGCTTCGGTCTCCGGGGTGTGGTCAGCGGCATCGACAACATTGCTTTCACTCGCCATCAGATTAACAAGAGGTCTCAGTGATCCCCCTCCGCGCAAACAGCACCCTGTTTAACGTTCCCGGAGAAGTGTCATTAGTGGTTCATTTTCAAAGAGTAAGCGCACTCGCCTATCCTGAAAGTCGCGCAATATCTGCCAGCACTTTTTGCAGGTCAACTATTTCTTTGCCAAGGGACATTTGCTTCTCCAGAGCCAGCCCCATTTTCTTCTGCTGATGCTTCAAGGCCGCAATGCGGTTTTCGACCCGGCGCCGCTGGAAATTGACCCAAGCCGTCCGCACCCGATTGAGAGCGCCATCGAGGCTCTCTTCTTTTTGCTCGTGCAGGATTGTGAGAATCACTTCGGCATCCCGAGCGGGGAGCGTGGAAAGAAATGCGCGCGTCTGCCGTTCCTCCGCCGGGTCAAAATCCGCCTCGACCAGCTTGATCATGAGATCGCCATCTTTCAGTTGGCCCAGCACTTCTCGCCAATCGGGTTTTGCACGCAAATGCTCCCGGCAGGCAAGGTGCCGCATGGCCGCTTCGCAGATCCATTTGACTTCTTCACTCAGCTCACCCCGGACCGGCTCCGCTTCTTCAGGGTACTCAGCTGCTTCCGCTGATACGGCTTTTCCGGGCCCTGACAGGCCCCTCGCGCTTCCACGCGTTTCTTCCCGGCGCGCTTTCTGAACCGCCTCCCGCATGAAACGCTGCACGTCCGCTTCATTCAGTTGCAACCGGATGGCGATGTCTTCCACTACGGGGTCGCGCAGCACGGGTTCGCGAATCTGCGCCGCCAAACCGCAAAGCTTCCGGGCCGCCGCCAGCGCCTGGTTGGGGTCCATTGATCCGTGGCTTCCTTTAACCAAGCGCTCCAGCGCCACCTCGAAGAAACTCCGCGACTGCTCGATAGCCGCCTGGAAGGCTTCCGCGCCCTGCTCGCGAATGAGCGAATCCGGGTCATGGCCTGCGGGCAGCTCGGCCACTTTCACGGTGAAGTCATTCTGAAAAAGGGCCGGGAGAGATTTCTCCGCCGCCCCCTGACCGGCCGTGTCAGAATCAAAACATAGCACGACTTCCTGGGCAGACCGCTTGAGAATCCGTGCCTGATCCGCCGTAAACGCCGTGCCCTGGGGCGCGACAACATTACGCACCCCGGCGTGAAACGCGGAGATCAGATCGATCTGTCCCTCCAGCACGATGGCGCGTTCCGCCTTGATGATGTCCCGCTTGCTCTGGTGATAGCCGAAAAGGATGCGACCCTTGATGAAAAGAGGCGTTTCGGGTGAGTTCAGATACTTGGGCGCCTCATTGTCCCCGTCTCGAAGGCGCCGCCCACTGAAGGCTACAACCTGGCCAAACTCATCGCAGATGGGGAACATGATGCGATCCCTGAATCGGTCAAACAACCCAGAGCGCGGATCACCTTCCTGACGGCTCTTGACCAAGCCAGAGGCCAGTAACAGCTCAGCGCTGTAGCCGACTTCTTCCGCGTGGCTAAGCAGGAAATCCCAGCTTTCCGGCGCGTATCCGATTTTCCAATGCTGCGCGATTTCGCGGTTGAAACCGCGCTTCTTCAGATAGTTCCGTGCCTCTTCGGCATCGGTCTCCCGGCTCAGGAGCCTCCGGTGATACCAATCCGCGGCATCAGTATGAAGAGCCTTAAGCCGGGCTCGTAAAGCCTGATCCCGGCGCTCATGCGGGCTGCTCTCGTCCTCCGGGATCGGGATACCAGCCCGTTCCGCCAGTTTCCGGATGGCCGCCGGGAACGCGATGTTTTCGTATTCCATGACGAACTGCACCACTGTCCCGCCCCGCTGACATCCAAAGCAATAATAGAGCTGGCTGGATGGGCTGACCGTAAAGGATGGGGTCCGCTCATTGTGAAACGGGCACAGCGCCCGGAACTCATTTCCAGCCCGCTGAAGGCTGAGATAATCCTGGATCACCTCAACGATGTCATTAGCCTCGACGACCTTCTCAACGACTTCGGACGGGATTCCGGGCATACTCAGATTATCTTAGCCCGGAATGGCGAATAGCCAAATGCTGCGATGCCAGGGCGGCCCGTGGTGTGTTGCCAGCCACGCCCAATCAGACAAAAACGCTTTCCGGGCAGGAAACACCCAGGGTGCGATTTACGCTGGAGAGAATGGCCTGCTGCAGCTCTGGATCGGTAATGATCCGGTCTTCCTTAAAGCGAAGAGAGTGGATTCCGTTTCGTTTAAGCAGGCGGGTATTAATCCGGATGAACACCTTATAGACATCCAGCTGTCCGGCGTTGGAATCGACCGCGCGGTTGAGAATGAAGTCAACTACGCCCTGCAGGCTGAGCCGGCGCTCCGCCGAAGTTTGCGCTGTGACGGCCGCGGCTGCGCCATCTATCGCAACCGGTTGAGCGGAGGCCGCGATCTGTCTTGTCGGCGTCGGTAATGGGGTCAAGGCAGGCCGGATATTTCCAGATCCGGAATGGTTGCTTCCATCCGCTCCCAGCGGAGTGAAGGGCCGGCCGACTGTCAACGGAGCGGGAGCAGATGCCGGGGCCGGTTTCTGTTCGCTTTCTGCCTGATACTTCTCACGGGAGACGGGTTCACCCACAGGTGAAGCTGTCGCGCTCGAGAGCAGGGTTCCGCTGAAAAGAAACTCGGCGAGGCTGCGAGATTCCGATTGGCCAGAACGCGCCTGATTCGCGACGAATTCGCGCGCGTCAACTGGTTGTTCTTTGATCAACCCCTTTTGCTCCAGTTCTTCGATGGCAGCCGTGAAAAAATCCTCCGCGAAACCTAGCTGCTCGCGAATCTGACCCGCGGTGCGCCGGCCATCGATGGCAAAGAGCACACCCCAGGAGGCGTTCCTCAGCTTCAGCTCGGGAGAGATTGCTTGAATGCGATCTTGCAGGGCATAGACAGAGCCCGCACGCACAGCAGCGGTGGAATTGGAGTCAGACACAGTTGACGAGAGTAACTTGGAAACACAGGGGAGTCAGGAGGATAATAATAACGTCAGCAAAAAGATTTCAGACTTCCGCGGCGGGATGAGCCAGACCGACCACCAGGTAAGCCTCCTGATCCCTCCACGTGAACGGCATGATGAAGGTCGAGGCTGGCAGATTCAGGCCGTTGAGATCTTCAGGCTCCAGCGAAAGCGGAACGGAGATCTCCCAATTCCCACCGAAGGCGTGGCTGGCATTTCCTGCCAGCACATTGGATAGCTCCCGGCTCATATCATACCTCGTCCGGTCCGTGAATTCGTGCTCACCGTTTATCTCCAGAATCTTTTCAATCATCGAGGATGGGGCGGTAAGATAGATGCACCCGCGGTATTCACCCTGGATATTTACCAGACTCGTGAAGTCCAGCATGACCGGATCGCCAAACTGAAGATAAGGCTCCTCCATCACTGGAGATTCGCCGCTTGGCGCCAGTTTATCGAAGTAGTCCAGGGTGATCTTTTTGAAGAGTTTGAATTGATCGTAATCCATGGAAGCAGGATGGGGCCGAGAGAGCTGGTGAAGAGGGACTGAATAACTGGAAAGATTCTGGAAATTATAGAATTTAAGGAGCGCAGCAAGCCAGGATTACACGGCGCAGGTCAATAAATCACGCCGCGTTCCTTCCACCCGTCTCAGAGTGGCTCCCGCTGTTCGGCAGCCGGGAGAGAGCATGCTGCACAAGATCATTGAGGGCCTCCTCGACTTCCGCATCGGTAAAGGGTTTGACCAGGAAACCGCATGCTCCCCGATTGATCGCCTCCATCGCGGTCTGGTGGCTATTCAAAGCGGAAATGACCAAAATGGAAGTGTCCGGCTTTTCCGCACACATGGAGGCGATGCACGAAAGACCATCCAAACCGGGCAGGGTCAGGTCCATCGTTACCAGTTCCGGAACGTGCTGATGGAATAGTTCCATGGCCGCCGATCCGTCGGAGGCGGTGAAGCTTTCAGAAATGTGATGGGAACTGACGCACCGCTCGATCGCGTTTCGCACGACGAGGGAGTCATCTACGATGAGGAGTTTCATTCTGTTGCGATTGCTGCGGGCTGCAATGAGGCAGTTGGAGAACGGAATGGCCCGGCTTCAACATCACTGGAAGCGGTCCCAATTTCTCTATCGATGGACTCAGTGGGCTGCAGTGGCAAGACAATTTGAAAAGCACAAAAGATGCCAGGCTCTGAGTGAGGGACAATGATCCCACCATACTCCGTCACCCGCTCCCGGATCAAATTCAGGCCGACACCTCTTCCAGCCTCCATCGTTGTTTCCTGCGCGGTCGAAAAACCGGAGTGAAAGAGCAGATTTAGTAATTCTTCCTGAGTTGACCAGCCGAGGCCGAGGCGAGTGGCTTTCTCGGCGATCCTGTTCATGTCCAAGCCTCGTCCGTCATCCTGAAAAACCATTTCAATCTGGCCTTCGTGTTCATGGATGCGAACGGCAAACTGGATCATGCCCTCCTCCGGCTTGCCAATCCTCGCGCGCTCCTGCGGATCTTCGATGCCATGGACGATCGAGTTGCGCGCCAGTTGAATAATCGCTTCCCGCATGAGCCGCCGGTATTCCTGAGGAATGTCCTGCTCGCTGGATTGACTGGAGAAGACAGCTTTCTTGCCGTGTTTCTGCGCCAGTTCATGGACCATCCGGCCGATCGCCTCGAACATGTAACTGCGGTTGTCCCCACTCACGTTGACTTGGCTGAGCTTCCGGAACTGATCGATCACCGCGAAGCTCTCGTCTGTCAGTTGCTGCATCCGGTCCAGAGAGGGTTGCAGACTGAAAATGTCTTCCAGACTGAGCCTCTGCTTTTCCTTCAGGAGTTGCAGTTCATCCTCAAACTCATGCAGCCTCCGCTGGTGCAGCGGCAGGTTTAACAGACCGGCTTCACCTTTCAGCCCGTGAAAAATCCGGTAAAGCGAATCCCGCACATCTTCCAGAGAAGAAACCGTTCCTTCCATTTGGATCTGTGAGGCGGCCTGTTCCAGCTCCCGGGAAAGCGCATCAAGAAACTCCCCGAGATCCCGCGGATCCGTCCGTACAAGGTGAAAGACCAGTTCCGTGCGCTCTTTTGCCCGCTGCTCCTGCTCCTCCAGCTCCTGAGCCAGCTTCACCTGCCGGGTCACATCATTGACCTGCACGAGAACACGGCGGATCTGTCCCCCCTCCATGCCACGCAGAAAACTGAAGCGGAGTATCTTCTCCTTCGATCGCTCTCCGGCGGGCGTAAATGTAGCCTTCAGTTCATCGAGAGGATTAATTTTCGTGATGAGCTTCTCAATCACATTGGGATTGTAGAGTGTCCTCAGGTAATCTTCCGAGCGCTGGCCGGTGGCCTCATCTGTAAAGCTGCTGATCAGCTCAGGCAGATAGATTCCCGTCAGTTCTTTCGCCTCCAGGATTTCCGCCGCCGCTCTGGAATACTCCGAGGCGATCCTATAATCCGGCCCAATAAGCATCAGCCCTTCATCCACCGTCCTCAGGATCTGCTCCATCTGCTGATTGCGCAGGGTGGAGACCTGAGAATCCGCCATGATCAGGTCCTGGAAGTCCGCCAGCGCCAGATTGCCCTCGATGGTGGTTTCGCCGCCCGCTTCCAGTTCGACGAGAAAAGGCTCATAGATCTTATCGGAGGGCCGGATGATACATTGCCGCACTGCTTCCTGCACCGAGCAGGAGTCCGGCAACCGCAATGGAAGCTCCAGCGCCTCCACTGCGTCCAACATGACCCGGATGGGCCGGGGATGATAAAGCTCCGGCCCCAGATAACGCGCCACCGTTTTCAGATATTGCCCGCGAGAAATACACAGGCATTCCTCGCCCGCATCAATCGGCATCCCGGTGTCCTGACCTCGCCGGATGATGACCCCGGGCAATCCCGGGTCAGACTTGAAGGCCGCCGCGAGCTTTTCACCCTTATCTTCTTCGAACAAGGCGGTGCGGTACATTGGCATCTCTGCCAACACCGACTGCGCCGTGAATGAACGCGTGAGGATTCCTTCCATGGTTACCGACGGAATCCATCCTTTCCCTCAAAGCCTTCTTTGGCCAGCAAAAACTGGCTCAACTCAAGGCCAGGATAAGGATTGCTTAACTGAAGGTCAGATTCTTTACCTCCGCCTCTGCTGCCGCGTTGAGCACATCCACCACCCGGTCGTGGATGGTATCATCCGCCGGCCGAATAATGATCACGTCCTCGGAGTTGGAGGTCGCCATGATTTCCTTCAGTTTCTGAACAACGCCGGGCATCTCAACGTCGCCTGGCTGGGCTACTTGCTGGTCGTTGATGACGACCGCACCGGCGGGGGTGATTTCCACAAAATGAGGCGTTGGGGCGGCGTCACTTCCGCCTTCCGCTTTGGCCGGTACGTTTACGGGCAAAAAGTTTTCTGTCTGCTGCATCCCGGCTGAGGCCATGAAGAAAAGCACGAGCACGAAGACCACGTCCACCATCGGCGCGATCTGGAAGCCAATGTCACCATCTCCCTGACTGATATTTGCCATTGTCTGACTCCTTTGTTTTCTGGACGAGGTTGCCTCTAGAAACTGGTCCCTTCCTTATCCACGACAGAGAAGGTTACCTTTTGAATGCCTGCTGAACTGGCCGCGACCATGATTTTGCGGATATAGTCATATTGCACCACCCTGTCCGCACGGATCAGCACCTGAAACTCTTCCGGGAGGCCACCGGCGTCCTTGTGTGCCTGAAATCGCTCGGAAAGGATCGACTCAATATCCTCGGGATCTTCGATCCATCGTGTTTCCAAACCACCCAGGAGAATCACGCCACTTGGCGGGTCCCCCTCCCACTTCACATTAATGACCTGTTGCTTGGGCCGGTTCTCCGGCGGTTGCAGGGCATCTTCCGCAATCGGCAACTCGATGCCTTCTACGGTCTGAAGGATCTCTGTGGTGCTGATGGACATGAAGAAAACCAGCAGCACGAGCAGGACGTCGATCATCGGAGCAATCTGAAACTCCGGCTCCTCCTCCGCCATCGTGCGGAGGCCTTTGCGCTTTTCTTTGGCAGTTTGGGCTCTTTGCATGGAAGGGGAGGTTAGGAGCTCACGATCACCGTCTTACTCAGCCGCCGTTTCTTCAACCGGAACGACTTCATCCGGCCCGACCCGCACTCCTTCCAGCTCGCTGAAGGGAATATCCTCCGTCAGAGTGTTGATGATGTCATCCGCAAACACGATCGCGTCCTGGGCCATGTTCCGGAACACATAATAAAAAATGAATGCCGGAATCGCGATGAAGAGACCGGAGGCCGTGGCCAGAAGCACCTCACTGATGGACTGGGAAAGTGCCCGCGGATCCGCGCCCGCTTCACCCAGGGTAGCAAACGCACCCATCATCCCAATGACTGTCCCCAGTAGACCGATCATCGGCGAAATAACCCCAATAACGGAGAGGTAAGCATTGCGAGATTTCAGGCGCTGCGACTCGTAGGCAGCGGACGCCAGAATCGCGTTCTCCGCGATGTCTTTGCCGCGACCCAGGCGCTCAAGACCGGACTTGAGAACGTTGGAAAGGTAACACGGGTTAGCTTCGCAGATCTCCCAGGCTTCCTGGTAGTTCCCATCATTCATGCTCGCCTGGAGGGTCTCAACGAGCGGACGCGGAGCCAGCTTGCCCTTGCGCAGATCAATGTAGTTCATGATCACGAAGGTGACCATGGTGATACTCGTAAGGATAATGGCGATCCACACCGTAATGATGAGCGGCCCACCACTGAGGATGATTTCAATCACGCTGTCCCCTCCCCCGCCTCCTGCCGCAAGGCCAGCCTGGGGCAATGCGAGGACGAAGAGCAGGGTGAACAGGGGCAGAAAACGGGACAGACGCCCGGCGCATGCGCTCATGGAAGGCTTCGAAGTTGACCTGTTAACCGAAGCAAGCTTGGGGGAACTGATGGTGAACATAGATGATAGATAAATTAGCTCTTATTTAAAATGGGCAGTCAATCAAACCGGAGGATGCATGAGCCACCACCAATGACCTGCCGCCGGGTCGTGGGATGACACTCCCGAATCGTTAGCCGGGGAATCACGGCACCGTCAACTTCTCATTATTCGCCAGAAGCTGGTCGGCGGCCCGCTTGGCCTGCGTCAGGAGCGTCTCGTCATGGTAGTAGATGGTGACGACTTTCAGATAGTTTTCAAGCGCCTTGGAAAGATTTCCCTCTTCCTCCGCGATTCTTGCCTGGGCGATGCTGAGCTGGGCATGAAAGGCCCCTTCGCGTTCGTCGAAGTGTGGCTTCTCCGCCGCCACCTCGCCGAGTTCATCCAGGACGGCCCGGGCTTCGTCCAGCTTCTCCTGTCCGACCAGAATCATGGCATTAATGAGCTGATCATACGCCAGCGCGTCGGCGCGCTCACTGTAGTAGTTTTTGTAGTCCTCACTGATCTTCTTCGCATCGTCCCATTCTTCTTCCTGAATGTGAATCGTGGCCAGACGCACCAGCGTGGCGGCCATCCAGCGAGCCGGCAGGCCATTGTAGCGTTGATAAACGGCCAGGTATTTGCCAGCCGCGAGGGTAAAATCTCCCTCGTCATAAAGTTCCTCCGCTTCCTCGAATTCTTCCGGCGGTGCCATGCGGAACCGGGCGATATCGTCCAGACGGATGTTGAAGGTGGCGCCATTCTGATCGCGGAAAACAGCGGCTCCGTCCCTGACGCGAACGACTTCACCGCTCAGGCGCTGTCCATTGCTGCGTTCGAGAACGGCAGGCTGCTGGGCCAGCGTTAGGCTGGCCAAGCCGGTCACCATGACGGTGATAAAAATGAGTTGAGAGACCAAAGGGGGAAAGCTAACTCTCATCGCGCTGATTCGGTTTAGGAGTGGATTCAAAGCATGACCTGAAGAGACGGACAACCGAAATCCGCTCCCTGCTGAGTTTTCGCCTTTCGCACCCGCCTGAATTTGGTCACTTATCTCGTCTCCTCCAGATCGCCCCACACCTGACTTTTCCCTTAGCTGACTTATGTTTACCTGGATTCAACGCCATCTTCAGTGGCTCCTGATCACCGCGCTGGTCATCATTTTCCTGGCCTTTGGTGTCTTCGGCGTCCCATGGGAACCGGGCCGGACACAGGCAACCAACCGGGTGGAAGTCAAGGTGGACGGTAAATCTCTGCGGACGGAAGACCTTCTAAACCTGGAACGTTTCTTTGATCTCGGCTTCACTCTTGTCCCGCCACGGCAACAGGTTTCCGGCTTTATCCCAAATCGCCAGTTAGCCCGTGAGATTCAGGAATACCTCATCAGCTTGCTCAGTGTGCCACCGCAGGGCCAGCCGGATCTCGCCCAGCGCACGTTTGCTCTGAATCTCTATCTGCTTCGCAAAGAAACGGAACGCCTGGGTCTGAAGCCAACGATTGGCCAGATCCAGGAGGTTTATCGCCAGCTTTTCTTCGATCCCGCCACCGGTCAAAGCTTTCCTGCTGCTCGGAGCAATCTGGAAAACAGCCTTCCCCAACTGGGCATGTCCATCCGGGACTTTGAAGATTTTCTGCGCGATTTCCTTTCTTTTCGCATGCTCAACCAACAGTGGAAGGCCGGTGCCGTGGTGGTTGATGAGCAAGTCACGGACATCTATTTCTCCGCTCAACAGCGCGTCAGTGTAAAAACGCTCACGGTCAAGCGTGAGGATTTTGAAGATGATGTCCAAATGACGGAAGAGCAGATCAACCGGTTCTACGAAGAGAATCTGGAAACCCAATTCATGACCGACCGGCGGTATAAGTTGATTTATCTGGTCTTTGACCTAAAGCCGGATGAGGACGCTCCGGCGCCCGTTGAGGATACCAGCGAAGAAACAGAAACAACTGCGGTAACTCGGACGGAGGCCGAGGATTTTGTGCTGGGCCTCTATGATGGCTCACTGACAATGAAGCAACTCGCGGAGCAGGAAAGCCTCGAGCTGCAGCAGACGGAGTTCTTCATCATCGAAGAAATGCCGGAGCCGATCGTTTTTGCGACGGAAGCAGCGACTCTCTTACCCCGGCTTAACTTGGACGGTTCTCAGTTCAGTGACCCGCTGAAGACGACCGACGGGCGCGTTATTCTGGCAGAGCTGGTTGAATCAAGAGAACCTGGCCCGAAGGAATTGGATGAAGTTCGCCAGGAAGTCGAAGTGCAGCTTCGGGAAAAGCTGGCCACTGAGATGGCTCTGGAAAAGGCAGAGGAAATCTCCGAAGCACTGAATGAAAAACTGGCTGGGAAAGAAGATCCGCGGTTGGAACCGGTCGTTGAAGAACTGGACTATCAGCCAGAGATCGAGTGGCTACCCGCTTTCGCACCTCTCCCACAGCAAATGACCGGAGTGGATCCCGCCTTGCGCGGCGTGCTCCCGGAGCTGGTGAACAGCACCCGGGTCCATCGGGTCAGCGAGCCCGCCCCCCTGGCTCAGGGTGACGCCCTCATGGTCTATATCGAAAGGCGCGCTCCCGCCGAGGAGCAGGATATTGCCTCCTTTCTCAGGGCCAGTGCTGAAAGCAGTGTCGTTAATCAGTTCTTTTATCACTGGATGCGCGAGGTCCGTGAAGATGCTGATCTTCGCTTCCCGGGCGGACACGTCTATTGACTGGGAACCTTTCAGGAGCCATCCACCCGGTCCCGCCTTACTCCTCCGCCCCCATGTCGCCGGAGCCGGCGGGGGGTCTTTTCCTGAACCACCTTTTTCATTTGCGCTTCGGACCGGGCATCGACGTTGGCGAGGGCATTGAGGCGTTTCTGGGCAGCGTAGAGGTCCGGATTTAACTCGAGGGTCTGGCGGTAGTAGTCTTCCGCCTTGGATTTATCCTGAGTCAGGACCATGATATCCCCCAGATAAAAAGCCGCGAGGGCTGCCCCTGGATCTTCTTCCAGAACAAACTCGAACTGGTGCCGAGCTTCTTCAAACCGTTCCGCGAGGAAAAGGGTGATCGCATATTCGAAGCGGATATCAAGATCCTCCGGACTCAACTGCACCGCCTCGGCCATATGATCCACGGAGTCCTGGCTATTACCGTTCTCGCGTAGGGCCAGGCCCAAATGATAGTGACCGTGAGCCGAGTCCGGGCGGGAACGGACAGCATCGCTGAGGAAGAGGATCGCTTCCTGATTGAACCCGTGTTCGACCAGTTTTCGCCCGACCTTTTCCAAAACGATTGGCTCGGCCAGAGCGCTACGGCGATACGTGTGGAGAAGCTTGAGGGCGGTCTCGACTTTTTCGTCCCCCAGCAGAACCAGGCCCAATTGAACCGCGGCCACCGGATGGCCGGGATCAGTCTCCACGGCCCGCCGGGCGAGCACCTTGACCCATTCCACGTTTCCCGTGAGCTTCACCCGGTTGATTTCGCGGATGAGCACTTCGACACTTGATGAGCGCAGCAGGATCTCATCCCGGAAAGAATCAGCCGGGACTGGCTCGCGTGGCAGATCACCGGCCGCCGCAAGGGCAATGCGCGCCAGATCATTCTTACCTTCGAAAAGATAGATGCGCGCGAGAGATTCATGCAATGGCCGGAAATACTGGTAGCGCTCCAAATGCTGAGCGATCAGCTCGACCGCCTCGTCCGTCTTCCCCTCAGCCGCCAAAAGCCGGCCCAGCCGTGCCGCGGCATAAGCACTGAGAGAAACCGATCGGCTGGAAGGCTCCGGCCAGCTCAGCATGGTGGTATCATAAAATGCGCTGGCCTCAATCGCCCGCTGGTAGGCACGCGCCGCTGCCTCCGGATTCTCCCTCGCCAGCAGCGCTTCGCCGAGATAATACCAGGCCGGCGCCCAGTCCCGGTCCAGTTCGGCGGCCCGGAGCATGGGCGCAGCCGCGGATTTAGGCCTTTGCCCTTCAAAGCAGGCCAGCCCAAGGAGATAGTTCCAGCGGAAAGACGACGGCTCCAGACCGGCGGCCCGGAAGTAACACTGGACAGCTTCCCGGTAGTATCCGTTGGCATGGAACACCTCGCCATAATCACCCACCGCGGCTGCATCATTTGGCTTCTCGCGAGCTTCCTCAAAAGCCTCCTCGATTGCCCGGCGCACCGCCTCCCGGTCTTCTGAAAGCGTTTCCGGAGGCCGCGGCAAACTGGGAAGCGGGGTATCGGTTTCCTCCCGCAGCGGGGCCAGGGTAGGATTCGTCGCGAAATCATCAACCGCCGTGTGGGTGACCGGGTTCTCCTGGGCTGGGTTGGTGTTGTTCCCCTCTTCCCGGGCAGCGGAGGGCAAGGCAAGCAACAGGTTGAACAACGCCGTCAAGGCCCATGAATTGGGGGCCTGCCAAGCCAAGCGCAGGTTCGGGACGGGGCGTTGCGAGAGACGGTCCATAGAATAGCTCCTTTACAGCCTGTGACGCTCTGCGAAGCTAAGCCACGTTATGAGTGAAGCTGCAACCCTTGAAAGACCCACCACCTCAGACACCGGCCAGGTCCATGTCCGGGACATCCTGGCCACCCAGCGCCCCAGCTTCAGTTTTGAGTTTTTTCCTCCCAAGAACGAGGAGGGCTGGGAAACTCTTTTCCAAACGATCAAGGAGCTGATGCCGCTGAAAGCCGCCAACGTCAGTGTGACCTACGGCGCCGGCGGAACAACCCGTGACCGCACCCACCAGCTCGCGGCGCGCATCGTCCGGGAAACGGACCTCACCGTGATCGCTCACCTGACCACGGTTGGCAGCACCAAGGAAGAAACCCGCGAAATCCTTCAGAGCTTTGATGAGATCGGCATCCGCAATATCATGGCGCTACGCGGTGACCCGCCTCAAGGGCAGGAAGAGTGGCGGCAAACGCCGGGGGGCTTCGCTTACGCCAAGGAACTCGTTGGCTTTATCAAACAACATTTTCCGCACATGGGAATCGGCGTGGCCGGTTTTCCAGAGGGCCATCCCGCCACGCAAAATCGCCTCAAGGAGATGGATTACCTTAAGGAAAAAGTCGATGCCGGGGCGGACTATATCTGTACCCAGCTCTTCTTCGATAACCGGGATTTCTACGACTTTCGCGAGCGTGCTGACCTGATCGGCATTCATGTGCCGATTGTGGCCGGGATCATGCCGATCACCAGCGCCAAGGGAATGGTGCGCATGGCGGATCTAGCGGCGGGCTCAAGGTTCCCCGCACCATTGCTGAAGCGTCTGGCGCGCGCCGAAGACGATGAAGCGGTCACAGAGGTGGGCGTCCACTGGGCGACGGAGCAGGTCATGGACCTCATCGAAAACGATGTCGCGGGGATACATTTCTATACTCTGAACAAGAGCAAGGCGACCCTGAACATCTATCGCAGCCTGGGCGTGAAGGATTCCTCTCAACTGCAGCAGGTAGAAAGCGCACCCGGTAGCAGAACGAACGGCGCCAGTTAAAGTGGCCCCCCCGGTTGAATTGATTTTCAGAAGCGCTGATCTGTGAAAGAGGACCCCGCCTCTGTAACACGACGAAGCCGTCGTCCTATTGTCACGGGAATCAGCGGACTGTTGTCCATGGTCGCGATCGCCATCCTCACTGTCGCGTTTTTCTCCTTCACCCAATCCGCCGAAGCCATTCATGGATGGGTTGACCAGGCTGGACCGCTTGGCTGGGTTATCTTTCCCGCCGCCTACATCCTCTGCAATCTGTTGCTCCTGCCGGGCGGCATTCTCGCGGTAGCGGCAGGCTATCTCTGGGGATTGTTTCCCGGCTTTGGGCTGGTCCTTTTTGGAAATGTGGCGGCGGCAGCCGTGGCTTATCTTTTGGGAAGACGCCTTCTGCGCCGGCGGGTAGAGCGCTTTCTCCTGAGGCACCCGCGTTTCGCCCGCATGGATGCACTCGTCGCGGCGGAGGGGCGGCGAATCGTTTTCCTCACCCAGTTAAGTCCCCTCGCGCCCAGCAGCCTGCTGAACTATCTCTACGGCGCGACCGGCCTGAGCTTTTGGCGGGTGGTATCGGGCGTCCTCGCCGCCCAGATCCCCGGGCTTTTTCTCTATGCTTACCTGGGAAGTCTGGGGCAAATGAGCCTCGACGGTCTGAAGAACCCCTTTATCTGGGGAGCCGGGCTCGTCTTGACGGTCACCGGAGTGGTCTACCTCAGCATTCTGGCGCAACGCATCCTGCAGGAAAAAATGGATCCGGAGATCTTGCCGGAGAGGCCGTCGGAGCGGGAAAGGACAACGGTTGCCAAGGCCTAGGTTAAATTTACTGGCCAAGCCCACGAAACGGGGTTTCCTTGCTGTGTTGGCCTTCTGGCCCTACGGCCACCGCGGGTTTTTCCCGGCCTCCCCTTCTCAGGCTCCCTGTGCCTATGACCTTTGCCGGAAACAGTTTTAGCAGCCCGGACTTTGACGATTTTTCTCCGGGTGGCTGGTCCTTCGGGACGGGCAGTGATCCGTTTTTTTCATCGGAACATGTCTGCTCCGGCTCCGTCAGCGTATCGCCGCATGGCATTGAGCTGCAAAGCGATTGTGAGCTCCCCGTCGGCACCGCTCTGTCCGTGGGCATCAGCAAGTTCTCAGAAGAACCTTTCGGCCTTGGCTCCTGCGAGAAAGTGCTGGAAAAAACCGGGCTGGTTGTCGATTGCCATCCCACTCTGGAAAGCTCCGGCTCCACCTATGATCTGACCATCTTTTTTCTGGATGATGACGCTGAGGCGGAGGATGAACTTGCGCTGGGCTTGGTCGCCTAACGCTTCGGCCCCATTTCTGATCCCCTTTCGGCAAGCGACCCGCTAGCCTCGCTCCCATGACTGTCCGTCATTTCCGCCGTGCTCCTGCCGACCAGCGGCATCGCTGCCTGCACATGACCATCCGTGACATCGACTGCGCGGACTTTGATGTCCAGGTCATGATCGATCTTTACCGAAGCTGGAATGTTACGCTCTTCAGCTTCTTTGCCGGCGGCTATGTCACCACCTATCCGACCCGGATTCCCTGGCAGCGGGTCAGCCGCTACCTCGCGCCGGGCCGGGATCTGTGTGGTGAAATCATCGAGGCAGCGCACCGCGCCGGGATGATTGCTATCCCGATGATCGATCTTGGCGAGATTCCGGAGGATGTGGCTCGGCAGCACCCGGAGTGGTGTGCGCAAAACGCCGATGGTTCCCTGAAATACAAAACGGATACGATTGTCACCAGTTGTGCACTGGGCCACTACCGGCGCGAATGTGGACGTGAACTGGTGACCGAGCTGAAGGAGCGCTACGGCGCCGAGCTGGATGGGCTGAAATGGGGCGGGGCAAGTTATGTCTTTCCGCCCGCCATTGACTATAACCCTGCCGCAGTGGAGCGCTTTCTCGCGGACACCGGCGTCGACCGGCTGCCGTCTGATCCAAAAGATCCAGTCTACGATAAGTGGCGTCAGGAAATCATTTTCGAAACGGCCCGATATCTGACGGATATGGTGCATGAACTGGCGGACGTGCCGACTGTTGGCAACTCCGTCTGGCATCTGGGTGAAGGCATGGACCTGGAAGATCTGATCGTCGCGCAGGACTTGTCTCAGGTGGAAATTCAGACGCGTACTTTCCCAACCGGTGATGATGCCGAACCGGCCTGGCAGCGTTTCTCGACACCGCTCGAAACGACCCGTTATGTGACGCAGGCCTCCACTCAGCCCCCGCTGGTCGTGGCCTCTTATTTTCTCGCGTGGCCCTGGCGCCGGGTTGCCGTCCCTTGGCCGGAGCAAAAGATCTATCTCGCACAGGTGGCGGCCAACGGCGGCGCGCCCATGGTCAATCTCACCACCGGTGCACCTCAACACCATCAAGATCATCGCGGCTTTCGAGCGATCGATGAACTCTATGGTTTCATGGCGAGGCACGCTGATCTTTACAATGGCGACCATTCCGCAGCACGCGTCGCGTTAATCTATGATCATAATTCCGCCCGCGCCGCTTCTGAAGCCGGTGACCTTTATCGGTATTATCTGCGCGAATTTCATGCCATCGAAGACATCCTCGATCGCTGGCATATTCCCTATGACATCGTCAGCACGCGCATGCTCGCGAATGTCGCGGATGGAAGTCAGTATTCGGTCCTTATTCTCCCGCATGCTCCATGTCTGAATCAGACCGGAATGAGTGAAACGATTTTTCAAACGGGTTCGGCTTCTCAAGGCGGCGTCGTCGCGACAGGCTTGCCCGCGGCCAATGGACCGGGCCGGGAAGAAATGGAAGCTCTCTTCGGCTGCAATTATCAGGGTAGTGCCCAACGATTCACCGAATCAAAGCAGGGCGGGCTGGCCCAAGCCTATCTCCGGGTCGATAAAAATTCCGTTGATCCTGGAATTGAATTACTGGAGGGAATTGAAACCTCACTTCTCGCAGCGGGCGGCCACTGGTATCCGGTGGAAGAGTTTAAAGATGATTTAACTCATGTTCCTTTGCGGCGGGCCGAACCATTTCGCCTTTTTCCAGAAGGCATCAGTTATACCCTGGAGCCTGATCCCGGCGAGCCGATGATGATTGCCCGGGAAAATAAAGGCCGCGGGCGCACCGTCCTCTTGCCCTTTGACGCCGGCCGTTGTGCCGCCAAAACCGGGCATCCGGATAACGAACGAATCATTGTCAACGCGGTGCGCTGGGCGGCGCGAGGCGCTCTCGGTCTGGAGATGCACGGCGCACCTGATGTGCGGATTAGCCTGCGGCGCAGCGCTGCCGATGATCTGGTGGTTCATCTGATCAATACCACGGGGCGTCACCGCTACCTGACCGAGTTCAACCCGGTAAGAAATCTTCATCTGCGGCTCACCGTCCACAGGCGAGGGAGAATTTATCAGGCTTCAACCGGGCGAGATTTGGAGGGGACTTCGATCGATCAATCCACCATTGAGATTGTCCTGCCTGAATTGATTGATTACGATTTAATTATTCTGGAAAAAGCCATGGAAGGCGTAACACGAAGGTAGCGACCATGATTGACGCTTATATGCACGCGGGGCGACCACGCTTTGGCACAGGCGCAGAGGCGGTGCGTGAAATGGATCGCTGGCAGCTTGCCAAAGCGAACATCGTCTTGCCGCCTTCGCAACCTGACTTTGCAAGTCTCGAAGAAGCAAGGAAGGCAAAAGGAGAAAATGTGCGTCTTTTTGGGGTGCCATTCGGCGAAACGGAATCACAACGGGCGGAGCTTACCAGCTGGCAAATCAATTTCGGCATCAGCGGCATGCGCCTCATGCCCTTTGAACTGAAACCGAATACGGATTCCCTCCGCTTGTTGGGCGAGGCCGGTTGCTGGCTATTCGCGATTAATCCCCATGACACACCCGCCACAACTCAGCGTTTGCTGGAATGGCTGGAAAAATATCCATGTGGAAAAATCGCAGCACCACATTTTCTGAAACCAGGTTGTCTCCGTGATGCCGTCGAAGATTTTACCCTCATGCGAACTCTCCTCGAACATCCGCGGTTTTTCGGGATTTTCTCCCGGCACGGGAAGACCGGCACCACGCGCCCTTTTCCTCATGACGACCTGCGGCCCTGGGTTGAGGAAGTGATCGCCATCTGCGGCTGGGAAAAAATTATGTGGGGGAGTGAATACCCAGTGTTGTATTGGCGTGATGAGCAGATCCCGCAGGCGGCAGGTTGGATTCGCCGGTTGCTACCGGAGATCAACGAAGAACAGAACAACGCCTTTGTCCATGGCAATGCGCAGCGCCTATTTTTCGATCCTCCATCACCAGTGAATCAGGCAGGGGCCGAACCCGCCTGGGTTGAAGAACAGCGCCAGCCTGGATACGCCGTTCCTTTTGCGCCGCATGGCATCAAGTTATCGCCTCGGGCGCATGCGGAAATCCTTCATAAATACCTGGAAGTGAATCAGCCGGGAAAAGAAATTTCCATGGCTGATTTCCTTTCAGGCTGGATTGAAGAACGTCTCTAATCCTTTTGGGCTATGGAATATCGCGCCCTCGGCAAAACAGACCAGAAGGTGAGCCGGCTGGGTTTCGGCGGAGCCACGGCCGGGTTAAAGAATTATCTCGGTGTTTTTGACCCGGAGGAGGGACGAACCCGCGAGGAAATTATTGCGGCAATTCATCGAGCCCTCACCCTCGGAGTGACCTACTTTGATACCGCACCTGGTTACGGCCAGGGTTTGAGCGAACAGATTTTCGGCGAAGCTCTCGAAGGAGCGGAGGGTCGCTCGCCACGCGGTGAGATTTTTCTCGCAACGAAATTTCCCGCTTTTAACACGGAGACCGAGGTCGCGCGATCCCTCGAAGGCAGCCTGAAAAATCTACGCCGTGACTCGGTTGATCTACTCCAGATGCACGGCGCCATTTACCACCCAGATCAGGTTCAAGCCTTTCTGGCCCCCGGCGGTTATCTTGAACAGATGCAGAAACTTCGCGAGGAAGGACTGATCCGCTGTCTGGGTTTTTCTAATGAGGTTGAAAATGGCGCGGTGGAAACGCTCATCACCAGCGGGTTTTTTGACGTGATTCAGCTCAACTACAATCTCCTTTTTCAGCATCCCTATTATATTCGTTGGCAGGGCGGAACCCTTTTCCGCGCGCGCGAACAAAATATGGGCACAGTCAGTATGCGCTCTGTGACCTCAGGTATTTTTCAGCGCTGGATAAAAACTATCCGCCCGGATGACGACTTCGATTACACCCCCGCGCTCCTGCAGTTTCAGTTCTCAAACCCAGAACTTGACGTTGTCCTCGTCGGCATGCGAACGGCGGGTGAAGTGGAAGCCAACGCGCAGATCGAAGCCGACCTCTCCGGCCGGATTGATCTGGCCGCGATGCACGATTTCTTTCCGCACCGGGAACGGACTTAGTTTTCCATTGCCTCCGCGTAGCAATCTTCCAGGCGGGCGATCTGTTTATCCGCCCCATACCGGTCTTCCACGGTAGCTCGCGCCTGTTTACTGCATTGCGAGAGCAATCCCGGCGATTCGATCATGCGCAGGAGAGCCGAGGCGAGTGCATCCGGGGAGCGTTCCGGTACAAGCAATCCGTCCCTTTCATGATCCATCGCTTCAGGAATGCCGCCGTGCCAAGTCGCCACGACGGGAAGACCGGTGGCCATCGCTTCCAGCATGGAATTCGGCACGCCTTCCTGATCATTATCCTTCGTTGTCTCACTGGGGTGCATGAAAACATGAGCGCGCGAAAACAATTCGCGTAACTTTGGCTGATCACACCAACCCGCGAGTTCAACCGCCCCGCCCAAATTTTTTTCCGCCACGGCCAACCGTAACTTCTCTTCCTGAGGCCCCGTTCCGGCGATGACAAATTTCACCAGCGGATATTTTTCGCGAACTTTTTCGACGGCGGCAAGAGCGGTGAGTAATCCTTTTTTCTCGATTAACCGGCAGGCCTGGCAAAATACCCAGCGCCCGTCCTCTGGCGGCTGGCGCACGCTAAACACCAGATGAGCCAGCGGCACGGGGGTGCGGTTGAGACGCAATTTTTCCTCCGGGCACCCCAGGTCCCGCAGGAGATCCAGCAAAGAATCGCTGCGCGCGAGAATCAATCTGGCATAGTCAAATAATTCAGTGAGACGCTCCCGGTAATTCTCACGGTGCCGGTCCAGCGCCAGATCCACGCCGTGAAAGGAGACAATCATTGGTCCACGCCATTTACTGCGGATAAGCGGCAAGAATTTCGCTGCCTTGTGGCCGTAGTATATATGCAGAAGCCGTGCTTCATGCCCCTTCAGGAGCGGAATAATATCGCAGAAGGGAAAATCCTCCGGTGCTTCCGGCGGAATGTACCCGGGCGGCGGCCAGATCTTGCGCATGTGTTTCCAGTAAAAGCGCCAGATAAAATTTCCTCGCGGCCGGAAACTGCGCTTTTTCATTTTGATAACATCCGGAAACGGAAAATTCTCCGGTCGCTGCAGATTTTCTGTGAGGACAATCGTCCGAAACCGTTTCAGCCCGGTGATCTGCCGGTAAACACTCTGCATTTCCGGCTTCAGATAAGTGCCAATAACACTGGCCACGACAGGCTGCGGTTCTTCATTCATCAACAATCATGACTTAGCGGCTCACCCGCTCTTCTTTGCGCTGTCGTACGGTGTGACGCAGAAGCGCTTCGGCATAGCACTCCTCCAGTTTTTCCACCTGCCGCCGGTGCTCAAAGTTTTCACTGATTGACGCCGATGCCGCCTTCCCCATGGACTGCCAGCGGTCAGGATCATCCGCCAGGGAAAAGAGCGCTTCGGCCAACCCATCGGCATCGCGCTCCGCTCGCAGCAATCCGGTGCGGCGGTTTTCCACCGCTTCAGGAATCCCGCCATGCAGGGTCGCAACCACCGGCATGCCCGTGGACATCGCTTCCAGCATGGAGTTGGGCACGCCTTCCTGATTCGCGTCTTGAGTCATTTCGCTGGGGTGCAGGAAAAGGTGCGAGTCCGCAAAAAGTTTATACAGATTCTCCTGATCAAGAAATCCTCGTAATTCCACCGACCCCTGAAGACCCATTTCGGCAATCTGCCCGCGAATCTGTTCCTCCATCGGTCCCTCCCCGGCAATGATGAATCGTGCCCTTGGAAAACGGTCGCGAAACTGGGCAAAGGCACGCAAGGCGGTGGGGATGCCTTTCTTCGCGATTAGCCGGCAGGCCTGCACGATCTGCCAGGCGCCATCTGGCGGAGGTTGACGGTCCACCCTGGGAAAATGGTCGAGCGGAATACCCGTGCGGTTCAGGCGCAATTTATCTTTCGGGCAACCCAACTCCATAAGCCGGTCCTGCAAGGATCGGGACCGCGCCAGGACGAGAGGAACCGTTTGCACCAGTTCACGTAGACTATCCTCATAGCCAGGCTGATGTTCGCGGGTCATAATGTCTGCCCCGTGAAAACTGACAATCGCAGGCCGGTCCCACAGCTTGATGAAGGGCAGCAGATGCACCCCGGTATGACCAAAGTAAATGTGCATGAGATCCGCCCCTCCCGCCTGCAGCGCATCGAGAAGCTGCTTCATTTCGCCCCGGTAAATGATCGGTGGCTGACGGCGAATATATTTCAGCCAGAAGCGACTGAGAAAATTCTTCCGCGGCTTTTGCAGAATGGTGAGGTCCTTGAAGGGATACTGCTCCGCTCCCTGCCGATGGCGGCAGATGACAAAGGTGCGGAAACGCCTCAGGCTCGTCACCTGCCGGTAGATATGACGCATCTCTGGCTTCAGAAATGTCGTGCAGTAGGAGGCGACAACCGGATGGCTCCGACCGCCGGTCCCGCCCGGATTGGCACCGGTATCGGTCGGACTGAGGGTAATCTCTGCCAATTCAGGGTTCATGGTCGGTCTGCGCACGGTTGGCTTGGTCGATCCAGTCTTTCAAACACAGCCCGGATGATCGCGTCCACCCCTTTTCCCTCCATCGCGGTGATCGGAATGATTTCGACTCGCCCATAGCGTGACTGCATCGCGGAGAGGTTTTCCTCCGCACCTGGCAGATCCATCTTGTTCGCGGCAATAAACCAGGGTTTCTCGCTAAGCGTGGGATTGTAGAGATCCAACTCCCGGCGAACCTGCGCGAGGTCTTCCAAAGGGTTGCGTGCTTCAAAGCCGGAAATATCCACGACGTGGACAAGCACGCCGCAACGCATGATGTGCCTCAGGAAATCATGTCCCAGCCCGATGTTCTCATGAGCGCCCTCGATCAGTCCGGGAATATCCGCAATCGTGGCCTTGCGGTAGGGATCATCTGGATCAGAGACCACGCCGATCACCGGCCGCAGGGTGGTAAAAGGATAGGCCGCGATCTTTGGCTGGGCCGCGGAAAGTTTACTGATCAGGGTGCTTTTGCCGGCGTTTGGATAGCCTACCAGACCGGCATCCGCGATCTGGCGCATCTCCAGGATAAAATGTCCGGCCTCACCTTCGCCCCCGCGCTCAAAACGGCGTGGCGCCCGGTTCACGCTGCTCTTGAAGTGGACGTTTCCTCTCCCGCCTCGGCCGCCCCGGCAGAGGATGTATTCCTGACCTGGCTCCGTCAAATCAGCCAGCAGCCGCGCTCCCTCCATGTCCGCAGGCACGATCGCAAGTTCGCCGGGTTCCTTGGTCCGGGACTCCTCATGCCCGGCTTCTTCTTCGTCGTCATCCGGCCAGTCTTCCTCTGACTCAATCACCAGCGGGCCGATGTCCGGCGGGGTGAGATCTTCGTTATCTGCGCCGTCCTCGTCCGGGGAATCCATCAGTTCATAGCCCTCTTCCTGGAGGGACCTCGGCCGGGTCTCGCGCGGGTCGTCCGCGCCCGCAGGCAGGTAGACGAGAGTCCCGGGAGGCACCCGGGCGATGGTATCCTTTCCTCCCCGCCCGTGCTTCTTCTTGCCCTGCCCATGAGTTCCTTTTTTCGCCCGCAGGTGGGGCTGATAGAAAAATTCCGTGAGGTTATCCAGGTGAGGATCGACACGTAGAATAATGTCCCCTCCCTTGCCGCCATCTCCTCCATCCGGGCCGCCTTTCGGGACAAATTTCTCCCGCCGGAAGCTCATGCAGCCATCTCCGCCTCGCCCGGCATGGGCGTGAATTTTAATTTGATCGACAAACATCCGTATTTTGAGCTGGGCTGGAAACCCAGCCAAGGCGAGCAGCCCCCTTGCCGCTGCGTTTACCTTGTGCTACACACCGCCCACGCATGAACAATACCCGCGCTGTGGAGAACGGCCAATACCAACATACCCTTGCCTCAGCCGCAACTCTCACTGGGACTTCCCTGCATACCGGTGAGACGGTCTCACTCACCCTGAAGCCCGCTCCGCCGAATCATGGCATCCGCTTCAAGCGGACGGATCTGCCCGATGAACCGGTGATCGAAGCGACCATCGCCAACCTCCGGGATACCGAGCGGGCCACGACCATCGGCGAGGGCAATGCCAAGGTCTCCACCGTGGAGCACTGCATCTCCGCCCTCTATGGCCTTGGCGTGGACAACGCACTCATTGAAATGGACGCCAATGAAGCGCCCATCGCCGATGGCAGTGCGCAGCCCTACGTTGAGCTGATCGATAAAGCCGGTATCCAGAAACAGGACGAACTCAGCCGGCTCTTTGAAATCCCGGAAAAACTTCACGTGGAGACGGAGAGCGGCTCACTCATCACCGTGGTGCCGGATGAAAAGTTGCGCATCTCCTGCACGCAGGTCGGCAAAGACGGTCGCTTTTGCCAGTTCCTCAGCCTGGAAATGACTCCCCAGACCTACCGCGAAGAAATCGCCCGGGCGCGCACCTTCGTCTATTATGAGGATGTCCAGCCCTTGCTCGATAAAGGCCTGATCAAGGGTGGCAGCCTGGAAAATGCGGTGGTCATCAAAGGGGATTCCATCATGAGCAAGGAATCCCTGCGCTTCCCGGATGAGTTTGTGCGGCACAAGATCCTCGACATCATCGGCGATGTCGCGCTGCTCGGGCGGCACCTGCGAGGACATATCATCGCGGTCAAACCCGGCCATGAATCCAATGCCAAATTCACCGCGGCCCTGAACAAGTTTTACAGTGAAATGCGCACAATGGTTCCGCCGGTGCGCATCCCTAAAGGTGAAGCGGTCCTGGATGTGGTGGAGGTCATGAAGATCCTGCCCCACCGTTTCCCCTTCCTGCTCGTGGACCGCGTGGTCGGTTTTGAGGGTGACACCCGCTGCACCGCGGTAAAGGCGGTCACCTTCAATGAGCCATTCTTTGAGGGCCACTTTCCCGGTCACCCGGTCATGCCAGGTGTCCTGCAGGTGGAAGCAATGGCGCAGGTCGCGAGCATCATTCTCCTGCGCAACCCGGAAAATGCCGGCAAGATCGGTTACTTTATGAGTGCGGATAAGGTGAAGTTCCGCAAACCCGTCCTGCCCGGTGATACCCTTTTCATCACGGGTGAGCTCACCAAGACACGGCGGAACATGGCCCAGGCCATCGCACGCTGTGAGGTGGGTGAGGAAGTGGTCAGTGAAGCGGAGCTGATGTTTGTTCTGCTCGACCGCTGATTCATCTTGAACGCATCCGCGGACTGGGTCACCTAAAGCGCCGTATGAAAAACCTTTTGCGCCTGTCCACCACCGCGTTGCTGGCGGTGACCTTGAGTATAAGCGCGCTGACCCTGGCGGGTTGCGGCAAAAAAGTCGCCAAAGACGGCGATATCGATGGGCTTTTCCGGCTTTCAAAAATCAAAGCGGGAAAAGATATGAAGGACGACATCGTCTTCAAATTTGATGGTGAGGGCAAAGTGAAATACAAGCTCGGGACGGAGAACTACACCGAGTCCACCTATAAAGTGGATGGTGACCGCGTGATTATTGGAGACGGCAGACACATTCTGCGCGCTGACGGCTCCAATCTCATCTTTTACCACGATGGCATGTTCAAAGTTACGATGAAGCGTGACTGAGCATGACTTTCGCTTAACTTAAATCACCACCAATCTTTCGTTAAATTAAATCGAACATTACTTTTCTGCCTGATGAAATCCCGCAAAACTTTTGTTCTTCAGACAACCGTCGCATTCCTCGCGGCGGCCCTTCTATTTTCTCTGTCCGCCTGCAGCAAAAAGGCCGTAAAAAATGACGATATCGAAGGCGATTTCGTCGTGAAAAAAGTCGAGCCAATCAAGGAATTCGCCAAACATATTGAGCTGGATTTCCAGCCAGACGAGGACGTTTACATCCGGATCATCAGCGGTGAATCCAAGGCCAAATATGACGTTGATGGAGAAGAAATAAAGATCGAAGGCTTCGGCGAGTTCCGCATCAAAGGAAGCAAGATTTTCTACAACAGTGATGACAATGACGACCGGGGCGCTATGTCCGGTGAAGCGGTCTTCAAGCGCGCCAAGCACAAATAACTAACCGAGGTGAGGCGACTGGCCCCAAGCCAGACCCTGGGTCATCACTTGAAATGCTGCTTGAGGAAAATCTCCTTTAGCTTGGAGATCTCCACCGGTTTGGGAATGTAATCGTCCATCCCGGCGGCGAGACATTCTTCACGGTCACCCTTCATCGCACGCGCGGTCAGGGCGATGATGACCGGACGTTTCCGTTCCGCGGCGGTGAGATGCGCCCGGATCATGCGCGTGGTTTTCAACCCGTCCAGCTGCGGCATCTGCACATCCATAAAGATCAGGTCAAAATCGCTCTCCTCTGTCTTTCGGACAGCATCATAACCATTGTCCACCACCGTTGGGCGATAGCCTAATTTCGAAAGATATTCCACAATCACCTTCTGATTGATCAGATTATCTTCCACCACCAGAATCCGTAATTGCCGTTTGGTTTCTCCTCCGGCAAGGGCCTTGAAGGAATCCGTCACTTTTTCCCGGTTTTCACGGGGTGAACCAATGGCCGGCGGGCTGAGCGGACTGGCTGAATCTACCAGGCAATTAAAGAGCATCGTCGCCGTGATCGGTTTCTGTAAGAGCCCCGGCGACGGCGAGTCCGGTTGCCTTCTTAAATTGACGCGTTGCCCAATGGGAACGGTAAAAATTGTCGCTGTCTCACTCTCATGCAGATGCGCCTGCAGATCCTCCGGTTGGACATTGACCGTTTCGAGCAGACCCAAATCAACCAGCATGATGTCCCCGGGATTTTCTCGCTCCAGAAGATCAGCCAGTTCCTTCGGCGTGGAGGCGGGCGCCAAAACTTTCATGCCCCAGTGCGCTCCGTAGGCGGAAAGCATTTGGCGATTATGGGTGCCCCGCTCCACGATACGCAACGACCGGCCCTCCAGCGCGGGTGGTGCCTTATACGTGTAGGTGCTCGGCTTTTGCTCCTCATCGCGCTCCAGGGGTACGGTCACAATAAACGTGCTGCCGCTTCCTTCCTCGCTTTCCGCCCAGATCGCGCCCGCCATCATCTCACAGATCAACCGGGAAATGGATAGTCCCAGGCCCGTCCCGCCAAAACGCCGGGTCGTTGAACTGTCTGCCTGGGTGAATGGATCAAACATGGCGCGCAGCCGTGTCTGGGAAATGCCCGGACCGCTGTCAGAAACCCGCAGCATGATCTGCGTTCGGTGACTGGGAGAAATGGAGTGATCCGCCGGCTGCCGGTTGAACAGGCTGACCTCAGGATCTTCCTCAAAAGGATTCTGCAGATCCGCGGGGGCCAGGCTCAGCTCAAGATGCGTAAAGCCGTTGCGCGTGAATTTCAGCGCATTATTCACCAGATTATTTACCACCTGACTGAGGCGCAGAGCGTCTCCGATCACAAATTCCGGCACCTCAAGATCCAGGTAGCAGGTAAGTTCCAGGCCTTTTTCCTTGGCCTGCCCGGTAAACAACTCAACCGCTTCTTCCACCAACTGGTGCAGATTAAAGGGAGCAACCTCCAGTTTCATCTTGCCCGCCTCAATTTTTGAAAAATCCAGGATGTCGCTGATGATCTGCATGAGCTGCTCACTGCTCGTGCGCAGGGTCATGGTGTAATCCCGCTGTTGTTCATCCAGCTCAGTTTCCAGGAGGAGTCTAGACATGCCCACCACGCCATTCATTGGGGTGCGGATTTCGTGACTCATGTTGGCGAGAAACTCGCTTTTTGCCCGGTTGGCTTCCTCCGCCAGCATCTTTGCTTCAATCAGGGCATGCTCCTGACGTTTGCGCTGAGTGATATCCCGGCAAACCTCCAGGTAGCAGATCGGTTCGCCATACTCGTCATTTACCGGAAAAACACTCAGGTGCACGATGATGCGCTGACCGTTCTTACGCGTGGTTTCTACTTCCGTGGTGTAAAGCCCCTTATCCAGGAGCTGCACAAACATATCGTGCGCCACGTCTTCCCCATAGTTGAACATGGGTGTCTGGCCCTGCACTTCCTGGATGGCATATCCAAGAAGCTGCTCCCGGCTCTGATTCTGCTCAAGGTAACACCCGGATTTATCCATCAGAGCCAACCCATCGTGCATCGTGTAGATAATCTCCCGGTAGAGCTTCAGGTTCTGCTCCACGATTATCCGGGTCATACACTGGCCGATGCTTTTGGCCGCCACCATCAGCACATTCAGCTCCCGCGCCTTCCACTGGCGTGAATGGCCCCGCGTCACCATGCCGAGAAATCCCCAGAATTGCCGTTCCACCTCGATCGGAATGAGCAGCATGGATCCCACGCCCTGACGCCGGAAAAAAGGGCGCATCTCTTCCGGCAGATCATCCACCTTGAGATCGAGGATCTTCAGCGCCTCCAGATCCTCATAGCTGTCCGGGTAAAAATTATCGTAATCCAGCCACTCATCATTGGAATACATGAAGCTGCCGAGCCGGACGTCCCGGTCCCAAAAAAAGCGCTCGGCTGCGATGCGCCGATCCTTCACATACCCAAGATGATTCTGGTAGACGTGTGCGCTGTCCACCTGGGCGGCCTCCCCAAGCAAGGCCAGGGCATTCTCCACCGCCTCAGCGTCATCCGAAGCGGAGATCAGAATGCTCTGTGCTTCCAGCACAGCCTCGAGCAGATCCTCCACCTTTGGCGGTTCGGCCGAATAGGACCGGTAATTCTGGCCAGATAAACTGGCATCACGTGAAGACGGAGTCATAAAAACGCGCACTAGCCGTAAACAGCGTGCTTAAACCATGCCCATGAAGATTGCTCATGGCCAGCCTTTACTGCCCAAGCCTCACGATGCAGAAGAGAATCCATTGCCCCGCGAGGCCCGAACCTTTCTTGCGGGCTGGGCTGCCGCGGCTCTGCAGGACTTTGCCCTGCCTCCGCTTTTGCGGTTGGCAGCACCCGCCTAACCGCTAACCTGACGGAAAATTTTTCGCGCCTCAGCTGACTCTAACACCCTTGCACCATGAAAATATTTGCCGCTAAAGAAAAATTTACCGGGGAAAACCGGGCTGCCCTCACTCCACAGATCGTCCAGCGCTTCTCTGATCTGGGCGCCGAGGTGATGGTGGAGTCTGGCCTCGGCGAAGGCATCCTTGCCTCAGACGAAAGCTACGAGAAAGCAGGCGCCAAAGTCGTCCCCGCCGGAGATTCCAGTGCCATCCAGGAGGCCGGCATCGTGCTGCGTCTCCGCAAGCCCAGCGAAGAGGATCTGACCGCGCTCAAGCCCGGCACCATTCACGTCAGCTTTCTTGATCCCTTTAACGAGCAGGCTCTCGTCAAGCGCGCGGCGCAGCTCAAAGTCACCGCGGTCAGCATGGAGTTCATCCCGCGCACCTCTGTCGCACAGAAAATGGACGCGCTCAGCTCCCAGGCGAATCTGGCGGGCTATGCCGCGGTCATTGTCGGCGCGGAACGGCTCCATCGCGTCCTGCCCATGATGATGACCCCCGCGGGCACCATCCCGCCCTCCCGGGTTTTCGTCATCGGTGTCGGCGTCGCCGGACTTCAGGCCATCGCGACGGCCAAGCGTCTCGGCGCGCGCGTCGACGCTTTCGATACACGCCCCGTGGTCGAGGAACAGGTCAAGTCTCTCGGCGCCAGATTCCTCAAGATCGATCTCGGTGAAACCGGCGAAGCTGATCAGGGATACGCAAAGGAACTCACCCCGGAACAGATCGAGAAACAGCGCGAAGGCCAGGCCAAACAATGCGAGATCTCGGACCTCGTCATCACGACCGCGCAGGTCTTCGGCCGCAAGGCACCCATCCTCCTCACCGAAGACATGGTCAAGCGTATGAAACCAGGCAGCGTGGTGGTTGATCTGGCCGTTGAATCCGGCGGCAATGTCGAGCCTTCCAGACTCAATGAGGAAGTCATGGTCAATGGCGTGCGGGTCGTTGGCCTCGGCAATCTGCCCGGCACGGTTGCCCTTGATGCGTCCAATATGTATGCCAGCAATCTCTTCGCCTTCGTCAGTCATTTCTGGGATAAGGAAGCGAAAACCTTCCAACTGAAACTGGAGGACGAGATCCTCCAGTCCGCCGTGATCACTCACGACGGCGCGGTGCACAATGAACGCATCCGTGAGCACTACGAAAAAAACCCGGATTCTTCCCCGGCGCCCGAACCTGAACCGGAAAAGCCGAGCCAGGACAACCCGGCCCCGCCCAGGGAGTCCACACCCTCCCCTGCCACTTCGCCCCAAACCCTTTCTTTCCCGGCCGTGACACACTCCCGTCCGGACGATGAAGATGTCGACGAGGATGAAGCCCGGGCTCTTGACGAAGGGATGCCTGCCCATGATGACCTGACCGAAGCAGTCGGAGCGGCCTCCCCGCCTTCACCGCCGGACTCGGGTGATTTTCTCATTCGTAATGACTCGCCGGAGGACGATGAATCCGAGGCCAAAGAAAACAAAAACGGCGACAGCTCCACCACTTCCTGAGATCGAGCTCTTTTGTTTCCCAACTCTATTTTCACCTTTGCTGAAATGATGATGATGATGATCGACTTTTCACCTGTTTTGCTGGCCGCGTCGGGCACCTCCGGCGGGCCTGACTTTTCGCTGTTATTCTTTATCTTTGTGCTCGCTGCTTTCCTGGGCTTTGAACTGATTTCCCGGGTCCCAAGCCAACTGCACACTCCACTTATGTCAGGCGCCAACGCCATCTCCGGCATCGCGATCGTCGGAGCGATGATCGCCGCCGGTGAGCAGAGCCCCGTGCTGACCACGGTCCTCGGAACTATTTCTGTGGCCTTTGCCACGATCAATGTGGTGGGCGGTTATCTGGTCACCGACCGTATGCTCGGCATGTTTAAGAAAAAAGACCAGCAAAGCGAAAAATAATTACCTCCAGCCGTCCCCTGTTTCCCGCTAACCTGCTTTTCCATTTCTGATTATGTCACAACTCATTATCTGGGCCTACATCGTCTCGGCGGTCCTCTTTATTTTCGGGCTCAAAATGCTCAGTTCCCAGGCCACCGCGCGCCGGGGAAATCTTGTCTCGGCTATCGGTATGCTCATCGCCATCGTCGCTACTTTGCTGAAGGCGGAGGTCATTACCTATCATTGGATCATTATCGGCATGGTTCTGGGCGGCGTCGCTGGAGCCGTTGCGGCGCGCATGGTGAAGATGACTTCCATGCCGGAAATGGTTGCGCTCTTCAATGGCTTTGGCGGGTTGGCCAGTTTGCTGGTCGGCTGGGCGGAATATCATCGCATGCTCGATCTGATGGGAAATGATGCCTCCTTCATTGTCGGCAATTTCCAGGGCGTCGTGATCTTTCTTGCTGTGCTCATCGGCGGGGTGACCTTCACGGGCAGTCTTATTGCCTGGGGTAAACTCTCCGAAACGATCCCGGGCAAACCCTATATGTTCAACGGTCAGCAAATCGTGAACGGCGTGCTGCTCCTCCTCATTGTCGTCGGTCTGATCGTTTTCGGTTATTTTCCGGCCCAAACCTATCCCGTTCTCCTCATCGCCATTCTCCTCGCCCTTGCCCTGGGTGTCCTGGCAGTCATCCCCATTGGTGGGGCGGATATGCCCGTCGTCATTTCGCTGCTTAACAGTTATTCCGGTCTCGCTGCCGCCGCGGCTGGCTTCGTGATTGCCAATACCGTTCTGATCACCGCCGGGTGTCTCGTCGGGTGCAGCGGAATCATCCTCACCACCATCATGTGCAAGGCGATGAACCGCTCCCTGCGCAATGTTCTGTTCAGTGGCCTGGGAGCGGCACCGTCCGCCACGGATAAAGGCGGGGGCGTTAAAGGCGAAGCCAACCCCGTCAGTGCCAATGGCGCCTACTACATGCTGGAGGCCGCCAGCAGCGTGGTCTTTGTTCCCGGTTACGGAATGGCCGTTGCGCAGGCTCAGCATGTCGTTAAAGAACTTGCGGATATTCTTGAGGAAAATGGCACGGAAGTGAAATTTGCCATTCACCCGGTCGCCGGCCGGATGCCCGGTCACATGAATGTCCTCCTCGCGGAAGCCGCCGTGCCCTATGAACAGCTCGTGGAAATGGACGACATCAATCCGCTCATGAGCACTGTGGATGTCGCGGTCGTCATCGGCGCAAACGATGTGGTCAATCCGGCCGCTAAAGAAATCGAAGGCAGCCCCATCTATGGCATGCCGATCATCAATGTTGACGAAGCCCGCACGGTCATCGTCCTGAAACGCTCCATGGCCAGCGGGTTTGCTCAGGTTGATAACCCGCTTTTCGTTAGAGAAAATACCCGCATGCTCTTCGGCGATGCCAAAGCCAGCCTCAGCGCGGTGGTGGAAGAATTCAAGGCAGGGTAATTATTCCTAAAAATTACGCCGCACATCCACGTCCTCCGGCAAAGGTTTTCCGTCGAGTAAATGGTCCGCCAAAAACCGCGAACAAAGTGGCGCGCAAATCGCTCCTTTGCTTCCATAAAATCCATTGATACCCACGCCCGGTTTTCCGGGCAAGGTCCCGGCCACGGGTTTTTGGCCCTTTACAATCGGCCGAACCCCCACCCGCTGTTCCTGGATTTCGCATGGGATCTTTACGAGTGCGCGCAGTTCGCTAATTAATTCTTCACGGCATGCCTCGCTCGGAGCCAATTTGTCTTCAAACAGATTATCCCAGCGCCACGTCGCGCCCACGCGCACCGGATTATTCGCATCCTCACCCATCGGCAGTAAAAATATTCCGTGTATTATGATGCGATTCCGCGGAAGCTCGGGCATTCTCACGACCAGCGATTCTCCTCTCGCTGACTTGGCCGGCAGCCAATCAAAAAAACTATTCTTTTCTGCGCGAAAGCCTTCGCAAAAAATTACCCCGCGCTCCGCGCGCACCCCTCCCTTTTCCCAGACAGCTTTCGGGCCGTCGTCCTGAAACTGAAGATCACCTGTCTCCACTTTCCCTTTCCGAAGCAATCCTTGCGCTGATAACTCGCCCCTCGCTTTTTCCAGCAGCAGATCCAGATCAACCCAGCCGCCTCCATGGAACTCCACTGCCCCGTGCCGGGGATGGTAGACCGCTCCCAAGCCATCCGTTAATTCCGGACCATAAACCTGCGCCACTCTCGCGCGCAGGGTGCTGTCGCCTCCGTCCCAGCGTTTTCCCCAGCGCAGTGCCTCAATCGAGTCCCGGAAAATTCGCATGACCGGCATTTCATGGAGTAATTTTACGCCCCACCGGTTTTCCAGGCGCCCGTAGACCTCCCTGGCTGCTTCCCAGCTTTGTGGATAGCGCCAGGTCAGATTGAAGCGTATACCGATCACCGGGTTAATGATCCCCAGCGCTGCGCGGGAAGCCAACTCCGCCGGAGCATCGTCCACCACTAAAACCGAACACCCGCGCTCCCATAACTCGTAAGCCGTGAGGGTCCCCGCAATCCCTTGACCCACAATCAGATAATCAACTGTGGTTTGCATTTTCTGATTTAAGCCTAGCATACCCAGAAAGGCACGCATCTCTTCCCTGCCTTTCTAACCACTTATCCGGAATCATGCCGTCACCTCCGAACCGCCGCTCCCCTCATCACACCTCTTCTACCCGGCGCTACCGCCCATCACGCCGCAGAGTTTTCGACGGCCGCTGGCTCGCCCTCGTCATGGTTCTTGCCCTGCTCAATGCCGTCCTTTGGGGGCTGCTCTTTCAGCCCGCCCCAACCTCCTCCCAACCCGCCCCGGTCGATCCTCTCCGTGCGGCCGTTGATTCTCTCTCCGCCGATGAAGTGGCGTGGCGCTGGGCCCTCCTCGCAGCGCCGGAAACCAATCTGGAACTCCCGCCCCGCGCACGGCATCTCGAGGAAAAAATCCTTCGTGATTTTGAAGATCAATTCCTCAGTGAGGCAGACTTCCTCCGCGAACTCAGCGCGGCTAATCTGAGTGTGGCTGACCTGCGCCGCCGGGTGCGCACCTATGCCTATCTCCTCGCGGAACTCGAGCAGGCGCTGACCGAAGCCGAGCGCATGTCTTTCTCCACCGCCTCCGCCCGGAATGACTCACCCCCACCCATCGAACTTCCCCCGCGTTATACCGTCCGGCACCTTTTTCTGGCCAGTCATGCAGAGACGCCCGGCCGGGATGCTCTGAGAAAAATGCTTTTGGCCCGCTATTTATCCTGGCGTCTGCAAAATGGCGCGGACTTCGAATCGCTCATCGAGCGCTATTCCGAGGACGAACTCACCCGTCCTCAGGCCGGCCTCCTTCCGGAGTTTTCCAGCCGACGTATGCCGGAGGATTTTATAAGCTATCTCCATGCCCTTTCTCCGGGTGAGATCAGTGCGCCATTCCGCACCTCTCTCGGCTGGCATATCGTCCGGATTGAGCACCGCGAACCCGTCACCCCGGTCCCCCGGGATCTTCTCCAGGCCCACCAGGAACACCTCCGCCAGCGCCTCGCCCGTGAGCTGGGTCTCCAGCGCTGGATCGAAGAGAAGCGCAGCGTCCTCCTCGAAAAAATGATCAGAAGTTAATCATCTGCTTCACTGAAACCTTGTCATGGCTTGCCCCTGTCCTCAACCTGCGGCCATGCAATTTCCTGATAACTTCACCTGGGGAGCGGCCACCGCCTCCTACCAAATCGAAGGGGCCTGGGACGAAGACGGCAAAGGCCTTTCCGTCTGGGACCTGCTCTGCCTCCGCCCGGGCGCCATTCACGTCGGCCACCACGGCAAAGTCGCCTGTGATCACTATCATCGTTACACCGAAGACGTTGCGCTCATGGCGGATGTCGGTCTCCAGGCCTATCGTTTTTCTATTTCCTGGCCGCGCATTTTGCCCGAGGGCAAAGGAAGAATTAACGAAGCTGGCCTGAGTTTTTATGACCGGCTTATCGATGAGCTTCTCTCCAAAGGCATCCAGCCCTGGGCCACCCTTTTTCACTGGGATTATCCCTATGAGCTCTACAAACAGGGCGGCTGGATGAATGATGACAGCTCCAATTGGTTTGCCGATTATGCGGCAACAATTACCGCCCGGCTGAGCGATCGCGTCCAGCACTGGATGACTCTGAATGAACCGCAGATTTTTGTCGGACTCGGCCATCATACCGGTGTGCACGCCCCCGGCCTGAAGCTTGACACCCCTGACCTCGCGCGCATTTCCCATAACGTCCTCCTTTCTCACGGCAAAGCCGTTCAGGTCCTGCGTGCCAACGCCAAAAAAGCTCCTACCATCGGCTGGGCTCCCGCTATGGGCGTCACCAGCGCGGACCGGAATGACCCGGAAACTATCGCTGCGCTCAAGGAAAACTATTTCAAAATAAATAATCCCCGTAATTGCTGGGGCACCGCTGTCATGTGGAATGACCCGGTCATGCTCGGCCAATATCCTCAGGAATATCTGGAGGCCTACGAACGCTGGCTGCCTTCCACCTGGAGAAATGATTTACAGACGATTTCTCAGCCCATCGATTTTTGCGGCCTGAATATCTATGCCGGCTTTGAGCGCTATGGCCGTCTGGAGGATGGCAGCGTCGGCACCATCGGTCATGCCAATTACGGCACCGGTTATCCTCATACCCTCTTTGGCTGGCCCCTCGAACCACAGGCTCTTTATTGGGGGCCGCTGCTTGTCCATGAACGCTATGGCCGGCCCATTGTTATCACAGAAAATGGCATGAGTGGCCATGACTGGGTCAGTCTCGATGGCAAAGTTCACGACGCCCAACGCATCGATTACCTTCAGCGCTACCTCTGTGAACTGCACCAGGCTATTTCTGATGGTGTCGATGTGCGCGGTTACCTCACCTGGTCATTTCTGGATAACTTCGAATGGGCCGAGGGTTACAAACATCGTTTCGGGCTCGTCCACGTCGACTACGACACGCTCAAGCGTACCCCGAAAGACTCCGCCTCCTGGTACGGCGAAGTGATCCGGTCCAATGGCGCACGCCTCGCCACGCCTTGATTATTTCCGGTCCCCGCAAAGACATTTTCGCACCAAGCGCTTGATCACTCCCCCTGCCACCCACATGCTGCGCCGGTATGACGAGCAGCAATAGTGGCAGCAAGCAACCGGTTGGGGTCATCGGTTTGGGGATCATCGGGATGCGCGTCGTCCACCGTCTGCATGAAGCCGGTCATCCGGTTTATGTCTATAATCGCTCACCCAAACCCGTCACCAATTTCCTCGGCTCACCCGCCGCTGTCGCGGAGCAGGCCAAAGTCATCCAGATTTTCGTCCGCGACAGCCCGGACCTCGTCGAAGTCTCGCAACTGCTGAAGGGCGGGTTAAGCCCCGATCATATTGTCATTAATCACGCCACCGTCTCCGCCCAGGCCGTCACCGAGGCCGCCCGGATCGTGGGACAGGCCGGTGCCCATTTCGTCAACGCCCCCTTTATGGGCAGCCGCGACGCCAGCGAAAAAGGGCTGCTCACGTATTATATCGGCGGTACTGACGCCGATATCGAAAAGGTCGCCCCTGTCCTCCAGGCCAGCAGTCAGAAACTGATCCCCGTCGGCACCATCGAACACGCTGCCGTAATGAAAATCGCCAGTAATCTGCTCGTCGCCATTTCCTATGAAGGTTTCCTTGAAGGGCTTGGGCTCGTCGTGCGTTCGGGCATTGAAATGAGCGTTTACACGGAAGCTCTCAAACAGACCGGCCTTTCCACCCGCGTCATCGAGATGAAAACGGCCAACCTCGAGGCCAACGATTTCGAGCCCCATTTCACCACGAAAAATCTCCTCAAAGATGTCGGTCTCGGCCTGGAACTGGCGGAAACGGTTGGCGGCCGCACGCCCGTTCTGGAACGGGTGCGCGCGGTCCTTCAGGAAGCCGTCGAGGCCGGTTACGGCCAGGAAGATTTCGCCGCTGTCGGCAAGCTTTTCCTCATCAGCCATGGCTAGCGCGGAGCAGGTTTATCAATCCTTCCGGGCACGTGGCGGTTACCTCGATCTCAGCCACAAGCCCATCTGGCGGCTTACCGGCCCGGACGCCGAACGCTATCTGCAGGGCCAGGTCAGTAATGATGTCTCCCGCGCCACCGAATCCACCGCGATTTACGCTGCCATCTGTAATGCCAAAGGCATGATGCAGGGGGATGTCCGCATCTGGCGCATTCCGGCCGCGCTCCAGAATGTGCCACCGCCAAAACCCGCCGAGGACGATGAAGATTCGGGCGACGCGGCGGATGAACCCGCGGCAACCGGTGGCGCTGGTTTCTTTCTCACCAGTATGTCCACGGAGAAAGACAGCCTGCACGAGCGGCTGGAACGCTATCTCATCGCCGATGATGCCCGGCTCGAGTTGATCGATGACTACTGGTCTCTCATTCATCTGGCCGGTCCGCCATCCGCTCAAGCTGAAAAGTTTATGCTCGAGGGCGGCGCAACCGTCGCCTGCAACCGGCTCGCCCTGCCCGGAGTCGATCTGCTCCTGCCCCGCGCGCGGATGAATGAGCAGCTCCAGCGCCTGAACGAGGCCGGGCTCGTGCAGCTCAAGCGCGATATCCACCAGCTCGTCCGCATTGAGCGCGGCGTCCCCGTTTGGGGCAAGGAACTCCACGAGAACATCCTCCCGCCCGAAGCGGGCCTGGATGCCAACGCGATCGACTACGCCAAAGGCTGTTACATCGGTCAGGAAACGATTTCCCGGATGAAATCCGCCGGCAAACTGCGCCGACGCCTTTGCGGCCTCGTTGCGGTGGAGTCCCAGCCGGTCAACCTCATCGAAGGCCAGCCTCTCTATGCCGAGCCGCAGTCAGAGAAGGCCATCGGGGAGATCACCAGCACAGCCTGGAGTTTTGCCCGGGGCGGCACAATTGCGCTTGCCTACCTGAAAAGCGGACATGACAATGCCGCCACAATCGTCTGGGCGGGCAGCCAGGAGGATAGCTCCCCCGCTTCACGCGTCGCCGCTACCGTGCACGATCTGCCCCTGGTCGATTACGATTTTTCCCATACCTGAGAGACCCACCCTGAGCCCGCTCAACTTTTGCCGCTGAAGAAGATCATGCCCATGTTCACGCCACGCCGTCCTCGCCGTCTCCTCTCGTTCGCCCTGGTTTTTGCGGCCGCCTATCTGGCCGCCCTCATCCTGCCCGCGCACGCCTCGGACTCGAAGAACCTGGCCCTCGTCTCGGTCAAGCGCGGCAGCGATAAAGAACCAGTGGAATTCGTCATCGAACTCTACCCTCAGGCCGCTCCCGGCACGGTGGAGAATTTCAAAAAACTCGTCCGCCGCGGTTTCTATAAAGGCCTGCATATCCATCGTGTCGTCCCGAATTTTCTCATTCAGATGGGTGACCCGCGCAGCACGAAGCTCAAGCGCCGGGACATCGGCACCAATGGCCCCGGGTATACCATCCCCTCGGAGGCCAATAACCTGAAGGTTGAAGAAGGCGCGGTCGTGATGGCTCGCCTGCCAGACGATATCAATCCCACCCAGCGTTCCAACGGCAGCCAATTCTTCATCGCGCTCGACCGGATGAGCAGCCTGGATGGTAACCACACCGTCTTCGGACGGGTCGTTTCCGGCATGGAAGCCGTCCGCTCCCTGAGCATGACTCAGCGCGATACCAACGCCATGCCCAGCGTGCCTCTCAAGATCCGCCGCATCCGGCTCATTGATTCCGGTGAAGTGCCTGTCCCCGAGGTGGACGACTCAGCCGAAGGCGAACCGGCTCCGGCTCCCTCTGGGCCTCAAGCCGATCCGCAGCGGACGATTGATGCCATTTTCGTGGAGTGACAGCTCCGCTCCATCCCGCGCTGACCCCGGCTGGTCCCGCGAGATTTTCCCTTGCCAGAACGTGGGGCCTGTGACTCCTTATCCTCCTTCAAATGCTGGGGCGGAGATGACCCCTTGGCCTCTACGGAATCCTGGCTGTCCCACCCCCCTTGTGACTTTCTTTTTTCTCACGGGTAGGTACCGAAGTGGCCAAACGGGGCTGACTGTAAATCAGCTGGCAATGCCTTCGCAGGTTCGAATCCTGCCCTGCCCACCAGCCTGCCAGGCCAATCTTTTTACCCGCTGGCCTGGCAATTGAGGCATAGACTTGCAGGAGCGTTCTTGGCGCAGCGCGTTGACTGAGTTGGCATCGCTTAACTCGACGCAAAACCTTAGAATAAGTTTTTTCTTAGTTAACCGCGGTTAAGATTAATTCCGTTAATAATTCAACTAAAGTTGTATTAAATTCGTGATTGCCAGTTCGCCTTTCTTGCGCTTCTTTTGCAGTTGGCGGAATGATCTTTGCTCTCCATCTCTCGCTATTATCTGCATTGCAATGGTTTCGTAACCAGCAGTTCCGCCGTCCATCGCAGGTTCCCTGCCTAATCAACTTCGAATCAGAAAAACTTATCTAGAAATGCATAAACCACGGAAGAGCAGCTTGATGGATACCCCCCTATTGCGGATGACCGCGCGCCTCTTCGGTGGGCGTTCCGGACGTGGGCTTCATGTTTCACCGGCGGAAGTTCTGGAAGACGAGCCGCCTCTGTTATATCCCCAGAATCAACTGTGCGAGGCCAAAGTAAATAAGCAGGCCGCTGACATCGACAAAAGTCGTAATAGCGGGTGAGGCGATGACCGCCGGGTCGAGCTTCAGGGCTCGCGCCGTCATGGGCAGCAGTGCGCCGATCGTCGTTGAGGTGATGACCTGCGCGACAAACGACAGGCTGACCGTGAGCAGGATGAGCCACACATTGGGGGCATTTTTCATCTCGGCCTCGGTGCTGAGAAAAACGATTTTCAGCGCAACCAGAGCGGCAAGAACGGTGCCGATGAGCAGCCCAATGAGCAGTTCCTTGATCACGACCCGGAAGAATTCCCGCGGATAGAATTCACCCAGGGCCATGGCCCGGATGACCAGCGTCGCCGCCTGCCCGCCGGTATTCCCTCCCGCCGCGACGATCACCGGCATGTAGATCGCGAGCACGAAGTAGCGGTCCAGCACGTTCTCGAAAGAGAAAATGATGTAGCCTGAAAGCAACCCGACCGCGGCTAGAGCCACGACCCACCCGATGCGGCGCTGAAAATGCCGCCACACGGTGGTTTCCATGTAGCCCATCTCACTGGGTGAACTCTGGACGGCAGCGATTTTCTCAAAGTCCTCCGTGCTTTCCGCTTCCAGAATGTCGACGGCGTCATCGTGAGTGATGATCCCCAGCAGGACATTCTGGGCATTAACCACCGGGAGGGCGACCAGGTCATATTTTGCGACCAGACGCGCGGCCACTTCCTGGTCCTCCTCAGCCAGAACACTCGTCGTATCGTGATCGTTCAGCTCGGAGATGGTCGTGCTGTCCTCCGCAAAGGTGAGATCGCGCAGGCGCACCTTGCCGATGAGCCTGTAATTTTTGTCCACCACGAAAATGCGTGAGACCACTTCCAGCCGCTCCTGCACCTCCCGCAAGGATGCCTTTGCCTCCGCCACGGTCATCGTTTCCCGGACCGCGGCGATCTCGGTCGTCATGTTTCCGCCCGCCGTCTCCTCGCCATACTGGAGAAGGTTGTGGGCCTGGATCCGCTTCTCTTCCGGCAGCAGCTGGAAAACTTCCTCGCGATCTTCCTCGTCGAGATACTGGAAAACGTCGACCAGCTCATCATCCGGCAGATCGCCCAGAATCCTGGCTTTAACCTCCGGAGACAGCTCGGCGATATCTTCCGCAAACTGGTCGTTTGGCAGGTAGGAGTACGTCTCGCCCGTTTCGAGATGGCCACCGGTCAGCCGGTAAAATTTCTGCCGGTCCTCCGGATCGATCTTCTCGAGCGCTTCCGCTAAATCGGCGGCGTGCTCATCATCCAGGAGTTGCCGCAGCTCCTTTTCATCATCCCGTTCCAGCAGTTGCTCGATCTGCTCCAGCAGACGCTGGGACTCCATGCCTTCCGGCTCGGCTTCGCGATCAGGTGAGGTGATGACAGGATTGTCAGGCATGGAATGGTGAAGTGAACAAATGAATCGATGGACTGATATGAGGACTGGATGGGAGCGACCGGGCTCCCCCGCTCTTTCCGTGAATTACGATGCCAGCACGATCATGGCCCCGTCGAGGGCGGACTGAGTTGGCGCATCAGACGAGGCGGCCGAATTTTTTTTCGAGTTCGCGGTAGCTCATCTGGATCATGGTGGGCCGTCCGTGGGGGCAGCAGTAGGGCAGTTCGCAGGTGAGCAGATCGCGCACCAGCCCCTGGACCTCGCGCTCGGCCAGATCGTCATGGGCTTTGACCGCGTGGCGGCAGACGGTTTTGGCAATCATATCTTCGCCGAGGCGGAGTTGAGAGGCGGAATCCGAGGCTTCGCGGAGGTCATCGATGACTTCCCAGAGAAAAACCTGGGGATCATCGACCTTCACAAACTGAGGCAGGGTATCGACTTTAAAGACCTGAGCGCCGAAGGGCTCGATGCCGACGCCGACGCGCTGGAGGGCATCGAGATTCGATTTGATCCAGGCGGCGTCACGCGGGCTGACCTCCAGATTGATGGGAAAGAGCAGTTGCTGGCTGGGGACACCCTGCTCCTCCATGCGGCGGCGCATTTGTTCGAAGAGAATGCGTTCATGAGCGGCGTGCTGATCGACAAGGACGAGGCCCTCGGCATTTTCCATGAGGACATAGAGCCGGCCGAGGATGCCGATGATCTTGAAGTCCTCCGCCCGCCGGGTCGGGTACGATGGCTCAGCGGGCGGCGGGGGAAGATACTGGGGGCGGAAAGGGCGGACAGAGACGGTGGCTTCCGAGGCAGGCAGATCGAGATCGGGCTGGAGATCCTCCGGATTGATGAGGGCAAAGGGCGGGCAATCCTCTCGCGCGGCTTCCTCCGCGCCTTGGTCGACGCGGTCTCGCTCAGGCTCCGGCCGCGGATCGATCTCAGCCTTGGAAGGCGGTCGAGCAGCAACTTCGATGTCCTGGCCGATTTCGATATCTTTCGTGGCCACCGCTGCCGCCTGATTTCCCGTGGGTTCGTGACGAAAGCTCGCGGACCATCCCTGGCGATCACTCTCGAGGGTGAGCCGCACCGCGCGGACGATCGCCTCGCGCACCTCGCGCCCGTGCCGGAAGCGCACCTCGCGCTTGGCCGGGTGGACATTGACATCGACCTCGGCCGGATCGAGCTCGAGGAAGAGGTAGGTCACAGGATACTGGCCCTTCATGAGGGCATTGCGATAGCCCTCGCGCAGGGCGGTGGTGAGAATGGAGCCCTCCACCGGGCGGCCATTGACAAAGGTGACCATGTCCTGGCGGCTGCTCCGGCTGAATCCAGCCTTACCGATGAATCCGCTGACCCGCAGGCCATTCCCGGCCTGACCGAGTTCGGGCGGAATCTCGAGCAGTTGAGAAACCACACCGGGGCTGGTCAGATCACCGAGGCGGTCGAGCAGACGTTTGGCGGGCGGGAGCTGGAAAGTGACGCGGTCATCCTTGAGCAGGACAAACCGCACGTCCGGATGACCGATGGCCTGGAGCCGAAGCTGATGCTCGATGTGTGAAGTCTCTGTGTTTTCCGTGCGCAGAAACTTTCGGCGGGCAGGCAGGTTATAGAAGAGCGAGCGCACCTCCACCTGAGTACCGGGAGCTTCACCGCCATCGCAGACATTATCCAGTTTCCCGCCGGAAACCCGGATGTCCGTGCCGGTGACGGCATCGTGCGGCCGGGTGGTCAGCCGGAAACGCGAGACGCTGGCAATACTGGGGACGGCTTCCCCGCGGAAGCCGAGACTGTGAATGGCGGCGAGATCGTGACCGGTGCGGATCTTACTGGTGGCATGGCGTTCCAGGCAGAGGAGGGCGTCATCGCGGTCCATCCCGCAGCCATCGTCCACCACGCGGATGTAGCTGTTGCCGCCACGGCGGATGGCGACCTCAATGGACCGGGCCCCGGCGTCCAGGCTGTTCTCAACCAGCTCCTTGACCACGCTGGCGGGGCGCTCGATGACCTCACCGGCGGCTACCTGGCTGGCCACTTCCTCTGGCAGTAACGCGATGCGCCCCATGATCAGACTAACGAAGGCCACGAAGGGGGGCGGGTCAAAGAGGAGTTGGGCCGGGGCTGAGAGCAAAAGCGAAGAGGAGCGTGCCGATGGCGGCGATCCATCTGCCGTCGACGCGATGGACGATGGCGAGCCACTCGAATCTTTCTTTTCCTTCAAATTTCTGGCGAAGCACGGTGAGCGCGGCGAGGAGGAGGAGCTGCAGGATGAGAAGGCCGAGAGCCATGCCGAGGAGGTAGAGCCAGAGGAGGGAAACCTGGGGCTGCATGCGGATCTCAAGCGTCTGACCAAGGCTGACGATGGCACCGCCCGCGAGGCCGAGGGTGCCGAGGGCGATCTCCGGGAGGAGCCAGGCGGCGGCGGTGAGCAGGCCGCAGATGATAATGAAACCAATGAGGATAAGCTCGACGAGGCTGAGAGTCTGGGGGAGCCGCGCGGCTGGGATGGCCGCGCCGGAGGCAAGGCCAAGGGCGACGCCGGGGATGAGCGCCAAAAGCAACCACCGGGCGCGGCGCGCGGCGGAGGTGACGGAGATGGTGCCACAAAGAGCGAGGCCGAGGAGGAGGAGAAAGCTGGGGAGGGTAAGGAGAGGATGAAGGAGCCCGTTATAGAAGTCCGGCAGATCGGGACTTGGGGAGTGGCCCAGGAGAGCGGTCATGAGAGGTCCGGACATGGGGTGGAGAGGCCGGCGAGCGAGGTCTCGAGATCACCGGAGCCATTACCGTTTTCGGGCGCTTCCATGAAGATTGAGACGAGAAAATAAAGGCCGGCTGCTGCGATGGCGCCGCCGAGAGCGCGGACAAGGACAGGGCCGGTGCCTTTCCAGGCGAGAAGAAGTCCGAGCAGAATGCCGCAGAGATGGAGGAGGCCGGTGCCGATGACGAAGCCGATGCTGTAGGCGACGGCGCTGGCGGCCTGAGGCATCTCACCACCATGGGCGTGGCCGTGAAAAATGGCGAACCCACCGGCGAGGAGGACGGCCACCCAGACGGGCGCTTTGACCTGAAAGAGAATCATGAGGCCGAGGATGATCCCGCTGACGGCGATACCGATCTCAATGCCGGGCAGAGGAACCCCGGCCACGCCGAGCGCACCGCCGACGGCCATGATGAGCGGGAAAACGACGGGGAGCAGCCAGATGCTGGGCTTACCGAGCTGGGCGCCCCACAGCCCGATGGCTACCATGGCAATGACGTGGTCCGGACCGAGAACGGGATGCTTCAGGCCGGACAGGAACCCGCCGGTGGCATCCTCACCGGTATGGGCGAAGAGAGCGGCGGCAGGGGCGAGGAAGAGGAGACTGAGGATGGGAAAGAAAGCGAGGCGGGCGGAAGATGGGTTCATGATGAAAGTTTGGCGAGAAGCGCGGCAGGTTTCAATCATTGGGATCGGCAAAAAGTTCGATTTCACCGGCGTCAGGCAGCTCGACGATATAGCCGCGTTCCTGGATGAGTTGGCCGATCTTTTCCGCGATGATCTCGCGCTGGCGGGCTTCGTGCCAGTCCAGCTCGACCTGTTCATGCAGGCCGGCCATGGGCAGGGTGAGGGCGGGATAACGCCGGAGGACGCGGATGAAATGGAGGCCGAGGGGTGATTCGACCGGCCCGGTCCAGGTGCCGGCGGGCGTCTGATCTTCATCGAAGAGGCGGGTGGCAAGGGAGAAACTCTGAAAAACCTCGGCGAGCTCAAAGTGGGTCATCTGGGTCAGGCGGCCGGCGGGGAGGCCGGGAAGCTTTTCGCCGAACTGACGGGGGTGGGCCTCACCGGAATTCAGCTGGGCGAGCAGATCATCCGGAAGGGCGGCGTCCGGGGGAAAGGAGAGGAGTTCGAGATTGAGAGTGGCGGGGCGGGTATAAAGGTGCTGGTGCTTTCGGTAAAAAGCCTCGAGCTCGGCGCGGGTGGGATCGGGCAGGGTGAAATCCTCAAGGAGGGTGCGCATTTTGTTGATGAGATGCTGGCGGATGACCTCGTCCTGTTCATCGAGCCCGCGGCGGAGGGCTTCGTGAAAAAGGACGGCTTCGAGCCGGGCCATTTCACGGGCTTCCTCGAATTCTTGGCTGGTCAGGGGCCGGTTGAGCCGGCGGGCTTTTTCTTCGGCGAGGTGCTCGAGTTGGGGTGCACGCACGGTGATGGGTTCAGCCTGCTCACCGGTGCGGCGGTCGGAAGAAGCAGACGAATCATCATCACCGGTGCGCAGAACGGCGAAGATGAGGAAAAGGGCCCCGCCGAGGATCAGGAAATGGAGCATGGGCTCACGTGGAAAGGTGAAGCAGCGAGGTGGAATGGAGGTCACGGGGGACAGGATAACCAGAAAAACGGGAAGCGAGAGAAAAAGCGGGGAAAGGACAACTCGGCGGGGGAGCGGAGGCGGGCGGGAGGGAGCGAGAGGGGGCGTTATACCGATCGGTCAAACAAAAAAAGAAGCCACAAAAACGGCTGGAACGGCTCAGGACGGGCTTGCGGATATTTTACCGAACGTTTGGTAAAACGGAAAAAGCCTGGAGGAAGAGGATTGGGGAGACGGTGGTGCAAGTGACGGGATGGTTGGGAGGGCGGCTGGATGAGGACGGCTGGACGAAACGAGGCGGGGTGAGGGAAAGGGCGGACGGGAAGGGGTGATTACGAAGCAATACAATATGGCACGGAAAAAAAGGGGGTGCATCACGTCCGGGACGTCCGGGGTGTCCGGGGCGAAAAAAGTGAAGAAAACTTCCGGTAAGGGAAGGAGGCGAGCAGTTGAGCTGACCCTAGAGGCGCTGCTCGTTATGCTTCGCGGGGCTTGTTGATCGCTGGCCTTGTGAATACGATGACAGGCTGTGACTGGGCATTCATCGCCATCGTTTCCGCATGACGCATCATCCTCAGCCGGGGCCCGGCCCGGGGCTGAGCCGGAGAATTATCTGTTGCAGTTGCTGCTGGGGCTGACGCGGAAGGAGGTGCGGTTTGTGATCGCGGGCGGGGTGGCGCTGGTGTTGCACGGGCATGAGCGGACGACGATGGATCTGGACATCGCGCTGGATCTGAGCGGGGAGAATCTGGAGCGATTTTATGAGGCGGTGCGTGAGCTGCGGCTGGAGCCGCGAGCGCGGGAGCCACTGACCTCTCTGGGGGACCCGGAGCGGGTGGCGGAGCTGGTGCGGACAAAGAATGCGCATGTTTTTGCCCTGGTGGACCCGGACCGGCCCTACCGGCAGGTCGACATCTTCTTGACGCCGGAAAATGGGTATGATGTTCTCCGCGCAGATGCGGCTCCGGTAAGGATCCATGGTGAGACGATCTGGATCGCATCGGCGAAGCGGTTGCTGGAGATGAAGAGAGCAATCCCGCAACCGCGTCAGAAGGATGAGATGGATATCTCCATGCTGGAACAGATCCTGGCCGAAGTGACAGAGCAATCCGATTAATTTGTGATTTCTGATTCCTGAGTCCACCTAACCAAGCGATGAAGACGCCCCCACCCTCAGAATCGAATCCGGTGCAACCGGGCACAACAAAAGCGGAGAACGCCGCGATGGGCGGGCTGACGGGCAGCGGGGATGCTGAGGAATTTGCGCACAAGACGGAGTGGAAACGGCTGACACCGGAGCAGCGGCTGATGCAGGTCTCGCAGACGGCGCAGTTTGTCGCGCTGTATCGCGGGGCGGCGCGGCGCCTGTCTTAGAGTGAGGGGTGACAGCCGTCTGGCTGAGCGGTTTTGGCCTCCGAACGCGCGCGGCGGGGCGTTGATCTAAGTGGCATGGGATACAAGTCACAGCGTGAGTTTCTGGACAGGCTGGAGGCGGATGGAGAACTGATCCGCATCAGTGAACCGGTCGCGACGGAGCTGGAGATCACCGAGATCGCGGACCGGCAGATGAAATCCCCGGGCGGGGGAAAGGCGCTGCTGTTTGAGAAACCGACGATCGATGGGCGGGTGAGTGAATTTCCGCTCAGCATCAACACGATGGGATCACGGAAGCGGATGGCGCGTGCGCTGGGACTGGATCACATCGATTCGCTGGCGGAGCAGATGGGTTACCTGATGAAGGCCAAGCCTCCGCAGAATATCCGGCAGGCGTGGGAGCTATTGCGAAACGGGATCGATGTAATTCATGCGCGCCCGGCAAAGGTAGGAAATGGACCATGCAAGGAAGTGATTCATCGTTTTGAAGATAATCATGTGCAGAACGGAAAAAACGGTAATGGCACGGGCGCGACGGCCAGTGACGGATTTTCCCTGAACGATCTGCCGATCCTGAAATGCTGGCCGCAGGACGGCGGACGATTTATTACCTTTCCGACGGTTTACACGCAGGACCCGGACACGGGTGACCGAAACATCGGGATGTACCGGATGCAGGTGTACGACGGGCGCAGCACGGGGATGCATTGGCAGGTTCATAAAGTAGCGGCGCGTCACGGGAAACGCTATTATGAACGGGGCGAGAAAATGCCGGTAGCGGTGGTGCTGGGGGGAGATCCGGCCTATACCTTCGCGGCAACGGCACCGCTTCCGGACGGGTTGGATGAGATATTATTCGCGGGATTTTCGCGGAAGAAATCCGTGCCGCTGGTGAAGTGCGAGACCAATGATCTGACCGTGCCGGCGGATTGTGATTTTGTTCTCGAAGGCTATGTGCAGCCGGGTGAATTCAAAGCGGAAGGGCCTTTTGGTGATCATACGGGATTTTACACGCCGGTGGATGATTATCCGGTCTTTCACCTGACCGCGATCACTCATCGCAAAGACGCGGTTTATCCGTGCACGATTGTGGGGGTGCCCCCGATGGAAGATTTTTATATGGGGGAAGCAAGTGTGCGTCTGTTTCTGCCAATATTTAAGATGAATTTCCCCGAAATCGTGGATATGGCGCTGCCGGCAGAAGGGGTTTTTCATAATCTGGTCTTTGTCAGCATCAGAAAACAGTATGCGTGGCAGGCCTTTAAGATCATGCACGGGCTCTGGGGAATGGGGCAAATGATGTTCACAAAATACATCGTGGTGGTGGATGATGATTGTGATGTGCATAACACGAGTGAAGTTTTATTCCGGCTGTGCGCCAATACCGATCCGGAGCGGGACAGTATCCTGACGCGGAACCCGGCGGATGCGCTGGATCATGCGCCATCCACAGCGACGCTAAGCGGGCATATGGGATTTGATGCGACACGAAAGTTACCGACCGAAGGATACCACCGGGAATGGCCGGATCTGGTAAAAATGCCGCAGACGGTGAAGGATCGGGTGGACGATATTATGAGCCGCCTAGAAAATGCGACCCGAGAAAATGCTGAGCCGACGCTGGAACGGGGCAGCCGCGTGACAACCGAAGTGGTGGAAGCGCAAGGGCGCTGAAGGAAATTGCGTCAGCTTTTGTTTTGCTCCACACGAAAATTACCGACGGGGCTGACATAACCGACGGAGCAGCCGAGTTCCCGGAGCCACCGGGCGACATCGTGATTACAGGTGGAAAAAATGGTGTAGCGCCGGTCAGGCAGCTTGACGAGTTCGAGCTTGAGGTTCTCGTTGCGGGCGCGTTCCGAGGTGCTGTTGGCGTGGAAGGCAATGAGGCGATCAAGAAAAGGGTCAAGTTTTGATTGCTCGACGGTCAGAGGAATGAGCTCGCCCAGATGAATTATTTCACGTTGCAGAACCTGAAAATCATCGGCGCCGGGAGCAATGAGGATTTCCCGAATATCAAAGCTGGACGCGGTGGGTAGAAAAAGGGCCCGAAAGGCACCCCACGCGCTGGCCTGATCATGGGCGTACCATTTCCATTCACCCGTCGTGACCTGATACCAGGCGGTAAAGGTTTCCGTCCGGCGCGGAAGCGCGAGGGAATTATGGAGCCCGGTGCTTTTGGCAATGTAGATGCGCACGGGATTCTCCAGATCGGCAGGCGGCCGCACCACGGTGGTGCAACTGACGCTGAGCAGGCTACAACAGGCGACAAGACATAAAGGCACAAGCTTGGTCATACGGAGCGTTCATAGAAACTCAGTCCGCCCGGGAGAGCACCGCGGAGGCGGTGGCGGGATCGACTTTCTTAAAGGTGCCGGTGCTGCGGGCGACGCGCACTTCATCAAAATAAACGACAGTTTCTTCCACGGAATCCGGGCTGTAAGACTGTTTTTCCAGACCGATCTGGAAATAGCCGAAGCCCTCGCGGTCATTGTAGCAATTGGGTCCTTCGTAGGTGAGGACGAGACGGTCATTTCTCCAGACGCGGATTCGCCCTTGACTGCCATAACTCCATTCGCAATGAAAAACCCAGTCATCCCATTGTTCTTTTTTATAAGGCGCGGTCCAGATGACTTTTTCCGTGATTGAACCGCCGCGTCCAAAACGGCCCGGGATGGAACGCAGGCGTTCATCATGGCGGACGGTGAGAATATAGTCACCCTGGTAAACGCTCAATTCGAGAACGGGTGCGCGTGAGGGCTCGCCCATATTACGGTCCGGCATGCCGTGCCAGGAAACGAGCCGGGTAGGCAGGGCTTCATCTTCGAAAAGATAGGAAAGATAATTACTGAAACCGAACCACCGCTCATCGCCGGGACGGAAAACATTGAGGACTGCCTTATAGCTGGCGCGGTTCTCCAGGCCGCCGATCTGGAAATCGTCATAGGTGACTGCGAATCTGGCGGAACCTGCGCCCCGGCGGGTGGGAAAATCGACAATCTGAATGGGAGAGCTGCGGGGGGCGCGGGTGAGTTTCCATTCCTCAGAAAATTCACTGTTGTCGAAATTATCACCGATCAATAAATAACGGCGCGGATCACCGCTGCCCAGGGCGCCATGATCGAGCACTTCGAGATGAGAAAACTGGACCTGACCGGTGGCTCTCTTCGGGCTGTAAATCCATACCATGCCGTATTTAGCGTTCTCAGGTGAAACAACTTCCAAGGAACGCATGGGCCAGGGGTCTTTACCAAGAACGAGGACCTCGGCGGCGCCGGTTTCTTCATCGCTGGCTGGTTCTGCCCAGAGTTGAGTCTCTTCCACGGTCAGGCGAGCGATGTCACTCTCACGTTCTGGTTTCTCGCTGAGGAAACGAAAGAGAACGTAGACGGGAGATTCCTCGACATAACATCGCAGAGAGTAACGGTGGCGGGGATTGGCCCGAAAATACTGGTAGAGTCCTACGCCATATTCCTTGGAACGATCAGAAATAATGACCCCGCCAAGCGGGCTGGTTTTTACCCGGGTATTAAGCAGAATGGGTGGGTAAACTTTCCAGCCGTCCGGAATAGAGTCACCGTTCTCATCCGCAAAGGAAACATTTTCCAGGTCCACCGGTGCAGGCTCCACCGCGCCCTCTTCCGAGATTTCCATGTCAGGATCCATTTCGTCGAGGGAACCCGCAAGATCTCCATCATCCCGTGACTCGCCCTCATTTGGGAGAACAGGCTGGATGACATCGTCCGGAGATGGACTCTCTTCAACAGAGGTTGGCGCACCCTCAGGAGAGGGTTCATCAGGGAAGGCGATTTCCTCATCGATTTCTTCAAAAATGCGGAGCTCCTCTTCCGTGATCATTTCTGCGTCTTCGAAAAAAAGATCCTCCGAGGCACGGGAACGGTCTCCGGCGGGGCCGGAGTCAGCCTGCTCTTCAGGCAGGACAACATCGTCCTGAGCCCTTCCCGTAGGAACGGAAACCGCACAGCATAGAACCAGCGTAAAACAGGCCCCAACCAGGCGGAGCACGATCCAGGGAAAGGCGCATTTCATCCTGTCAGGCCTAAACGACGACCTGCCCGATGGCCAGCATTTTGAAGATGCGTGAAGGGCTCTTTAGAAGCCAATGCTGACACTCACCCGGCCACGCGGAGCATAGCACCCGCCGCGTGGGTAGTAGTAACTACGGCGGGGATAGTAGTAGCGCGGACGGCTGCTGTAGTAAAAGCGGCCGCTATATCTCGGCGCGTAATAATACCGGCTCCGGTTATGGTAGTAGGCCGGGGCGCTATGGTAGTATTTGGGTCCGCTGCTGTAGTAGCGGCCTCCATAACACTGTGCCTCAGCGGTTGGAGCTGGCATCAGCCAGATGGCGGCGAGGAGAATAGCCCCGATAAACCAGGGTAAAGGTTTAGAAATGTTCACGATAAACAACGGTTGAGGGTTGTATGACTGATGGTTACGAAGATCAGAAGTGACAGCACGGGAACGCTCCGTGGCGAGACAGAGATGGCACGAAACCCAGGGGCAATTGGGCCGACCCGGCGATTCACTTCCTGAGTTGAACGTTCGTCCATTTTCGAGGAGACGCAATCAGTTTTTGTCACGATCCAGATTCAAGACGAGCCTGACCGTGCGCTCGGTTGCGCCCTGATGAGGCTCCAGCCCTAGCCGCCCACGCTGGATAAGGGCCTCAGCTTCCTCCGGCTGGGTCAGGAGCGCCCGCAGAGAAGCGGTCAGTTCTTCCTCGTCATTGACTTGGAGAGCGCCACCCCGCTGAACGAGCTGATCTGTGATGGTGCGGAAGTTCTGCATATGCGGTCCAAAGACGACGGCACAACCTGCGGCGAGGGCTTCGATGGGATTTTGGCCGCCTTCCGCGGTGAGGCTTTTGCCGATGAACGCGATATCCGCAGCATGATAGTAGGTGCGCAGATCACCGGTGGTATCGAGGAGAAGAATGGGCACCCCGTAGGTAACCGTTTCACTGGTGCGCAACTGGCAGTCGACTCCCAGCGCGTGAAGGTCCGCTTCAATCTCCGCGCGGCGTTCCACATGACGAGGGACGAGGATGAGACGAAGGCCGGGAAACTCGCGGCTCAATTCAAGATAGGTCCGAGCAAGGATTGTCTCTTCGCCGGGGTGAGTGCTTCCGCCGAGAAGAATAAGATCGCTCTGTAGATTCCAGCCCAGAGCACCCTCCAGATAGTTGTTCATTTCCGCCAGTTTTTCGGCAGGCTCCAGGGAACCATCTCCAGCGAGGTCATACTTCAGGCTGCCGGTGTAAAAAATCGTCTGCCGGGAGGCTCCGAGTTTCTGCCAAATGCCGATAGCACGCTCCTCCTGCACGCCGATGAAATCGAGTTGGCGGAAGGTGCCGCGAATCAGCCGGCGAAACTTCAGAAAGCGCTTTTCGCTGCGCGGCGAAAGCCGGGCATTGATGAGAGCCAACTTGGCGCCCGTTTTGCGGGCAAGCGCGACGAGGTTCGGCCAGATCTCGGCCTCGACAAAAACAATGAGCCGCGGGCGGATCAATCTCAGGGTGGTCTGCACCATGGGATGAAAATCCAGCGGGCTGTAGATGAGTTCCAGCCAGCCATCTGCACCGGTGGCTTCCCGGAAACGCTCACGCGCAAGTGCATACCCCGTAGAGGTGGTAGTCGAGAGGACGATCTTGGCATGCGGATCCGCCTCGCGCAGGGCGCGGATAAATTTCTCTGCGATGAGCATCTCACCCACAGAGACCGCGCGCACCCAGATCCAGGTCTGTTCTGGCTCACCCAGGAGGCGGCCTTTCGTTTCCTCCGAGAACCGGGCCAAGCGCTGGCCGAAGTTCTCCCGGTAGTTCCCGCGCCGGATCATGCGCCGCAAAAAGCCGGGGAGTAGAAACAGGAAGACGAAAGGAAAGATCAGGTTGTAGAATAAACGCGCCATTTGGGGGCTCGGAGGATTGGGACTTTCCGCGGAGGCGGGGTCATCCATATTGCGCGAAGCGCATGGGTAAGGAAAAGCAGAAGCAAGAGCACGAACGGGAGCCGAAGCAAGGCGGGAAGTCGAAACGGCGGCACCCGATGCTGAATTGTCTTTTCGTGTTGATGATCGGGCTGGCGGCGCTGCTGCTTGTGGTGGGACTTTTCCACCGTGCAATTATCCGGCTAGCCATTCATCAGGCCGCCCAACAGTTCGCGAAGCAAAACAAGCTGGAGATCGACTTCACCATTTCCGGTTCGTTCTTCACGAACTTTGAGCTGACTGATCTCGAGATCGACGCGCTCCCCGGCTCAACCTTTCCACTCAAGCATGTCGAAGTAGGCCTGCTGGAGAGCGAGTATGATCTCTGGACACTTTATCATGAACGGGACCTCCGAACGGCCGTAGAAAAGGTGGTCCTGCATGACACCAAAGTGGTAATCAAACCACCGGAGGTCATGGGCGGTGCAAAAAAGCGCCCACCGAAAAATCCGGATGCTGCGCCGGCACCCTTTCTTATTCCGAATCTGCCACGCAACGTTGAGGTTCGGAACCTGAGTGTGATCCTGCTCAAAGCTGGGACCGATGACCTGAATCAGGCCCGCCTCCGGCTTGCAGGAGCGCATCTTGAGCTGGGCGAAAACCAGAGCGGCACGCTCGGCGCCCGGGAAGTCCAGTTCCCCGCGACGAACACGAACCTGCGGCCGGTGAAAATGGACGTGAAACTGGGCCGCAGCCGGGTCGACCTGCGCGGGGTGAAGGTCGGAACTTACGTAATGATCGATGGCATGGCCCTTGATCTGGGCGGTGAAGAAGCTGGGCCGATGGGGCTAAGTTTTCGCGGGAGATTCTTTGAGGCACGAGGGGAAGGCACGGTGCAATTCTGGCGGGGGGAAGAACCCGATCTGCGGGCCAGCGTAGCCTTTGCGGATATCAATCTGACCGCACTGGGGCGGGTGTTCGCCCGGTATCCCATCCCCGCAGGCAAGCTGGAGCTTTTCCAGCTGCAGGTGGGCGGAAACCCCAACAAACCCCGCACCCTGGGCGGGAACCTCTGGCTCGAACTGCGTGACGCCGTCTATGAAGGTCATCGGCTGGAGACGCTGAGCGCGAGGATGAATCTGCGTGACGGGATGGCCTCGATGCCCTACTTCACGGCGGAAAGCGGTAAGAACTTCATCAACCTGACCGCGCAGGCGATTCTCCCGGAGGAAGGCTGGGACCTGAAGGACTTCCGCGCGATGCTGAGTTTCCGCCTGAGCGCGTTTGAACTCGAAGAAATCGCGGAAAAGCATGGGTTGGACGCGGGCGGCCGGTTCGTGGCGCGAGGCGAGGCAGTGCTGGAAGATGCCCGGCTGAAGGAAGGCTCCGCTGCCATCTCCGGATCCCTGTTGCGCTGGGGTGAACGGAGGTTTGGGTCGATGCGGCTTGACTTGGCGGCGGATCATCAGGGGGTGCAGGTTGATCACCTGCTCTGGTGGATGCCGGGGCGGTTCAGTTTCACCCTGGAAGGCTATGCTGGATTTGAGCCGCCCCATCCTTATCAGGTAGCCTTGGATGGGCGCTTTCTGGAGCTGGCCTACCTGGAGGATCTGATTCACCCGGAGAGCGAAGTGAAATGGGTGGACAGCGGTTCAGGGGGAATCCATCTCGAAGGTCAGGGAGCCGCGCTTGATCCGGAAAGCCACGATTTGGAACTGACAGTTGAGACGGAGAACCTCTCCGTCGACCTTCCGGAAGACGCCTCCCGCAGCGGAGTCGCACAGAGCCTGGCTGGACGCCAGGACTTCGGGATCGACCTCCAGGCAAGGCTGAAGAATGCCCGCCTGGAGGTGACTCGTTTTCTTATCGCGGGAAGGGGGAGGAATCTGGTGAAGCTGCAGGGCGAAGTTCCATTACAGATCCCGCCGGAGAAAGATCCGGATGCGCCGCCATTATTTGACGAGCTTACGCCCGTGAACGTGCAGGCGGAGATTGATGAACTGGACAGCACGACAGTAGAAGCGCTAACCGGTCTTTCTTTACCCGTGACAGGCATTGTCAGCCTGAAACTCGACCTGAGTGGAAGCCTGAACGAACCGGCGGGAGAACTCCTGCTGGCAGCCCGAGAAGTCACCTTACACGAGCTTGAGCTGGATCTTGATCCAGCCGAACTCGACCTGCGAGCGGTCTACGAAGAGGACGGGGCGGCCGCATTCAACCTCCAGGCCCGGCAGTCTCTTTTCGACGAGCCGCTCGCTTTGCGAGGCCGGACGAAACTCAACCTCAATGAAGTGCTGGCAAAAGGGAAGCTGGACCTGGATCAACCCCTGGCCTTGCGGATGACCCTGCCCCCGACGGACCTGAGCGCGGTGGGCGATGTGCTTCCGGGAGTCGAGTCAATTGAAGGCGGAATTGTCGGCATGGACGCCGCGATTACCGGGTCACTGAAGGAACCCAAACTGGAAGGACAGATCGAGCTGCGCGCTGACGCGGTGCGTCCGGAGAAAACAGAGTTTCCTGAGGCCCAGGGCATCGAGAGCGTGATTGAGCTCGATCAGAAAGAGATCCGCGTCCGCCAGCTTCGCGCGATCCTGGCTGGCGGTGTTTTTGCAATGAGCGGAGTAATTGATATCACGGAGCTGACAGACCCCGCCTTTGATCTCCGATTTGAATCGCGTGAAGCGTTGCTGGTGCGCAACCAGGCGACAACAATACGCGCCAACACGAATCTCTCGGTCCAGGGAAGAATGGAGAAGGCGGATCTGAGCGGCGAGATCGTCCTCGTGCATAGCGACTACCAGCTGGACGTGAATTTCCTGCCTAATCTACGAGGGGCTCCGCCGCCTATTCCACCGCAAAACCGGCGGACGAAGCGGCCCAGCTTCCGGGGAACTTTCCTTGAGAACTGGAATCTGGACGTCGCATTCCGTTCACCGCCCAACGATCCATTCCGCATTCGCGGGAACTTCGCCCGGGGATCACTCATGCCAGAGCTTCAACTCGTCGGACCGGGCCGTAACATTCAACTGCAGGGAGACATTGATGTACGGGAATTCACCCTGGTTTTTCCGTTTTCCGAGCTGAGAGCAGCGGGCGGCACGGTTAAGCCGAACCCGGATAACATTCTGGATCCGTTCATGAATGTGACCCTGCAAACTCGGATGCAGGGCTATCTGGTGAATGTGCTGCTCACCGGCACCCTATCTAACCCCCAGCCTCGGTTCAGCAGCGTACCGCCGCTGAGCCAGGAGCAGATCGCTACTCTGCTCGCGACAGGTTCCGTTGAAGGCACCTTGGAAGGTGGCGAAGGGGCCGGAGCGCAGCGCGCCCTGACTTATGTCTTGCGCGAAATCTACCGAAGGTTGACCGGGAATCGCCGCTTTATCGATGAAGGCCTGCTCAACGGCAGATTAAGTATTCGGTCTGAAGGCGCCAATCCATCAACGGGGGCCGAACGCACGACCGCGACCCTGGAACTGAGCGATCGATATGAAGTACGCACGAGCGTGGAGACAGACGGGAGCTTCCGTGGTGTTCTGCAGTACTTGATCCGTTTCTGATAAATCCGTAAGTGCTGACTGATGTTGCATAGGAAAAGGCAGGCGATTGAGACGGGACCCGGGCCTGTTCTCTCTGCCTTCCCTGGATTGCGGCCTATCCAGCTGGTCCTGCTGGCAGGCGGAACATTGGTCTGCAGCAGCCTTGCCCAGGACGATCCCCCTTTGCCGGAACCGGGGCAAACCAACGAGGTGATCGAGCCGCAATTACCGTCTGCTCTTGAGCGGGTGGAGTTACTCGAAATGCCCGGCGAGGCAGCTTTTGAGAATCTGGCGGATTTACCGGAGCTGGAGACGCCGCCCACGATTGAAGAGGTGTTTAATCAGCAATCAATCCGCGATCTCCGCATTCAGGGAAACGACACCTATATCAGGAGCAGATTGCTGACGGCAGTGCGGGAATTTTCGCCGCGCTTTGACCAGTCAAATCTGAATATTTCGATCATTGATGACGCGTCATTTTCACTGGAACAGTTTTACAAGCACCGCGGCTTCGCCGATGCGCAGGTAACGTGGGAACTGGAGGAAGGGCGGGTAGCGGTGATTCAAATCAGTGAGGGCCCCTACGTGGAGCTGGGCAAAATCACATTTTCGGGAAATGACTCCGTGGAATCCTCCGAGCTCAAAGGTTTTGCCACGCTGGGCACGGAACAGCGCCGTAACACGGAACGGGTTTTGAGCGTTTTACCCTTCGTCGAAGATAATCTACCATTCGTCCAGGAAGACATCGATCGCGGCGGACGACTGATCCCGCGATACTATGCAACGATCGGCTATCTGGAAGCTGAGGTGACGGATATTGATATCACCCGGCAGAACGGAAAAGCGGATATCCGTTATACGATTAAGGAAGGCGAGCCCCACACGTTTGGTGAGATCAGGGTGACAGGAGATTTTGGCCGGATGGAGCAAAAAAAAGCGCTGGAACTTTTGGTTGAGAAAAAGAAAGAAGTTTTCAGTCAGGGCACGGTCATTGAAATGGAGGCTGCACTGCGGGACGCCTATTTGGATCTCGGGTATTTTGCCGCGGAAATCCGCGCGGAATCGGACATTATTCCGGCTCAGCGTAAGGTCGATGTCAGTTTTCAGGTTGACGCGGGAGAGATCTACACTGTTGCGGATATCTCCGTGGAGGGAAACACACGGCTGCGCGACCGGTATTTTCAGCGCAATTTTCGTCCACTGCTGGGTAAGGAGTACAGCGCCAAAGAGCTGGATAAAGCCCTCGCGGATATGATTGCGACCGGGCTGTTCACTGATTTGCAGGTAGATCCCCGGCCGGCTGGTCTAAGCAAGGAGCAGTTCGAGGATATCCTCGCGGGAGCAGAGGGCACACCATCCCTCGCGGAAATGGGTAACACGGAATTAACGCTCTTTACTGAGGTCGAAGAAGCACCGCGGCGCCGGCTTTCGGTATTCGCTGGTTTCAGCAGTTTTGAAGGAGCGATTGGTGGTTTTCTCTATGATAATCTCAATCTTTTTGGGATGGGCCGGTCCCTCAACATTACGGCGGAATTTACGCAACGCGGTTTGAATGGCCAACTCCGGCTGCGCGATCCCTGGCTGCTAGGAAGGGATCGTGGATTTGAGTTGGGTCTTGGTGCCCTGACCCGAGATTTTGATGGCTACGATAAACAGGAGTTTAATCTGACCGCGACGGCGGATTGGAAGGTAACGAAGCACTGGACGCTGGTCGCCCAGACCGCCGTCCGCCGGTTGGATCTGGATGAAATTGAAATTGTCAATTCACCGGTTGGACCGACGACTTACAGCGAATATGTCCTGGGGATCAGCCAGACCCTGGATTTCAGGAATGATCCCCTCAACCCGACCAACGGCTGGGTTTTTACGGCTGGTCTGGAGCAGATTGCGCCGATCGAAACCTCAGAAGTAACTTATACCAGGGGCAATGCCTCCATCAGCTACTATAAAACATTTGGCCGTCACCGGCTTGGGCTGGGGGCACGCGTCGGCCTGCTTTCATCGCTGGGGGATGACGACGTCGTTCCAATCGACGGTCGTTTTTTTAATGGCGGCAGCCGGACGGTGCGCAGCTTTACGGAGCGGGAGCTGGGCCCGCGTGATCCGGGATCAGGCAACCCAATTGGCGGGCGCTTTCGCAGCGTCTATAACCTTGAATACGCGATTCCCGCAGGAAAGAATTTTTTCGTCGCCTTTTTTATCGACGCGGGAAATGTGCTCGAGGAAGTCCCAGCCTCAAACACTTTTGAGGACATGAGCTATGCCATCGGTGCCGGCATTCGACTGGATTTACCTATTGGCCCGCTGCGCATTGATTATGGCTGGAACCCGGACCGTGGTCCGGATGATGACTTCGGTGCGCTCCACCTCAGTTTTGGGACGGCTTTCTAGGGCCGTTCTTTTGCTTTAGTTTATTCCGTCAGCTCGCGCACTAATTCTTCCACGTGATGAAGAATGCGCGATGTCGCCGACGAAACTCCCTCAATGTGGACATCTCCGATCTCCCAGTATTCCAGGCGGCTGGAGGCGCAGGAAGATAACTCAGGAAACCAGCGCTCTACCATGGGCTCATGCTCGGCCTTACTCAGCGCAATGATCCGGGCGAAACCGTCCAATTCATCATTCTGCAGATAGCGTGGATGGCGATCGGCCCCTTTTGGTTGCACGCCTGTAGCACTTAGGACTTCCAGGGTCTGACGGGCGATGGGCCCTGGATTCGGATAAACCGTGAAATCCCTCGATAATCCACGCGAATCCGCGTGCCAGGGAATTTCAGATTTTTCCGCCAGATGATTAAAGTATTCCTCCGCGAGGCGGCTTCGATAGTAGTTGGCCGTGCAAAGAAAGAGCACCCTGGATACCTGCTTTTCCACCCGGCGATTCTATCTCAGACCATCACGGAAAAGACGAGCGAAAACGACTTACCCAATAAACGGCACCTGGGCAAAACGTCGACCCAGAACGGCCTGGCTGTTGCAGCCGAGCCAGCGCTCCAGGACCGTCGCGTAAACACTGCGGAAATCGACATTATGGATGAGGTCGCCTTTATCCAACTGAGTTAAGCTGGGATATTGGCCGAAAAGGCCCGGCTTGACCTTGCCGCCCATGGCAAACATCGGCGCGGCCGCTCCGTGATCCGTTCCGGCGCTGCCATTTTCCGCGACGCGCCGCCCGAATTCACTGAAGGTCAGGACCATGACCCGTTCCCAGTTCCCCTGCCCCTTGAGGTCGGCAGCAAAAGCGCCCAAGGCTTCGCCCAACTGATTGATCAGACGCGGGTGGGCATTGGCCTGCCCGCTGTGGGTGTCATACCCGCCCTGGCTAACATAATAAACCCGGCTGGACAGGCCGCCAGCGATCATCCTCGCGACGAGGTGCAGTTGCCCGGCGATGGGCGAAGACGGGTATTCCGCGGTCGCCCGATGCTTCTTCGCAATCTCTGTCACCTGATCGCTGGAAACCTGAGCATCCAAGGCAACGCGATGGAGAAAATCAAGGTTGGAGACATCCTCTTCCGCCGCGGAACTTGACCCGCCGGGTGCCCCACCAACCATCCCAATGCTGCCCCCCTCAACCGGAAGATCTGCGGTATCTGCCTCATTCAGCTCACGGAAGAGAGTCTCGGTATCAATATCCCCGGCATTGTAGCGGAAGGTTTCCGGCCGGGTAAAGGTAACGCCAGCTGGGCTTTCTCCGACAAAAGCCTGCGGGGTTTCCGAGCCAATGGCCACCCCGACGGTAGGATCCGCGCCCTGACAGCAATTGTCAAAATAGCGCCCCAGCCAGCCGTGCCGGGAAGTTTTATCTGAGTCCACCGCGGTCTGCCAAATCTCCGTCGAGCGGAAATGAGAGCGGTTGGGGTTCGGATAACCCACACCCTGGATGAAGGCGGCGTCACCATTATCATAGAGCTTCTGGAGCGGCTTGAGACCAGCGTTCAGCCCCACATAATCATTGATCTTGAGGACATCTCCATCCTTCAGGCCAAGACGGGGCCGGGCCTGATGATAGGCATCATCCCCGTACGGCACGAGGGTGTTCAGCCCATCATTTCCGCCCGCCAACTGAACCAGGACCAGGATGGTGGAGTCCTTGCCGGTAGTTGCCTGCACGGCGCTGCTCAGCATCTCCGCATGGAGCTGATTCATAGTGCGATCCAGGAAAGCGGGCACCGTCCAGGCCGCCGCCGTGCTCAGGCAGGTGGTGCGCAGGAAATTGCGCCGGGTAAAGAGCCGAGAGTCATCCGGGTTAGCTGAAGATTTCATGAGTGATCAGATTTGCGTCAGAGGTGAGTGGTGGAAGGGGAGGGATCGATCGCCTTGGGTCAAATGAGCTGATACTCCGGGGTGCTCATCATGAGATGGATCAAGCCGGCGAGCCGGTCGTCTTCGGCGAGATCCTTTTTCTCTATCCAATAGGCGCCGAAGACCTGTGCCTGCTTGGCGGTGAGGGGTGCCTGGAAGAGGCGAAACGCGAGATTGTTGAGCATCTTTGGTAAATCATCCCGCGTGCCGCAGGGGGCGATCGCTTCCAGGTCGGCGCGCACCCCAAGGCCGCGGCTGGCCAGACGGCGCTCCATGCGCTTGGCCATTTCCTCCATATTGGGATCACCGATCTGGCTGGCTCGTGATCCGCCGAGGAAGGTTTGCGCGGAGTCAATGTCACCCAGAAAGAGTCCGGCCAGGTTATAGCGCAGGAGAAGGGTGGAGCTGTTGATCCAGGCTCGGCCACCATCCCAGCCTTTGACATTTGGCGGGAAGAAGGGCCGTTGACCCAGAGAATCAAGGATGTTGCGCAGGAAGCGTGTTTCCGGCATCTCCGTTTCCAGTATGAGACTGGTATTGACGAGCCAGACGATCGGACTCTTGATCTGCGAGCGGATCGCTCTCTCACTGAAGAATTCCTGGGAGCGCAGGATTTCGCGGAGGAGGGGCTGAAGCTCGTAACGATTGGCCCGGAAGGTATGAGCGATCTGCCGGACCAGCTCGAGAGACGGGTTTTCGTAGGCAAAGAATTCCCAGATCTTGGCCGCGATAAACTCTGAAGTGACGTTCTGGCGAAGGATCGCGTCAATCACGTCGTCCCCGTCTTTCAGGTTGCTCTGGCCAAGGACGGTTTTGGGTGCGCTGTCATGGGCGAACTCAACGAACTGGAACTGACCCGTGCGCCGGTCGATGCGGTAGCCGGTAAAGGCGCGGGCGGCCTCGCGAATATCGGCCTCTGTGTAGTTGCCCTCGCCCATGGTGAAGAGCTCCATGATCTCACGGGCAAAATTCTCATTCGGCTCGCCTTTGCGGCTGCGCTGCACATCCAGGTAGACCATCATGGCAGGATCACGGGTGATGGCCTTGGTCAGGTCCCCGAAATTACCCAGGCCCTCATCGCGGAAGAGTTCATTCTGCTGATACATCAGGTAAGGCTGCTTTACCTTCTGCACGCTGGTCGCAAAGTGGCCGTGCCAGAAGAGCGCCATTTTCTCAGCAAGCGGCGCATGCGTGCTGGCCATGCGCTTGAGCCACCACACCGTCATCTCATGGGTGCTCTGGGCGCGATCCCGGATAATGTTACCGATCATTCGCCGTGAGGCATTTTCGTCCCCGCTCTGCTGGCTGCGGCGGAATTCGCGGAGCTCCTGCATGGATTCCCGGGCATCGGTCAACTGGGCGAATTCTTCGGCCGGGAAGCGCTGGTCATCCTTAGAGGTATCAGCGGCCAGCAGCAGATCGACTGCGCGGGCCGGGCCGAGCTTGTAGATATTGGCAATCGTCTCGGGCGTGCCCCCAAAACCGGCCCGGTTGATGAGGTGCGCGGCTTTGAAGAGGTCCCACTGTTGATCAGAAAGGGGAGTCAGCATGTCTTGATTAACCCGGTCCGCTGGCTCAAGTTGCGCGGCCCAGACCAATATCTGTCCAAATCAAACAAAACCACTCTATGAAGAACAATCATCCGTTGAAAACTGCCCTCACCACCCTGGCTGCTCTGGCCGCCTGGTCCTTCCTGCCTGCCGTGGCGCAGGAAGAAGAGACTGCCGCCACCGCGCAAAGCGAGCAGCCGGCATCCAATGTCCCGGTCGCACAAACGGCCGAAGACGCGGTCAAGGAAGTCGAAGCATTTTTTAATCAGGTCCAAACGGGCGCCGTTCTGGATGCCTACAAGGCCCTGATGGCAAATTCTCCGATCAATCGCAAGGAAGCCGATGTGATGAAGCTCGTGGAGCAAACCCAGGGCGGCATGAACCTTTACGGTGAGTCCCTTGGCTATGAGAAAATTGCGCAGGAAATGTATGGCTCCTCTGTGCTGCGCCTCATTTACATCCAGAAACTGGAAGGCCATCCGCTCTTCTGGGAGTTCTATTACTACAAGAAAGAGGCAGGCCTGATCCTCTATAATGTGCGCTTCAATGATACCTGGGAAACGCTGAATTCCGTGGATCCCAGCTGATTCCGGCCGGCACTGAAGATCTTAAAAATCACAGGTGACCTCCCTCAGCGGATTTCTTCGCTGGCGGAGGTCATTTTTTTGAAGCGTTGTCCGGCATAGGCGGCGGCAAAAATCCACCCGGTGAGGAAAACGAAAGTCGCAAGGGTGAGCCAGCGCACTCCGCCAAAATTTGTCTCAAATCCCAGCGCGACGATGATCAGGGAAATCCCGACTGAAACGACCTTGGCAAAGCGCTGCACGAACATATCAATGAACGCTTTGGCGTAATATTTCTCTTCACGCGTCGTTGCGGTGTAGAGGGCTTCGCGGCCGGATTGACCAACCGAATATCCGAGGGCATTGTCCGCCGTGTTGAGAAACTGTCCAAAGGCGAGAACGGGCACAATGAAGAAGGCCCCGGACCCTGCAAGGGCAAAAAGCGGCGGGATGAGCAGCGCCGTCGTCACCCCGAAGCGCTGCATGATCAGGCTGGTCAGGAAAAGCTGAACGACGAGAGCCAGTAAATTGGTCGTGGCGTAAGTATCGGCAAATTGAGAGCCAATCAGATCTTTCGTCAGGAAATGCTCGATTGAGCTGGTAAACTGGAAGTCCATGATTTGGGAGGACATCTCATAGAGCCCGACAATTGCGACAATAGCCAGGAGATAGGGAGATCTGAACACCAGTTTGGCGCCGATTAACGCAGGATGACCGGTGCGCTCGACGATGGCTTTTTTCTCCGCATCACGCTTTGCTCTTTCCTCGGAGATTCTCGCTTCTGCTTCAGGGTCGAGATTCCTTCGGATCAATGTGCCAGCCGTCCAGGCTACAACCGCGATCAGCGCGGCCCATCCGATCTCGGCCAGCATCCACTGAGACGCACTTAGCTTATTGATATACTCCCGCAGAATCATCGAGCCAACCGCGCCTCCTAGTGTTCCCCCGAAAATAACCAGCCCATACAGGCGTTTCGCCTGGCCGGGTGCTACGCTGTCATTGAGGAACGCGAAAAATGTTGCGACCATCAGGGTCGCGAAAAGATCGCCAAAAAGATAAAAAGTCCACGCGGTGCCTTCAGAAAGGCCACGCCCCTCACCATTCGGCAAAAGAAAATAGTAAATAGCGTAACACGCCGAAAAGAATCCGCAGAAGATAAGCATCAGCTTCTCGCGCTTGAACGACTTAGCCAGAAAGGAAAAGACGGCCACGGCCACCACGGCGACGACAAGGTTCAACACTTTTGCAAGCATCTCTGCTTCCGAACCGGTCATCGGATCATCTGCGTTGAAGAGGGCGAAGCCTCCTTCTTTGTAATATTCAATGAAGAGTGATTTCTTCAGCGGTTTAAGAATCCAGTAGCCGCTGATGATGAGAAAAAACATCAGGGACATGAGCAGGGCGACGGGCCATTCCTCATGGCGGATATTAAATATCTGCCGCCAGAGAGGGAGCTGAGTGGGTGGTTTGCCGCCACCTGCCTGTTGATTAGTCTCTGAAGCTTGATGATCTTCGGCCACGCGAGCGGGTTAGCGAAAGGCCTGATGAAAGACAAGCTTAATCATCGTTTGGTTTGGTGACAACTTCTGTAACTTTGTCAACAAACTCTAAAACCGCTGCCCGCGTTTCTTCCTCCGGCACCCCGCGAAAGGACAGCCGGTATTTCAGCAGTTCACCATCCTGAACGCGCATGAAAGTGTGTGACTCAATCTTCTTCCCCTCTAACTCGTAACGAATCTGGGCATAATAAAAATCAACTCCAGCCGATTTTCTGGTGCCCTGTTCAACGATAGAAACGTCCTGATAATTGCCTCGAGCCTCCATTTCTTTGATGGCATCAAGGGTGCCTTCGAAGTTTTCCTTCAAGCGCTTGTCAGCGAGATCTTCTTTCCAATCCGAGATACCTTCCGAGTACTTAAAAACATCGATCCACGCGGATTCCGTGGAATACGTCACCGCTTTTCCGCCGCCGGGAGAAAACGCTTCGTAATTGGTTTGCTTGCGGAAACTCCACTCCAGCCCAGCGGTTTCACCGGAAAGAGAGCCCCATTCACCAACCGCTTCAGGGTTGGTTTCCGTGTTGTTCTCAATAATTTGACGGATATCCTGAGCGTTCTCTTTCTGGGCATGAAGGCAGGCCGGAAAGAGGATCAGACAAATCAAAAATATGAGATAATTCTCACGTGAAAAAGAAGGCCATGGGGCTGGATAGGAATTCATTTGGGTTACAGCCGTTTCATTGAGGCAGGTTGGATTGGGCGGGACGGTTAAAAATTTTCGGAGCGGACGTTGAGACCTGCCGAAGCACGAACGCGTTCAGGAAGGGCCTTCAGGCAGTTTTCAATCGTTTTTTCAGGCCGTCGCAAATCCAGATTTTGCAGCAGGTATTCATCCACCTCCGAGGCGTTTTCTCTCAGCAGATCAAAATAGATTGAGCCGGTGGCCGGGCGCTCAAACTCATCCATCTTACCAAGGGACCTGGCTTGGAGGAGCGCCATTTGCAACACGGGCAGGAGCGTAGCTAACCCGAAGCCGGCCTCGATCCCCATTTGCGCGGCATAAATCAGATCCACCGCGGCAAACTCGGAGGCAAAGCCCGTTTGCCAATTGCCCTCGGCCAAACCGCGTCGCAGGGCCAGTTCCCATTGCCGCGTGTGCCCGGCGCCGCTGTTCAGGAAGTCGATAAAACCCACCGTGGCGTGATAGTCCGCCTCAGGCTGAACCACTCCACCATGCAGAGCCGCGGCAGAGGCGATGCCATGAAGGCCATTAAAAACCAGATAGTGCCCGGTCAGCTTCACTTTGGCGCCCACGGAAGGCTCCGGTCCAAAGTAACGCGGTTTACCCAGGCAATCCAAGACCGGTTCGACATGGTCATAAAGGCTTCGATCACCCCCTGCCAGGATCAGCATGGTTCCGGCCTCCGCTCCAGCCGGGCCGCCGGTGAGCGGGTAGTTACCATAAGACACACCCAGACCCTGGCAGAACTCTGCCGCGGCCTGTGCAAAAGCCGAACTCACCGTGGAGAGGTGCAGAATAAATCGCGGCTCAGCCGGTCTTTCAGCCAAGGACAACTCACGGGCGAGGGCTCCGATGATCGGCTGATCATCCGCGTTTTTTCCCGCACAGACGATGACCCCATCCAGCAACTGCCCTTCGCTGTCCCGCACCGCTCGAGAAATCTCACCCACCAGTTCAGCTCCATGTTCACGCCACGCAGCGCGAGCTTTCTCGCGCGTTTCACCGGTATTGCCCCGGTCATGCACGGTGATCACCCGCGCGGGAGATTGCGCGGAAAGAAGATGCTTTGCGGCAGGGGATAGCATAAGCCCCAGGCCGCCAACCGCTCCAAGACGCATAGACATGGCTGAGCCAAGATTAATGGGGCAGGCAGGGTCAATGCGAAAGGCCAGGCAGGATGCTCAATTGAATTGAACTTGGCAGAGCGGCGGAAGCTCCTTAAAAAGGACAGCGTTATGGCCGACGACAACTCTCCAAACCCTGCCCCCTCTCAAGACTCCGCCTCCGCCAACAAAAGCGGCGGAGGATTCTTTGGTACAATCAAGAAGCGCCCGGTTACCACAGCCATCGCCGTCCTGGCCGCCGGAGCGGTAGTGATGGCCACCCAGCCCCGCCTCCTCGAGAACATGTTCAAAGGGATGGGCTTCAAAGAAGACGTCGAAATGGACGCCGGCTTTTCCGAGGATTATCCCGGTCCGGAACCGGAATGGATTGCCTCTAACGGGGAGCTCTCGCAAGCCGGCTATAAAATGGTGCAGGACTACTTTTCTTCCACCGCGGGGCGCGATGCCGGCATTGCCGTAAAAGAACAGACGCCCATGAAAAAAGAAAAATATAAAGGCCGGGAAATGTGGTCAGCGGAGGTAACCGTCAGCGTGGTAAATAGCCAGGGAGAAATGAAGGAAGACGACTATACCCTTTATTTCCACAAAGGAAAAGTCGTCGACGCCTACCGGGGACCTTGATGCCATCTCAAGCTGAATCGGAGGATCCAAAACAACCTCATGCTCGACCGTTTCTTGCGGCGACTTTAGTATCACTAGCAGGGTTAGCAGCTGCTTGGATGCTGCAATACAGCATAGCTTTAGCGCCTTTTGTGTCTTTGTCTGAGGGCATGGCTGGACACGAAGAAAACATTCAGTTAACCGAAACATCATTCCCATACTATTTTGGACCCGACAGCTACTATTGGCTGCACTACACTCATAAACTTATCCAAGAAGGAACTTTACGGGCCCGCAGCTGCAACCTGGACAATGGAACCACGCCTCGTGAGAACCACTGGAGTTCACTGAACTGTTATTATTTAATCGCTCTTGGCGCAATTGCTTTCACAGCAAGTGACCTTTCCCTGATCGAAGGTATAACAGAAGCGGGATACTGGAGCAACCCAATCCTATTGTCACTGGTTATCGTCGCGACTTCCTTTGCGGGAGTTTTTACATTTGGATGGCGTCCAACATTTCTCGCCGTTCTTATTCTTTCGACATCAAGCAATCTGATCGCTGATTTTGCCTACGCTCGGCCTGATCATCAGAGCTGGCATCTCCTCTTCACGTTTGGCGTTCTATTTTGTTTTGCTACTGCGATGAAGCAATATAACGTTTCCTCGGATGAAACACCACCTGGAAGGATTAAGTCCTGGATTCTGGTAGCAGGCCTGCTCAGCGGTTTATTTATGTGGACGGGAGCTTTCATGGCGCTTTGTCTGATCTTCCTTTTTTTCACCTGCACGGTTTTTCTGCTCGGGGCAAACTGGGCACTAACCCGCAGGACCGATCCGCCTGTGACAATTTCGCTGCTTCCCAATGGAGCTTGGCGTCTTTGGGGGATCACCACAAGCGTAACTGCGGTTATCTTCTGGTTGTGGGAGTATTTCCCACATCATTTGGGATGGAGACTAGAAGTAAACCATCCAGTTCACGCGCTTGCAATACTCGCAATCGGGGAATTTTTTGAACGACTTCAATCCCTTATAGTGAAGCGAGAGTTCAGACGGGACTCTCTCATTGCATTAGCCGTCTGCACTCTTCTTGGGGCGCTACCATTATTGATGATATTAGCAGGTGGTTCGGTTTTCTTTAAGTTCGTAGATCCGCTCTTTATGAGATATATGGAGCGAATTTCGGAACTTCACCCGTATATTGTTGACCTACCGACTCAAGGCGATTGGTCTTGGCAAAGCGCTGGTGCATTTTTTCTTCCTTTTGCTGGATTTATTTCAATTTCAGGCTTACTACTTTTAAATGCATTCCATTACTTCTACGACAAGAATGGCGCTCGACACCTTATTAAAATTGGTGCATTACCCCATCAATGGATTTTTTTCGTTTTAGCACTCATCTTTTTATTACTCACTCTCTTCCACGCATACCGGTGGTCTGGTTTTTTCATCGTTGCTACCGCCATCTCTGGTCTTATCCTTATTTCAAACAGCACTCTACGGGAGCATTCTAAATGCTATTTATTTCTCCTGTTACCTCCACTGTTCGCTCTCACAATTTTATATTCCTTAGGCATAAACCAATTGGAAAAGGACATTTTTATCAAAGCCAGCCAGCGATTGTTTGGCCAAAGATTGAGTAAGAAACTTCAGGAAAGCGCATCACATGATGGAAAGATTATTGTTGTCTCCAGTCTTTCCCGCGCCACAATGCTCCTCCCCTTTAGCCTCTCCGAAATTCACACGGTTGGATCTTTATACTGGGAAAATATCGAGGGCCTCGAGGATTCAGCTGCGTTTTTTGGATCCACAGATGAATCAGTGAGCCGACGGATCGCCCTGGATAAGGCTCTAACACATGTGATCGTGAGAAGTAACTCGATAGGAGACGTCATGAAGATGCACTATCTTTACTCAGGAGAGAAGAATTCATCCGACAAAAGGCTCACTATGATGGTCCGGCTCGCTCATCCAAAACCCCGCCCGCCTGAATGGCTGGAATTGATGTCAGAGGACTACTTCAGTTTAATGGCTGATGGCGAAACGTTTCTGTTCCGAATTTACCGGGTGGTTCCTGGCGCTCTGATTCGGGAAGGGGTTGGCGAAGGTCAGCCGGAGGCCGAGGCCGAGAAGTCTTAATGCATCGTGCGGATTGACTTATGCCCGGACAGGCCCGATGAAAAGGTCATCGGTCTCGTATTTGTTTGTGTATGTTAATGATTCACAAACGCGGGATAAATGCTTTCCTAGGAGCCACGCAGGTGGTTTCCTCCCCTTAGATTTGCGACTTTTGACCCGGCGCCCTGATCCGCTTTTGACCCGACCTTACTGACAGATGGCAAGCAACCTTTTCGGCCTATTCTCCAATGATATTGGCATCGACCTCGGCACGGCCAATACCCTCGTTTACGTCAAAGACCACGGCATCGTCCTCCGGGAACCGTCGGTCGTCGCCGTCCATTCAGGTACGCGACGGCCCCTTGCGGTTGGGGATGAAGCCAAACGGATGCTGGGCCGGACGCCCGGGTCCATCGTGGCCATCCGGCCGCTGAAGGACGGCGTTATCGCGGACTTTGACCTGACCCAGGCAATGCTCCGCCACTTCATCCGTAAGGTGACCAGCCGCCGGAAACTCGTGCCTCCGCGGGTTGTCATCGCGGTCCCCTCTGGCATTACCGAAGTGGAAAAGCGCGCTGTAAAGGAATCCGCGGAGCAGGCCGGCGCTCGTGAGGTTTTTCTGATTGAAGAACCCATGGCGGCCGCGATCGGGGTCGGGTTGCCAGTCCAGGAAGCCTCAGGCAATATGATTATCGATATCGGTGGCGGCACCACAGAGGTGGCGATCATCTCGCTGGCGGGCATTGTTTTCAGCCGCAGCATCCGAGTTGCCGGAGATGAACTGGACGAGGCGATCGTCCAATACATGAAACGAGCCTATAATCTCATGGTTGGCGAACGCACCGCAGAGGAAATCAAGATCAAGGTCGGATCCGCTCACCCTGTCGGTAAAGATACAACCTTGGAAGTGAAAGGGCGTGACTTGGTCAGTGGACTGCCTAAGACCCTGACCATCACTTCTCAGGAAGTCCGCGAAGCACTTTCGGAACCCATCAACGCGATCGTAGAGAGCGTCCGGGTCACCCTGGAGCGCTGTCCCCCAGAGCTTTCGGCAGACCTCGTTGACCGTGGCCTGGTTGTCGCGGGGGGCGGGGCTTTGCTCAAGGGCCTGGATTTGCTTTTACAGAAAGAGACCGGCCTGCCCGTGCACATAGCGGAAGATCCGCTCAGCGCGGTGGCAGAGGGAACCGGTCGCGCCCTTCAGGAGCTGAAATTTCTCAAGAAAGTCGCCTCCATGGACCGGCCCCTGGGTTGAGCAAGTTGAGCGGCAGCGGCGCTTAAGGCGGGGAAAGCGTTTGAACATCGGGCTCACTGGACACACCGTGATCTAGCGCAACCCGTCTGGCGCCATTTACTGATTCATTCCCCTATGAGCCGCACTAACCTGATCGTCCTCATCATCTTCGTCGTCGCATGTCTCCTCTTGCTGATGATGAGCCGTGATGTGTCCCGTGGGATCAGCCGGACCGTGCTGCAAACTATCTCGCCATTGCTCCAGAGCGGATCAGCCACCCAGGAGACCGTCACCGGATGGACAGAAGGAATTGATACCCTGGAAAAGCTGGAACTTTCGAACGAGGAATTGCAGATCGAAAATGGGAAGCTCCGCTCCGAGATCCAGTTTCTTCGTGACCTGAAAGAAGAGAATGACCGGCTGAGGGAACAGCTGGGTTACAGGCAAAGAAGTCTCTTTAACCTGAAATCAGCGGAAGTTCTTGCGCGAAACCCGCGCGCCTGGTGGAACGCGGTGACCGTGTCTCTGGGATCCCGCGACGGGGTCCGCGTTGATCAGCCCGTCATCACTCCAGACGGCGTGGTAGGACGCGTGGTCACAGTGGACGATCACTTGGCTCAGGTGCTGCTTCTCACGGATCCCAACTGCCGGATCGCCGCACGCGTGGAAGGATCCCAGGAACACGGCATCATTCATGGATCACGGATCACCGGTGAATCCGGTCAGGTGCTGGAGCTTAATTTTCTTTCCCGGGAAGCGCGTCTGCAGAAGGGCCAGCGAGTTTACACCTCGGGTCTCGGGGGCATTTTTCCACACGGTATCCTGCTGGGTAGAATCGAGAGCTTTCAGAAAGGTGCCATCCATGGCCAAGCCCTGGTCAGACCGGCCGTTGAGGTATCCCGGCTCGACAGCGTTTTCATCATGCTGGGTTCGAAGCCCCAAAACACGGCCACGGCCAGCAGCATCCCGGTCCGCTGATGATCTTGTACTGCGTCATTGCCGGGACCGCGCTGATCCTGCTTCTGCCCTTTCAGGCGTATCTGCCCTCAATTCCCTGGCTGGAGAACGCGCAGTTTTACCTTTTTTTTCTTTTAACCTTCTTTCTCATCATGCGGCTGCCCTTCTCCCGTGCCCTGACGCTGGGATTTGTCGCCGGGCTGCTTTGGGACAGCGTCTGGCATCAGACGGTTTTTTTTGAGGGTGCGGTGAGCGGGGAGCTCAGTGGACCCGTCCCTGAGCCAGCGGAGCCAGTGCCGATTTTTTCGTTGGGTTGGACCTCCCTCCTGTTCATCGGCTACGCGGCAATGGTCCACGTGTTTCTTGCAGAGAAAAAGCGCCGCGCCTGGTTTCCGTTTCTCCTGCTTTCGACTGCCGGTGTCGTTTTCTTCCTGCTCGCTGATTACTTCTACACGGAGATCCGCGCGGGTATTTTCATCTTTCCGGACTCTCTCCTGACGGACTCGGTATGGTTGCACATTCTCTGGTCAGGGGTGCTGGCCTTTCTCTCGGCCCCCATCGTCTACGTGGCGTTTGAGTCCCTGCGCCTTCTTCTGACAGAGGATGAAAGGAAATCCTTTAGGGATGCTTGATTTTTGCACACTTTAGGTTCTCGTTTGAGGACCGGTTCCATCCTGTGCGTTTGCGCAGCGGTCCAACACCCATTTTCTAGATTTTTCTCAGGAACCATCCCAACAGAACCCGGCCAGGCGCGCCAAGCTGGTAACGGCTCTGAAAAGTGATTCTCCTGATTCTCCGATGACTTTCCCATTCACCAATTTGATCTTGAAATCAGGCATAACGGGTGAGGTGTCTGGTTCACCATTTGGAGCCGGTCCACCTCAACTATGGCCGCGCCAGAAGCACAGAATCAACTTCGCCTAATCGCCCTGCTTTTTTTCATTGGTATCGGAGCGGTCGTTTCCAAACTGGCCGTCCTCCAACTGGTGCAGGCTGAAGAATGGGAAGAACAGATCCATCAGGGGCGGCAGGTGGTTGTGCGCACCCCTGGCGTGCGGGGCTATATCGCGGATCGCCATGGCGCAATCATGGTCGATAACCGTCCCAGCTTCGATGTCGATCTCTATCTGCCGGACCTCGTCAACTGGAGTGAAACTCAGGGTCTGGACGTCCCGGTCATTGAGGTAACCCGGACGGTGGAAGGAGCGAAGGAAACGGTGAACGAGCCGGACGTCGTCCACATTGTGAAGGAATACATTCAACCCTCTCTGGCGGAGCTGGGACTTGATTTTGAGGTTGATGAGGACAAACTGCGCCGCCATTACCGTCAGCAGCTTTTAGTCCCATACACCATTGCCCGGGACCTGAGTTTTGAGGCCATGGCTCGCCTCCAGGAACAGACGATTGACATCCCGGGCGTGAAAGTCACCAGCCGGCCGGTCCGCCGCTACCTTTATGGCGCACTGATGCCCCATATTCTGGGTTATGTGGGTAAGCCGCAGGATATCCAGGGCGAACCGGATGTGCAGGATTATGATTTTTATCAGCCCGATGATGTGGGCAAGGCAGGCATTGAAGCCCGCCGGGACGCGGATCTGCGGGGTCAACCCGGGCGCGTGGTCATGCAGACTGATCCGAAAGGCGGCTTTGAAGATGAAGTCAGTCACATCGACCCAACCCAAGGCGCTGATGTGAAGCTGACGATCAACTCCCTGATTCAGGTTGTCGTGGAGGAAGCGATGCGCGCGGTGGGCCGGGGGGCTTGCGTCATCGTTGATCCGCGCAATGGGGACGTGCTTGCGATGGTGTCCGTTCCTTCCTTTGATCCGGACATCTTTCTGGGTAACGATCCGGAAGCGCTGAAAGCGCTCTATGACGACCCGGCCAAGCCGCTCACGAACCGGGCCATGAGCCCCTACCCAGCGGGATCAACCTATAAGATTCCGATCTCGATCATCGGCCTGACGGCAGGCGTGGGCAATCGCGGCTTTTCGTGCTCGGGCGCAGTCTACTACGGCAGCCGCGGCTGGAAGTGCTGGAACGCCGGCGGTCATGGCTACCTGCACATGTCTGATGCCATCAAGGTATCGTGTAACTGTTACTACTACCAGTATGGCAACGCGATCGGGATCAACAACATTGAGAAGTATGGCCGCATGCTGGGGTTCGGCCAGACCACGGGGATTGACCTGCCCGGTGATCAGCCGGGCATTCTGCCAGGCATCGAACTCTGGCGCCGCCTTGGCGGGGAAGGCCGCTGGACGGCTGGCCTGACCGCAAACGTCTCTATCGGCCAGGGCATCGTTAACGTGACCCCGCTGCAGATGGCCATCGCGACCGCCGCAGTCGCCAATGGCGGAATTGTCTACTATCCCAACCTGATTTACAGCGTGGTCAGCCAGGAAGGTGAACTACTTGAAAAGTCAAAGCCGCGCATTCGCACGGATCTCCGCAAAGAAGGTCTCACTCCTGAGCGGATTGAGCTCGTGCGCAAAGGCATGTGGAAGGTGGTCAACGAATCTGGTGGAACCGCGCGGCGGGCTCGCCTGGAAAACTATGAAGTAGCGGGCAAGACCGGCACCGTGCAGGTCCCTCACCGCAAAGATCCCACCGATGCCTGGTTCATCAGCTTTGCGCCCTATGACGAACCGCGCTACGCCATGGCGATCAGTGTTGAAGGCGGTAAAGCTGGCGGCCTTGTCGGAGCGCCGATCGCGCGGCAGATCTATGAGGGCATCTTCCGGCTGGAAGAGGAAGAAAGCTACCCGCCCCTCCCGATCCTGGAACGTGCCAAAGGTCATTTCAATTACATTACCCTCGTTGACTTCTCGAATATCGATCCGGCCGAATACCACCGGGATCAGGCTCCCCTCCCCCCCTCTGCCCCGCCGGATTACGAGGAGCCTCCCCCGGTTCCGCAAACTTTTGGCACCCCTCTGCGCCCCGTCGCCCCGGTGGAAGAGACCTCCGAAGTTTCTTCCGCCATCATAAACCGTGAGCCCGCCCGCCTGCCTCTGCGGCGGCGCAGCACATTTTTCAACCTGCCCCTACTGGATGGCGAAAGCTCTGACTCTCCTGATAGTCCGCCCTCGCGGCTTACTGACCCGCCCGGCGAAGGCCGAGCGGCAAGTGCGCGAGATGAAGCGGATTCTTCGCGATAGCGCAGGCTGGAACCATCCCTTCAACAAAATCTGCAGAGCCCGGAGTCCCAAGAGTTTCCGCGTTCTGGACCCAGCTTGACTTACAACTATCGCGAAAATGATCAGCAAATTTAAGAAATGGATCGGCTTTAAAGGGAAAGACTCCGGAAACCGCCTTGTTATCAATTCAGAGAAACTCGAAGCGCGAGTTGCTCTCCTCGAAGACGGTCGTCTGGAGGAATACAGCATCGAACGAAAGGGTACCGTCAACGTGGTCGGCGGAATCTTTAAGGGGAAAGTTAAGAACATTGAGCCCGGTCTGAAAGCGATGTTCGTGGACATCGGAATCGACAAAAACGCATTCCTCCATTTCTGGGACGCGATTCCCGCCGCCAAAGGGGACAGCGAGATCGAAGAAATCAGCCGCGGCCGCAAACGCAAGAAGGCCAAGCGCCTCACGGCCAAAGACATCCCGGAAAAGTATCCCGTCGGTTCAGATATCATTGTGCAGGTCACAAAAGGCCCGATTGGAAACAAGGGGCCGCGCATCACCACGAACATCAGCCTGGCCGGGCGTTATCTGGTGCTGATGCCCTACAATGACCAGAGCGGTATTTCGCGGAAGATCGAAGACCCAAAAGAGCGCGAGCGGTTGCGGAATATCCTCAGGAAACTGGATGTGCCGGACAATATGGGCATCATCATGCGAACGGTTGGAGAGGGCCAACGCGCCCGTTACTTCGTGCGGGACTTGGCCATTCTTGTCGAGCAATGGCGACGCATCGAACAGGAATTCAAATCGAAACGGGCACCCTACACGCTTTTCAATGAACCGGACCTGATCGAGCGCACCGTCCGGGACTTTTTGACGGATGATGTCAGCTCAATCGTTTGCGATCAGCCCGAAGACGTGGACCGCATGAAAAATCTTGTCGGCCAAATCAGCCGGCGTTCAAGGAACCGGATCAGCCTCTACAAGGGCGATATTCCTATCTTTGACTACTACCGGGTGCAACGGCAGATTGATGACGCCTTCCACCGTCAGGTCTGGCTGGATTGCGGCGGCTACATCGTCATTGACGAAACGGAAGCTCTCATTGCGATCGATGTGAATACCGGGCGTAACCGCGGCGCCAAGGATATCGAGAAAACCATCCTGCAGACCAATCTGGAGGCCGCTGCGGAGATCGCCCGGCAATTGCGCCTTCGCAATATGGGCGGGCTGATCATCGGTGACTTTATCGACATGCGTCACCCGAAGGACAAGATGCAGGTCTACCAGGCGATGAAGGAACGCCTGAAGCGGGACAAGGCCAAGACCCAGGTATTGCCCATCAGCCAGCTCGGGCTCATGGAGATGACCCGCCAGCGGGCGCACGAGAGTATTGCCTCGGCCATTTATGAGATCTGCCCGGATTGCCAGGGTCGCGGCAAAGTCAAGACGGCCGAAACGGTAAGCGTCGAGCTGCAGCGGCGTCTCCATGAGATTCTGCGCCGTCAGGGTACAGATTACCATGACCTGCGGATTGTGGTGAGCCAGCCGCTGCTCTACCGGCTGCGCACGGAAGATGAGGACATTCTGGTGGAAATCGAACGGAAATACTCCGGCCGCCTCACCTTTGTGAGTGATCCCCAGTATCATCAGGAAAAGTATGTCATCCTGAATGCACAGAGCGGGGAAGAAATCACGCTTTAGCCGGGAAAACGGGCAGGCTAACGGTAAAAGATTCCCTTCCCTGGCTTTTGGACGGACGAAAGCTTGTGTAGGGGCCTGCGATTTCTGAATATCGCAGGCTCTTCAGCGGTCCACTGCTTAGATCCTTTTTGCTCAGACACATCTGCACAAACTCAATACCAACCAATTAGCTCATTTCATCTCCCATGACTGGAAATCTCCGACTCCCATCTCTTACAATTCTGTTCGGCAGCGGCGCAGTGTTCGCTGCAATCGGTTTAGTTTTCTCCACCACCGCTCCGGTGTGTGCGGACAACCATGAGGGATCCGGAGAAGAAAAGGATGTCTACTCCCACATGGAGGAGATCAGCGATGCCTACCGTGACCTGCGTCGAGCCTTGCGCCGTCCAGACGAAACCAAGATCGATGAGTATCTTGAGCTGGTGCAGAAAATGCAGGTGGGCTTCGTGATATCAAAAGCCCTGGAGCCCACTCAGGCTGAGGGTTTGGAAGGTGAAGAGAAAACCGAAATGCTCCGTCAGTATCGCGCCGAAATGACGAAGACTATCGTGCAGCTGATCGAGGTTGAACGCGCTCTCTTAGCCGGAGACCTGGAAGCGGCGAACACAGCTTTGGAGCCCGTCAGCGACCTGAAGGCGGAAGGCCACGAGAAGTATCAGATCGATGATTGATTGGAGCTGAGCAGAACTGCTCCAGTCCCGGATTACCCGAAGGATTCCGGCCCGTCATCATCACGGTTGACTGGCTCGAGGCAGATGTAGATGTAGCCCCGATGACCACACCAGGTGATCGCGGCTGAATAGATGGAATCCTCACAGGAAAAACGGACAAGGGACTGACGGCCGGAAACAGCCACCGGGACGGAGATCTCAAACTCCCGTCCCATCTCCTCCCTGGCGTTGCCGCAAATGGTGTTGAGGATTTCTCCCACCAGATCCATCCCGGCATTCTGCACAGGATCATGGTAACCCATGTCCCGATAGATCTGAGCCGTCATCTCTTCACTCATGGTGAGGTAAACGACGCCTCGGCAGCACCCGGTGATCCCGATCACGGCAGAGAACTCCAGGGCGACGGGCGAGCTATGCTCCGGCACAGGAGCCTCCACCCGGGCCCGGCGGCCCGTCATGGTTTCAAAGAAGTCCGCGGTGCGGGAAGAGAACACCAAGAGATCACTGCCTGTCATACCCCAAAATTGATCCAAACGTGGAGAGGGTAGCAGAGGTCTGGGCGATACCCCAAGCGGGAATTACATAGAAATCCACCGACACGTCAGCCAGGATGGAAAAATAAGGCCCCCGCCTCACCAGGCTCTCACCTCTGGTAAGTTGCGGGGGCCATGGACTCGAGCGCTATACCCCTCCAGTGATAGCGCTTGAGTTGCTTTCTCTCTCTCTTCCTCTCAACCGGCCGGCGCCTCTCAACGCCGGCGATTAACCAACCAAAACAACAACCTTAGTAATCTTATCGTTCTTCACCAATGACGGTGTGCCGGTCTCAGTCTTTTAGGGAGGAACACGCGTCGATTGACTTGCATTACACTTTCTTAGGTAGACGCGGTTGCGCAACAAAAATTTCACTTTTTAGCAAAATTAATACAGGGCCGTTTTCGCAGCGTCGACAACCTGGCAGGGTAGCGTCCCTCCAGGGGGCCATTTTCCGGTCGCAGAAGCCGCTTTTCTATCCTAAATAGCCGCTTGTCATGCGAAAAGGCGTCTCCCCACTGCCAATCAAACCGGACGAGCCTACCTTTCTGGAAGGCTGGAGAATGGGTCACTACCTGGTCACGGGGGTCTTTCCGGTTCAGTTCCCCGCCACACAGATCACCGCCGACTTTCTGGACAGTAAGGCGGAAGAGTGTTTCCAGGAGGTGCGGGGCCAAAAGAAAAGCATTCTGCCCCGGGGCATTGCGGTCTTTTACGTGATCCCGATCTATCTTGTTGAGGGATGGATCGAGCCGGAGACTCAGCGCCTCTTTTGCCTGCGCCAGCAATACTGGAAGTGGTCCGTCTGGCATGATCCGGTGGCGGTGAACGTCAGCACAAAGGAAGTCTGGCTGCGTGAGGGCTTTGAAAACCCGAATTTTGCCTTGCGCAAGCACCTGCTTTCGGTGCTTTTCTCCGGCCTGCTCGCCATTGCCAAAACCAGGGGATTAACGGGAAAATTTGACCTTAACGAAGGCACGATCAGTCTTCCCATCCCCGAACCTAGGATATCCCGGTAGTTTTTCTCTACTCTGGTCTTGACGGTGTCACGGGCTTTTCTGTGAATGACCACGGCCGGTCGGCCTGCCCAACGTCTTACCCACAACACATCCATCCCGGAATCCACATGACGAATTCCACTCTTTCTACCACTTCGAAGATCGTTTGCCGGAGCGCGATTCGGCGCCTTCTGGTCATGCTTGGCATCAGTCTCTGCGGCCTGACCCTGACGAATCATTCAGGTTCAGCCCAGGTCTTTACCCCAGAAGCTGGCGGCAGCGAGATCGTCCAGGAGATCGAAATCCAGTTCACGGTGGATTCCGCGATCAGCCGGGAAAGGATTCTGGCAAACATGGGCACACGGGTGGGACAACCATTCAGTGCCGATCAGGTCACGCGCGACACAGAAAACCTGATCCAGTCCGGTCTGGTGCGAAATGTCCGGATCTTCCGCGAAACACTTCCAGACGGGGTCAAGGTGGTGGTTATCGTGGATCCCAGCGCGAACATCGGAGAAATCACGATCAGCGGTGCCGAGCAGCTCAGCGAACGGCGGCTGCGCCGGGAACTGGAGATCGAAGTGGGTGATGCGCTGGATGACGCGGCAGTGGAAGAAAGCCGTCAGAAACTGGAAGACCTCTACATCGGCCGAGGTTTTGCGGACACCGAAATCACGACAAACATCGCCCCAATTGAAGGGACGGGCAACGTGCGGGTGAACTTTAACGTGCTGGAGAGTGGCCGCCAGGTGGTGAAGGAGATCGTCTTTGAAGGCAACACCGCCTTCAGCGACAAAGAGCTGACCGAAGTGATGGAGACGAAGAAGCGTGGCCTTTTCAGTATTTTCGGCGGTGCCGGCCGTCTGGAAGATGACAAGCTTCAAAATGATCTTGTCCGCATTCGCCAGTTTTATCAGGACGCAGGCTATATCGACGCCCAGGTGGGTCCCGTGCGCAAAGAATCACTTGGCGGCCGCAACGTCCGGCTGATCATCGAGATTCAGGAAGGCGGCACCTACACGATCGGCAGCATGACCTTTGAAGGAAACGAACTGATCACGGAGGACCAGATTCGTGCGCTGTTCACCCAGAGCGAAGGACAGACCTTCACCCAGAAAGCGTTTCGGGAAGACATCGAGGCACTGCGCGACTTTTATGGTTCACAGGGTTACGTGGATGCGAACATCGCGGCTGAGCTCAAGCCGGGTGGACCGGGCGTGATTGATCTGGACTATTTCATTACCGAAGGTCTGCAAGCCTACGTCGGCCGGGTGAATATCTCCGGCAACACCAAGACCCAGGACAAGGTGCTGCGCCGTCTGCTGGGCGTGGCCCCGGGAGAGATCTATGACACGGTGAAGGTCAATGCCAGCCGGCGCCGCCTGGAGCAGACCGGTTACTTTGGCAAGGTAGAGATCTTCCCATCAGACACGCTGGAAGAAGGGGTGAAGGATGTGAATGTGGACGTGGAAGAACGGTTTACGGGCAGCCTGCAGGTTGGCGCTGGCTTCAGCTCCGTTGATCAGCTGGTTGGTTTTGCGGAGATCCAGCAATCCAACTTTGACATCACGAACTGGCCGAACTTCACCGGGGGCGGCCAGCGGTTCCGCATCCGGGTGCAGGTCGGTAACGAACGGTCGGACTTCATCGCGACATTTACTGAGCCCTGGTTTCTTGATCGCCAGCTTGAGCTCAGCACGGAGGGATATTTCCGGTCCGCGACCTTCCTGAGTGACGAATATGATCAGCGTCAATATGGCGGAAGCATCGGTTTCCGCTTCAGCCTGGGTGACCGTCTGCGGACGGAAGCAGCCGGAGCGAGCTGGCTGGACTTCACGGAAATCGGGATTCGTTACCGCCTGGAAAACATCGAGATTTTTGATGTCGATGATGATGCCTCGGAAATCATCCAGGCTGAGGAAGGTGAATTTCTGCGAAGCCAGATCAGTGGCAACTTCATCTATGATACCCGGGACGACCGCTTTCTGCCCCGGCGCGGTGAGCGAATTGAGTTCGGTGCGCGGATCGCTGGAGAATTTCTGGGCGGAGATGTGAACATCTACGGATGGGGCGTAGAAGGGACCAAGTGGTGGAATCTGCCGGGTGACCTGATTTTCCTGGTGGAGAGTGAGGTTGCTTTTGTGGACAGCATCGGCGGAGACAATGTGCCGATCTTTGACCGCCTTTTCCTGGGTGGGCCGAATGATCTGCGCGGTTTTGACTTCCGTGATGTGGGACCGAAGGACGAGACCGGTGAACCCATCGGCGGGCTGAGCCTGTGGCGGGCCACCACGGAGCTTACTTTCCCGATCCTGCGCCGAGTTCGTGGGGCGCTCTTCTTTGACGTCGGTGGAATCGGCGATGACGTGTATAACTTCGGCGACGTCAATTCTAACGTGGGACTCGGGGTGAGACTCGACCTGCCGATCGGCCCGGTTCGGATTGATGTGGGTTTCCCGCTTGAGACTGACGAATTCAATGATACCGATGCTCAGTTCAACTTCAATGTAGGTTACCGTTTTTGAACAAGCCTTTCATCAGGATGGTCCCGGAAACAGCCACGCGTTGATTTGCCCGAAACCCTGAGCACCATCATTCGACTCTCAGCGTGAAATAACAGCACACTGCCAGCACCAACTATACTATGCGTCAACTAGTCCTCATTTGTCTCGCCCTGGGTCTCTTCCTGCCCGCCAATGTCACCTTCGCCCAAGGCGGTCTGAAAGTTGGCACGGTGGACATGCGTGAAGTTTTTCAGAGCTACCACCGCACTAAAACTGCCCAGGAAAAACTCCGTGAAGTAGAAGACGAGGCGAAAGCTCAGCTCGAAAAGCGCCTGGAAACCTACAAAGCGCTGCTTGAAGACATGAAGCGCCTTGAACAGGAGGCTCAGGATGAATCCTTTAGTGACGAAGAAAAGAAGAAGCGCGAGACCAGCTTTCAGGAAAAGGCTCAGGAAGCCCGCAATCTGGAGCGTGAAATAACGGAGTTCCGTAATACCCGCCAAAAACAAATCCGCGACCGCCACGAGCGCATGACCCGCGGACTGGTGGGCGAGATCATGGAGACCATTCGGACAAAGGCCGAGCAGGAGAACTTCAACATGGTCTTCGATATCTCTGAGGACGTGCGCAATACTTATCCTCTGGTGATCTACTCCCTCGACAGTTACGAAATGACCGCTGAGATCATCCAGATCCTCAATGAGGATCAGGGCAGTGAGGAAGGCTAAGGCTCGCGCCGCGTCCCTCTCGCAGTAAACAAAGACTTTAGTTTCAACCTTCGGCAGGCGGCACGGAATGTTTTCTGTGTCGCCTGTTTGCTATCGTCCCCCTCTGATTATGAGAAAAACCCTCTCCGAAATCGCAGAACTCGTGAATGGCCGAGTCCAATCAGGTCGAGAGAGCGTCATTATTCAGGGTTTTGCCGCGGCCGATGAAGCTCAGCCCCACGACCTCACTTTTTACGGGAACAGAAAATACCTTCCTCAAATCCGGGCCAGTGCCGCCGGCGCTATTCTGGTCCCAAGTGATTTTGCGGAAGAGATACCCGCGGTTTGCATTTTCGTAGAGAATCCGTCCGCCGCATTTGCTGCCGTCGTTGATCAATTTGGTCCCAAGCCGGTCGACCGTGAGCCGGGCGTCCATCCTTCCGCGGTCCTCTCGGCTTCCGCAACGATAGATGAGGGCGCTTCAATCGCTCCCGGAGTCGTTATCGAGCAGGGCGCGGTGATCGGGGAACGTTGCGTCATTGGTCCGAATGCAGTCGTTGGGTCATTTGTACAAATCGGGGCGGATTCCTATATTCACAGCGGAGTGCAAATTCGTGAGCACAGCCGGATCGGGCAACGCGTGATCATTCACTGCGGCGCGGTCATTGGTTCGGATGGCTTTGGGTTTGAGCTGGTTGATGGGCGTCATCAGAAAATTGAGCAGCGCGGCATCGTCCAGATTGATGACGATGTGGAAATTGGCGCTAACGTGACGATTGATCGTGCGCGATTCGGCCGCACCTGGATTCAGGAAGGTGCCAAAATAGATAATCTCGTGCAGATTGCTCATAATGTTGTGATTGGCGCTCACTCCATCATCGTGGCGCAGGTCGGTATTTCCGGCAGCTCCAAGCTTGGAAAGTATGTAACTTTAGCGGGCCAGGTCGGGGTGGTTGGCCATATCAAGATCGGCGATCAGTCCGTGGTGGCCGCGCAGTCCGGTATTCATAAAGATGTGCCTGCGAACACCGTCATGTTCGGTTATCCGGCTCAGGAGATGCGAGAGGCAAAAAGAACCATTGCCTATGTAAACCGGCTTGAGAAACTCTATGCGCGCGTAAAAGAGCTTGAAGATGAATTGACTGAATTGAAACAGACTCAAGATCAAGAGTAAGAGCAACCTTCCTTCTAAAGTAAAAAGAACTGAATGAAAACAGAACCACAACGCCTCTTTTTCTCTTCTTCATGTTCCCCTCCAGCGAGAATCCGCCGCCTGCTCGCGGCCTTTCCAACGCTTCTATTTCTGTTGCTGCTGGCATCCTGCTCCAGCGAGCAGAACACCGAATCAGGCGATGAAAGTACTGGAGACGATAATGGCGAGAACTTTGAGGTGCTGAAATCAATCGCGCTCGAATTACCGGAACCCGGAATCATTACGGATAACAGCAGAGTAGTAGAGGACAGGCATCGCGGCGAAACCATTCTTGTGCGTCAGGTCAACCGGGCCACGCGCGAAAGCCTGGGCTTCGCCGCGTTTGAGAATTCTCCCCTGATCACCATCGCCCGGCAACTGTCCGAGGAGGACGTTGCACTGTATCCGAGGCTGTCAACCATCACCCTGGAAGATTCTCAAGAATGGCAGAATGGTCCTTTTATCGTTGGCAGCCTGTCAAACGAAAAACCCACCGTGCTGGAATCAGAAGAAGTCCTGAGTTTTACCTGGGATGCGCTATCTACATATTTGGCAGATCAGGGAGATGATGATCTGGTCATCGAACTGGAAGACCCAATCCTTGCAGAAACGTGGGGGGCGCCCGTGACGAGTGGTCCGCAAAATATAGGTCAGCTCTTTTTTGTGCCAGGAGAAGACGGTGTCTCGGCTTGGGTGAGGATTGATTTTCGCAGAAACACTCCGGCGGATGCTTCGATAACCGATTCAAATGGCGACGGACTGGCCGAGGTTTTCATGCAGATTTCCATGGCCGTCATTGACCCCGCTTTTTTTTCCGACGTCCTGTTGCCTTATGCGACGGAATCACTTGGCGATGACGAGGCATACGATTTTCTGCAGGGCATTCTTGCCAGCCGCTATCCCGAGTTAAACGCCAAAGCGCTCGATCCGGCCGGCCTCGACGCAGTTCCACCCGCGGACTATAAGACCGCACAGTGGGTTGCTGAACTAGGCGATGCCCAATTGCCTGTCCCACAACTTTACATCGTGCGGACTGCCGAAGAGCAGATCTACCATAGCCTGATCTATGTAGGAAAGAAGAGCCCGGAAAATCTGTTGAGCGGCACGTCGTCCGCTGCGGAAACCGTCGAGCCGATGGGCCTTGAATCGCGTCCGGTTCTCGAGAGAACAGAAGAGGTGTCTTTGGAAGAGTGGCGAAAATCCCTTCGCGATACTCTCGATACTACTCCACAGGACCAGATCAGTATTCCAGGGGAAGACGGTTTCATTTTTCTGCGTGACGCCCTGCGTTATCTGGCGACGGAGCCGCGGGACGCAGCGGATCTGGTTTCTGTCAGAATAATTATCGAAATTGCAGAACAGATAAAGGAAGCCGGTGGAACCCTGGTGTTTGTTCCGATCCCTGCCAAGGCGACCATTTATCCGGAATTTGTAAATGGCAAGGCACCAAAAGATCGTGCAAATCCCCAAACCGTGTCGATCATGGAAGCCCTCAAGGAAAATGGGGTGCAGGTAGTGGATCTATATGAAGACCTCAGAAGTCCGAGCCTCTTGTTTCTGCGCTCGGACACTCATTGGAATCCACGCGGCATTTCGATCTCCGCGCAGAGCATTGCAAAAACAGTTTCACCTCAGTTACGCGAATTGGGAGCAGCCACCGCGGAATTCACGAAGCAGACCGTCGCGGTGACGCCATTTCAGGGTGATCTGGTGAGGACGCTCCCGCCGGATCTAAAGCGCAATTATGATCCGGTTGAGGTGACGATTGATCAGGTGCGAAACAGGGCCGGCGAATTGCTGGAATCCGCTCAGCCAGACAGCTCGGTCACCCTGATTGGTGACAGTTATGTCGCGCTGTTTCAGACAGGCTCCCGTGCGAGGAGTGGCGGATTGGCATCCCAGATGAGTTACGTCATGAATCATGCGGTAGAGAATATCGCGGATATGGGTGGGGGTCCCGGCGTTATAACCACCCTGGAGCAATTGCAGGCGGCAGATCCAGATTACTTAAAGGACCGGATTATTGTGTGGGCATTTACAGAGCGCGTCCTGCTCAACGAGGAAGGCTGGCGCTCTCTTAATCTTCCCCGGTCCGAATAATTATTAGCAGGAGGTTCGCGACATGAACGAATGCGTTATCGTGCTGGCCACCTTTGGGAGTGCAGATGAAGCGCGAGAAATTGCGAAGACTCTGGTGCAGGAAAAGCTGATCGCCTGTGCGAATATTGTGCCCGAGGTCAGATCGATCTACGAGTGGGACGGAAGGCTGGAAGATGACGCGGAGGCGTTTGCGATTCTGAAAACCACTCTTGAGAAGGTTGAAGTTCTCACGGCCAGGCTCACGGAGCTACACTCCTATAAGGTGCCTGAGATTTTGGCTCTGCCAATCAAAGATGGAAACAGCGCCTACCTGGAGTGGGTTCGCCAAACCGTTAATTAGGCTGACTTGCCGGCTCGCTTTTCGGGTTGGAATTTTGCGCCTGACGGCTTCCTCTGCTAAAGGTAGATCATGACTTTTGTATATGATTGGGGGGAAGCATTCTGGGACCTGCTCGTGGAAATGGCTCCTTGGCTTCTGCTTGGTTTTGCCATGGCCGGACTGCTGACCGTGATCATGAAGCCAAAGACCATCGCCCGTCTCCTCGGCGGCCAGGGTCTGTGGACAGCGGCCAAAGCTACCCTGCTGGGCGTGCCCATGCCCCTTTGCTCGTGCGGAGTAATTCCCGTGGCAACCGCCCTGAGCGAGCAGGGCGCCAGCCGTTCCGCCACCACTTCGTTCCTCACTTCAACGCCGCAAACAGGGGTTGATAGCATCGTTCCAACATGGGTCATCCTTGGCCCGGTGATCACGATTGTGAAAGTGGTCGCCGCGGTGATCAGCGGGCTGGTCAGTGGGTTGCTGGCAGGATTTCTGGGCGGGAACGACAGCGAACCTGAAGCCAAGAAGGACTCTTCATGTTGCCACGAGTTCGAAAGCAAATCCGACCAACCGGACCGGCGCAATCTGCTGGTTCGCATAAAGGATGGGCTGCAATATGGCCTGTTTGGTCTGCCGGGTGAACTGGCGATCTCTCTGGTCATCGGGCTTGCGCTGGGCGGATTGATTACCGTCCTTTTTCCCGCTTCATCTCTGGCTGATGCCGGACTGACGAGTGGCTTCAGCGCTTACCTGATGGTGACACTCTTGTCCGTCCCGCTGTATGTCTGTGCCACTGGTTCCATCCCTCTCGCCGCCTCATTACTGGGAGCCGGGCTTTCTCCCGGCGCGGCTCTTGTTTTGTTGATCGCAGGCCCTGCCACCAACATCACGACCATCACGGTGATGCTGCGTGTCCTCAAGTGGCAGGGATTGACCGCTTATCTCGTCACGATCATTGGATTCGCCTGGATCTTCGCTTTTATTCTGGATTTCGCCGTCGCGCCGGTAATTCCACTTTCCCCACTGCAGCACGGCCATGTGGAGCAGACGGGCTCCCTGTTGGCTCACGGCGCGGCAATCTTTCTGGGATGCATTGTGCTCTACAGCCTCTGCCGCCGGCTATACCGCCTCATTACGAGGCCAAAAAACACGCCCGGCTCCCATCATCGCCAAGCTGCCACGCTAGGAAGCGATAATGCGCCAGAGACCGCAGGTGATCACGGAGCCTCAATCACTGGCTGATCGGCCACGATCAGGTAGTAGCCTCCAGAACGAATGATCTGGTAGGCGCCATCGCCAAAATCATCGTCGTCCCATTGCCGATCCATTCGCGCCAGCCACGGACCCGTGGTGTCAATACCAACCGCACCGACCGCACAGCCCACACCCGAATCGTTCGTTTCGACGTCAAAAACGCCACCGATTGATGGAGTGCGTGTCCAATCAGTCGTCTTTATATACTGAACAAGCGTCGGCGGAATGGTCCCGGAAGAGCCATCGATTGGGTAGAAGCCCTGCTCAGTAGCATGTAGATCAATGGCACCGCCAAAGGTCCGGGTATCGTTCAGAAACTTGGAGTTTCGAGCTTGTTCTCCCGCCCGTAGAAAAGCGGGAAGAGCCAGAGTCACCAATAGAGCGATGATCGCTACCACGATCATCATTTCTACGAGAGTAAAGCCCGGAAGTCTGCTCGGAGACCTGGATAGGTTCCTCATGATAAGAGAGGGTAAAGGTTCTTGCCGAGTCTTAGCAGTGGGAAGCCAAGCATAACGATCAAGATAAGCAAGACTTTTCTAAGCAGCCATTTCGGTGAAGAACAGCTGCTTGCAGCGTGGCGAAAAAAGCGAAGGACCTTTAGGCCCAGAGGACCTCTCAGGAGACGAGAAAAGGCGCGATGATAAGAGCAACGATGCTGGTCAGCTTGAGCAGGATGTTCAGGCTGGGACCAGAGGTGTCCTTGAGAGGATCACCGACGGTGTCACCCACGACGGCTGCCTTATGGGGATCACTCCCCTTGGTATACTTTGTCCCGTCGATCTCAATGCCTTCTTCAAACATCTTCTTGGCGTTATCCCAGGCACCGCCAGCATTTGCCTGAAAGATAGCCAGAAGAACGCCACTTACCGTCACCCCAGCGAGGAGACCGCCCAGCGCTTCAGCTCCATTCTGTCCGGCGAACTTAAACCCAAGTCCGACCGCCACAGGCGCTAGCACGGCAAGCAGCCCCGGAATAATCATTTCTTTGATTGATGCCTTGGTGGAGATGGCTACGCACTCCCCGTAAAGAGGTTTTCCTTCAGCCGCATCGAAGATCTTGCGGTCCTGCTCAGAAAGCTCTTCCGGCTCTTTCCCAGGGTTACGTCGCATGACTTCAAGGGCCGCTTTCAGCTCTGGAATCTCCAGGAACTGTTTGCGCACCTGTTGGATCATAGCCATGGCAGCCCGACCCACCGCACCCATGGCGAGTGCCGAGAAAAGAAATGGCAACATCGCTCCCACGAAAAGCATAGCCATGACATTCGCATCTGAGATGTCGATCGACTCCACTCCCGCCGAGCTCATGTAAGCGGCGAACAAGGCCAGTGCAGTCAATGCGGCTGAACCAATGGCAAAGCCCTTACCAATCGCTGCGGTTGTGTTCCCGACTGCGTCCAGCTTATCCGTGCGCTGCCGGACTTCACTTGGGAGTTGGCTCATTTCCGCGATGCCTCCAGCGTTGTCAGAGATCGGCCCGTAAGCGTCTACCGCCAATTGAATCCCGGTGTTTGCCAGCATCCCGACCGCGGCGATGGCGATGCCGTAAAGGCCCGCGAGCTGGAACGCAATGATGATTGAGGTCGCGATAATGAGGATGGGAATAGCGGTCGAAAGCATTCCTACGCCCAATCCAGCGATAATGTTGGTGGCGGAGCCGGTAAGCGACTGTTTGGCGATACCGACGACCGGTTTTTTGTGAATGCCCGTGTAGTATTCCGTGACGAACCCGATGAGGACACCCGCCGCCAGCCCGATGATGGTGGCCCAGAAAATGCCCATGGCGGTGTAAGTCTTTCCTGCATACTCCCACGTGCTGGGAAGCAGACCGGTGACGAGGAAGTAGACCAGCACCAGCATGATGCCAGCCGCAACCAGTTCGCCCAGATTCAGGCCTGCCTGAGGATTCCCGCCTTCCTTCACCTTCACGAAAAATGCACCCGCGATGGAGGCGATGATCCCGGCGGAAGCAATCAGGAGAGGGAGGATGACCGCGGTCAGACCGCCGAAAGCTGCATCCCCAAGCACATTAAAGAAAAGGGCGCCGAGCACCATGGTGCCGATGATTGAGCCAACATATGATTCAAAAAGGTCCGCACCCATCCCGGCGACGTCACCCACGTTATCACCCACGTTATCGGCAATGGTGGCCGGATTAAGCGGATGATCTTCCGGGATCCCCGCCTCAACCTTGCCCACGAGATCTGCGCCTACATCAGCCGCCTTGGTGTAGATACCGCCGCCCACACGGGCGAACAGTGCGATAGAAGATGCGCCGAAGGAAAAGCCGGTGAGAACAGTAATCACCTTGGTTGCTGCGCCAGCACCACCTTCCGCGGTATTGAGCCCAAAAAGAGATCCGTAGAGAAGGAACAGAGCGCTCAGTCCCAGCAAGCCCAGCCCTACCACCGACATCCCCATGACAGAGCCACCTGCAAAGGCGACGTTGAGTGCTTTACTGAGGCCTGTCCGAGCCGCGTTCGTCGTGCGCACGTTGGCCTTCGTCGCAACATTCATCCCGATGAAACCCGCTCCGGCAGAACAGATTGCTCCGACGATGAAGGAAAGCGCTACCAGGGGTGAGGTAGCCTCACCCGTCGAGGTTAGGCCTAACAGAATCGCCACCGCGACAACAAAGATGGCCAGCACGGAGTATTCCGCCTTCAGGAAGGCCATCGCCCCGTCATGGATGAAGGTGGAGATATTCTTCATCTTTTCCGTCCCGACTTCCTGACGGGTCACCCATTGAGTCCGGATGAAGGCGTAGGCAAGGGCAATGATTCCAGCAACGGTGGCGACTATTATGATCGTCATATCGGGGAGTGATTTCTCAGGTGGTAGAAGTTGACGGTGACAAAATGCAGGGGAGCCAGAGCAAGATTTTCGATAAGTCGAGACCGGCCACAAGCAGGAATGAGACCGAAAATTGAACTGGATCGCAGCCGGCACCGGGCCGCTGCGGCGAACGCTGCCGTGCTTTGCAGATCACCTGCCGGGGCGACGCGGACGGCACTAATTCATGATCCCTGCGGAAATCAATCAGTTTTCTTACGCTTTCGCAGAGAGCAGGCAGGTTTTTCCTTGCGCCCTGCCAAAATATCCTGCACCTTTCCAGAGTCGTTCAGGGAACGCACAGCCTGTTTTTCCCGTCGCTGTCCCCCTGTCCCCACGCGATCAGTCTTCTCGACGCGTCTCGGTCTACCTTGGATGGTTGCCCCTTGCCTCCGGCTCGCGCGGCATGAATCACCCTTCCATGACCATCGATCCGATGATGCTACACCGAAGGTGATCTCTTCTCCGGCAAAACCCGTCGAGTTCCCAATCCGGTCGGACCGTCGGCTTCGCTTTCCAACTTTCCTGATTCTTGCCATGGCAGGGCACAACAAGTGGTCGAAAATTAAACGTCTCAAAGGCGCCAATGACGCCAAACGCGGCAAGGTTTTCAGCCGGTATGCGCGTGAAATTACCCTCGCAGCCCGCGAAGGCGGTGGCAGTCTGGAGATGAATTACCGCCTCCGTTCCCTGGTTCAAAGCGCGCGGGCCCAGAATATGCCCAACGATAATATCGAGCGGGCCATTCAGAAAGGGACCGGTGAGCTGGAAGGCGATGCGCTGGAGGAAGTCATCTACGAAGGCTACGGCCCGGGCGGAGTCGCGGTGATGTTGGAGGTCGCGACCGATAACCGGAACCGCAGTGCAGCAGATATTCGAAGCATGTTCAGCAAGAACGGCGGAAACCTGGGTGCCAACGGCAGTGTGGCCTTTATGTTTGAGCGCCGGGGACAGATCTCGACCGAAAGCGTCTCCAGCACTGAAGATGAAATGCTCGAGATCGTGTTGGACACCGGGGCTGATGAAATGGTGGCGGACGATGAGGGCGTGTTTTTGATCTATACCGCGCCTGATCAACTTTATGCCGTGGCTGAAGCGCTTCGTGAAAAGGAGGTTCCGCTCGCTGATCAGCGTCTGGTTTTCATTCCGCAGAATTCTACGCGGGTTGAGGACCCTGCCGTGGCAGCACAGCTCATGCGTCTGTTAGACGTTCTGGAGGACTATGATGACACCCTCAACGTCTACTCCAATATGGAGATTGATGATGAAGTCATGCAGGCCGCCAGCGCCTGAGTCCGCTTTCGGCGCCGGCCGGATCAACTCGCCTTCCCGAACCAATTCCCGGCCAATTAACTGAAACTTTTGCTACTTCCGTCCGTCACATTCCTGGAGGCGGGAAACGACACCGGGGGTCTACCTCTTCATTTCAAACTGCTTTGCGATATCCGTTCCGTTTTCCTTCCCGGAAGGAAAAGCGTTTTGCGCCGGTCATACCTTCATTCAGCCGGAACGATGCAGGGCAAGCCAGCATTCAGCTCATTTCTTTGTCCCTCAGGATTCACTTTAAGTTCCAGATAACCAGGTCAACGGACGAGATTCCGCACACTCTCTCTCCCTTCGCCGCACATTGATCTCCCCCACGCTCCCAACAGAATTTTCTGCAATTCGCAGACAGCTCAAAACGACTTTTATCATGACTGACGGCAACAAAAGCCACGGAAGCGACTCGGATTCAGCCGCAGCGGTGGCGGAAGAAGAAAAGCCCAAAAGAACCACCACCACCCGCAAGAAACGCGAGGCGGAGCCGGAGGATTCCACTGCGGAAAAGTCCAGCACGCCAAAGTCCTCCACCCGCAGCCGGCCGAAGATTGATCCTTCCCAGATGGCGGCGGAGGCGGAAGGTCAGACGGTGGACGAGAAGCTCCCGCCCATTGGACCGGCAGACCGGAGATTCTCTGGCTCCCGCGGAAACACAGGCAGTAGCGGTCGTAAACGCTCCCCGGAAGAAGGACCGGAAGACGCTCCCTATGATGACCGGCTGGCCAAGGCGGAAGCGAAAGCCCGGGAGGCGGAGGCCCGTGCCCGGAGGATGGAGAACGAAGAAGGAGGAACAGGCAGCAGCGATAAATCACGCTCGTCAGATCCGGCCGATGCCCGTCTCCAGGAAGCCGAAGCAAAACTGCGCCGGGCCGAAGCGCTCATGGCGGAAGCCCGTGCGGTGGCCTCAGGTCAACAGCGACAGGGCGGCGGTCACAACAAGAATCGCCATAACAAAACTCAAGGCCGTAAGGGTGGCTACCAGCAGGACTACCAAAGCGGTAACCGCAATAAACGCAGCCGCCGAGGTGGAAGAAACCGCAAAGGCGGAGGGTACGATGATTACAAGGACCGGGGTGATCGGGACCGCTATCAGGACCGGCCCCGCCGCAGAGAATCTTCCGACGAGCCGGTGCGGGATCCAGGTTATGCGGACGGCATCATCGAGATTTCCGGCAAAGGCTTTGGTTTTCTTCGCGAGCCGGGCCGGTCATTTGACCAGAGTCTGAGTGATGTCTTCGTCACGCCTGAGCTGATCCGCAAGCACGGCCTGCGCGATGGAATGCGTTTGGCCGGTGAGACGCGAAAAGGTAACCGTGGCCTGCAGCTGGGCACCCTCGATAAAGTGGACGGCAAGGAACCCGGTAATTACACCCATTTGCCGCACTTTGAAGAACTGACCGCCCTCAATCCGAATCAGCGGGTGATTATGGAGACCGAGCCGGGCCGGGTGGACATGCGCATCGTCGATATGATGACACCGATCGGCAAGGGACAGCGCGGATTGATTGTCGCGCCTCCGCGCTCGGGCAAGACTACGCTGCTTCAGCATATGGCGGAAAGCGTGACCAAAAATCATCCGCAGATGCCTCTCATCATTCTGCTCATCGACGAACGCCCCGAGGAAGTCACCGAACTGCGCCGGATGTTCCCGAACGCCGAGATCATGGCCAGCAGCAATGACAGTGATACAAAGAGCCACGTGCGTATTGCGCAACTAGCCATTGAACGCGCCAAGCGCCTTGTCGAGCAGGGTAAAGATGTCTTTATGCTGCTGGACTCCATCACCCGGATGGCTCGCGCCTTCAACAACGCCACGACAGGGGGCGGCAAAACAGGCAGCGGCGGGATCGACCTGAAAGCGATGGAAATTCCCCGGCGGATTTTCGCCGGGGCGCGCAACACCGCGGAGGCAGGCAGCCTCACAATCATCGCGTCTTGCCTGATCGAAACAGGCAGCCGGATGGACGACTATATTTTCCAGGAATTCAAAGGTACTGGCAACATGGAGATCGTGCTTGACCGCAAGATCAGTGATAACCTGATTTTCCCTGCCATTGATATTTTCCAGTCCGGTACCCGGCGTGAGGAACTCATCCTGCCCGAATATATGCTGGACAAGATCAACCTGATCCGGCGCGGGCTGAGCGGAGTGAGTCCCGCAGAGGCGGTGCAGCGGCTCATCATGCTGTGTCAGAAATTCGACACAAACTTTGAGCTGCTCAAAGAGATCAAGATGGCCTAAGCTGCGCCCCAACAGACATGGGGACGAAGCAGCAACAGTCAAAGTCAGCGCAGGCGGGGGTGGACGCCGCACAGGACTCGGTCCGTGCTCAAGAGATTTCTGTCGATGAGGTCATCCCTCCCGGTGCGCGAACAGAAGCAGATGGGCCGAGTAAGGACCCCTTCGCAGAAGTGGTAGCCTACCTGCTAGATGATTTCATTCCCATTCCCGGGACAAATTTCCGGATCGGACTGGATCCCATCGTTGGATTGCTCCCCGGGATGGGTGATCTCTTCACAAATGCCGCTGGCGGGTCGCTCCTGGTGGCGGGAGCAAGGGCCGGCGTTCCCCGGGTTATCCTCCTGCGCATGACTCTGAACACTGCGATCAATCTGCTCTTCGGGGCCGTGCCGATCGTCGGCGATGCCTTCTCCGCTTGGTTCAAATCAAACCGGCGCAATTATAACCTCCTTATGAGGTATGGGTATGGCGTAGATCCGGAGCAGCGCAAAAAAGCCCGCCGCAAAGCGACGTGGGTGGACTGGCTCCTTGTCTTTTTCCTGCTCGCGTTTCTTGCCGCCGTCCTCGTCACCGTTGTCTTTATCGCTTACAAAATCCTCGCCTTTATTTGGAGTTGGATCGCGGGATTATTTGGGGGCCAGGAAACAATCCGATAGCGACAGGCCATTGAGGTGACGGATGGACAGATCCAAGAATGGCTGACTTCCTTTATGGGCTTGAAGCTCGATTTAATCTGAATGACCTGATTTTCCTCCTCCAATCCTGTAGCCTCCTCATTTCCAACGGGTTGTTACAAAAGCTCACTCCTGTTTTCCTGAGATGACCCTCTACCTTCTCCGACATGCCGATGCACTGGACATCGATTCCACGCGCGGGATTCGTCGCGATTTTGAGCGGCCGCTTAGTGAGAAGGGCCGGGGTCAGGCGAAGATCCTGGGTCGCTGGTGCCGGGAACAGGGCTATCAACCTGGACTAATCCTGAGCAGTCCGTATGTGCGGGCGAAAGAGACGGCAGAAGTCTTTGCAGAGGCGGTCCAGTCCCGCGATGGAGCAGCGGGTGTTGTGCTGGATGAATCCTTGGGGTGTGGAATGCGCGTCGAGCAGGGTGCGGCTGTGATCAGAAATTTCGGCGGACCATCCTGCGAACCGGGCGGTCTCATGCTGGTGGGGCATAATCCGGATTTCAGTGCACTGGCCGCGTTTCTCGTAGGCAGCACCAGATCCAGCCCGCTCCATGTGCGTAAAAGTTCACTGGCCTGCTTCACTCTGGCGGGGCCCAGCCTGCTGGAAACGGCGGTGCTGGAATGGTTTCTGCCGGTGCGCCTCTTGAAATAGGACGGGCACTACGACGTGAAACAACCCAGCCATGCGCAGGCTTTGAGCTTGCTCTTTGACTTGGTTTATCGTGAAAGCACATGAAGCCGTCAGTCCTTCACTCCTGTTCCCAATTATGCATCGTCCACGCTCGCTCCCCGCTCGTCCGGCAGCTCTATGCGCATTGCTTGCAGCCGCTTCGCTTTTCACAAGTTGCGGCACCATTGAGCCGCCGGATCTGGGCGCGATTTATAACCAGAGCGCGATGATCCATGGTCCGGACCGGAATCCGGTCATCGTCATCCCGGGGATCCTTGGGTCTAAATTAAAGGAATCCGAGAGCGGCCGGATGGTTTGGGGAGCTTTTGAGAATGATTACGCAAATCCCCGGCGAGCGGCTGACGCACGGATCATTGCACTTCCCATGAGGAAAGGGGTTCCCCTTAATCAGCTTGTTGACACTGTAGAACCTGCCGGCGCTCTGGATACGGTGCGCATTCGTATCTGGGGTCTACCGGTCGAGCTGGGCGCGTATGCGAATATCCTGGGAACTTTAGGGGCGGGAGGCTATCAGGATGAACAACTGGGCGAAGCAGGGGCGATTGATTATGGAGATGATCACTTCACCTGCTTTCAGTTTTCCTATGATTGGCGCCTCGACAACTCACAAAACGCGGCCCTTTTGGGTGACTATATTGAGGCCAAGCGTAAGGAAGTTCAGCAACACTATGAGGAAGAGTATGGCCTGAAAAATTATCCGGTGAAGTTTGATATCGTTGCGCATTCCATGGGCGGGCTTGTCACCCGCTACTATCTCCGCTACGGCAAGCAGGTCTTGCGCGATGGCTTTACCCCGAAGCTCAATTGGGCAGGCACCAAACACGTCGACCGTGTCGTCCTGGTCGGCACGCCGAATGCCGGCGCCTTTAATGCCGTCAAACAGTTGAAGGAAGGTTACGGCCTCCCTCCAATCATTCCAAAATATTCCGCAGCCATTCTGGGAACTTTTCCATCCATCTATCAATTGCTGCCCCGCGGCCGGCACCGGCAAGTGCAGGACAAAGATACCGGGGAAGCTCTTGACCCAGTCACAACAGAATTCTGGACAGGCCTAGGCTGGGGCCTGGCCGATCCGAACGAAGATGAATCACTGCAGAAGCTGTTGCCCAATGTGAACACGGCCGAAGAGCGCCGCTCCATCGCCTTGGACCATCTTCAGAAATGCATCCGACGCGCCCAACAGTTTTATGATGCGATCGACCGGCCCGTAGATAATGCGCCTGTTGAAATCTATCTTTATGCCGGAGACGCGGTGGAGACACCGAAGATCGCGACAATCGACCGCCAGAGAAATAACAAACTGGAAGTGAAATTCAACGCTCCCGGCGACGGAACGGTGCTGCGTTCCAGCGCGATCATGGACGAGCGGGTGGTGACCGGTCCAACTCCATCCCGCGCCAAGATAGAGAGCCCGATTCCCTGGCAGGGAGTAACATTTCTTTTCAATAATCATCTGGGTATGACGAAGGATCCTGCGTTTGCGGACAATGTTCTCTTCTTGCTGCTGGAAACAGAATAGGCAGCAAACAAAGGCTCGTGGTTTGTCAAAGGAGTGATCCTATGCTAGCCTGTATATATTATGTTCAAGCTCCTCCTCTTCGCAATTTGTGCGGGTGTGATTGGATTTGCCGCCTGGGATTACATGAAAAGCGGTGGCACTTCAAATTCCACCCTCGTGCAGAAGGACCTCTATCCACTGGATCTGGAAATCGTCCGAGGCCCAAAACCACGCGCAGGTGAACCTACCCTGCTGGAATTTTGGGCAACCTGGTGCGGGCCCTGCAAACAAACCATCCCGCACCTCAATAAACTGAGCACCCAGTACCGTAAACGAATGAATGTCATTGGCGTAACGAACGAAGGGCGGGCCAAAGTCTTGCAGTTTATGCAGCGCACCCCCATGCAGTATACCGTGGCTACTGATCCGGGCCAGCGCTATGCCAGTGCCTTGGGCGTTACTTCCATCCCACGGGCCTTTTTTCTGGATGGCAGCGGGAAGGTGCTCTGGAGCGGACACCCCGGAAAACTCGACGCGGGACAAATCGAAGAGTTGCTGAAGCGTGCGGAAAGCCGGCGTGCGGCTGTAGCGGCTGATTAGATTTCTCAGCGGGCAACAATTTCCCGAAGATAAAAATTCAGCTGGCCATCAGCTTCACTGGCTGTCACGCGTTGCAGGTGAAGAGGGTGACCGGGAGTGTATCTCATGATTTCTTCCTCGTCCGGGACCTCCACACCTTCCGGAAAATCCACAATCAACCGTACCGGGACGGGCGGAAGGTCTGACGGATTTCGCCGTTCCTGTTTTTCTTCATCCAGATAAAGTCGCATAACCGCCCGGTTTTTCCCTGACTTACTCACGACAAAATCACCCTGGATGTAGTAGGGATCGCCGGACAAAGAAACACCGGCCAGGCGCGATGCCTCAGCCAGATTCAGAAGCCGCCCCCGCGGCATGCGCCCTGGTTTATAGAGGGTCCAGGAGTTTGCGGATGTGACCGCCGCAGCGGAATCTTCATCAGTTTCGTCATCCATCTCATCCGCGGCAGGCATTTCCGCGACGGGCAAAATCTGCGGTTCAGAATCCACCATTATCGGTGTCAGCTCCGTTCCAGTGTCCGCGCCCTGCTCACTCATAGCAGCGAGAGCAGCCTCGCCCGGTGGATCAGCCATCGCCTCCGTCAACGCTCCACTGAGCTGGACATCTTCAAGCACAGCGTCGAGGCCAACCGCTCGGCCAGAAACCAGATAAGTGAGCGCGTCTGGTGAGGCAGGAAAAAGAGTTGGCATGACGAGTTCCTCATCCCCTTCGACTTCCGCATCCCATTCCGGATAGGAAGAGTTGAGATAATCAATAAATTCGGTCCGCAGGACAGGAAAACGTGCCGGATGCAAAATCAGCCCGGGAGGAGTGAGCACGGCAATCTCCGGGAGGGACTCGGCCTGTAGCTGTCCGCAAGTCAACGGGATTACCGAAGCCAAAACAAATTGCGCGCCTTCCCGGTGGAGATGCAGCATGACATTCGCATCAGGTTCCTGGCGCAACCGCAACTTTGCGCCGGGCTGCATTGCTTCCAAACCCGCATCCTGCTCCGTCCTTTGGGCAATCGGCAATAGGTATTCCATAATAAAGCGCGGATCATCCACGCTCTGCGCTAACACCGCGATCCCGCCCCGAAAAAAATCAGCAGTGGTCAATTGACGGCTCCGTAAAACAATAAACTCGCCATGGAGATAATTCGCGCTAAACTCGATGTCAGGGTAGTTGTAGAGGTAATTCCGGCGGGCGAGCCGGTTCAGATTCTCGATATTTCTCTCCGCTTCGTTGAGAGTAAGCTCGACGGTTTCACGAGCACCATAGAACTCCCCGGCTGGCCGGTTTGCCTCGCCAAAACGCTCAAGAGCTGGAGCGTTTCCGCTTAAACGCAAGAGATGATAGGAAAAGGGAGATTCAGGGCGCAGCTTAAGGTGTAGGGTTACCAGCACGCTGGCCACCGCAGCCACCGCCAGAACACTCAGGATGACGGTCCAGATTATCGACTGGAGAGGACCCAGCCGCTTCTTCTTCAGAGCCGCCGTTTCGAGCGCGGCACGCGAATCTTTCGCTGCCGGAATGGCCGCTTTCGAAACCGTGCTCAGCTCATCTTCCCGCCAGTTGCCGGCCGAGTCCGCCTCGGCCCGAGGCAAGTCGTAGAATGTTTCATAGGAGGATGGTGAAAATTCAATCTCCCCCGACTCTCCTCGATGGGTTTTTGCCTCCGCCGCGGCGCCGTTCTTCTCTGCAGAAGCGCTTTCTTCCGGCCCGGGTCTGTCGAGACGATCACTCACGGCAAAGGTAGTCTACGCTGCGCGTGAGCGGTGTTCTGCCAGCCCGTCATTGCCCGGTCAATCAAGAGCAACTTGCATTCAGGTCAGGTGCTGGCGAGTCCGCCGTTTCGAAGGAAGTCCCACAGCCACAGCTCCGCACGGCGTTGGGATTGACGATCTTGAACCCGGCATCATTCAAAGATTCACTGTAATCAATCTGACATCCGCGCAGGTATCGCGCGCTTTCCGCATCCACCACCACGCCGTTTCTCCCATCCGGGAGCGGCACCACTTCGTCACCCTGACGTGGAGCATCCAGCTTCATGCCGTATTGCATGCCGGCGCAGCCCCCTTTCTCCACAAAGATACGCAATCCTTGCTCCTCCGCAGCCGCACCGTTTTCTGAAGCGGCAGCCGGGCCATGCTCGGCGATCAGTTCTCGCAGATAACCCGAGGCTTTAGGTGTGATGGTCACCACCGGCGTGTGAGTCTGATTGGGTGTAGAAGTCATCATATCTCTAACAGGGGGAACGTGCGCCAACCTGCGGTGAGCGCAAGCTTTGCCTCAACTCACCGTCTACGAGACGCAGCGCAGCGAAAACTTATTTCGCCCGGAAATCGCCGGTGGCCATCTTCAGCGAGGTTCCGCCCGGTAAAAACACTTTGTCATCGCTGAGGCATTTGCATCTGTGAATTGGACGGTGGTGAAGTCGTTGCTGGGATGAGCGTCGATCACGATAGCGGTGCCTTCCGGGTCAAGGACCGTAGTATAGGGTCCTTCCGGACTTTCCGCAGCGCGAATGGCGTAGCTGGCGCCCGGAATTGAAGAAAATGTCATCTCAAAGTTGGTTGCCGACAGTCGCTTAAAGCTCAGCACCCGCGTGCTGGCGTTAAGCAGAGCCTGCTTGGTGGCCTCTATCTCAGCGGCATAAGGCTCAAGCAGCGTGTCTACCGAATACTTCAGCCCGTCGCCCGTGGTATCCTCTCCCAAGTGAATACCTGCAAGATGTAACTGCCCGTCTACCATGATAAATGACGGACCGCCCGAGTCCGCATACACCACCCGGATCTCATCCGGATTGCCACCCTCCGGTGGATCGTCATAGGCATAGGTGTAGCCCCACATCGTCAACTGGCCGATGTCCCCGCCAAAGTTCACCGTGAATTGCTTGACGCCCAATTCACTGGTGTTGTCGTCAATATCGTTCGTGCCGACGCGCTGCGGGTGTATGTAAACGCTTGCCCGGCCAACGGCAAAAATCTGCTCGCCGGAATAGGTCTGCCATGCGCTGCGAAGAGGGCCCCGGCCGAGTTCAGCAAGCGGATAATGCGTCACCTTTTCCGAAACTGGCTCATTGAGCAGCCCCACCCAAATGTCAGTTCCGATGATCTGCGCTCCGGCCACCACCTTGCGGATCTCCCGCTCTTCATTGACTTGTGAGTTGCCATGGTAGAACCAGATGTCTCGGCCAATGTCGGGGTGAAAGTGGTTGGCGGTAAGGAAGACCTGATTAGAAATCATTGTGACCCATCGGCCCACGTCATAGTGGGCCCGGCCGATCCCGGAAAGGTCGTAGCCCTCCAGAATAAATGCCGGGTCATCCGGCCCTCGCGCCCTGTAGCGATCATGCCGGTAAGGATCATACTCGCGGATGACGGACTGGGCACTGGCCCAGGGAGTGCCGACGAGGAGCACGAACAGGAGGAAGGCACCGCCGGGCAGGACACGGTGCCGGAAGGCCGCACGAAGCGAGAGAATCGAAAGCCAACGCATAGGAATGAGGGAGATTGAGAGTGAACCTTGGCGAGGTTAACCCCAACCGGAGAGCATGGGTTGCGCCAAAACAGCCATAACTACTATAAGGCATTCACCACTGGATTTCCACCGGCAAAATCCCGCTCAAAGGCCTGGGACGCTGGTCAGCTTTGCTCCTGATCCGAAGTTTCGATGCGCGGAAAGACCGGACTGGGCTTGGCGACCTCATGCCCGTCTGACAACAGGCCCCACTTCAGGTGAAGGGTAAAATTCAGTCCGTCAGGAGATTGGCCCTTTGCCTCGCCCTGAGGTTTCCACTGGAGCTGCTCCAGCATTGCCCGCGCCGCCCGGGGAACGACCGGGCTGAGACAGATCGCGATGAGCCGCGCACTCTCGGCGAGATGATAAAGGGTCGCGTCGAGTTGCTCACCGGCGCCGTCCTGCTTGGCCAGTTTCCACGGGGCCTGTGTCTCGGCAAAAGCATCGGCTGCGGTGCTCAGGCGTGCGACAGCTTCGAGGCCCAGATGAAAGTTCAACTCCCGGCAATGCTGGACGTAAGCGTTGGACTCTCTGGCCGCGCTCTCGCGCAGCTTCTGGCAGGGTTCGTCATCATAAACCGTTGGCTCAACCAGCTTACCTTCACGGTAACGATGGGTCATGTTCAAGGTGCGGTTGAGCAGATTCCCAGGTCCATTGGCCAGTTCCGCATTGTAGCGCTCCTCAAATCCAGACTTCGAGAAATCCGCATCCTGCCCGGTCGCCCCGGCCCGGAGGAGATAGTAACGCAAGGCATCGGGCCCATGTGCGTCCACCATGGCCTTCGGATCGATCACGTTGCCGAGGGATTTGCTCATCTTCACCCCACCCTCGGCATTCCAGAATCCATGCACGAGCAAGTGGGGAATCTGTTCATCGCTGAACCCAAGGGCATGGAGCATGATCAGCCAGTAGATCCCATGAGCGGGGACCAGAATGTCTTTGCCGATCACATGCCAGTCAGCCGGCCACAAATCCCAAAATTCCGGCAGATCATTCTCGCCCGTTTCCCCGGCCAGATAGCCCACGAAGGTCACGTAGTTCATCAGCGCGTCAAACCAGACGTAGGCGACATAATCATTGTCAAAGGGCAGCTCAATGCCCCAGTCCAGCCTCTCCTTGGGCCGGGAGATACACAGATCACGCTCCAGTTTCTCGGCCGCGTTCAGCAATTCTTTTTGGCGGAACTCAGGAAAAACCAGGTTCTTGCGGGACTTGAGCAGCTCGACCAGCCAGTCGGCATATTTCGTCAGGCGGAAGTAATAGTTATCTTCCTCAATCAGCTCGACTGTCCCCCACTCCGCGCCGAACTCGCCATCCGGTCCGCGCTCCTTTTCCGTGAGGAACTGCTCCTGACGCACGCTGTAGTAGCCGGAATAAGTGTCTTTGTAGATATCCCCCTGATCAAAGAGCTTCTGCAGGGCGGTCTGCACCTGACGGATATGGCGCGGATCTGTCGTCGCGGCCCAGCCATCATAGCTGACCTCGAGGGTTTCCCAGAGAGCGAGGAACTGGGCGGTGGAGGCATCCGCAAACTCCTGAGGACTGACGCCCTCGGCTTCGGCGGCCTGTTTGACCTTGGTGCCGTGTTGATCGACTCCGGTAAGGAAATAAACCTCCCGCCCGTCCATGCGCTGGAAGCGGGAGATCGCATCCGTCAGCACTTTCTCATAGGCATGCCCCAAATGCGGCGACCCATTGGTGTAGTCGATCGCCGTCGTAATGTAGAAGGCTTTTTGGGCGGACTTCGCTTTCGCGTTACCGTTTGTAGATTTTCTTGCGGGCATGGATCGCTCAGTCGGTGGCTCCGCCTTCGATCAGGCGAAGGAGCAATATGCCAGAGTTCGATGAGCTGACCAGCGAACAATCCCGGGCAGCGTTCTATTCCGGCCTTTCCCCTGCTTCCCTTGCCCTCTGCTCCATCACATCAATTCGCCCGCCCCAGCCTGCGATGCGCGCTTTGGCCTTGGCGTCTTCCGCTTCTTTGATCTGACCCAGCTTTACATGAATCTGGGACATCGCCGTCCATACGAGTTGATCGTTGGGATTGATCGCAATCGCGCGTTTTCCGGCGTCCAGAGCTTCTTCGGCGCGGTCCAACTTGACGAGCGCAAGGGCGAGGGCATGCCAGCCATCGAAGAATTCCGGTGCCTGGTGGACGCAACTCCGGTATTTCTCCACAGCGGCTTCCAGCTCGCCCATGGCAAGATCGCCATTGGCGTCATCGAAAAGCTCCTCGACCTCGGCGGGGATGCTCATGCCGAGACGTTACGCTTTGTCTTCTTCCGTTTCCGCACTGTCACTTGCGTCCTCCTCTTCGTCGGCAGCCTGGTATGCTTCGGAATCGTCGATCTCTTCGTCATCGTCGCTTTCCTCCTGCAGGACGGGACTCTGCATCATCTGCTCCACGAGCGCTTCCACACTGACATCGGCTTCCTCTGTCTCCTGCGGTTTTTTCCTGGCCGAAGGTGACTGGCTGGTCGTCGCGATTTCCTCCGCGAAAGGAAGTGTAACTTCAAATTCACCACTGCGAAGCTCCGCACCCGTGGCAAGACTCCAGTCCAGCTTGCCCTCGATCAGCTCACGCAGAGCGATGTCGCCGAAGTCTGACCGTGCCCCCGTTACCGGGATTAAAGGCGGAAATCCCTGATTCAGCTGCCTGACTCGTTTTGATATGATATTTACGAGGATGGGCACCTCAGGAACGATCTTCCTGGCTTCATCGATCAATTCTGGCTTCATATATTAAAGTAGACGCGTGGTCCGTCAGAAAGGGCATATCGCAGGTCAGGCCAATATGCTGCAGGGAGTCGGCAAGAAACGTGCCTCCCCGGCTCCGTCAAGCACGATTCCGTCTTCATGCAAAAAAGATCAGCGCCGTCTCCCGGCCCCACCCCTTTGGCTGCCGCCTGAGTTTTTCCGGCCGCTGCTGCTCCCGCCACGTCCTTTCGGCATTCCTTTCCGCCCAGTGCCGCCTCGTGAACTCGAACCCTGACCGGGAGATGAAGGCGATGAAGAACTGGATGAAGGTTTCCGGGAGCTGCCCTTACTTCCGCTGGACTTGCCTTTGGCCCGCTGCTGCTTGGCCAGTTCCACTTCTTCCTGCAGCTGTTCCAGCCAGCCTTTTTTCTTCTTGGGCGGTTCACCGTCACCCACCGTCTTCACCGAACTGACCCTGGCGCTTTTCTCGCCTCCTTTGGATTCCGGTTCAGGAGCCTCAACCTTGGGAGAGCTTTCGCGAATCCCTTTGGTCATGTAGAACTGGACAATGCTCAGGACATTCTGGGTAGTCCAGTAGAGAGCAAGGGCGGAGGCGAAATTATAGCAGATAAAGAAAAAGATGACCGGCATGAACATCATCATTTTCTGCTGCATTTCATTGCCGGTCTTCGGCTGCAGCATCATGTAGACGACCATGGCCGCCGTCATTAAAATGGGAAGCGGATTAATCGGTAAAAATCCAAGGAGAACCGCTACGGTATCAGGCCGGGACAAATCATCGACCCAGAGAAATCCGCTGTTACGCAGCTCTACCGCCGTCCGCAGCATGTAGAAAAAACCGAGAAAAATGGGCAGCTGCATGAGGCTGGGCAGGCATCCGCCGATCGGATTAATTTTATACTGCCGGTAAAGCTTCATCATTTCCTCGTTCAGCTTCTGCGGCTCGTCCTTGTATTTCTTGCGCAGCTCTTCCATGCGAGGATTGATGACCTTCATCTTCTCGCTCATTTCCTTCATGCTGCGCATGGACTTCGTCTGCAGCGGCCACAGAATGATTTTCAGAAGAATAGTAATCGCCACGATGGCGAGACCCCAAGTGTAGGGCAGCCCGATATTGCCGAATACTTCGTGAAGTTTGTCCAGTGACCACAGAAGGCCGACGCTGACCGGTTTAAGCAGCCCGAACTCCAGAAGTTTGTCCTGCTCCGCTGGCGCTCTACTGAGACGGCTGTGTTCCTTCGGCCCAATATATAAGTCGAATTCGTGGCTGGCCGACTCACTTGGCGGCAGATCGAGGCCGGGCATCTTGAGCGCACCATGGATTGCCTGGAGCCGCTTGAGTTGTTTAGGACTGTACTCGCGGACCGTTGAATCCTCTGGGAACGGAGTCCGCGTGGCCCATACGCCGTCGCCGGTCGCGTTTAGCGGGGAGACAACAATGGCAAAAAACTGATTCGAAACGGACGCCCAACGCAGGCCTTCGACTGACTTCTCATAGGCCGGTGACGGGGCGCGTGTTTCGATGCCGATGAGCGGAATTCTGCTCCCGTCAAACCAACTGATTCCGACCTTGCGTTTGCGGTCGGAAAAAAAGTGAAGCTGGGTATACATCGGCGAATCTGTCGGGTAGATCGCCTCTTCTTCTCCGCAATTGATATAATATTCCGGCTGCCGCTGATTGGTCTCCGCGGTATTGGTGAATTCCAATTTCAATCCTACCCGGTGACTGTTCTCGACTTTGTCGTCTGCGTAGCTGGGTAGAATCGTGTAGGTCTTGGTAATCTTAATTCCTGCCTGGTCCGTCCGCTCATATTGGACAAAAGTATCACCGGAATCTGTGATTTCATATCCGTGTAATTCCTCGGTCCCTGGCTCCTGAACCACATGACCCACCGCGCCTTGGGCAAATTCATTCATCACGATGTTCTCACCGCCATCGTGAAAATGATTCTTCAGCACGGCGCGCTTCAGCCCCCCACCGTGATTGGTGAAAATGAAGGTGGCTACTTTGTTCTCCAGAACATGCTCGACTTCCTCAGGCAGCTCGATTCTCTCCGCTGCGGTGGTTTCTTCATCCTCCTCCTGCGACACGACAACTATCTCCCGCTCCCCGTCAGCGGAGGTCTCGTCAGCCTTTTTCTCACCGTCTCCAGCTGCCGCGGTGTCTTCTCCGCCGGGGGCGGTGCCCGGTTGAGTTTCTTCCTGACCAGGCTCGGCCGATGGTCGCGGTTCGGGGGCGGGCCGGCTGAGATTCCACAGAATCAGCACCACGACGCACAGGCTAATGACGATCCAAGCTTGTCTATCCATCAATCAATGACTCCGGAGAGAGGGAAATGCGTTCCGGCAGTGATCTAAAGCTTCATTCCTCCCGACTGCCGGAGGCCAGCAAAATGCCCAGCTTGCGGGCGAGGTAAAGCCATTCTTTTTCAATCTGGCGCAGGGGCGCATGGACACAACCCTGACGGGCGATGATGACAATCCAGTAACCCGGACGGATCGAGGCCAAATTCAACCGGACGGCCTCGCGGAGTCTTCGTCGGCACCGGTTACGGATGACCGCTCCACCCAGACGGCGTGTCGAGATAAAGCCAAACCGGCTGGGGGCAGCCGCTGGGAGCTCCGGGGCCGAGATCAAACTCACAACCATGAGTCGCCCCGCGCGGCTCTGCCCGTGGCGCTTAACCTCCTGAAATTCCCCCGCCCGCATGAGATGACGATCCTTCCCAAAGCGAAGTCGCGGTTGCGGGTGAGGCTTCTCCTCTTCATCGGGAGTCAATGACCCCATGACTCACCGTCAAAGCGCTCCCTGATGCCGTGCATATTTACGCTCACAGCCCTTGGGCAACAGCCGCTTGCGGCCTTTCTGCCGGCGCTTTTTCAGGATATCCCTTCCGGCGCGTGTCTTCATCCGGGAACGAAAACCATGCTGGCGTTTACGGGAACGTTGTGAGGGTTGAAATGTTCTCTTCACGGCGGTGTGGCGGTCAGGTCAGATTAAAAAGCTCCAAGAAAAGAAGGCGGCTGAGGGTCTTGCTTTTCTGGGAGCAGGAAACATGCGGCGGGACTCCAGGTTGTCAACAGACAGTCTGTCGATCCCCGGAAAATTCAGCGTGGACCTTTTGCTGTGCCCGAATCCTGCTGACCAAACACAAGATAAAGCGTCCACGCTTTCATTTCAGTTTGTCGAGAACCTGGCCTGCCCGTATATAAAGGCTTCGCACCCCAGTCGCCCGGACCATGGCGACGCGAACTTCGGGCCCAGGTATCCTCCTCTTCTACATCAGATAAGCAATTGCTTATGGGTAATCGGATCCTTGCTATTGACGACAGCCACACCCTCCGGCGCTTCATTGAGAATTCTCTGTCCCAGGGCGGTCGGGGCTATGATGTTACCACAGCGCCGGACGGCGCTCAGGGCATTCAAAAAGCCCGCGAAATCGAACCGGATCTCATTCTGCTGGACTATCTGCTTCCGGACATGGATGGGGATGAGGTCTGTCGGCAATTGACCGGCGATGGCAACCTCGCCCGGATTCCCGTCATCATGCTGAGCAGTGATGCGGACAGCATCGGCCGCCTGGAACGGCAATGGGAAAATGTGGAACGCGCCCTGACCAAGCCGTTCACCAAAGACTTGCTGCTGACCACGGTCCACAGCGTCATGCAGAAGCTGGAGGAGCGGAACGGGCAAAGCAACCATGTGGGCGTGCAGCAGGAGGGAGTGATCGATCATCCAGATCTGATCCTGAAAGGCTCCACGGCCATGACTTCACTGATCCAGCTGCTGCGCGGCGTGGAGATTGAAACCCTGGACGGCACGCTCTATTTCCGGGCGGATGACCTCGCCCTGCAGGTTTACTTTAAGGACGGCCGCCCCGTGGTCTGCTCAACGAATGAGGCTGAACTCTATCTGAGCAGTGACCTCTACCAGCTAAAGCTACCCAAGGAGATCTTTCAGATCGTGTCTGACGAGCAGCAGAACAGCGGCTGCCCCTGTTTTGCCCTGCTGGGCCAGCAGGGCATCGTTGAGAAAGAGGAAGCCCTCAATCTCTGCCGGGACTATGGGGCGGCCCTTTTCGCTAAACTGTGGACCAAACCCATCGTGGAGTTTGCCTTCCGCCAAACCATGCCCTCCTGGATGTCTTTCTTTTCGTCAACCGAAGGACGGGTGGATGACTGGGCGATGTCCACCCTCCGCCAGGTTGGAACGGAATATCAGAGCGCCCACGCCTGGGGTCAGCCCAACGGTGTGCCATGCTTTACCCTCTCCGGGTATCAGGTCCTGCAGGAGTTACCTCTTAACGAAAAAGAGGCGGCCTTTGCATCGATGGTTGGTGAGGGCAGCCACACTCTGGAGGAGATCGCCAGCAATCTGGAGCTCACCATTCAGGTCGCTGAGCGCATTCTGTTCCGTTTTATGTGCATGGAAATTATCGACTACTGGCCGGGCAACATCTTCCATGCTCCACCCACGGCAGAAGCTGAAAACTGAAGCTGAAGTCAGACCAGCGGTTGTCCTTCCACCCCACCCCTCCTTCCCGTTCAGATGAAATTCTGCCTCATGGAAATCCATGGCAAGACGCTCGCCATGGATGCACGGCGCGTCACTCAGGTTGTGATTGATCCCCCGCTTACACCCGTGCCCGTGACTCCGCCCGCACTCCAGGGATTGATCGGACTCCAAAACGAGGTCATTCCGGCCTTCGACACCTGGCAGGTTGTCTTGGCCAGTGAACATGAAGGCCGCCGCCATTCACACGGGAGCGGCGCGCGGAACTGGCTGATTGTTCGCTTTGGCAAGGAAATCGTCGCGCTGGAAGCCGAGGACGTCGTGACCGTTGAACTCAATGATACGACAGGCCTCCTTGAAGGAGCTTACCGGGAAAACGAAGACGCCGGCGAAGAAAAAAACGGAGAATCCTTCGGCCCGGAAGCCGCCATGACAGTTGAGCTTGGACAGGTGACCCGCACTGTCGATCAAAGTGACTCGCAGCCGGTCAAGTTCTGGGCGTTTATCGAAGATCAGGAAGTCGGCTTCCTGGATTTGGAAAAGCTGCAGGAACGGCTGCAGATGAGCGTCTTTTTTGGTTCGAACCTGCTTTCAAGCTAGCCTTCCATCCGATGAGATCAGCTCTATTCAGCAACGCCCGGGGGAAAGGCATCTGCGTTAGACTATTGTGACCACAATTGTAAATCGAATCGGCGAAAGGGGAAATGTCTCACTGGGCTGGCTGATCTTTCTAACCGTCTCCCTAACCTCAATTTTTTTTGCCGGGGTTGCTTATCTGACAGGACGGTTCTTTATCCTCGAGCGGTCGCTGGAAGCCATTCAGCACCGGGTCAATTCGGGATACGATCAATTCGCCGTCAATTGGAGGCGCGTGCAGGGAGAGGCTATCAACCTTTCCCTCAATGAGACCGTCGCGGAAGCGCTGCGAGATTTTGAGATCGCCTACCGCCGGCTGGAAACGGACGTCCTCGATTCACTCAAAGAGAAAGGTATTGCTGAAGGGACGAAGGAATTTGAGACGGGACTGGAACGTTTTGCGCAGACTTCTCCTGATTCGCCCTCTCCCATGGAACCGAAGCATGCCCTGCTGCAGCTGAAGTATCGCTTTGCTGCAAGTCTTAAGACGGAAGCACCCGTTCTGGCAGCTGCCTTGGAATCTGTTTCCTATGAGGAGGTTCATGACCGCTTCTCACCCTATCTGATCGGAATCTGCAGGAACACAGGTTACGATAATCTACATCTCGTTGACCTGGCGGGGACCCTGCTTTTCTCAGTGAATCCAGGACCCGCGCTCGGGCTGCCGGTAGACAATGATCGTGAACTGAGGCGCATCTACGCCAAAGCCGTTGAGGCGTTAAGGCAATCAGATGGGCAACCACAGACACTGCTCGTTGCTTCCGCTGGTGATGATGAACCCCCGCAAACGGATGATGGCTGGTCGCGAATCGAGCGAATCCTGATTGCCATTCCCGTTGAGGATCAACCGACCGGCACACAGGGATTCGTCCTGTTGGAGCGCTCAATCGATGAGCTAATGCCACAGATCGACGCTCCCTACCGCCTGATCCTTTTGCAGGGGGACGGTGATCCATCGCGCCTGGGCCGGTCGATTCCTGCGCAGGGACTGCAGCATGAACAGCCCAACGGCGTTCCGGTGTTTCGCAGAGTCCACCGGGTCGATGAGTTGGGTCTCTCATCACTGGTGTTGATCATCGGTGAGCTGCCTGCTCGGGCTGCCCTGACCGGAGCAACCGATTTGGGCCGTGCACTGCTCATCCTCGGGCTGGCCGGGGTTGGCGCCGGGCTTCTGTTCGCCTCGGTGGTTTCGCGTCAGGCCTCCCGCCGACTGGGCTTGCTTGACGAAGCCCTGAAGAAAGCCGCGGCTGGCGACCAAGACCTCCGACTGCCTGAAAAAACTTCCGGAAGAATGGGAAACATTTACCGGTCCGCCAATACTCTGCTCGACAGAGCAGGACCGGTGCACGGCGTTAGTCCGGAACCTGAAAGCGAAAGCCGCGAAGAAGTGGGACCACCCCCAGCGACGAACAGCTTGAAGACAGCTCGTGAACAGGTCACTCAGCTTCTCGGTATCCTGAGCGAGGTTGAAAGGGGCGTGAAAACTGGAGTTGACGAGCAGATGTCCTCATCGGGCGAGTCCGCAGGACCTGAAGAATCCCAGGCCGGGAAGATGAAACCAGCGGCCCTGATCAGTGCCTTGCGCAAGCGCACCCGGGACATCGACGAGCATACCAGTGCGATTATTGAGGAAATGATTCAACTGCGCAGCAAGGTGCAAGTGGGCGTGCGCAAAGCACAGCGGGTCTCCTCCTATTATGGACGATCAAGGGAATGCGTCAGTCAGCTCGGTGAAATGGCGGCAGAGGTCGAGGTCATCGCCTTTAACGCGGAGATCTCTCGTGGCCGCAGGGAACAAAGCAACTCCCTCAGCGAAGATCTGCGAGAACGTTTTGACAGCGCACGGGCCAAACTTGGGGAGCTTCGTGAACTCCTGGATAACGCCAGCAAAGAATCCGAGGAAGCAGTTTTGCAGAACCAGAACGAGCTCGATCACTTGGAAAAGGTGCTCGCCCGGCTTTCTGAAACTGAGGAGAAAATACAGACGTGTCTGCTGGGGTTGGAACGACTGGACACCAGCTTGAACTCGGCTGCAGGTGAGCCTGCGGAAGACTCTTGGAGAGCTCAACTTTCCGGGCTGCACGGACAGATTGGCCAGGCCCGGGAGTTAGCAGCTTCTTTATCCGAATCTCTGCGACAGCCTGCGTGACTGCACTGGTCATAGAAAAAAATCCGGCCAACGCTCATGAGTAGTCGCCAAAATGGTTCGGATGATATAGGAATTAAGGTCTTAAGTATTTCCGCGAATCCAGCCCGGTCTCGCTCCACTGCCCGGCGGTTATGACCAACTCAGATGCATCGTCCACCGAAGATGTGATGGCGAGTTTCAGCCTGGAAGTCATCCGGGATGAACTGGCCCGAGACTTCGAGCGCTACCAGCATCAGATCCAGGAAGCCCTCTCCAGCTTGAGTACAGGGGGAATCTCCGGTCAAAGCCGTGAACGCGGTTTTCTGGAAATCTCCGAGGCCTGTCATGCTCTGCGCGGGGTTTGTTCGCTCGTTGGGGCATGGGGGGTGGTCTACTGGTGTGAAGACTTTGAGGCCTTCGCCCGGTATGCGGCCTCCCATCATGCCGACGAACCGGCACGCCTCCGGCATATTGTGCGATTCATGACGGACTCCGTCGAGCGCCTTGAGTTGCTCGGTAAGCTCACCCTTGAGGAGAAATTTCAGGAAAGCCTGGATCGTTATGCGGAAGGGCGCGCTCTCATTCCCGGAGAAATTCGTGATCTGCGGCCGCGACGCGAAAGCCAGGATCTGCTCCACGGACGCCGGTACAGCCAGCGCGGCCCTTACTCGACGCCCCGCTATTCTGAGGTCCTTCCCATGGGGCGTATCCGCAAGGCGCCTCCCGTGCCCCTGGAAGAGGAAGACATGCCGCAACGAGGCAGCATCACTCCCTCACCGCCACCCTCAGGGGAGCAGCCTTTTGTCAATGAAGCCCGCTTCTTTTTGGGCCGGGTCGATCATCTCCTTAATACTGAGGTAATGCCGGCGAAGACCGCGGACCTCTGGCAGGTGCTGGCTCGCCTCCTTTCCTCCCTCGACTATTACGTCAGGGCGCTGCAGCAGCCTGAGATCAACCAAATCGTCGAAAAAGCAAAGGACCTTACAAACCGCGCGGTAGAAGACAGCACGCAGCGGACGGAAAGTGTTCGCTCCCAGCTCTGTGACTACCGGTTTGTCATCGGACAGCATCTGGACGACCTGCAGGGGACTCAGGTAATCAAGGATCAGCCTCGCGGACTTAAGAGGCTCCCCGTCCCTCCGCTGTCCGGAGGCGGAAACCTGGCGGCCAGCCCAATCCGCGAGATCCCGCGCCTCGCTTCCGGTGACCGCTCTCTTCATGGAATCCGGGAGCAAACGCACCGGCAGTCCCATGAGCAGGAGGGAGATTCTTTAGTCTCAACCATGGGGCGAACCGGGGATGGCCGAGGTTCCGGTGTGGCACCGCGAATCACCGCGAAAATCTCCTCAGACGGACCAGGTGAATCCCAGCGTAAAACCAAGCGAATCCGGCAGGCGCCAAAGACGGGAGAAGCTGACCAAAAACAGGAACCGGAAGACGAAGCTCCGCCCAATAAGGCGACGAACCGGCTTCAGGGAGTGCCTGTCTATGGGCATATCACTGATACGCGCTCTGAAGAGAACCGGCTCGCCGACCAGCGCGCGCAGGAAGAGCTCCTTCAGGATCAGGAGCTGGTGTCGATTTTCAAATCAGAGTCTCTGGACCTTCTAAACAAAAGTGAAAGCACCCTGCTCTCCTGGGATGGCGGGGACAAAGACCCCATTACCAGCAGCGAAAGCTTCCAACGCACCCTGCATACTCTCAAAGGAGCGGCGAGCAGCCTGGGACTTAACGCCTTCGCGGGAGACATTCATGAAGTGGAAGGCTTCCTTTCGGAAGTCCCGGCAGACCAACTGGGCTCCCGGCAGCTGGGAGCCCTGCTTCGTCTGGTGGATGAAGCGCGTGACTTTGTGGCAGCTTTTGGTCGCGGTGGAGAGCCACCCCGGTGGCAAACTTCTGTTCCTGCCGAACTCCGTTCTCAACCGGAAGAAGGAAACAGGATGGAACCACCCGCGCCCTTGACCAGCGGGGAAACCCCGGAACAGGCAGCACCAGCGGAAGACGAAGAACTGGCGAGCCTCTCCGAGGTATTGGCCGAAGCAGCCCGCATGCTGGATGAAGGCCTTCAGCTCTGGCAACAGCCGGATGACTCCGACGCCGGTGTGCTCCGAGTCCTCTCCTGCCTGGAAGAACTCATCCAGGTGGCCGAAACAATCGGGATCGAGAGAATGCAGCAGGATGTCACCGCTCTGCGTGATCTCATGCTCCAGTCACGCCGGTCCGCCTCCACCACGGTCTTCAAGCTTGTCTCACGTTGCCGGGGAGAGCTTCGAGAGTATGCGGAGCAATTGCTGGGAAGTCAGGAGATCCGCTGGCCCTGGCATTGGGCGGACGCCATTCGGAAAGCGCAGAATGAAGATACCGGCGGCCGGCCGGCCGGGGCCGGGCAAGGGGAATCCAAGGATGCTCGCCGCCAGCCGAAGCCCGCCGGGCAAAACCCCAGTCCGGTCAGACCTCCAGACACCATTACTCCCCGGACTGCGGTCCAAAGGATGGCCGTCATGACCGCCGCGCTCAAAACCCCAATGCCGGCTCTGGTCAGACCGTCCCAGCGCATGGAACAGCGCAGCAGGCAAGCGGGAGATGAGCTGGCGGCAAGGCAAGACGCGCCAGACAATCGCACGAGGGAGGACTCAGAATCCGTCCGGCTGATCCGGCCGGGCATCCCCAAAAACATTCCGAAACCCCCAGTCCGGCTGGACGCAAGGGTGGCGCCAATTGAAAGAACGCCCCGTGCCTCTGAAAGCGAGGGCGACCAGGAAGAGAAAAGCGCGCTGGGCTCAGGCAGCACAATCCCCGCCGTCGGTGGGCACCAGAGCAATCTTCTGCAAGTCGAGGCGGAAAGCATGAAGTCGGTTCTGGAGGTGGCGGGCAGCCTGTTGACAGAGCGCAGCCGCCTTTCGAGGAAACTCACCCAACTGCGAGCATACCGCCAGGAATTGCGGCGGGAGCGGGACCGGCTAAGCGTGGCCGTCCGCACCTTTATGGACGAGGTGGAAAGCTTCGCTCAAGCTTCCAGTATGGCTGACTCTGTCCGGGAACGCCTGGGGGAAAAGGTTGAGACATTGAGCCGCGTTTTCCGCGAGATCACGGCGGATTTACAGGAGATTGGTGATGGAATCGAGGAGACCACCAAACGGCTGGATGAAGGAAATGCGCAGATCATCAAGAACACCCGCCAGCTTCAGAGAGAACTGGCCGGTCTCAACTCTATTCCAGCGGACTCCCTTTTCCGGCGCTTGCGGAGGGTCTTCCGGGACGCTCTCCAATCTTCCGGCAAGGAAGCTGAGATCAGCTTCAGCGGAGAATCGACCCGCATTGACCGTCTTGTGCTGGAGCGGATCACCGGAGCTCTGACTCACCTCGTGCGTAACGCTGTGGCACACGGTATCGAAAAACCGGAGATCCGGGAATCCAAAGGTAAATCGCGAACCGGCAGCGTCACAGTTACAGCGACCCAGCTCAGCTCTCAAATCTGTCTGGAGGTCGTTGACGATGGGGCGGGCATCGACGAAAAAGCGGTTCGCCAAAAGGCGATCGATCGAGGCCTGATCCCGGATGACTCCATGGAGTTGCGCCGGGACGAGGTGCTGGATCTTCTTTTTACTGGTGGCTTCTCCACCTCGGAGACGGTCAACGGCCTCGCTGGGCGGGGCATCGGCCTGGATGTTGTCCGCACAGAAGTGGAATCCCTCGGCGGCACTCTGCGCCTGACCTATGATGCGGACAAAGGGTGTAAATGGACTCTGCAACTTCCCTTGACCCTTTCCATGGCAGAGGTGGCGGTCATCAAGCTATCCGGACAGAGGTTTGCCATTCCGCTGGCTTTCATTGAAGGAGGAATCCGGCTCAACGCCAAAGACATCATCGAAGAGAATAACCGCGAATTTCTGCGTCTGGGTGATTCACGCATTCCGGTGGGGTCACTCTGGCATCTTCTTGGGCTCACAAGCCCGGCGGACCTTCACGCTGAGTCCACCAATGGCTTGATCCTGAATACAGGTGGCTACCGGGTCGCCATGAGGATTGGCCAAGTCGTGGGCCGCGAAGAAGCCGTCGTGAAAAGCCTGAGCGAATTGCTGGCTCACCACCCGATGTATTCCGGCGCGACCTATGATTCCGAGGGTCATCCCCTGCTCATTCTCAATGCGCCAAATATCTCCACCCTGATTCGCGCCGGCGAAAGTCTGGTAGAGCTTGCGCGTGAAGGAGAAGAAACCGAAGCGAAACCAAGCGTTTCTAATGGAAGGACTAACGGAAACTCGAGCGGCCGGGAAAAACTGATTGTCCTGGTGGTGGATGATTCTCTCAGCGTCCGTCAACGTATGACCCGTGCGCTGACAGAATTGGGGTGCGAAGTAATCGCGGCGATGGACGGCGTCGAGGCGCTGGAAAAAATGCGCAAGGATCTACCGGGTTTAATTTTCACAGATTTGGAAATGCCGCGGATGAGCGGCTATGAATTGATCGTGGAGACCCGGTCAATTCGGGATTGGGAAAACATTCCGATTTACGTAAATTCATCACGGGGAAGCAAACGCCATGAAGATAAAGCCTTGAAGCTGGGCGCAACGGGGTACCTCACCAAACCAGCCCCGCTGGATAGCATTCGGGAAATTGTCACCCGGGCTAAAGCGGGGATCCTTTCCTGACAGTAGAAAACAGGAATGAAACGCGCATTTCCGGGTCATGACACGTACAGCTCTTCAGATCTGCCGGGCATATCACAGAAAAGCCATCGTCGCAGGGGCCGTCATTCTCTCTGTCTCTCCGCTATCGGCTTCAGCACAACGCCCGGTTTACTCCGCAAGTCCTGACCAGGAAGAATTAGCCGCCAATCTGGACGAGGGATTACTGCGATCCTTACGCGGACCGGCCATTGAGAAACACTCGCTGCACCTCCTCTTTACGCTTATTTACCTCGAGGTGGAAGATGGAAAAAACGCGCCCGCTGCCTTACAGGAAGCCTTCGACCGCAACCAAACTCCATATCCCCGGGCCTCTCTATATTTCTGGCGATTACTGGGGAACCTGGAAACGATCCGCCGTTTTGGACTGGGCGGAGCGGATAATGTGCAGCGGCTGGCCCGAGGTGAGCAACCTCTCTTCGCGCTCGGCGGAAGTCTGGATGGCGAGGAGTTCGTCATGCGCCGTATCATCTCATCCTCAACTGCAACCGCGGAGTACCGGCAGCATTTTGACGCGCTTTTTAATCTGGAATTGGCGCCCGCAGACCGAGGTGCCTATTTTTCTTCTCCGTACGCCGGGACATTTTCGACCGCCTGGGAATTGGAACGGCGATTAAACAGTTATTCCCCGATCGACCAGCCAATCCGGGACAATCCAATTCTGGTTAAGATTGGGGATCCTCTCAATCTTGTTCGCTGCGGCGGAGCTGATGTAGATCTGATCCTGCGGGGAGCAGACCAGGGCTCCATCCAAGTCACGATTGTCGACTATACCCAGGAGCCACAAACCGTGACACGGCAGGTCGCACGGCCACCTGGGGTGCCCGGATATACGGAGGACGTACGCACGTTTTATCCCTCGGAACAGTTTACCGTAAAAAAAGAAAACCCGGTCGATGTCTCGGGAGAAATCGCCAAGGCCTATCCTTTATATGTAGATCCAACCGGCCTGACCGTCTTGTTTTTTGACAAGCTAGCACCCAGTAATCAGCGTTATCTCCTGGTCAAAGGACAACGCTGAGAAATTCCCGCGCGCCGGCTCAAGCATTGAGCCGCTCCCGGATTCTTGCTCGGATTGACGGGGGAGCAATGCACTCTGAAAAAGCCAGAGCATCAGCAGACCCAACAACGCCAGAACGAGAAGGACAAGCGCGAGCATGCGCAACCTGGGGCTGGCTTCGGTAAGTGCGTGCAGAACCGGCCGCTCCCGCTGTAAATCGCGACGAAGTGCCTCCGCCATTCGCTGCGTATCCGGGTTGGAGGCAGCGTCACTGGTCTTGTTTTCTGAGTTTTCAGCCAACGTCTGTCAGGTGAATAAAGGTAAAAGGACGGTGTGATTCGGCGGTTGAGAGTTGCGCAGCGTTCTGTCTTACCTCTAGCCTGCGGTTGCCGTAAGGACCCGAGATGATCAGCGCATTTGTCAGAGAGCTACGCGAAAACCGGGAGGATGCAACCTGGGCCATGGTCACGCCCATGATTGTCTTCGTCGTCTTTTTTGCCCTTGTCCCGCTTTGCCACACCCTTGCGGAGCAAATTTACGGCCTGAAAGAAAATGCTCCGTTCTGGCTGCGTGAACCTTCCTACTGGGTTTATCCGCTGCAAACCTTGGGAGTGGGTTTGGCACTGTGGTATTTCTGGCGAACCTATCCCCTGCCCTGGCCTTCCTGGCAAGTATTCCTTTTGTCCCTGGGCCTCGCTGCCGCAGTTTTCGTGGTATGGTTTTCGCCCAAATGGTTTTTTGGAGCAGAGCCGCGGACGGAAGGATTCGACCCCACAGTTTTTGAAGATAATGCCTTCCTTTATTGGGGCACGCTGATCATGCGCTTCGCCCGGCTGGTCCTCATCGTACCGGTCATGGAAGAGATCTTCTGGCGTGGCTGGCTGCAGCGCGCCCTCATTGAGCAGGATGTGGATGAGGTGCCGATAGGCAAATTCACCTGGCTTTCCCTTGTCGGGACCAGCATTCTCTTCGGCTTCGCGCACTTCCCGGCAGACTTCTTCGTCGCTGTCATCACCGGTCTGATCTGGGGCTGGTTGATCTGCTACACACGCAATCTGGTAGCCTGCATCATTTCCCATGCCGTGATCAATCTCGCCCTGGGGATTTATGTCCTTTCGATCGGTGAATACGGGTATCTTTAAGCTCAGCGCGCTTGTCGATTGGCCAGATAGGAGTAATTTGTGAAGAGAAACCAGTGCTCCGTTGGTTTAGTTGTGCATTAAGACCGGTCACATCTCATGTCATTCGAAGGAACATTCATCCAAAAGCTGATCCTTGCGGTGGTCCTTGGCTTTTTGACAGCCGGCGGGATCAAATATTTCCGGGTCATCGTGGTTGACGCCAATAAAGCGGTGAACCCGGGGGATAACCGTGACATCCCTGGTCTTGAGTAGGCGTTGGCTGCTTGCGGAAACTGCCTTTGAGCTGACAATCAAGGCAGGACCAGCAGAAGCTCACGCCCACGTTCCGTTACGCGCCCATGTCCGCCGTCCAAGGTAAGAAGCTCACTCTGATCGCACTGGGCGTAATCCTGCTGAGCATTGTCGTGCTGGGCGCTTATGGTCTTTACCTGGAGTGGTCCGGTGAACAGCGCCTGGACTGGCCCCTGGCAGTCAGCCTTGGGATGCTGGCTCTGGGGCTGCTCCTCGCTGCGGTCTACGGGATCAGCCTCAAACAGCAGATCGATGACAGCCGTGCCCTGCGCCATGCGAAAGACGGGCTGGAAGAAGCTCTCCGCGCCTCAAAGGCAAACGAAGAGAAGTATCGGAACCTCTACGAGAACGCGGTCGAGGGAATCTACCAGTTACTGCCAACCGGGCGCTTTCTCAGCGTCAATCCAGCTTTTGCCAAGCTCCTGGGTTACCGGTCTCCCGATGACCTGCTCGAGCAGGTTTCTGACGCAAACGCGGAACTTTACGCAGACCGGGAGGCTCGACGGGCCAACCTCAACCGCCTTGGCCCGGATAATCCGCAAACTTCCTTCGAAGCCAAGGTCCGCCGGGCAGACAGTACCCTCCTCTGGCTGTCTGAAAACCTGAGGGCGGTGCATGATTTGGAGGGACGCCTCCTCTATTATGAGAGTTTCGCAACCGACATCACGCAACGCAAAGAAGCGGAGGCAGAAGCGAAGCGTGCCCTCGAAGAAGCGCTTTCGGCCAATCGAGCGAAGAACAAGTTCATTGAAGTGCTCAGTCACGAGCTTCGAACACCGCTGACCTCAATCATCGGTTTCGTCGAGATCATCCGGGAAAACGATAGCATCCAGGCTGAACCTGAAGTGCTGGAAGATCTGAATCGCATCACCCATGCCGGGGAACACCTGCTTGCCCTGATCAGTGACCTGCTGGACCTCTCGAAGGTCGAGGCGGGAACCATGCCCTTTGAAGTGCAGCGGCTTAACCTGCGAGAGGTTCTTCTGGAAGTGGTCTCCGCCCTTGAACACATTGCCAAAGTCAACCAGAACACGCTGGAACTGAATTGCGCGGATCATCTGGGTGAGATGGAGATCGATCCCACCCGGCTTCGGCAGATTCTGTATAATCTGCTCAACAACGCCCTCAAATTCACCCGGAACGGCACGGTATCTCTGAGCGCTTACCGGCAATACCGTAAGGGAGAAGACTGGGTCATCATCTGCGTGCAGGACAGCGGTGTCGGCATGACTCAGGAAGAAATCCGCAAGCTGTCTGAAGAGTTGAATAACCCTGATGTGTGGGCGACACGTAAAGATGGCAGCGCGGGGATGGGGCTCACGATAAGCAATCGTTTAAGCAAAGCGATGGGTGGATTCCTCACCGTTTCTGGTGTAACTGGTAGAGGATCAACGTTTGAAGTTTGGTTACCGGCCAAAGTCTCGGCGCGCCACGGGGAAATCACAGTATGATAAGAAGGCGGCGGGACGAGGAATCGGCTGGCGGCAAAGCGCCACGGCTGGGCTACCTTGAGGCTACACCGGTGCTTTTTTATTTAAGACGTCTAAAATAAATGGCAGATTCCAGTCAGACAGAACCGAGCAGGGTAATGCAGGACGAAGACCAGCCGAGCCACCAGGACAGCAGCAAACCGGCCGAAGAAACTGCCGATCAAGCTCTTCAGGGCACCGCCACAGATTCAGCCGACGGAACGGCTGACAGCAGCACAGAGCCATCCACAGCGGAAGAGAAGGTTGAGGGAAAGGAAGAAGCTTCAAATCATCCCGTTGATACACCTGGCGTTCGCCTCGTTCTGTCTTCCAACACCACGGATCTGACCCACTTCGGGCAGCGCAAGGAACGCCGGATCATTGGCCGGTCCCCAGACGAGCGCCCACGCTATGCCCCTATCCAGGAGTCACAGGTTCCCCTTTTTGTCCCGGCCAAGACCGAACCTGTTGTAGTCAAGAACGCCTTCGCGGTGCGGATGCTGCGCCTCTTCTGGCTGCCGACGGTTGTCCTCATCGGCATTGCGATCCTGGTGGTTTTGCTCTTTCGCACGGCGGAAAAAGGGGAGAGAGACCTCTACCGTCAGGCCCAGGAACGAGAACGCCTCATTCAATCAACCTCCAAAGAGAAAGATGGCACGACCATCCTGCGGGCGGACAGCTCACCAAACATACACGCCCCTCGCAAGGATGTCAGTTTGCGCCTGGAGAATCTGCGCCCAGCCGACAATCTCCCCTCCAAGGCCGCAGAGCAGGCCGTGCGTGATTTCCTGAACGGGAGCAGCTTTGATGAGAAGATTGAGCTCGTGCTGGAGAAGGGCAGGCTGGGGCCTGACTACCTGCGCAACTACAGCCGCAACCGGGTCGAACAGATACCCTTTCGCCGGGTCCAGTGTATCGGCCGTGTGACCCATGAAGACCGTGTGATCTATGTGGTGGAAGCGACGCTCTTTGATCACTCCGTCCGGACCTATCAGGTCCATGAAAAAGATCGCAACTATCTGCTCGCGATCCGTCATCCGGAAGAATTTTTCAACTGAGAGCCTGAGTGCTTGAACAGAGAGGGAAGCCTGGGCGTCCTGCTTCAGGGAGGAAAACGTTCCATTAGGTGAAGGAAACGGTCGCCTCCTCTCCTGCCTTACCTGTCTTCCCCTCGGCCTCCCACCTCTTGCCTTAGTCTTTCGTATGTCTGCCTCCGCCCGAATCCAGCTCGCCCTTCTCACGATGGTGAGCCTGCTTCTCACGGTCCGACCGGTAGATGCCAACCCGCAGCTCTTGAAGTTTTTCCAGGTTCCCTCAGGGCTTTATCTGGGACAACCTGCGCCGGAGGTGACGTCCGTCCTGGTCGATACCTCGCCGCGGCCACGGCACGCCGCAC
>CAZUPP010000006.1:0-20944 GCA_964622095.1 uncultured Verrucomicrobiales bacterium
TCCACGAGTCTTTGCGGGAGACGGAACGCCAGATATTGATAATCCCCTTTGACCACGGACCGGGTGTAGCCTGACTCCGAAAATACGGCTTTACGTTCCAGATCTTCTCCCATAAGGGCGGGCAGGAAGCTGATCCCATCCAGCTTATAGTCATCCGGTGCATCAACTTCCGCTGCATCAAGAAGAGTGGGAAGAAAATCGACATAGGAAACGGACGCTTTAACCCGGGTGCCTGCTTCGATTCTGGCCGGCCACTTCATGATGACCGGCATATCAATTCCCGGATAGTAGGCCGTGAATTTCCCAAAAATTCCGTGGTCGGAGAAGTAAAGGACAATGGTGTTGTCCTCCACGCCCATTTCCTCCAGACGTTGCAACACAGTCCCGACCTGATCATCCAGCCTGACCATCCCGTAATTCACCCCATAAATAGCTCCCCCTGGGTTAATGCCACGCTGGACAAGACGTTCCTGCACGCTTTCGCGAGATGGCATATCTTCCAGAGGATCGATCAGACCGCCAAGGGAGACACGTGGATCTTTATCGTGTGATTTCGCACAATCCGGTCCGTGCGGCACGCTGTGTGCCACATAGAGAAAAAAGGGCCGGTCTTCGTTTTTGGCGAGATCAAGAAAATCAGCCGCCCCGCGCGCCTGCCAGTCTACATTATGGTGATTTAATTCATCCGGTTTGCCGTTGGGGTAATTTCCCATGAGGATAGCGGCAGCGTATTCAAACCCGGTGCAGGCTTTGATAAATTCCTGATCGACTTTCTGCTTTTTCTCGAGGTGGCGGGCGTATGCCGGTGCGGCCGGGTCATGACCGAGTTTTTCGAGCGCGCCGAAGCCAGGGGCCTGCAGCCCTGCCTGCTGATATTCGAAATTGTTGTGCCATTTACCGACATATCCGGTAAAATAGCCTGCCTCCGCGAAAAGCCGGCCGATGGTAATGGCTCCCGGTGTCACTTCGGTGTTCTGCTCAATTGCATACGGCTCGTCTTCCGGAGTGCCTTCGAGAACGTGCGCGTTGCGGCCGGGAAACTGTCCGGTCAGGAAGGAGTGCCGGCTGGGATTACACATCGGTGTAACCGCGAAGGCATTTTCGAAGAGAGCACCTTCTCTTGCCAGGGAATCCAGGTGGGGAGTGGGCGTCCGTCCAGCGTAGCAGCCGTGGTAGGCCTTATTGACATCGTCAGAGACGATCATGACGATATTTGGCTTTTCATTGGCAAGGGACGTGACCATTGCCCAACAGAAACTGATTATGATAATTAACAGAACCTGGGTTACTCCTTTTAATTGATCAATCATAAGTGACTCCCATTTTCACAGAATTATCCTTGTCCCTCATAATCCGTTCGTAGTCATCCGCAAGTTTATCCGAGAAAGGCACCACCGGATCGACGATAACATCTCCATTGATTTTACCCTCGATAATCAAGCGCATGCATTCATGACGTATCCGCTGGATGTCCCAGCGCGGATGATCGCGGTTTGGTTCGGACTCAGTGCGCGTAAACACAATGTTCGGCCGGTTAATATGGGCCTCGCCGCCAAAATCCAGTCCATTCGGATAAGGTGAAGGAAATGCTCCGCACGCGATTGTCCCTCCCCGGGCAACCCCGCGGAGGGCGGCATTCAAAGCGGGCACCGAGCCCGAATACTCGATTACTACATCCATCCCCCGCCAACCAGTGAGCTCTCGCAGCTTCGCCCCGGTATCAATTCCAACCGGGCTGAGTGTGAGATCGGCTCCGAGTTTCTCCGCAATTCTCCGGCGTTTGTCCACTGGATCAATGGCAACGACTGGATGGCATCCCGCCATTTTCGCCAAGATTACCGCCGTAAGGCCAATCGCACCAAGACTAAAGATTGCGATGGCATCACCGATTCGCGCTTGCGAATCGCGAATCGCACAATACGCGTAAGATGCTGGGTCAAGACAAGTGGCCGCTTTCCATGATGTATCAGAATTGATTTTCCAGGCAGCGCTCCATTCGAGATCCACGACGCCAATTGGCGCAAAGCCGCCAAAATAGACAACACGATCACCTGCCTCGATATCACCGCAATCAGGTCCAACCCTCTCCACTATACCAACTTGCATATTTCCCAATGGTATGGGGTATTTCCAACCCACGCCCTCACCTGGCAGATGCATCCCTTTCTCCCGATCCCACGGTCCCCGTTGATTTCCATGCTTGTAAACAAAGGACTCCATAGTCCCATGTTTTTCAGCGCCATGGGTATTCCTCACGATCATTTGGCGAGGCTTAAGTTGGACCGGGACCTCATACGCGGTTAGCGCAATCACGCCATGTTCAGGGCAGACCAATCGCTTCATGTAAGAACAGTAAAGGCGCCTTGGCGATACGGGCCAGATAAAACTGAAAGAAATTTAAGGCCACTTGGCAGGTTTGGAATGCTGGGAGCGACACTCAGGAGGGCGTGTCACCATGGGCCTGCCAATCTATCTTAAAGCCATCGGCCAAAACCGATAATTTCCCACCAGAGCCATTCCGGTGTTGTGCTCAATCAAACCTTTACCTGATGTGATATTATTCGTTTGTTTCAGGTATTTCCACCCACTTGGCGCCCGGGCCAAAGGCACCTGCATAATATGATCCTGCCTCCGGAAGAATATCATCCTCGGTAATTGTTAGTCCGCCGTCAATGATTGGAGCACCCGGCCGGGGACGAAAGTCTCTGTTCTCCGGATCCCTTAAAATTTCCTCCTCAACAATGATCAGGCCGTCCGTGTCATGCACCGCCGTCCACCGGCCATTGCGTTCCATTTCGAAAATGTCACTGGGAGCCTTCAGATCGGTCCAATTGTTCGAAAATCTGATACGGCTTTCGGCGAGATCTTCCTCCTGATCACTCCGATATGCCAGGGCAAGGTCTCTGGGCCGCAGGATCACGTTGTTGGCGATAAGGATATTCTCAAGGCTCGAATGTTCCAGTTTCTTTCGCTGGCCCCTGAAATAGCTGCCAACTGCCGGCGGAAAGCTGATTGCGATTCCCCCGGCGGGCCCTTGGTTGCTGTCCAGAAATCCATTCCGCCAGACGGTGTTATTGTAAATGTGCACGTCTGAGACCCGAGCGTCCGCGTCTTTCCAGGCTCCACTTACACCGAGGGGATTCCAGAAGCAATCCCATGCCAGATTGTGGTGAATCCGGACCCGGCTGACGGTTCCGCCGCCTTCCGCTCCCGCGCCAAACGCAGTTCCTACATCGTGAGCGATGTTGTGATCAATCTCAATGTCCACCTGCCGCCCGTAGCCATTGGGAGCGATTCCCCCCGCCCACGGGAGATTATGCGCGTTATGAATAAAATTATGATGGACCCGCAAGTCATGGGAATCCGTGTCGATCAGGAAACATTCTTTGTCCGGCCACGCAACCTCATTATAAGCAACCTCACCACCATTAAACCCTCCTGCATCAATGCCCTCCATGGGAGGGTTGCGCCTCTTTTTACCGGAGCTGGAATAGAAAGTTTGCGCATTTTCCCCAGCAAGCTTTCCCGATCCCAGGTTATCCGGATCCCCGGGCCCCATGCCGATATGCTGGGTGCGCATGAGGGTATTCCCAATCAAGCGCCCATCGCGAACAAAATTATAGCGAATCCCAGCTGAAAACGTTTTGTAGACTGAGCAATAAAGAATCTCTGATGCGACAAACGGTTTCTCGCTGACTTTTTCAGGTTTCCCACCATTCTTCAGATAGTCACGGCGAGCCCACGGCTTAAATCCACTTTCCATGCTGAAACCGCGCGACCTTGAATTTCGCAGATGAAGATTCTTGAAGGTGAAGCGATCACAATCATAGGCGGTGATCATCGCAACATCATGCGGAAAAGGTTCGAATCCATATTGCACGCGGTCCTTCGATTCGTCCCAGAACGCTCTGGAAAAATCAAAGACTGCATCCTCTCCAGGGTATCCCAGAATCATGGTGCGCTGCCCCTGCGGTGCATCCAGATACTTAAACAGAATGCGTGAATCCTCCAGATAATCTCCTCCGCGCACAAAAACGGTATCTCCTGCATCTATCGTCCGGGCTGCATATTGCAGCGTAGCCCAAGGCTCATCCAAAGTGCCTGCCGTCTCATCCGATCCATCCGGCGCAACAAAATAGTAGCGTCCGCTCACACGGTCGTTACTCAATGACGCACCGGTGATCTGAATCTGCGCATCTCCCAACCCGGCAGCTGACTCTATTCTGACTGATTCAATGGGAGAATCCGGCAATGGATTGGGCCATTCCAGGCGATAACTAACCTGGTATTGCAGGGAATCCGGACTGAGCGGCTCCGCGGTAACCACTTTCGCGAAGGCGAGATGAAAGATAAATCCGTCCGCCGGATTCCACCAATCCCGAAGGGCCGCACCAATGCTTTCGTTATAACGAAGATTTACGGCCAGCTTGCGCCCATCTGCGTAGCCCACCTGCAGGGTGGCCACCGTGAGCTTTGAGGGCAGTTCCGCCCCTTCCTCACGGGCTTTCTGATTTCTTTCTTTCCAGTCTTCGATCTCTGCGCTCTGGCCAGTGATGGCGTAACTTAGGTTTATCTTTGTCGCATGACCGGAGAGTGATAATTCCGCGGATTCCCCTTGGTGAATCCCGGCCAGCAACTGTGCCTTCGCCGTCTGCGGCAAAGGCAGGGCGAGGAGCAGGCAAAAGAGAAGGGTGTGCTTCATGATCTCTGGTATCGCGAAACCAGCCAGATCAACTTCACCCGCGAGGGCCGACGATACTTCCTGAAAAAGGGGTGCTAATAGTTCACGCTCATATACCCTGCATTTTTCTTATCAGCCCTGATTCGCCCACAATCATTCTCCAAAAACGATGATTACCCATTCTGGCCTGCTGATGCTTTGGCGAACGCCGCCCTGATAAATGCTGTTCACATTACGCTGGGGCCAGTTCTCCGCTCCCCCAGTCCGCATCTTTTGCCGGGGCAGGCATCTTTGCCGATGCGACGACCTTCTCCGCCGCCTTGGCCGCGTCCTGCAGCACCTTTTCCAATTCATCAATATAGGAGCGGAACCGCATTTCACCTTCCCCCGTCAACCGGCACAGGGTGACACTTCGGTTCATGCGCTCACCCTTCCACATTTCCACCAGTCCGGATTCACGAAGCAACTGCAGATGGCGACTGAGATTGCCATCAGTCAAATCACACAGCTCCTTCAGCTCCGCAAACAGCAACCCTTCCGGATGGCAGAGCAGGCTGGTCATAATCCCCAAGCGCGCTTTCTCGTGCAGCACACGCTCCAGCCCATCATAGGCGAAGCGTCCGCGACGCTCGGCGTTTGGATCATCTTGGGTTTTCATATTTTTTTCAGGATTCACGTTTCTTGTCCCACAAAAAAACAAAAGCGGTCAGAGCCTGGCCAACTGCGAAAATCAATCCGGTAGCAAGGCTGGCCTCGCGCAGGTCACTCAGCGTGGTCAGTGCGGCTAATCCTCCGGCCAGATAAAAAAGGGCCACCCAGCCAATCACTCTCGGTAGGCTGGGACGTGCCGCGAACAGCCCCAAGGCATGAAGAATCGACCAGATCGCAGGCAGAAGCGGCACAACGCCATGCAGCATCGGAGTAAAGAAGAAAACCGCCGATAAACCGGACCCCGCCGCAGCGGCGGGTGCATACATCAGAATCATCGTCAGAATTACCCGGCGCTGAGCGAGGCCTTCAACGAAATAGAAGCGATAACCCACCTCCGTGCCAACGATTGCAGCCGCGAGGCTTGCGAAGCCCAGCCAATAGACGATAAAAAACTGGTCCGCGACCACCAGCTCACCAAACACCGGCCATGGCTTTGCGGGAAAAAGCAGGGCTCCGAGAATAGCCAGTAAACTCGTCGACCCAACGGTGGCGACTTTGAGGCCGCGGAAACGTGAGGCCCGCGAGAGATGGCCGTGGATTTCGTTGATCTGGTTAAGAGCGCGGTCGAGATGCATGGAGATTAACGAGCCAAAAACGTTCTCAGCTCATGACACAGTTGGCTTTGCAATGCAAAGACTTTCTGCATTTTTCTCTCACTCCGCCACGCGCATGCCCTCATACAATTGGCGGCAGGTCTCCGCGTAATCCAGATCCGCCAGATAATCGAGCGGGTTGAGTTCCGTTGCAAATACATACCGGGTCAGCTCCTCGCGCACGGCCCACTGCACATCTTCGCGATCCCACGGCTTACCGATCAATCGCCGGTTGCCTCGTGGGTCCGCCATCGCCTGTAGCACGCCCATGAGATCGATCTGATTAGCCAGCAAAATCTGGCCATGAGGACGCAACCACATCTCGTCATCCAGTGTGGCTAAAAACTCCAGCCCATTCTCGTCCGTCTCCGGGAAATCAGCGTCGGTGATCACCAACGCAAGCCGGCCCTTTTTTTGCCGCAACTCTGACAATTGCTCGCGAGCCTCGCTGGGCGAAGCCGCCATCAGCAGCATCGCGTCTCCATGATCTTCCGCGATGTCCTCTACCAGTTTTTCCATTTCCGCGGCGATCGGTAAAACTCCTAAAATGGCAAGTTCCATAAAGATGACAGGCAGGATGAAATCAGAAAATGAGAGGCCACAGTGTAAACGCAAGAATGAGAGACATTCCCGTGGCCAGGCTGGCACAAACAGCTCCATAGCTCCAAAGGTCCCTCGTCCTCAAAATCGCTCCTCCCCGGAAAAGTCTTGCGACCGGTGACTCCCGGGAGACCAGCAGACCACTGGCCCATAGGGTCAGCATTGTGAAAATGAGCACAGTAATGCGCGTCTCACCATGGACGGCCCGTTCTGTATCCAACGCTTGTGCGTAAAATCCCAGTGCTATTGAGCATAGGAGCGGAATCAGAATTAAGACAAGCACCCGGTGCGCAAGAAGGAGACCGGTGGTAAACGCAAGCAGGCCGAAAAATACGATCCAAACCAAGAGCGGCATCGTGAATTGAGTCTCGATCATGGGGCAGGCGAGGAACTCTCCCAAATTGGTCTTCAATAAAAGTAGCGCGATAAGCATGCCCCCCATGAGAAACCAGAGACGCTCCCACGTGTAAACGAGGGTTTGAAACCTGGGAAATATATGAAGTGCTCGAAAGATAATCATAGGCAGAAGCGCAACAACCCAAGCTGGCAGTATATCTGTCATCCACAGCGCCACCGTCCCGATTGCGACCACGAGGACCGTCATCGCTTTTCCGTCATGTTTATCTGGCACGGCCGGAAAGTCAAAATTCACCGTCTCCGCCAGCGGACGATAATTTTTTACCAGATATGCCCCCATTATGAGCAGCATGGTGAACACAAGCGGCGCCATCGCAAGCACCCAATCACGAAAGGTAACATTCAGCCCGGCCTCATAGAAAATCCCGTAGATCAGCAGATTCGACACCCCCCCCAGTGGCGTGATTAAACCGCCAAGAACGATGCCACCAAAGGCCGCCAGCAAAAGTGATCGCCGGAGGGGGTCAGCCGCATCCAGTTTTTGAATGGATGGCCATAGGATACTCAAAATCAACCCGGCCGTGGCTACATTATCCATAAAGGCGCTGAAGAGCGCACTCAGGAAAATCACCGCAAAAATAACCCGGGCCGGGCGGGCAGGTTTCACCTTTCCCAGGAAGAAAGCTGCTACGCGGAGGTGCATTCCGGAATAAATAGAGGCCGCCGCCAAACTAACCATGGCCAGATAGAGAAATACTGGCGGACTGGCCAGTGCGCCCAAGATGTGCTGCAGGGGAAAGGAAACCCCCGGCAGGGTCCAGTGCTTTTCCGGATGCATGACCACCATGTCTCCAACCTCAAGGGTGCCTGGTTCTACCGGAAAAAATGGACGGGTCAGATAACTCGCCTCAGGCGAGTCAAATCGATTGGGTATTATCTCCTTGAGGCTGACATTCCGAAATGGCCCATCTTTGGTTTCTGCGAGAATGACCGAGTCATCCGCGCGGACTGCTTCACTTGGAATTGCGAGGGCATTCCATTCTCGTTCAGCGCCAACCAGTAAATACTCCGGTTCAAGGATCTGCTCTATTTCCAACTTGGAATTACCTCGCGGTGCAAACAGACTAACTTCACTGATAAAAACAGCGGCGATCAGAACGATAACCAGACCGTTAACGTGATCCGCAAAGGTGCGCGTCAAGAAAAGAACGGCCGCCATCAGGTAAATCCCCAGCGCGAGCTCCTCCCGGCGAGGCAAAGTCTGGAAATCCCAAAGCACGGGGAAAATAAAGGCAAATCCCGCACACAGCATCAGAACGGCCTTCCGGCGCATCGTGGGGTCCGCGTCTATCAGCCATGAGAGTTTTCCCATCCCCGCAGGCTACCGCGAACGGCCAGACGGGAGCAAGCCAAATACCGATCCATCACTGCACGAAATATGGCTCTGGACAAATGCGATCTGCGTGGCTTAACCATACTTCCGACCTTCCACCCAATCCAATTCTATTCACCCATCATCGCCATGGCTCGTCCGTATTTATCATTCTGTCTCCTGATCTGTCTCATCCCTGCGGCCAGCAGTAATGAGCCGCCCGAAGTGAAGAATCTCCCGCTCAAGGGTGATGAGAACGTTCTCTTCATTGGCAATAGCCTCACCGCGAGTCTCAACGAATCCCTTCATGAAATGGCCATAGCCAATGGACTCCCGGCTTTCAATGGTCACCGCGTCCAGATCTGGAATGAGACTCTGGAAATGCACGTCATCGTGTCTCCAGAGAAGACCCCTGAGAAATTCAAAAGCAAAAATAACAGTACGCAGATGAAAGGATATGCCATTGGGCCTGCCTTTAACTCTCTTTGGAAAAAGGGCGTCTATGACTCTCCTGAGTTCAATGACAAGGGATACATTACGGCGATCGAAGCGATTCAAACAGGAACACCCGAAGGTGAGCCGTGGGATCTCGTGATTCTCCAGGGCTATGCAGCTAACAGCGACGAAAATGACATCGGCCTGAATGACGCAGGTGAGCCCACTTTTGAAGGTCCGTTTATTAAATACGGCGCCATTCTGATCGAAGAAATCAAGAAAGCAGGAGCTCAACCCCTGCTCTATATGAATTGGCTCCTTAACCCAGCCAAAGGGGGCGGCAACGAAAATCCAGATAGCTTTTACAACGACAATTTCGATCGGCTCATTGCGAATTACAAGCTGCTCTCTGAACACACGGGCACTCCCATCATCCCGGTCGGCCATGCCATGAGACTCCTCTCCGCAGAGAAGCGGCCGGACGGTGTCCCGGTCGAGTGGCTCATTCGTGATAATGTTCACGGCACCTCAGCCGGCCACGCCCTGATGCACTATTGTTTTGCTGCCGCTCTCTATGGGAAACCTGCTACCGAACTTTCCTACGAGCGTGAAAGCAAATCGAAGTGGGATAAAGGACGGCACTATAAAATTAGCGAAAAAGAGGACCGGTACGGCATCGTCATTACTCCGGAGATTGACGAACGCATAAAGGAGGTTGCCTGGACATTGGTCATGGAGTATTGCCCTTGGGTTAATGAGTAGGCCATGATTCAAGGAACGTTAATAATTCTTCAAACGTCGCGCTACGCCCCAGTCTAACGTACATTCCGGAAACTGCTGTCGCAAGTAGGAGCCGTTGCATCTTGTCCAACACAAGGATTTTTCCAAGGGCATAGCCTGCGTTAAAGCGATCACCCGCTCCTGTTGATTTGACTGGACGTTCACAATAGGGGCCAAACGCACTGGCGCTGTCCTCGTCATCATCCGCGAGCACCGCGTATTTCTGTGCATGTATGACCACTTCATGAATCTTCAGCCTGGCACGAAGTTTTTTGGCCTGTTCCACCGTTGCTTCTTTGCCGTTCACCACCACAGGTGATTCCCCAAGTAGTCGCGATAGAATATTCGCCTCGTTCTGGTTAAGACCCAGCACAGTCGGGCCTGCGTGCTGAAACTCTGGCAAAACTTCCAGCATCGCAAGGATATCGGCTTCCGCCCGGCTCGAAGGATCAACCAGATCGATTAAAAAATAAGGCCGATGGGTCAGCCGACTGAAAACGGTATCCTGTAAATACTTCCAGCAGGCGGTCATGTGCGGATAGAGCGACCAGTCCGTGATCGCAATCAAATGCGCCACGGAACACGCTTCGAAAAAGGCGCCGTCTGCCAGGCGCCGCTCCAGTTCAGCTGGATGAAAATCGGCTAACTGGGTCACCGCGGAAAACATCAGTTTACCGTCTGCAAACTCGAAGGCCAGCGTCCGCCCGGGCTCACGCCCCCATGAGTGCAATTCTGCTTCCTGAGAATATTCCGCGAAGGCCGCGTGAATCGGCTCCCCTGCTGTGGCAAAAGTTTTCACTGGCACACCCAGCTTTACCAGTCCGTCTCCCATGTTTATGGCGCAGCCGCCAGGATCGGTGCGGTTAATAACAATCTCCCGTAAACTGCTCTGACCGGCAGCCGCTCCTAATAGCTCCGCGCACCGGCTGATTGTTTCAACCCGGCAGAATTCCGTCAGGCTCCGCCGTTCATCGACGAGAGTAATCATCTCGTCGACAAAGCCGTCAAAGCCCGTGACCACCCGCAGATTGCAGAGGTCACTCTGCTTCCGGGCAATACTTTTCGCCAGTAGTTCCAGCGCCTCTCTCTGTTCAGCCATAACTCAGGGCGGTCTCTGTAATGACCAGATCATCCTCCAGCCGCCGATGCGCCTGCACGCCTAGCTTCTCCAACGTGCTATGATAAGCACGGACCGCATCGCGCGGCATCACCTCGCCATCAGTAATTCGGCGTAAAAATTCAATAAAGGCCAGCGGATGCTCCGATAAATTGATTTTGCGGCCAAATAACGCCACCCGTGCTCCATGCTTTTGTGCATTGTAAATCAACTGAAAGGCGTCCAGGGTTGTTCCAGCGCCCCCGCCAAGAATACCTACCACCAGATTCGAGTCATAGGAAACGAGTTCCTCCAATGGTCCTGGGCCATTATATGGAATCTTCAGAAAAATCGGCCTCCCGGCTTGTGTCACACCCGCGAGGCACCGCACGATGCAGTCATTCAGAAATCCTCCCGCCACCTTCGGGTCAAATCCCGGATCGACATTCGGATTAAACACCTCTAAAAAATACCGGAACCTCTTCCGCTCTGCCTCAATTCGGAATTCATGAAAAGCTTCCAGAGCAGCATAATCCCAATCGATATTGTTCGTAAAGGTCACGGAATATAAACCGAGGTCCGCTCCGGTGTGAGGACGGTTGAAATTGATCTCCAGTTTCCCGTATTTAATGTGGTCAATCGTCGCCGTCCGGAAATGGCGCGCTGGTTCCTTCGTATACTTGCCCCCACGCACCGCCCAGACGTCGGTAGTATCATTCGCCCTCGCGGCCGGGGTGATTCGAGAGTTTTCGAAAAGCTTTTCTTCTATCCCGAGCTTTTCAAGGTTTGACGCTGAGAGTAAAACGATATCCACCAATTCCTGTTTGATCACCGCCCGGATTTGCGCCAGATAGTCAGCCAGCGTTTTGTAACAGCCGGACGTCTCATCATAGCCATGCGGACATGCGCCCGCGCGATTCGGACCCGGCGCGGTGATTCCAAAGGCCATATCTGCGTCCTTGGCATCTGCAATAATGAAATCCGTGGCTTTCGCCTTCCCAGCCTGCAGACGGCTAAGCTTTTCATCCAGACTTTTCCTTGACCAGCTTTGCATGAAACCTTCTTTCAGCCAATTTAGACACAGCCACGATAGTATTTAGCGTAATCGGAGACAAGCAGGTACTGTGGCGGTTCATCCTCCTCCACCACAGGAAATCGACCCACATTCTCGTAAAACCGGTTATCGTTTGCATCGTCATTCACGTTGGAAACCTCGCCCACGAGCGTTCGTTCGCCGATGCCCCAAAACTTATGATAGAGCCCAGTAGGCAGAGTAATACTTTCACCCTCAGATAGTTCGATTATCTCGCCCGCCCTGCACTGGCGCTCGACCCCATCCAGAAGGACGCTGAACGATTGATCGCTCAACGCTCCATCCGCTTCGGAGAGATGCAGCTCAATCGCCAGGTTTCCGCCCCCGCGATTGATAATATCTTCCGTTTTGCTCCAATGAAAATGTCGCGGGGTCACTTGCCCCGGCTCGACCATCATTATCTTTTCAGCATACAGTTTACCGCGCCCTGCGCCAAGGTTTGCCGGATGACCATTGCGTATGGTAAAGAGAAAAAGACCAGCCTCCCGAAAGTTCCCCCAGCCCCAGTCCGTGATATCCCATCCCAACCCGTGGCGAACGATCTCCGCGCACTCCTGCCCTTTCGTTTTCCATTCCTCAGGAGTCCAAAAGGCAAAGGGCGGCAGGATAAACCCGCGCTCGCGAACGAACTCCGCGGCCGCCATCATGATCTCGTTAATTTCGGATCGTTTCACTCTCCTAATCAGAGTCCTCGCGCTTGCGCCGCTGCGCAACTCGCAGGCGTGCCATCTTTTTCCGCAAAGATTTTTTCGTACTCCTCAAAGGTCAGAATCCTGTTGTTCGCCGCACGATAATGAAATTGCAGCGCCCGCCTGCGCCGGTTGCTTTTATTGGCCGGTGTCATGTGAGGGAGATTGCTGTGAAATATCATGATGTCACCGGGGTCAAGCTCGACCGGCACCCCAAGAGACGCGTTAAAGCGATCAGGCATGATTTCACACTCCTTCGTATGATGATGCCGCAGAGGCCCTAATTTATGTCCCCCAGGTAAAACGTGCATGCAGCCATTTTCAACCCTGGCATTCTCCAGCGCAATCCAGATCCCCAGCACTTTATCCAGGTTTTTCATGCGGAAATAGGCGTTGTCCTGATGCCATGCTTTGGCGGTCCCAATCTTCGCCGGTTTAATAAAAGCGACGCTTTGATACAGAATCGCGTGATCCTTGAATAACTGCCCCAGCACACGCAGCAGATTCACGTTGTCGATCCCAATCTGCCGAAAAATCGGGTGCTCATTGTGATAATTCATCAATTTTCGCACCTGCGCTTCGATTTCCAGATCGGTTTTTCCGGCTGGATCCCAGCCCGCTTCCAGCTGAATGTAAAAATTACTGCTGCGATTGTTCCAGCGCGCACCCGACATGTGGTCGCCGCTCTCATCCATGGGGACATACTCTGCGATCTCCGGGTTCTGGATCTGGCGCAGCGTGACCTCTGTGATTGCGCGCTTTGCCTTTTTCGCCATCGCGCGGCTGATGAATTTTCGGAAGACCAGATAACCTTCCTCCCGGTATTGCCTGATCTGCCGCTTTGTCAGCACCTGGGGAAATCGGGGCAATTTTCGCCGGGGCAGACGACCAGATTTTTTCTCCGCATTCGCGGATAGATGCACCGCCTCCGCCGGTCGCTTGGCCAGTCGTTCAAGATTGTCCTGCATCGCGGTTGCGCTCGATGACATGGGCGGAGTTTATCACCCTGCCGAGGGGCAGCAATGCCCTTTTCTTTATCCGGCAGGCGTTCTCTTCCTTGAAGGGTCTGGCCTGATCTTGCGATTATCACCCCATGCATCATTCCTACGCTTTCTCTTTTCCCGCACTCACCGCGGCTCTTCTCCTTCTCGGTCATCCCGCCGCCTTCGCACAGGATCTGGAATGGTCCTCGCTCGAACTGCGTGAACTCGCTTCCGGCATGAAGTCGCTCGAAGGCCCAGCCATTCATCCGGTCACCGGTGATCTCTATTTCAGTGATCAGAATACAGGCATTGAATACATCTTTAGAAAAGACGCCACGGAGCCTGAGGTCCACCGTGACCTGGGCGGCAAAGTGAACGGCCATGCTTTTGACGCCGAAGGTCGCCTCATCACCTGTGAGAGCGCCGCCCGCAAGGTCACCAGGCTGGAGGAAGATGGCACCTACACAGTTCTGGCCAGTCAATATGAAGGCCAGCCCCTGAACGCCCCAAACGATGTCGCTGTTCATCCGGCTGACGGTTCGATCTGGTTCACGGATCCCAATTATGGGCTCGGCCAGGAGGGCAAGGATCGCCAATTCGTTTATCGTATCGATCCCGACTCGCTCGAGCTGACCATGGTGCTGCCCGATAACTTTCGGCCAGACAAGCCTAACGGCCTCGCTTTCAGTCCGGACGGCAAGACGCTTTATCTCAACGTCACTTCCTGGAATCAGGTTTATGCCTTTGACGTAACCGAAGCAGGAACCCTCAAGGGCCAGCGGGTCCTTATCGAAAAGCTTCAGAAATGGCCTGATGGTCTCTCCGTCCATCCGCGCACGGGTGATCTGTTCATCGCCCTCTTCGCCGGGGGCAAAGATGTCAATAAAGACGATCAGGGTATCAATATCTTCAGCCCCGAAGGAAAACCGAAAGGCATCATTCCGGCAGCGGGCAATACCACCAACTGCGCCTTCAGCACCAATGGCAACCTGCTCTTCATCACCTCCGGGGAGAATCTCTTTGGCGCTGATATCTCCGGCATGCTGGACTAACCTCCATGTTCGAAAAGCACTGCTGGAGCTTTCCCCTGTCAGATGTTGACTCTGGCATCGCCCTCGGCAATGGCACCTTGGGCGTGCGTGTCTGGGGTCAGGCTCAGACTCTCTGCCTGACTCTTGGCCGGGCTGATTTCTGGGATCGGCGCGGTGGCTTTGAATTTCGCAAGGGCATGACCTATTGTCGCATTCGTGAATTGCTCGACGCCCGGGATGAATCAGGCCTCCGCCAGCTCTTTGAACAAAAGCAAACAAAGAAAGAAGGAGAACCTCGCGCACCAAGTGTCATGCCAGTCGGGCGGCTGGAATTGCAGCTCGAAGAACGTCTCAGCTGGGAGAAAGCAGAGCTGGATTTCGCGACCAGCGTCCTGACCGTCCACGCCTCTCACCCACACGGTGCCGTGCAGATCCTGGTTGACCGTGAGGTGCCCGTCCTCTGGGTCACCACGCCCACTCCCGGTGTGAATTTTAAACTGATCAGCCGTCCTGCATGGGAACTCATGCAGGATAAACTACACGCCATCGGCATTCCCCCGGTTGAACCTCTGGAGGGCGGAGGCTGGTTTCAGGCTCTTCCCCATGATCCCGGCCTCGCTGTCCTGATCGATCGAGAGACTCATGCCGGATACCTCCGAGCAAGCCTGGCCCTCGGTGATACTTGTGCTGAAGCGGTAGAACGTGCCCGGGCCGTTTTCGATGCCACATCCCAAACGCAAACCTGCTGGACGCGTAATGTAAAAACCGCGCGTCAGATTTGGGAAGCTCTACCCCAGGTTGACCTTCCGAACTCGACCCTCGCTTTCCACTATGCCTATGGGCTCTTTCGATTTCTTGGACTGACCAGCACTCACGGCGTGCCCGCCACCCTTCAGGGAGGCTGGATCGAGGATGACAGATTCCCGGCGTGGTCTTCAGACTACCACTGGAACATCAACGTGCAGATGTGCTACTGGCCCGCCATCCCTCTCGGCCTGCCGGAACACTATCGCCCCCTTTGGCAAATGCTCCAGGGCTGGACGCAGCGTCTCCAGCAGAATGCCTTGATCTTTGCGGAGGTAGAGGATGGACGGCTGCTTCCCCATGCCACAGATGATACCGGCCGTGCCATGGGCGGTTTCTGGGCCGGACTTGTCGATCACGGGTGCACCACCTGGGTGGCCATCATGATGGCTGACTATTTCCGAAATACCCGCGATCTGGATTTCCTCCGTGAGTTGGCCATGCCTTTCATGAAGGGCACCCTCGCGGTCTGGAGGAAGATGCTCGACGAAAAACAGGATGGCACCCTGCATCTGCCCGTCTCTGTCTCCCCGGAATACAAAGGCAACCGCCTTGATGCCTGGGGTGCCAATGCCACTTTCCAGCTCGCAGCCATCCATCGGCTCGTGACTGAACTGCTGGAAGCCGCTGTCGCCCTCGGTGAGGAGCCGGATCCTTTCTGGCAGGAAATCCAAGACAGGCTCCCGCTGGCCACCACGGTTGATTGGCCCGGACCGCAGACCGCGATCATTGGTCCACGCAAAACCTACCAGATCCTCGGTCTGTGGGAGAACCAACTTCTGGAGGAAAGTCACCGGCACCATTCCCATTTCGCGCCCTTCCACCCTTTTGACACCATTGATTTCGATGATCCGAAATGGCTTGAGGTGCTCGACGATACCTTCAAGCATCTCACTTTTACCGGGATGGGCCTTTGGGCCGGCTGCTTCCTTCCCTGGGCCGCAATTCTGCATGCGCGCGCCGCTAATCCGGAAATGGCCGAACTGCTTCTGGAGCTTTGGGACCGTGTTTTCAACACACCTGGCCACGGCCAGGATCACGATGCCCGTTTCCCGGGCTTCTCCCTCATGGGCAACCGTTCCATCGGTTTGATGCCGAACCAGACGCCCCGTCCGGCCCGCATGCAGATGGACCAGCCCATGGCGGCCCTGACCGCCATTCTGGAAATGCTCGTTCACGAGCGGCGAGGGATCCACTATCTTTTTCTCGGCGCACCTGCCTCGTGGCAGAGCGTCAGTTTCCAGGGCATCCACACTCGTGACGGCCACCAGATAAGCGCCGCCCGGCAAAATGGCGTCACTACCTTCGTCACGGTTCGGGCCAAGTTCGAAGGCGTGTTCCGCCTGAAAAACCCGTGGCCGGATGATCCTCCTCCCGGAGTGGCCGAGACGATGGATGAGAGAGGCATCTGTCATCTCCGGCTTCAGGCCGGTCAGGAAGTTACCTGGGACCCGCGCAGCTCGCGCCACTCAAGGTAAACTTTCCGCTCTCAGTTCAAAGAGGCTTTCCCCAGGTGCGCGAAGACCTTTCTGATGATAAATCTGGCGTCTTTCCCACTCGACCTCCTCATACCAGCCTCTCAGTTGGTTTTCCAAATCTGCCCGGAGCTCAGGGCACTCTTCTGCCAAGTCCTTTGTCTCGCCAGGGTCCACGGCCAGATTAAAGAGCATTGATTTTTCCGCTTCTGGGATCGTGGACAGGATGCCTTGACACGCCAATACTTCACTCAGCTCAAACTTACCAGGCTCCGTCTCCAACCGCTCATGCATTATCAGGTCATCCCGGCTCCATTGATTAATTGCCGGGACCGGTGGACGCAGCAGCTTCCAGTGTCCCCGCCGAACCGCGGCGTTGTGTTCTGGTAAAGGCAGATACCGGCTGAACTGCCAGAACCTTGTCGCGCTCTCGTCGACATCTTCTCCGCGTAATACAGGCAAGATGCTGGCCCCATCCCCATCTGCCCTGGCACTGCCTCCAGCGGCCTCCAGAATTGTGGGAAGCCAATCGACGAAATGGGACATGTCATGACAACTGGTGCCCCCGTTCAGGCCACCATCCGGCCATCTCATGATCGAAGGCACCCGGATGCCGCCGTCATAAACCAGCCCCTTATACCCGCGAAGACCCAGGTTATAGCGGTCCAGGACCTCGTCCCCGTGCGGGCGACGATTCACTGGCTGCGCCCCATTGTCACTCACGAAGATAACCAGAGTATTTTCCCGCAGGCCCAAATCATCAATGGTTTCCAGAAGACGCCCCACCCCTTCGTCCAGCCGATCCACCATCCCATAAATCTGGGCATGAGAGACGGACAACCCACGGTCAAGGTAATGCTCCACGCACGCGGCGGGCGCGTGGAATTGTTGGCCTGTTTCCGGTGGCGGAGGCTGCAGGCCGTAACGCCCCTGATGCGGCGCAAAATGGGCGCAATAAAGAAAAAAGGGTTCCTGCGCGTGCCTCCTCACAAAACTGCACGATTCTTCTGCAATTTTATCCGTAAGATAAATTCCCTCGCCATTTTCTAGGCGACCATTCCAATTCAAGGAATAACCCCAGTAATCCATGCTTGGATCAAAGACCATGGCCTCCTCAAATCCTCTTTCGTGAGGCTGACAGCCTTTAAATCCAACCCCCAGATGCCATTTGCCGAAAATTCCCGTCGCGTAGCCTTGAGCTTTCAGCCGGTCTGCCACGGTTATCTCCTGCGGATTGAGGCGGATCAATCCTCCCACCGCCAGCGTGTCCACCACTCCGGTGCGATGTGGATAACGTCCAGTCATCAAGGCCGCGCGGGCCGGCGCGCAAAGTGGTGAGGCTGAATAGTGCTGCGAAAGCGTGACGCCTTCCTGCCGCAACCGATCCAAGTGAGGGGTTCGGGTCAGGCCTCCGTTGAACGAGGCGAGGTCACCGATGCCCAGATCATCGGCGACAATCAATACCACATTAGGTCTCGCCATTGATCCCTAGATTCTCTGCCTTCTTCTCAGAATCAGGAGCAGCGCCCCGAGGCCCAGGGCGGCCAGCACTCCGCCAGGCTCCGGCACGATCGAGACGTTATCCAGCTGTAGAAATTCTCCCGTATCAGCTGAGTTGAAATCTGAGGGGGCTCCATTGATATCTCCAATGAAGCGAATCCCGACCACATCGAACCCGGAACCGAAATCCACCATATAGGAAGCCTGGGTGTAGTCTGGCTGGTTGATCGCCCCGGAAAAGACCACCACGTCCAGAAGCGTATTCGATGGAGTTAAACCCGAGTCAGCACCGCCGGGTAACGTGGGATCACCTAAATCAATTGTAAAATTGTCAGTGTCCGCGAAACCAAAAATCTGCACTCGCAACTCCGCACCAGCTGAATCGTCTACTGCTCGCCAGTCAAAGCTCAGGGTCTGGAAACCGGTCGTCGCGCCATTATCACCAACAGTCTGAACGAGGCCGCGATCCGCGGCTCCATCGATGAAAAATGCCGTGCTCTCCGGGTTGTCCGGAGCGATCATCGGAGTATCAACCGTCCTGGTGTTTACCCAGCCGAAGTTCAGAGCTTGGGTAAACCAAACTCCCCTGTCGGAAGCCTGGGTGACCGTGCCCGGACTCTGATTAACAGAAATCGGAGTAGACGAATCGAAACCGGGATTACCCAGAATGAGCTGGCCGAAGGCCAACATCTTCCAGCCTCCGGCTAGAAGGAGGCAAGCAATGATAATTGATAGCAGGAATGAGCGATGCATGACGGGGTGAATATTTCGGAAGATCGCGTTCGCCAGCAACGACGAGTTTTGCCAACCTAATGGCATGTCCCCTGAGAGCCCCTCTTCTGACTCTGACTCTGACTCATCACCTCCTGTCACTCAACGGCATATCGCCAATCTCCTGGGTCTGAACATTGCCACGGTCAGCCGGGCCTTGCAGAACAGCCCCCGCGTTGCTCCCGCCACCAGGCGGCGAGTCCAGAACGCGGCGATAGAATTAGGTTATGTCCCCGATCCCGTCCTCAGCCGTCTGGTTAATCGACGCTGGGCCAACAAAAGAGCTCTCGCCTCCAGTTGGGCATTCCTCACGCACCGTCAAAATCTCCACTTCCAGCCCTACATCATGGGCGCTTTAGAGACTTCCCGGATCCTTGGCTTCAGCCTGGACGTCTACCGCCTGGAAGAGTTTCCAGATCACAGTCGGCTGAACCGCCTCCTCCTCGCCCGCGGAGTAGAAGGAATAATTCTTGGAGCGATGGGCGAGGAAGGCATCACCCCTGTCCTCGACTGGAGCCGCTTTTCCACCGTCATCTGCGGTGATCCGGTGATTTCCAAGCCATTTCACCGAATCCGGCCCAACACCTACGCGGCCGCTCATTTGGCTGTCCGTAATGCTCTTTCATCGGGTTACGGGCGGCTTGGCCTGATCCATTACCCACTTTTTCTCGAAAATGACTGGAGACGTCTAGCCGGATATCGGAATGCCCTTTCCCAAGCCGGAATTGAACCTTTACCAACCTATACTCAGACCCCGGCTGAGAATACCATCTCCCGAGACAAAATCAGACAATGGATCGTCCGCCTCAGAATTGACTGTGTTATCACCTCTTCTCATCGCCATGCTGATTGGCTTTTCAGGGAAGAGTCTTGCCCTGTTGTGCTTCTCAGTCACAACGAACACATTTCTCCGCTGACCGGCTGCAGACTGAATCTGAAGGATGTCGGCATTGCCGCCGCTCACCAACTGGCGGCACAGATTCAGCTGAACCGGCGAGGAATTCCCGATACCGAAATCCAAACCCTCGTCGGCCCAGTCTGGTGTGAGGGAAACAGTCTGCCGAAGTGCAGCCATCCTGCGTAGCGCCAATTACTTTTTCTTCTTCGCGCCGGAGGAAGAGGCTGTTTTCTTCGCGGTGGACGCTTTTTTCGCTCCGCCGGTGGCGGATTTCGCCGCGCTTGTGCCGGTTTTCTTCGCGGACGGGGCGGTCTTTTTGGCCGCCGAAGCTGCCGTGTCCTTTTTCACGGAGGCGGAAGCCGTTTTCTTCTCCGCAAATTTCTTGGACAAAGCTTCTTCCTTCGCCGCGGATGCTTCCGCTCCAGCCTCTTTCTTCACCTCACCCTCGATCTCTTCTCCGACGGCGTAGCGGACGAAGCGGCGGATCACAATGTTTTCACCAATCTCCGCGATCTTCTGTTTGGTCAGCGCCTCAATCGTCACATCATTGTCGCGCACGAAGGGTTGCTTGATCAGGCAGATCTCGCTCAGCCACTTATTCACCTTCCCGTCGACAATCTTATCGATCACGTTGGCAGGTTTATCCTTTACCTGGGCGGCAAAGATCTCGCGCTCCTTCTCGATGCGGTCCGCGGGGACTTCCGCCGGCGTGACATACTTCGGGTCAGACGCGGCGATGTGCATGGAAACGTCCTTCACGAATTCCTTAAAATTGTCGTTCCGCGCCACAAAATCCGTCTCACAGTTCACCTCAATGAGCACCCCGATCTTGCCCTGCAGGTGGATGTAGGAGCCGATGATCCCCTCGGCGGTCTCGCGCTCACCCTTCTTCTCGCTCTTCAGCTCGCCACGCTTGCGCAGTTCTTCGATCGCCTTGTTCATGTCACCTCCGGCGGCGGTGAGCGCTTTCTTGCACTCCATCATGCCGAGGCCGGTCTTTTCGCGGAGAGCTTTGACGGTTGCAGCGGTTATCTCTGCCATGATTCAGATTTCTTCTTCAGGGATGAATGGGATG
>CAZUPP010000006.1:21044-130524 GCA_964622095.1 uncultured Verrucomicrobiales bacterium
TGTTGCTGCCGTCGAAAGCATTTGATCAGCAAAGGGTTACGGCTGTGCCAGTTTGACCCTTCACCCCCGGCGGAAGCAAAAAGCAAGGCGGGATATTGCGTGCGCTTCAGCCATTGGTCAAGTGCTCGTGCAGCCCCCCTGCCAACTTGACTTGCCGGTCCTGGAACCCAGTCTCCGGGCACGACCGCCTATTTCATCCATTTCCACTCCCGGACTGCGTTTCTGCCCCGCAACCCGCGTGGTTTGCGATGCAAAGTGTAACAAGTTTAGCGAAGTGTATCGATCTTTGATAAACTCGCTAAACTTGTTATACTTTCACCAGCCTTTGACGGACTGAAGACCCTCAGTCCGCAAACATGGCGCTTCTTCGGGCCGCTCCCCTTAAGGCAGAGTGCAGATTCTCAATCACTTCAGCTTGAGGAGTCTTCCGGGACTTGAAGTGCTTTACCAATCCCTCAAATAAACCAGGTGTTACCTTAATCTTTTTCCTGAATTCCGACAAAGAAAGGATACCTAGTTCCTTCTTGAGCTGAGCGGGAATAACAACCGCCTAAAGGCCCGCCACTTCGTCAATCAAAAAGCCCAAGGCTACCCCGCCTTTTTCACCGTAGCGCTGGCTGCCCCGACTGGTTCAGCTTCTTCGACGGGAGCCTCCGTATCGCCGCCCGGCGTTTCCGAGGAGTTATCGTCACCGGTGTCGATATTTGCCGGTGGACCGTCGATAACACCTTCCGCTTGAGCTTCTTTCTCCGCGCCCTCATCCATCTCGCCAAGATCAGCGACAGCTTCGTCCGCCGAGGCGGACCTGTCGAGGTGGGCCGCGGCACCGGGGCGGAACGGCCCGCTCTGCTGGGCATTAACAATCGCGCTGACGAGGTATTGCAGAATGACACGGATTGAACGGATCGCGTCGTCATTGCCGGGAATGGGAAAATCAATTTCGTCCGGATCAGAATTGGTATCGGAAATCGCCACCGTCGTGACGCCAAGGCGCCTTGCCTCAGAGACCGCGATGTGCTCGCGCACCGTATCAATTATCACAATGGTATCCGGAATATCGTCCATGGAGCGCAAACCGTCCAGGTTGCGGTGCAGCTTGGTTACCTCGCGATTCAGAGAGGCCACCTCTTTTTTCGGCAACCGCATGAAATCGGGCGTCTTCTTCAGTTTCTCGATCGCTTCAAGGCGGGCCACACTGGCGCGGATCGTGGCCAGATTGGTTAGAGTGCCTCCAAGCCAGCGGTGATTGACGAAAAGCTGGCCGCACGCTTCCGCGGACTCTTTGATCGCTTCCTGGGCCTGACGCTTACAGCCTACGAAAAGGATTTTTCTCCCACGCCGCGCGGTCTCCGCGAGATGATCGGCTGCTTTTTTAAGCTGGCGGACGGTCTTCTCCAGATTGATCACATAAATGGAGCTCTTTTTACCGTAGATAAACTGCTTCATCTTGGGGTTCCACCGGCGGGTCTGGTGCCCGTAGTGGACGCCGGCTTCGAGCAGATCATTGAGGAGTGCCTCTTCGGAGATGGTTTCCATGTTCTAAATGGCTAGGGAATAGCGGATGAGGGCCGTCTGGTGGTGATGGAAAAGTCGGGAAAGTTGCACACCCCCTCAGGATGTGCAACCACCCCATGCGATAATTTTGCGATTGATGTGATTGTCTAAGCTTTTCAACTGGCGACCTTCTCAGCCTCAACCTGGATCGGCTCGGCGGCTCTCGCGGAGTCTCCGTTGGCTTGCTTGGTTTCGCCGCCGATCTCCAGTTCCTGATTCGGACGAACCTTCAGGAAACGATAGTTCGAGAAGCCGCTGCCGGCTGGGATGAGGTGCCCCATGATGACGTTTTCCTTGAAGCCATTCAGGCTGTCTACCTTGCCCAGAGTGGCCGCTTCGGTCAGAACCCGCGTGGTATCCTGGAAGGATGCGGCGGAAATAAAGCTGTCCGTCTCCAGAGATGCCTTGGTGATGCCAAGCAGCACGGGAGAAGCCTCCGCCGGTTTGCCGCCCTGCTCGAGTTGCCGGTCATTCTCCGCCTTGAATTCCTGACGGTCGACCTGATCCCCCCAAAGCAGGTTGGTGTCACCGGGATCGGTGATCTTCACCTTGCGCAGCATCTGCCGCACGATGATCTCGATGTGCTTGTCATTGATCTCCACGCCCTGGAGTCGATAGACCTCCTGAACCTCATTGACGAGATGCTCCTGCAGCTCGACCGGGCCGCAGACCTCCAGGATCTCATGCGGGACTACCGGGCCTTCCGTCAATTGCTGCCCCTTGCGGACGTGGTCCCCCTTGTGCACGAGCAAGTGCTTGTTCAAAGGCACCGCGTGTTCTTCCTGATCTCCCGTCTCTTCATCCACCACGATGAGCTTGCGCTTTCCGCGCACGATCCCACCGATATCCACGATCCCGTCGATCTTCGCGATCTCCGCTGCGTCCTTCGGACGGCGTGCTTCAAAGAGCTCAGCCACGCGAGGAAGACCCCCGGTGATGTCTTTGGTTTTGGAAACTTTTCGCGGCGTCTTGGCCAGCAATCCACCCGCCGGGATGATCTTGCCTTCTTCCACGGAAACGTGCGCTCCGGCCGGAATCGAGTAGCTGGCCTCCACATCACCATCCGCGCTGAGGATGACGATCTGTGGATGCAGGTCTTCCTTGTGCTCGATGACCACTGTGCCTTTCAGACCAGTCGCTTCATCTGTCTCACTGCGCACCGTGACGCCCGGGATCATGTCGCGGAACTCGACTTTCCCGCCCTTCTCCGTCAGAATCGGCACGCTGTAGGGATCCCACTTCGCCAGAACCGCGCCTTTGCTGATCTCTTCGCCATCACCGGCGCTGATCACCGCTCCGATCACCATGTTGTGGCGTTCCAGCTCGCGGCCCTTCTTGTCGCGGAGAACCACCATGCCGTTCTTATTGAGGACGATCCAATTCTTATCCACCGATTGCACTACCCGCAGGTCGATAAACTCCAAGACCGCATCATGCTTCACCCGGATGATTGGCTGCTTCATACCGCCTGTCGCCACCCCGCCGACGTGGAAGGTCCGCATAGTCAACTGCGTGCCCGGCTCACCGATACTTTGCGCGGCGATGATCCCGACAGCTTCGCCAATCTTCACCCGCTTGCCGGTCGCCAGATTGCGTCCGTAGCAGTTCGCGCAGACGCCCACGGTCGATTCACAGGTCAGCGCCGAGCGAATCTTCAGCCGTTCGAGTCCCACATGGTTGAGCTTTTCCGCCTGCTCTTCGGAAACGATATCGTTGACGTTAAGAATCACCTCGCCACTGACCGGATCTTTCACCGGCTGGCAGGTCGTGCGGCCAATCACGCGGGTAGCCAGATCGACCACTTCCTCGTCTCCTTCGTAAATCGGCATCACCGTGATGCCATTGACCGTGCCACAATCCTCTTCCGTGATAATGACGTCCTGGGCGGCATCGACCAGCTTGCGGGTCAGGTACCCGGAGTCCGCCGTCTTCAAGGCGGTATCGGCCAGTCCTTTCCGGGCACCGTGGGTAGAAATGAAGTATTCCAGAACGGTCAGACCTTCGCGGAAGTTCGAGATGATCGGCCGCTCAATGATTTCGCCAGACGGTTTCGCCATGAGCCCGCGCATCCCGGCCAATTGTTTGATCTGCTGCTTGTTCCCGCGCGCCTTGGACTCGATCATCATGTAGATCGGGTTGTAGTATTCCGAATTCTCATTGAGCTCGATCGTCCGGAAGAGCGCTCCGGTGATGTCCTCACCCACGTGGGTCCAGATATCGATGATCTTATTGTAGCGTTCGCCCGGAGTGATGATGCCGCGCCGATACTGTTTATCCACCTCCGCGATATCCTTATGGGCCCGGGCGATGGTATCCTTTTTCTCCGGTGGAATGGTCATGTCCGTGATCCCGATCGAAACGCCGGAGAAGGTCGCCTCATAGAAGCCGAGATTCTTCAGCGCATCGAGACAGGTCACCGTGCCCTCCTGCCCGACCACCTGGTAGCAGTCCCAGATGACCTGACTGATGTCTTTCTTCTTCATCGTCTTGTTGACGAAGCCGAGATCAGCCGGCCAGATTTGGTTGAACATCACGCGTCCTGCCGTCGTGACGATGTAACGCTTGTCTTTTTCCCCATAGACCGTGTCCCGGTCAAAGTCCGGGTTCTTGAAACGGATCCACTGACGCCGCTCCAGCTTGCCGAGAGACATGGCCATCTCAATCTCCGAGATATCCGTGTAGGCGGTCAGGGCCTCCATCGCGGGAGCGCTTCGCTGCTCCTTCGGAGCCATCGTCAGGTTGTAGCAACCCAGCAGGATATCCTGGGACGGCGTGGTGATCGGCTTTCCGCTGGAAGGCGAAAAGATATTGTTCGGCGCCAGCATGAGCAGGCGAGCCTCCAACTGCGCTTCGACGGACAGAGGCACATGCACCGCCATCTGGTCCCCATCGAAGTCCGCGTTGTATGGCGTACAGACCAGCGGATGCAGCCGGATCGCATCCCCTTCGATCAATTGCGGTTCAAAAGCCTGAATGGACAACCGGTGGAGGGTCGGTGCGCGATTCAGCAGAACCGGGTGTCCTTTGGTTACTTCCTCCAGAATATCCCAAACCTCCGGCGTTTTGCGCTCAATGAGCTTTTTCGCACTGCGCACCGTATGGACGTAGCCGAGTTCTTTCAGGCGCCGAATGATAAAGGGCTCGAAGAGAACCAGAGCCATTTTCTTGGGCAAGCCGCATTGATGCAATTTCAGCTCCGGCCCAATCACGATCACGGAACGTCCGGAGTAATCCACCCGCTTACCGAGAAGGTTCTGGCGGAATCGGCCTCCTTTACCTTTCAGCATGTCACTGAGGGATTTCAGGGGACGGTTACCCGCTCCCGTCACCGCGCGTCCGTGGCGGCCGTTATCAAAGAGAGCATCCACCGCCTCCTGCAGCATGCGTTTCTCATTCCGGATAATGACATCCGGAGTTTTCAGGCTGAGCAGATTCTTCAGGCGGTTATTCCGGTTAATTACCCGGCGGTATAAATCATTCAGATCAGAGGTCGCAAAGCGTCCTCCCTCCAGCGGCACGAGTGGCCGCAGATCCGGCGGGATGACCGGCAGCACTTCCAGAATCATCCATTCCGGCCGGGTTTTACTGGAAATAAAGCCCTGCACCAGCTTCAGGCGCTTGGCCAGTTTCTTGCGAATCTGCTTGGACTTGGTGTTGCCCATCGCCTCCTCCAGCTCCTCGTTCAAAGTGTAAAGGTCGGTCTGGGCAAGCAGCGTCTTAATCGCTTCTGCACCCATCCCGGCCTGGAAGGTATCGCCATATTGTTCCTGGGCGTCGCGATACTCGGTCTCGGTCAGGAGCTGGCAGGCTTCGAGGGGCGTCGGACCTGGATCGGTCACAATATAATCTTCATAGTAAATGACGCGCTCAAGTTGCCGCGCACTCATGTCCAGCATGAGGCCGACCCGTGAGGGCATGCATTTGTAGAACCAGATGTGCGATACGGGTACGGCCAGCTCAATGTGGCCCATGCGCTCACGGCGCACCCGGGATAGCGTGACCTCAACACCACAGCGGTCACAGATGACCCCCTTGTGTTTGATCCGCTTGAATTTACCGCAGGCGCATTCCCAGTCCTTGACCGGACCAAAAATCCGCTGGCAAAAAAGCCCGCCAAATTCCGGCTTGAACGTCCGGTAGTTGATCGTTTCCGGATTCTTGACTTCTCCACGGCTCCACGACCGGATCGTGTCCGGGGCAGCCACGGTGATCGCGACCTGGTCGAACCCCACACGGCGTTCTTCCCCAAGCATTTCACGCAAATTTCCTTCGCTCATAATTGGATGGATGAATGATCGAGACTGATTTCAGAGAGGCTGTAATGTGACGGGTGCAGGATTATTAAATAAAATCGATTGAGGACGATCAGGCGGCGCCGAGGGCGTTCTGTGGTGGCCGTCCGCCCGCCTTGACGTCCAGGCAAAGGCTTTGCATTTCCTTCACCAGAACGTTGAAGGATTCAGGCGTGCCGGCTTCGAGGGAGTTATCCCCTTTCACAATCGACTCATAAATCCGCGTCCGGCCCTGCACGTCATCAGATTTTACGGTCAGCAATTCCTGCAAGGTGTAAGCCGCACCATATGCTTCCAGAGCCCAGACTTCCATCTCCCCGAAACGCTGCCCGCCATATTGCGCTTTACCGCCCAGCGGCTGTTGCGTGACCAGTGAGTAGGGACCAACCGCGCGGGCATGGATCTTGTCCGCGACCATGTGGCCGAGTTTCAGCATATAAATGTAACCCACCACAGTGTTCTGGTCGAAGGGTTCCCCTGTGCGCCCGTCATAGAGCTGGGATTTACCCGTGGAATTTACCCACGTAAAACCGTCGACTTCTTTTGCTTTCTCAACGTATTCGAAGATTTTCTTCTCCGGAATTCCGTCGAAAACCGGGGTAGCCACGGTAAATCCAAGCGCTTTCGCCGCCACGCCCAGATGGGTCTCCAAAAGCTGACCCACATTCATCCGGCTCGGGACACCCAAGGGGTTGAGAACGATTTCCACCTCTGTGCCGTCCTCTAGGAAGGGCATATCTTCTACCGGCACCACGTTGGCCACGACGCCTTTGTTTCCGTGACGTCCCGCCATCTTGTCGCCCACACTCAGTTTACGCTTGCTCGCCACGTAGACCTTGACCTGCTTGATGATACCAGGATCAACTTCGTCACCGCTTTCAATGCGGTCCAGGGAACGGTCCCTTTCGATCTCAAGGTCGGAAAACTTCTGCTCGAAGGCCGAGATGATTTCGCGGATCTTATTCCGGATTGGACTCGGATCGATTTCTACGTGATCATAGACGCTGGCCAGTTTGCGCAACAGGGTTTTGGTGATTTTCCGGTTGGCCGGAATAATAATTTCCCCGGTCTGGGCATTGACCACGTCGAGAGGAATCTTTTCGCCAAGCAGGATATTGGAGAGCGCTTCGGTGAGTTGCTCCGTCAGCTCTTCATGGCGCTGATTGAATTCTTCGTGAATCTGTTTCTCCTGCTTTTTCTGCTCAGCCGGACTCATCTGCTCTTCCTCAGAGTCTTTCCGGGAAGAAACCTTCACATCCATCACAATTCCCGCGACGCCAGACGGCACGGTCAGCGATGTATCTTTTACGTCTGCCGCTTTCTCCCCGAAGATGGCGCGCAGCAACCGTTCTTCCGGCGCGAGTTCAGATTCACTTTTCGGCGTGATTTTACCGACCAGAATATCGCCCGGGCGCACTTCCGCCCCGACACGAATCACTCCATCCGGGCCAAGGTTGCGCAGGGCTTCTTCGCTCACGTTGGGAATATCCCGCGTGATTTCTTCCGGCCCCAGCTTGGTGTCCCGTGCACCCACCTCGAATTCCTCAATGTGAATGGAGGTATAAACATCCTCCTTCACCAGTTTCTGCGAGATCAGGATGGCGTCCTCAAAGTTGTAGCCGTGCCACGGCATAAATGCCACGAGCACATTCCGTCCAAGGGCCAGTTCGCCCTGATCGGTGCACGGGCCGTCCGCCAGAACATCACCCTGTTTGATCTCCTGCCCTTTTTTGACGACAGGGATCTGGTTCATGCAGGTCCCCGCGTTGGACCGCATGTACTTGCGGAGAGGATAAACATGCAGCCCTTTCTTTGCCTGAGACCGCACTTTCTCCGGTAATTCTCCTTTGAACTCCTTGCTTGCAATGACAATTCTCTTCGCCGTGACGGATGCCACGACGCCGTCCTCCTCCGCCACGACAATCGCGCGGGAATCACGCGCCACGCGGCCCTCCAGTCCAGTCCCCACCAGGGGCGCCTGGTTGTGCAGCAGCGGCACTCCCTGGCGTTGCATGTTGGAGCCCATCAGGGCGCGGTTCGCGTCATCGTGTTCCAAAAACGGTATCAGACCAGCCGCCACTGAGACCAGTTGTTTCGGTGAGACATCCATGTAGTCCACCTTGTCCGGCTCGATTTCCAAGAAGTCCCCGCGATAGCGAATGAGCACTTTCTGGTTTTTGAATTTGCCTTCTTTATCAAGCGGCGCGTTGGCCTGGGCCACGGTGTAGTTTTCTTCCAGATCCGCCGTGAGATACTCGACCGGCCCGGTCACCACCCCATTCGTCACTTTGCGGTAGGGAGTCTCAATAAATCCGAACTCGTTCACTCGCGCAAACGTGCTCATTGAGTTGATCAGACCGATATTTGGTCCTTCCGGGGTTTCGATCGGACAAATCCGCCCATAGTGAGACGGGTGCACGTCACGCACTTCAAACCCGGCCCGATCCCGGCTTAAACCGCCAGGCCCAAGAGCGGACAGGCGGCGTTTGTGAGTAAGCTCAGACAACGGATTGATCTGATCCATGAACTGACTCAATTGAGAACGGCCAAAGAAATCACGAATCACCGCACTCAACGCCTTCGGGTTGATCAGCTTCTGTGGCGTCATCCCTTCCATCGCGTCAAAGAGCGTCATCCGTTCTTTGACCAGACGTTCCGTCCGCGCGAGGCCGACCCGGCACTGGTTCACGAGCAGTTCTCCTACGGTCCGCACCCGTCGGCTGCCAAGATGGTCGATATCATCCAGAATGCCCTCACCTTTGCGCAACTTCATCAGATAGCGCATGGCGGCGACGAAATCCTCCAGGGTCATCGTCTTGTTTTCCAGATCAACCTGCAGCCCGAGCTTCTGGTTGATCTTGTAACGGCCTACCCGGCTCAAATCATAGCGCTTGGGATCAAAAAACAGTCGATCAAGTAATTGTTTGGCGCTCGTTACGGTCGGAGGATCCCCGGGACGCAGACGGCGGTAAATATCCTTCAGCGCTTCCTCCTGATTCTTCGCCGGATCTTTTTTCAGTGATTTGATGATCGAGTCATCTTCACGCTCGGTATCAACGACTTCCACCTTCTCATAACCCAGGCTGATCAGTTGCCGGATCACCGCCAGACTCAGCGGCTCAAAGGCGCGCGCCACGACGAGGTCACCATCGTAAATATCCGCCACCAGCATTTTCGCCGCGATTTCTTCATCGCCCAGATCTTCATCCAGTTTAAGATCTTCGACGTTGTAGAATTCCCGCAGAATTTTTTCGTCCCCTTCATAGCCCAAAGCTTTCATAAAGGTGGTCGCGAGAAATTTTCTCCGCTTCCGGCGGCGGTCCAGATACATATAGAGCAGATCGTTATTGTCGAACTGCACCTCAAGCCACGATCCGCGATCCGGAATAACGCGGAAGCCGTAGAGAAGTTTCCCGTTAAGGTGCGGTGAGGCTTCGAAACAGATTCCGGGAGAACGGTGCAGCTGGCTGACGACAACACGCTCTGCCCCGTTGACAATAAAGGTGCCCTGTGGCGTCATGAGCGGAATCTCACCCATGTAAACACGCTCTTCTTTCACGTCATTGACACTCTCATCCTTTAACTGAAAGGTCACATAGAGAGGAGCGCTAAAAGTCTGACCCTCCCGCTGACATTCGAGGTCATCCATCTTGGGCTCCGCAATATCATACCGCACGAAGTCCAGCGTCGCTTTTTCATCATAACTGGTGATGGGAAATACTTCACGGAAGACCGCCTGCAGACCGGTGCTTTCCCTTTCGTCCGGATGCACGTCCGTCTGTAAAAATTCCTTGTAGGAATTAACCTGAATTTCGATCAGATTCGGCGGATCGATGACTTCATGCAGCTTGCCAAAATGAATGCGCTCTGACATAATTAAACGAGGTAGAAGGATTTAGGAAAAATTTGAATTACCGGGATCGGGACTGCGATGGGATAAAGGGCCGTTAATCAGGAAAAGGAAAACAGCGCTGAGGGAAAATTCGGGAGACCAGCAGATAAAGGAAAACGGCGAGAGTGCTTGAAATTGAAGGGCTCCGACAGAAATCCTTCGGAGTGGTGGGAAAAGAAAGGCCACCGACCAAAGAAGTGATACGATCACCTCTTTACGACAGGGTCAGGTCGGGTTGCCGCTTGATCAACTTCCCCGCACCCGGTAAACCAGCTGGCAGGGCTTTCGGGAATGTGGCAACCTTTGGGGCAGGACCATTTGTTTGATGACGCAGAGAAGAAAGTGCGTTAGAATCATCGCGCGGTGTAGAGATCAGCTGACGTGGCGGTTAGCTTCCCGAAGGAACCAGCTCGGATAGAGAGGCTGTCATCGGCCGACAGCGCTACCCTTCTCGTCATTCTACCACGAGACTGCAGCGGCTGCCGGGCTGGGCCATTCCCTCTCCCGAGCGATTCTCCTTCCGGTCGGAACCCCTTACATATGTCAACAAAAAGTGCCCTGCAACTGGTTCTTTGCACTTTTTTCTTGAAAAACACAAAAAATCCGCCGGAGCCGCATCAAAACGGACCCCGGCGGACGGGAAAGATGGTTCAAGCCGTTCAGGCCTCGACCCTGATGATCAGTCGGTGGGCTTACTTGAGCTCGATCTGGGCTCCGGCAGCTTCCAGTTTTTTCTTCATCTCCTCGGCATCAGCCTTCGCAACGTCCGTTGCTACATCGCACGGAGCGCCCTCGACCAGTTTTTTGGCTTCCGCCAGGCCAAGACCTGCCACCACCCCACGAACTTCCTTAATGACGGCAATCTTATTGTCGCCAAAGCTCTTCATGTGGACGGTGAATTCCGTTTTCTCCTCAGCCGGAGCTGCTTCTTCAGCAGCGGGAGCTGCGCCACCAGCCGCGGGGGCTGCCATCATCGCGACGCCTGCTGCGGGAGCCGCGCTCACGCCCCATTCGTCTTCGAGCTTCTTAACCAGCTCGACCACTTGCAGAACGGTGAGGTTACTCACCATTTCATAGATTTCGTCAACGTTTGCCATAGGTATCTCCGTGTTAAGCCGTTCGGAGCAAATGCACTCCTCGATTAAGGCAAAGGGTTTAGGTTGCCCGGCAGATCACTTTGTTGGAGGTTGGCCAGCCCCGCGGGCCGGCAGCCGTTCTCGGCCAGCGGTCACTGACCACCGCCATCAGGCGGCAGCCAGTGCAAAACTGTGTCATCATTCGAAAATTTCTCGCCTTCAGGATGTCTCCCCGCTCGTCTCTTTCAGCTCTTTGGCTTTCAACAGGCGGGCGAGCATGGACGGGACATCGTTCAGAGAACGCGCCAACTGATTGGCCGGTTCGTTGAGGGTTTGAGCCAGTTGGTTGGCCGGCATCAGAAGCGCGCCCAGCAGTTGAGCCTGCAGCACCTCTTTGGGCGGCAGTTCCGCCAGCTTCATGACCTGCTCCGCGTCAAACACCTGGCCTTCGACCAGACCCGCACGCAGCGCCGGTCTGTCAAATTCGGAAACGAAGTTCTTGTAGACCTTGATCACCGCGGCCACATCGCCTTCGCCGAAGATAATGCCACACTGTCCACCCAGGTATTCGCCCAGTTTTTCCGCACCGAAACTCTTGGCGGCCAGCGCCAGGTGAGTGTTTTTAATCACGCGGAACTTTGCTCCCGCATCGCGCAGGCGCTTTCTGGCTTCTTCAAAATGCGGCACGGTCATCCCGGCATAGTCCACCAGGAAAACATAGGGCGAATGCTGCAGCCGCTCCTGCAGCTCGGAAACGATGGTTACTTTTTCAGGTCTCATTGCAGGTAAACGGCTGGATCTAAGGGGATGGCGGGAAGCATCGTGGCGGTCAGCGCAAGGGACTCCAGGTAGCGGCCTTTAACCGCTGGGGTGCGTGCACGGACAATGGCTTGCATGACGGCCTCTCCATTTTCGTTAAGCGCTTCTACCGCGAAAGAAAACCGTCCAATCGGCACCGCGATGTTGCGGTTACGGTCCACCTTGAACTCCACCCGGCCGGCCTTCACTTCTTTCACCGCCGCCTCCGTGTCATCCGTCACGGTCCCGGTTTTCGGGTTGGGCATCAGACCGCGCGGACCGAGAACCCGGCCCAGCTTGCGGACCTCACTCATCGCCGCAGGGGTGGAAATCGCGACATCAAAGTCCTGAAACCCGTCCTGGATTTTCTTCACCATATCCTGAAAGCCCACAAAGTCCGCTCCCGCGGCCTTCGCTGCTTCCGCTGCCTGCCCTTCGGCGAACACCATCACGCGGACGGTCTTGCCGCTGCCATGAGGCAGGGAGCAGGTGCCGCGCACCATCTGATCACTCCGTCGAGGATCCGCAGAGGTGTGCATGGCCAGCTCGACGGTCTGGTCGAACTTGGCCACCGGCATTTTCTTGAGTAATTCCAGCCCCTCGTTCAGCGGCAGGATCTTATCCTCGGGGATAAGCGCCTTCGCTTCGAGGTAGCGCTTGCTGCGTTTTGCCATATCTTGATGCAGTGCAAACGAACGCCGGAAGGCGCTCTCCTGCGGTTTGGGTTTTAACCAGTTTCAGGGAAAGCCAGTAAGGTCGTCTGTTATTCGGTGATTTCAAGTCCCATTTGCCGGGCAGTCCCTGCCAGCATCCGGAAGGCCGCCTCCTCGTCATGACAGTTCATATCCTCCATTTTCTGACGGGCCACTTCCAGAACCTTCTCTTTGGAAATGCTGCCGACTTTCTTCTTGTTCGGCTCTCCGGATCCTGAAGCAAGATTGGCCGCTTTTTTCAGCAGATTGGCTGCCGGCGGCTGCTTGGTGATAAAATCAAAGGACTTATCCTTGTAGACATTGATCACGACGGGCAGCACATCCCCTGCCTGAGCCTGCGTGCGCGCATTAAACTCCTTACAGAACCCCATGATGTTCACCCCGTGCTGACCCAGCGCGGGACCAACTGGCGGGGCGGGGTTCGCCTGCCCGGCAGGGATCTGAAGCTTAATCTGTCCTACTAGTTCTTTACTCATGATGGTGGGAGTGGTCCGAAAAAAAGGGAAGCCGACATCATAACGCAGGCTTAACCTTTTTCAACCTGCCAATATTCCAAATCTACCGGCGTTGACCGGCCGAAAATACTCACGGAAACCCTCAGGCGGCCCCGGTCCGGGTCGACCTCTTCCACGACCCCGTTCTGGTTCTGGAACGGACCATCCGCCACCTTCACGGTCTCGCCGACTTCGAACTCGATCTTCGGTTTTACCTGATCCTGGCGTTCCTCCACCTGGGCCAGCATGTGCTCCACCTCACGTAACGGCATGGGGAGCGGCTTGTCCTTCGTGCCAGCGTAGCCGATGATCCCGGTGGTGTTCTGAATGAAGTACCACGTCCGGTCGTTCAACGTATTATCCTCATTCAGGAGGTGCATGTTAACGATGATGTAACCGGGAAAGAACTTGCGGTTCGTCTCCATTTTCTTTCCGCGCTTCACCTCGGATACCCGCTCGGTCGGCACCAGCACATCATAGACAACGTCTCCCATCTCCTCAAGCTGGACACGCCGCTTGAGGTTATCCCGCACCTTCTGTTCCTGTCCGGAAAGAACGTGCACGACATACCATTGATCTTTGGGCGGTGGAATGGTGGGCATGATAAATCAGTGGGCTGAGGGTATGAACGGAGCAAATGCTGATCTCGAAAAGGGACAATACACTGGGGCGGACAATGAAACGTGAAGGATGATCCCGCGCAAGCGTTCAGCGGGACGCCTCATCAGTCACATTCACACACAGAGAAGACGAACGGGGAAGGAAGCTCAGGAGCCGCCCAGCCCGACCAGAGCCTGCATGACCGTCGCGATCACGAAGTCAGCCAGGCTGACAAAAGCGCCGATGATAACAATGGCGATGAGCACCACGGTGGTGGAATCAACCAGCTCCCGATACTTCGCCGGTCCTTTTTCCTTCGGGTTCCATGGCCAGGTGGCCTTTCCCAGTTCCGTCCAGACTTCCCGGAAAAACTTGCGGATTTTCTTAAACATAAAAGGGTCGGCTCAGCCGATTCAAAAAAACAAAGGTGTCAGACGAAGGATGCGGTGAGGCGTCAGGGTAACTGGAAAAATGGCAGGTCAGGAGGGACTCGAACCCCCAACCAACGGTTTTGGAGACCGCCGTTCTACCAATTGAACTACTGACCTATAAGATGTCGCGTGACCCGGCCTAAAGAACGCCAGGAGCTTCAGGGCGTCAAAGATAAAAGAGCGGGTGAGGCCGGACCAGTGCAGTCCAGGGCAGCCCACCCGCTCAAACTCTGTCGCCGTCAGCGGGCGATTGATTCGATTCCTTATTCGAGGATGTCAGCCACACGGCCCGCGCCGACGGTCTTGCCACCTTCACGAATAGCGAAACGCAGACCTTTCTCCATCGCGATCGGCTTGCCGAGCTCCACGGTGATGGAGACGTTATCTCCGGGCATCACCATTTCCACGCCATCCGGCAGGGTGATGCTGCCCGTCACATCTGTGGTGCGGAAGTAAAACTGCGGCCGGTAGTTTGCAAAGAACGGCGTGTGGCGACCGCCCTCATCCTTGTTCAGGACATATACCTCAGCGGTGAATTTGGTGTGCGGGGTAATCGAACCCGGCTTTGCGATGACCTGACCGCGCTCAATGTCATCCTTTTTGATACCACGCAGGAGCAGGCCAACGTTGTCACCCGCACGTGCTTCGTCGAGCAGCTTGCGAAACATCTCGATGTCCGTGCAGACAGTCTTCTTGGTGTCACCCATCCCGACGATTTCGACCTCGTCGTTCTTCTTGAGAATGCCCTGCTCACAGCGGCCGGTGGCCACCGTTCCACGTCCTTCAATCGCGAAGATGTCCTCGATCGGCATCAGGAAGGGTTTCTCCGTGTCACGCACCGGTTCGGGGACATATTCGTCCACCGCTTCAACCAGCTTCATGATTGCATCCACATGCTTCTCGTCACCTTCCAGGGCACGCAGAGCACTGCCTTTGATGATCGGGATGTTGTCCCCATCGAATTCGTAAGAACTGAGCAGCTCGCGGACTTCCATCTCCACCAGTTCCAGCAGTTCCTCGTCGTCAACCATGTCGGTCTTGTTGAGGAAGACCACGATGGCCGGGACACCCACCTGGCGAGCCAGCAGGATGTGCTCCTTCGTCTGCGGCATCGGGCCGTCCGCGGCGTTCACCACCAGGATGGCCCCATCCATCTGGGCCGCGCCGGTGATCATGTTTTTCACGTAATCCGCGTGACCCGGGCAATCCACGTGGGCGTAGTGGCGGTTCTCGCTCTCATACTCCACGTGCGCGGTGTTGATCGTGATGCCGCGATCACGTTCCTCCGGCGCATTATCGATTGCGTCATAGTCACGTTTTTCCGCCCAGCCTTTTTCGGCCAGAACGGTGGTGATTGCCGCCGTGAGGGTGGTTTTGCCATGGTCAACGTGACCGATGGTGCCGACGTTCACATGGGGCTTGTTGCGCTGAAATGCTGCCTTAGCCATGGGTTGGTCTCCTTAAGTGGGATTGGTATGGGTTTAGTTTAGGTAAATTGAAAAGTCAGGTCGCCCCGGGGTGAGATCATTTCATATCACGCACCGGCTGGGCCCTCGCTCATTCGTTGCTTTCTCTCATCTTCTCTCAAAGAAAGGTGGAGCCCATGACCGGGATTGAACCGGTGACCTCGTCCTTACCAAGGACGCGCTCTACCGACTGAGCTACATGGGCAAATGAGAACACATCATCATGAGCAACAATCAACGCGGTAAGAAGCGTGTCCCAAGGTAGTTCAAGGCCACTGCAACAACCGTTCGAGACCCCCCTTGGATGAAAGGAGAGCGGAAAGTAGCAAACGGCCCTTCCGCGTCAATGACTTTTTCACAGTTTCTCCACCACCTGCTGCGGGCTTATTCTTCGTCTTCCTCCAGCTTCGGATTTTTCGCCCCGCTCACGACCAGCGGACGGCCCATGAAGTCCTGATCATGAAGCTGCTCGACGGCGCGGCGAGCTTCATCCACGCTGCTCATCTGCACAAAGGCGAAACCCTTGGAGCGGTGGGTGTAGGGGTTACTCACCACTTCCGCGTTCTGCACCTGACCCACTCCATTGAACAGGTCAAAGAGATCGCTCTCCGTCGCGTCAAAATTGAGGTTGCCTACATAGAGACGAGGGGTCGTCACATCCACCTTCTCCGGCGGGCGTTTGGTGCGGGCAGGTTGCCCGGCGGGCGCCCCTCCCCGGCTGTTCGCGGAACTTTTCTGGTGTGGCGCTCCACTTTTTGCCGGAGCGGCACCTTTGCCTTGAGGTCTGCGCTTCTTATTCGCCGAGCCACCTGTGAAGAAGGCAAGGATCTTTTCGAGCAGGCTCTGTTTCTTGGGAGATTTTTTCGGTGCCGCGCCCTTTCTTTGGTTTCGCGGCCGGTAGGGCTTCTGTGATTGAGATTGGGACCTTTGCTGGTTGCCATGGTGGCTTCCACCACGTCCACGTCCGCCCCGGCGGCGCCGGCGGCTTTGTCCGCCGCCCTGTTGGGAGCCGCGGTTTCTTGGTTGGTTAGCTGCTTGATGCATGTTTCCGGATGGAGCCTTCTTCCGCCATCCTTTCGGCCGGTCGTGACCATCGGTCATGCAGGGCAGTCTCGCGGCAGGGAGACGCCGCGTTGAAAAATTGGGTCTTTGGGGTCGCGCAAGTGTCAGACATACCGTTGTGCCTCCAAATTTCTCCTGACCTGCTGGCCGCTCCGTCTTTGCCGGTGCCCGCCCCGCTTATCGCGGTGGCTGGGCGACACTGAAATCATTCTTTCACTCATCCGTTTCCCGGTGGTGACGGTCTTGGCTCCTGGTTTGGGATTGGTTTTCTGGTTTGTTCTCGATTTTGAGGTCCGTCTTTGACGGGGGCGATGGGCAATCATTCCCGCTGGCTTTCATCCGAATCTATTCTCAAATTTGCCAGCCGGGACCTGCCACGGTCACTCGCCCGCTTCGTCCGTCCTCGGTTTGCTTGGTAACCTGTGCGCTGGCGCCAGTGATTCCGGCCCGGCTCAACCTGTTCCCGGCGGATGCCTTTCCTTTCAGGGGAAAAAGGAACGGTGCTTCTCTCGTCCATCTGTCACACGTCTCACGCTGGAAATGCGCGGACATGGTGGATGCATGCAAACCGCACCCGGGGGAAGGTCAGGGAACCGGCCGCGAGTCACCTCGTGGCTGCTCAAAAACATCAGGTGGAGCGAAGCGCGGGCCAGGATCAGTCGCCAACGGACACCTCAACTGGACGCTGAAGCTCTCATGGAGCCGGCCAAATGCCAAACACCACGCTTCCTCAATCCCCATCTTAATCCATGGTTCGCCCTTGGCAAGAGGCGGTTCGTCTTACACCCAATTCTTTTTCCGGCCGGTTAAGGCTCAACTCAGGAAACCCGCCTTGCGCAGGGCTTCATCGAATTGGGCAACCTTCTCCGCATGGCCTTCCAGAAAGGCATCCGGTGATTCCCGGAAGGTGATGCCGCTGATGGTATCACCCTGGGCAATCGCATTCACCACGTCCTGTCCGGAAGTCACCTCGCCAAAGACGCTGTGCTTGCCGTCCAGGTGAGGCTGAGGCGCGTGCGTGATGAAAAATTGGCTGCCGTTCGTGCCCCGTCCATCGCGCACACCCGCGTTCGCCATGGAGAGCATGCCAGGTTTGTCATGCTTGAACCCAGGAACAATCTCGTCATCGAACTGGTAGCCTGGCCCCCCTGTTCCGGTGCCCGTGGGGTCACCGCCCTGGATCATGAAATCCGGGATGACCCGGTGAAAGGAAATGCTGTCATAGAACCCGTGACGGGCCAGATTGACGAAACTGCATACGGTCACGGGGACCTGATCGGCAAAGAGCGTGATCTCAATATCGCCCTTGCTCGTGTGCATGGTGATGGGAAGGTTGGCCATTGGAAAAATTCGGTTGGGATTCGCTGGATGATTCAAAACACTCGCGGACTGACTGACTGACAAAACATGCCATCTGGCCGCCCGCGAGTCCGCCGAGCGTAACAGACAATGGCGAGTGCGCAATGCTTTGAGCATTGTCCCCTCTACCGCACACCAATTCTCATCAATGATGCTCATGACGACGAAGCCTTTCCACCGCTCCCCCGCCGCCGGACTCTGCCTGGTCCTTTCCGCGATGTTCCTCATCGGGCTGGGTTATACTGCCTTTGGCCAGAACACGGCCGATGCGGCCGCCACGGAAGACGACCCCGGCCAGGACGGGTCATCCACCGAGACGCGGCAGGTCAAAAAACAGTGGGATCCCACCCAGCCTTACCTTGAAGTTCTCCAGGTCGTGGAGGGAGATCCGCAGTTGCGTTATCATCCCGAAGCACTCCCCACCCTTCTCCAGCATCTCAACGAATTCACCGCTCTCAACGTCAGGCCGGAGCCGCTCTTCATTGAGTCCTTTGAAGATCCGGTCATCTTCCGGCATCCGCTCATTTACGTGAATTTCGCGGACCGGACGGACTGGTCCCTCAGCAGCCTGGAGGTCGATAACCTCAAGAAGTTCCTTGAGCGTGGCGGTTTCATTTACATCGATGCCGGCATCAATTCGGAATTCCTCAGTGGCCAGGCCAGTTACGGCCAGTTCCACAGTTTTGCGGACTGGTCCGTCAGCCCGCCGATCCAGGAAGCTTTCCAACAGGTTTTTCCGGAGAATGAATTCGAGCCCCTGCCCCGTTCCCATGAAATCTTCAGCGCCATTTACGCCGGGCTGCCCGATCCTGAGGTGCTCCCGGACACCGTGCGGGAATTTGTTGTCGAAGAAAAATGGCCGCAGGGAACCTATTCCTTTATGGCCCTGATGATCAACGGCCATCCCGGCGTCGTCGCCAGCCCTGTGGTCAGCATGGGCTGGGGTGAGGACCGGCAGGGTAACTGGTCCTCAACCATCAGCTTCCGGATCCGCGCCACCTCCGAAGGGCTCTCTGAGCGGCTCGAAGCCGCTGCCACCCCCGGCACCTCCTTTTCCGCGACCCGCGAAGACGGCCGCGAAGAAACCATCTACACCCAGGAACAAGCCATCCCCGCCTGGGTCCAGGAACCGGATGGTGGTTACCGTATGTTCGCCTACTACAGCAGCCGCGAAATCAGTGACTATGCCCACGTCTTTTTTACCCGCCTGGGGATCAACGTTTTCGTCTATGCGTTAAGCCACTGAGGTAGGTGGTGCCTTGCCGTGTCCAAGTGGTAAGGCCGTGGCAAATGGTCGCCGATCCAGCACACGTGCCATCGCCAGAATGGCATTGGCTTTCTCCGTTGTGGTTTTGCTGAAGATCGGGCTGTCTCACCTGCAAACACTTTCCGGTTAATGACGGTTTACTCGCCTCGAGGTTCCCGGGAGAGGTTCATTCTTCGTTTTCCTCTATTCGGCGAATTATTTCCGGACCGGTAATGAATCACCCTCAATCCATTCTCCCGCAATCACCGTGCGCATGGGGGCCCCCTGCTTATACCCCAATCGCACCGTCAGGGCGCGGGCTGCCATTTCCACTGCTCTCCGCCCGAATTCCTCAAACCGGGGCAGCCATCCGGTGCTTGGTTCTCGAGTCGGCGGTTTGGACCCTCCCATCCTCACAAAGCCAACCGTTCCCGGAATCCGCTATTTTTACAGGCAAGCATCGGGCGGTCTTTCCTGAACGGAACGGCGTTCTGCGTTTCTGCGCTTATCTTTCTGGTCACAGGTTTCGCCAATCGGCCGGCTTTAGGCGGTGAGGTACCCGGCGAATTCGGGTTGCCGGACCTTATACCTGTTCCGATTGAATCCGTTGTCGTTCTTCGCAACTCTACACTTGGAAAAACGAGCGAGGAGGTTTCCTGGAAAAATCGGTATCGGCGGATGATTGAATAAGCGGTCGAAGCGGTAGCCCTGGGTGCAGCGCATTCGGGTCGCTCAGCCCTGCGGGAGCAGGCCGGCTTCTTTCAGCGTTTTGTAGGCGCCGTTTTTGCTGATCGTTTTCAGGCCGCGCGCGGAAACCTTCACCGTGACAAATTCATTGAGCTCCGGCACCCAGATCCGTTTCTTCTGCAGGTTCGGGGTGAAGGTGCGCTTCACTTCCTTCGTCACCATGCGGCCGATGCCTTTCTTCTTCTTGGCAAGACCTTTCCGGTGAATGCGCCGGCCCGTGGTGACGCGGGCACCTGTGATTTTGCAGACTCTGGCCATGGCGGGTAAAAGCTGAATTTCGCGGCCTCCGGCGTTTCAATCTTCAACCGGAGAGCCGACACAATCCCCTGTCTCGCGGTCATGTCAAGGACTGCGAGCTGATTCGTCAAAATTTCGTTCGAGGCCGAACAGTCTCGGCCGTTGACCATCCAACCCCATGGACAAACGCAGCTCACCTCATGCGCTCATGCATACTGCCTGAGCCAAACCACTATCACGATATGCTTGAATCTTCTTCTCAATCTCTCAACCCGGAAACTCCCAGCACACCGGACCGCGGCATCACCGGCCTTTCCCGCCGCGATGCCCTGAAATCGCTTGGTGCCGGCTCGGCCGCCCTTGCCGGGATGGGTGCGTTCGCCGGTCTCAGCCATGCGCAGGAATCCGGGGAGCGCCCGGCACTCGCCGAAAGCGAGATCGGCTTCAAGGACGGCAAGTTCGTCCTTCCGCCGCTCCCCTACGATTACGCGGATCTGGAACCGCACATCGATGCCCAGACGATGAAGCTTCACCACGACATCCATCATCTCGGCTACGTGAACGGCACGAACCAGGCGCTTGAAGCGCTCTCCGCCATTGCCGCTGGTGAAGGTGATGCTTCCCTGACCAAACACTGGGAAAAGAGCCTGGCTTTCAATGGCTCCGGCCACTCCCTGCACACACTTTTCTGGAATGTCATGGCCCCGGATGGCGGCGGTGAACCGGAAGGTGATCTCGCCGCGGCGATCAAGGCCAGCTTCGGCAGCTTCGAAAATTTCACGCGGCTCTTTGAGGCAGCCTCCGGCTCGGTCGAAGGCAGCGGCTGGGGCATCCTGGCCTACGAACCTCTCAGCAAGGGGCTGATCGTGCTCCAGGCCGAAAAGCACAACAACCTGACGATGCATGGTGCCGATCCGATTCTGGCCATCGATGTGTGGGAGCATGCCTACTACCTGAAGTACCAGAACAAGCGTGGCGATTATGTAAAAGCGTTCATGAAGGTGATTAATTGGAAAAAAGTGGCAGATTACTATGCACAGGCCGCGGCCTGATCCCGGCCACGCCTGACTTTCGCGAATTCCAGCCTAAGCAAGCGGTCAACGCAGCGGAGCCGGTCTCTGAAGCGTTGGCCGCTTTTTCTTTTTCGTTTCCAAAGCGCGCAGACCCATGCTTCCGTCCTCCCTGTTCATGAAACCAACCACGGAAACCTTTCACTCCCTGCCCAGCGTCTTTTTCGTTCTGCTCATCACCGTCTTCCTCGCGGGTTGCGGCGGCGGGAAGCCGGATCAATCGCAGCAATCTGGGGGCCACGATTCCTCGCCGGAAAGCGACAGTGCGCCGCCAACCTCTGATAAGTGGATGGAATACCGCTTCATGCGTCTTGGCTCGAACGCCGAGATGCACGTGCGTCGCCCGCTCGACGCGGGCCGGGTGCCCATGGTCATCATGGCTCACCACTTTGATACCGTGCTGCCCAATGCCTACCATCTGCTGGGTGAACGGCTCATTGAGCAGGGCATCGCTTCCATCCTCGTCTATTACAATAAAGAGACCGAGATGAATGAAGAGGGCCTGGGGGTGAACGTGGAGTATGAGAAAACGCTCAGCCTGGCCCAGGATATCCGGGAGATCATCCTGCATGCGGACGGCCGCCAACGCCGCTTCGTTGATCTGGATCGTGTGGGAATTGTCGGGTTCCGGCTCGGCGGGACGGTGGCCATCTGTGCCCAGGAGCCCCTCAAGCATTCCATCGAAGATTTTCCGGGTTTCGCGGCGGTCGCTTTGTGGTCTCCCGCGATTTCCTTCCGACAAGGGGTTGAGGAACTCTTCGGCCAGGACGCCGGGGAAAGCCTGGCCATCGGTGAGAAACTGGGGGTGAACTTCCAGGAACGGCGCGTTCTGCTTCACCTGACATTCTTTGAGAGCCTCGATGACCTGAAGCCCGAGCTGGAAATCGCGAAGCTGCATTGCCCGATCCTCGGAATTACGGGGGCGGAGTCTCCCGATGCTCTGAGCGACCTTCGCGAGCTGGTGAGCAACGTCGATGCCCAGGATGCGAGCGTTGATACGCTGATCATTGAAAATACCGACTGGCGGCTGGGACTGCAGGCCCCGGAAACGCCTTTTCCACCGAAGGTCAACCCGGAGGACCTGCCGGAACCAACCCGGCAACTGGTGGAGGCCACGGCGGACTTTTTTGTGCGTTCCCTGCTTCCGGGAGAATCCCTCACCCAAGTCACCACTGAATAAGCATACCTGAAGAAGAGCCATCCGTTATTCTGGTATTAGCGCAGCTACTTTGCAGGGATGTGAACGAACCCTGATCCCGCACAGTCTCTTTTCCACCTCATTTGCAGAGCGGCCGGCTCGTGCTATCTTACACGTTCGGCCCAATCCGCGAAGCTCCTCGCGCAACTCTCGCGATTTCAGTTTAATCATCAGGTCATCGAATATGGCGAATTCTCCCGAATCTCCGGACCGCGATCCCCAGGATCCCAACCGCAACCCAAACAACAATCAGGATGGGCAGGGCGGTCCCGGCGGCAACGAACCAAACTTTAACTGGCGCGGCGTCATCATGTTCGCGATCGCTTTTGGCTTGATCGCGGCGGCCCTCGTCATGCGCGGTAACACCGGCAGCCGAGAGATCACGTATGAGAAGTTCAATGAAATCCTCAACGAAGGCGGGCCTCAACTCGTGGTCGATGAAGAGCATCCCTTCTATCTGCGGGGAAATCGCGGGGAGGAAAGTCACCGCATCCTGACCGGCTACTACGTGCCGGAGGGGAAGAGTAGGAATAACAAAAAGGCGTATGAATCTTTCGAGCTGCCCGTTGATCTGAGCTACGACCGAGACCTGCGTAAACGCATCGAGGAAGCCGGGTATTATCCGCAGTCCAAGGCGGAATCTCAGCTTTGGGCCAGCCTGCTTTTCAGCTTCCTTCCCATTCTCATTCTGATCCTCATCATCTGGTTCATTTTCCGGCAGCAGATCAAGATGGCGGGCAAGGGCGCACTCAACTTTGGGAAAAGCAAAGCGCGCATGCTGAACCGGGACCGGAACAAGGTGACCTTCAAAGACGTCGCGGGGGTCGACGAGCCGAAAGAGGAGGTCCAGGAAATCGTCGAATTCCTTAAAGATCCCAAGCGCTTCCAGCGGCTGGGCGGACGCATACCGAAGGGTGTTCTCATGGTCGGCCCTCCTGGGACCGGTAAAACGCTTTTGGCCCGTGCCATCGCAGGGGAAGCGGATGTGCCGTTCTTCAGCATCAGCGGTTCGGATTTCGTGGAGATGTTTGTCGGGGTTGGAGCATCCCGGGTGCGCGACATGTTCGAGCAGGGCAAGAAAGCCGCTCCGTGCCTCATTTTCATCGATGAAATCGATGCGGTGGGCCGCAATCGCGGTCATGGAGTCGGTGGCGGACACGATGAGCGCGAACAGACGCTCAATGCGCTTCTGGTCGAGATGGACGGTTTTGACACGCAGGAAGGGGTGATCATCATCGCCGCGACGAACCGGCCGGATGTGCTTGATCCCGCCCTGCTGCGGCCGGGCCGTTTCGACCGCCAGATCAGTGTGCCTTTGCCGGATATCAAAGGCCGCGAGCAAATCCTGCGGGTGCATGCGAAGAAGATCAAACTCGCGGAGGAGGTTGACCTGGCCGTGATCGCCCGCGGCACGCCCGGCTATTCCGGTGCGGAACTGGCCAACGTGGTGAATGAAGCCGCTCTGATGGCGGCGCGCCGCGAATCCAAGGCGGTGAACATGCAGGACCTGGAAGAAGCCCGCGATAAAGTGAAATGGGGCCGGGAACGCCGAAGCATGGCGATCAGCGAGAAAGAAAAGGAAAACACGGCTTACCACGAAGCGGGGCACGCCATTCTCAACCTCAGCCTGGATAATACGGAGCCTCTTCATAAGGTGACGATCATCCCGCGCGGTCCCGCTCTGGGGGCGACGATGATGTTGCCCGTCGAGGACCGGCTCACTTACCGCCGCAATGAGCTGCTGGATGAACTGGTGGTCGTGATGGGCGGCCGGATCGCGGAGGAGCTTAAGTTTGGTGACATTACCAATGGGGCCTACGGAGATATCCGGATGGCGACCAGCACGGCCCGCCGTATGGTGTGTGAGTGGGGAATGAGCGATAAGATCGGAATGGTTGGTTTTGGTGACAGCGGTGAGCCGATTTTCCTGGGTCGTGATATGGCACAGACCCGTGCTTACAGCGAAGCGACCGCGGAAATGATCGATGGTGAGATCAAACGATTCGTCGATGAGGCCTATGCGAAGGCCCGCCGGATTCTGGAAGAAAAACGCGATTCGCTCGAAGTCGTAGCGAAGGCACTGCTGGAATATGAAACCCTCGACGGGTCACAGATCCAGGAGCTGATCGACACCGGGACGATGGCCAATCCACCAAAAATCGCCCTCCCGCCGGAGGATGACGATGAGGAGGACGCCTCCGCCGAACTGGCTGACGCGGACCGGTCGCGCAGCGAACCGGAACATCCGCCGATTGATGATCGCGGAATCGCCGGAGCCCCGGCGTAACGGCCTGGTGCCTGGCTTTTTTGGGTTTTACCGATCGTTCGAAAAAACGTCTGGAGCCGCTTCATCAGGACATCTAGCTCGGTAGCGCTCCATTTTATCGAACGTTCGGTAAAATGAGGGAGACGGGTCGCGAACGCAGGATGGTTGGATCGCCAGAAGCTGGAGGGAGGGCGAGAGGGTGTGATGATTCGGAAGGCTGGCATATAAACCAATATCACCCAGAAAAAGGCGGAGCGCGACACGTCCGGGGCGTCCGGAACGTCCGAGAGAAAAATAGTTAAAAAAAATTTCCGCTGGGAAAAGGGCGCGGGATGATTCGCCGGAGAGAATGGGCAGGGCACGGCTCAAGGGGTAAGGGGCATCACCAAGAATGAACGTTCGTTCGGCGTAGCCGAATGATGAGGGAGCAGTGCCCGTTGTTCGGTGGTGCCTCTGCCTCACGACGTTGGCGGATGAAACGCTTTGAGGTATCGAGGCGGATTGATTGGAGGGCCATTCGCGCAGAACCGGATTTCATTCTCGCAGGACCGGCGCGGTCACAGCTTAGGTTTAATGGCGCCAGATTTCTAATCGCTTAATTCAGTTCTCTCGGGGTAAAATCTACCGATGATTGAGTATCGATATACCATTCGAAGAAGTGCTTATTACAGAGATCCGGAATGCCTGACTCGTGAGGAGGCGAAGGCTCTCCATGAAAACCAAAAGTTTTATACGGTCAATGCCTATAGAGATGGAGTTCTGTCACATTCGATAAGGGTATCTCCCGCTGACATATATGTCGGACTTTCGATCTTCGATGAAAAGGAGCGAGAGGTATTAGTTTACGTGTTTGGCGAGAACAGCGAAGGGTTCAGGCTTGATACAGCGTTTCTCTATGATTACGTTGAATTGGATCTCGGAGTGAAAAGGAAAAAATGGGAGGTTGATTTTAAGGAAGAGGGAAGATGTCAGATGCGGCGGATAACAGATTTTGGCCAAGAAACGCCGGTAAAGATCGAGGAGTGCGTCCAGCCCTTCAGTTTGCGAGGGCACGAAGAACAGTTTCCATCCTTTGGAGAGTACAGTTCCATTGAAAGGATTGATAGAGGGCAGGACTGGCTAGACTTTTTGCTGAATGAGAGTTTGTCATTCAGAAAGCTGTTTGAAAAGTGGGTGCCCAACTGATGATTAAAGTCAGAAATTCAGCGGGACAACCCTCTCATTTCCAATTCCCGGTCCTGTACGCATGAAGCACCGAAGCGAGCACAAGCATGCGTCTTCTGGTCAAACGTTGCGCGACAAATATTGCCGGCTTTGAACGGAATTGACGCCGACTACCGTCTTTCGAGTCGCGCGGAAATCTGCGGCTGGGGCTTAATCTCCGCTCACTGGCGGTTGGGGGCGACGGAGCGGAGGCGCTGGCGAATGGTTTCGCTCTGGTTCCGGGCGGCTTCGGCGAGGTAGGGGTTGCCGGCGGAGACGGAGTATTTGAGGAGGGCGTCAACCATTTCCTGGCTGACATCAAGGGTGCTGAGCTGGAGGGCGGTCTGCTGGATTTCCGGATCGGAATCCTGCAGGCTGCGCCGGAGGACGACCTGCCAGTTACCGATTTGCTGCTGGGCGATTTCCCGCAGGGCGGCCTGACGCACCTCGGCTTCTTCGTCGAGGAGCAGTTCATAGAGGAGATCTTCGGCCTCTTCATCACTGACATTGCGGATGAAATAGACGGCGCGCTGGCGGACATCCTCGTGTTTGCTGCCGATGAGCTCCATGAGGCGGTCAGCGGGAAAATCCGGAATGTTCGTCAGGCCATCCATGGCGACTTCACGGACGGCCTTGGTGCTGTGATCGGTGAAGCGCATGAGCAGGTCCACGTCCGCGTTGGCCCGGGCCATGACCCCGTAGATGCGCAGAGCCTCTGGCAGGTAGCGGGCATTACCTTTTTCAATGAGGGCCACCATGAGGTTGATGGCTTTATCCCGGGGAAGCGCGGTGGCGGCGAGAATGACCGAGCGCGCCTGATCCTGACTGAGACTGGGCCGTTCCAGGGCGGCGAGCAGATCCTTATACAGGTCCAGATCCTGGGTGTGCCGGAAGAGGGCGAGCTTGGCGGTGAGGGCGACATCGGCATCCGGGTCATCGGCGAGCTGGCGCAGGTGGTCCAGCACCACCGAGTTGCTGGAAGTCATGTCCAGCAGTTGGGCGAGCTGCATGCGGATCTGGGGATCCGCATCGGAAACGTAAGGCTCAAGAAAACGATGGAAATCCCCCGGACGCAGCTGGCCGATGGTGGAGAGAAGCTTCGAGCGCACCTCACGATCACTGTCCTGGGTGAGTCTGGAGATTGCTTCATCGCCGAGGGGCACCATGAGCCGTGAAATGTTCGAGACCAGGTTCCGCCGGACGATCGTGTCCTCATCGAGATACGCGTCCTGGAGAATCTTTTGGATGTCCGCGGGGTAATCCTTGGTCATGCGCCCGAGTCCGCCCATCGTTCCACCGGCGCTGATCGGATAAGTGAGAACCATGAGAGGAATCGCGCTGCTGGCCAAACGGCGGATGTGCACGTCCTCATCACCGATGAGCTCCAGCACTTTTTCAGATTCATCCGGCGCGAGAGCGATATTCGCCTCCATGATACCGACAAGAGCGCTCTGGCGGACATCCGGGCTCTTATCGTCCAGGGCGAAGAAAAGGGCTTCCCGGGCCTGCGGGAAGCTGTATTTCCCAAGGATCATGACGGCTGAACGCCGGATCTCCGGGTCATCACTTGCCTTGAGCTCCCGGATAGCGCGCTGGACGGTTTCCAGCTTGCCGGCTTCCTGCCGCATGGCATCTGACCGGGCGCTGTCCAGGTCAAAGAGGCCGTCATTGATGATGCGCAGCTCACCCGGGCTCAGGCCATCGTCTTCAAAGGGGATGGCCCGGGGCACCTCCGGGGTGACGCTTTCTGGCTGGTCATCGTCTGGCGTTACCGGGACGGCCCGGCGCACCTCAGGCTGCTGAGCGACGGCCGGGGAGATGATGCAGGCGATTAACCAGATGAGGAAAGGCACTAAGGTAAGGTAACTCTTCATAAGATGCTCCGTTTCTGAAATCACTTCGCATTATCGCAGGCCAACGCGGCGGCGCATGAACCATTCTCCGCCGAGACATCCGACGAGGCAAATGAGGAAGAGCCAGTTGCTGGTGAGCAAGAGCCGCTCCGTGGTGGTATCGAGCCCGGAGGTAAGAGGGATCTCGCTGAGGTTGCGGGCATCTGTGTAGTGACGGAATTCTCCGCCGGTGATGCGGGCAATGTCCCGCAATAACTCTTCATTGTAGCTGGGCTCCGCCATTTCCCCGCCGCCCACGGAAGCGATGAAATTGCCGGTCTCAAGCAGCTCCTCGCCGTTGTCAAAGACGATGCGGGAGGAAACCTCGTATTCGCCCGCTTCATTTGGGATGAACTCCGCCTGATAATCTCCGGCGCGAGAGGAGGAGGGGCGCAGCTCCACGACCTGGACATTTCCATCCGGACCGGTCACGGTGGAGCTGATGCGGGCATCTCCGGCGGGACGGAAATCCGCACTGCGCACACTGAGATTGATGGGGGCGACTTCACCGACGGTGACCCGCTGACCGTTGATCTCGCTTTCCACGCGTGGTTTGGTATTGGAGCCGAGCCAGGAGAGGAGATCCCGCCAGAAGGAGGCGTGGCGCCCGAGGCCATCACCCAGCTGCATGCGCCAATTCCAGGTGCCGGCGGTGCCCAGAAAAGCGACGCGGCCACTGCCGTAGGCCTGGACGGCCAGGACGGCCTGCTCATCGCGCTGGGTCTCCATGACGCGGCGTGCAATCGGTTTCAACTCACTCGCGGTGGTCAGCAAATCTTCTTCCGCGACGAACAGTGGGGCGCCGGTAAAGAGCAGACCGCCCTTGCTTTTCTCAAAGACTGGTTCCGCCTCGAGCTTGAGTAGTGTTTCATTCGCCACGCGATCGGTTTCCCAACGGGCCATAGGCAGAATATTCTGGAGATTGCCCGGCAGCGGCGAAGGATCACCGAGGACAAGGAGGCCGCCACCCTGGCGCGAAACGAACTGTTCCAGGCGCTCCTGAACCTCTTCATCGACGAAGAGCCCGCCGGTAGGGTCGAGGATGATAACCTCGAACTGCGCGAACTGTTCAGTGGTGATTTCCACTTCAAGGTCCTCCCTGGCCTTTGTCTCCAGCTCATCGGCGAGGCTCTCACCGTCCTGTTCAGTGCGCACGGGCGGGTTGGGGTCCCCGGCGAGGATGGGATTTTCAATCGCGTCAAAACCGCGTTTCTGAAAGGTGCCCGAGCTGGTGCGGATCAGGCTGCTCAACGCGAGCTGCTCTTCAGCCTCGCAAACCCGGCTGAGGAAGCGATGCTCCAGAGAAGGGGCGCTGCCGAGGAAGAGGATATTGAAGACAAAAGGATCGGTTACTTCGAGGGCGAAATAGTCCACATCCGTGGTGGCGTTCTGATCATCGAGCGTGCTCGACTCAATGACCGCGCGGTAGATGCGGTTGCCTGCGATCTGCGGTTTGACCCGGGCGGTCACGGTGGCGGATTGCTCGGCGGGAATGGTGACTTCCTGGCGCTCAATGACCTGATTGCCTTCAAAGATCGTGACGGTCGCCCCGGCTTCTTCCTGAAAGTCATTGGTGACTTCGAGGCGCAGCTCGACTTCCTCACCCTTCGGCGTTTTGCCTTTGGCATCCTCAAACTTCGCGCGGAGATCACCGACCAGCCGGTCCTCCCCTACCCCGATGGTCGTGACCGGGAGTCCCGCCTGCGCGAACTGCTTGGCCATGGCGATGGCCGATGGACCGGTATTCTGCCGGCCGTCCGACAGCATAACCACCCCGCCAAGACGGCGTTGCGGGCCGGGCTGGAAATTCATCCCGCGCTCGAGCGCGCCGCCGATGGCGGTGCGGCCGGGAAGCGTAGTTTCATCAAAGTTCGTCGAAGGCACGACTTCCTCGGAGAAACGCGCCAGTTCGCCCTCATAGGTCGCCTGCCGAATGAAGCGGGGCGCGCCGGTCCCGGCCGGATCGAGCAGCGAACTGACGACGGAAAGGCGGTTTTCACCGAGCCGCCGGGTATCGGTGACTTTCATGCTGCCGGAGCTGTCAGCCAGATAATAGACGACGAAGCTCGAAGCGTCCGGACGATCCCGGTCAAGAAAAGGCCGCAGAAGGAGGATGGCGAGCAGGACCAGCGCAGCGAGGCGGAGCCCGATGAGCAGGCCGACGTAGGCGCGGGACAGCCGGTCACGAAAACGGCGGTAGGTGACAAAGGCTACCAGACCGGCCAACACGATGAGCACTCCGATCAGAACCGGCGGAAAACTGGGATCGAGACCACTCACTGGATGCCTTCACTGCCTCCCAGCTTCTTGAAGTATTCTTCGACGAGCTCTTCATACTCGCTGGGCGGGGGCGCGGATTGCCGGTTGAGCGAAGCACGGCGCTCGCCTTCCATGGACATGAGACGCTGGCGCAGCAGGGAGATCGCTTCATCCAATACTTTCTGAGCGCGGGCCAGATTTTCCGTGGAAGCGGTTGAACCCATCGGAGCCATTTCCATGGCGAGTTCACGCAGTTCGTCATCGGAAAGCTTATCCCCCAGGTTCTTGAGCATCTCCGCGCTGTTCTGGACCAGGCCATCCGCTCCCGGGCGGCCCTGACGTTCCTCGCTTGGTGCTTCGCCCGGCTGCTGTCCGCCTTGCTGTTCCCCGCGCGGTGAAGAATCCTGCTCGCCTTCACCTTCCTCGCCTTCTCCCTGGGCCTGACCGGTCTGCGCCTGTTCCTGTTCGGCCTCACCCTGTTCAGCGTTCTGAGCCTGCGGCTGGGATGGCTGATTGCCTGCCTCCTGCTCTTCGCCTCCCTCTGCCATGGCAGACTGCATTTGACGGCGCTGCCGCTCGAGCTGCTCCATCGCTTCGGCCAATTGTTCGCTGGACATGGCCGGGAGAGCATCAGCAGCCTCCTGTAAACCGGCGGCGAGCTCTTCAAGTGCCTCAGCGGACTGACTTTGGCCACGTGAAGCGCGCTCGAACCGTTCGTAGAGCAGAGCATTCGCTGCGCGCTGCATCTCTCCGGTCAGATCGCGTTCTTCCGCTTCTTCGGCGGCCTCTCGCATCCGTGCGGCGGCCGGAGCGTCTTCCCGCTCTTCCTCGAGTTCTCCGGTCATGCGATCGATGGCCCGCATGAGACGCTCGGCCTGGGCGGCCGCCTGCTCCTGCTCAGAACGCTGGCGGTCGGCATCAGCGCTTCCCTCCCCCTGGGCAGCCTGTTCGCTCTGTTCCGCCGCACCCTCCTGCTGTTCAGCCATCTCCGAGGCCGCCTGAGCCAAGCCTTCCATCTGCTGACGCTTGGCCTGTTGAAGAATTTCATCAAGCAGACCAGCCGCGCCCAAGAGATTTTCCCGGGCCCGCTCGCCGGAAGGCTGAGCACCGCGAGGATTCGCTTCCTCAAGGGAATCCTGTGAGCGCTCCATTTCGCGTTGAGCCTGGCGAACCTGTTCGGAGATGGATTCCGCGCCCTGGAAGCGCTCGATCTTTTCAGCGACATTACCGGCTGACTGATTGATCTGCTCCTGTCGCTGAGCAAGCTGGCCGGACTGTTCTGCCATGGATTCTTCCGAGGCCGCACTTTGGGAGAGACGCTGCATGCTCTGATTGGCCGCCTGCTGCTCATTGGCGACCTGGCGCAGTTCGTCGCGCATTTGCTCCAGTGCTTCTTTGATCTGCTCCGGCGTGGGTTGCGGCTGACTTTCCTGATTCTGGCTCTGCTGCCCCTGCTGTGGCTGATCCATCTGTTGCTGCTGTTGCTGCTGCTGAGCGGCCATCTGATTCACCGCATTCTGCATGAGCTCCTGTTCGACCTTCAGGAGATCACGCAGGGCCATCTGCATGGAATCGGCGGCTTCCTTCAGCTCCTCAGCCTTGGCCTGCTCCTGAGCGCGCTCGATGTTTTCCACCGCACTGGCCATATTATCGATGAGACTGAAACCGCTGGTCATCCCGGTCAGATCGGAGATTTCTCCGAGCCGCTTTTGAGCACTGATGCGCACGTCACCCAGGCCCGCTTCGAGTTCATTAAGGCCCTCGGCGATATCCTTACCGGCATCCCGCTGCCCCATCAGCTCATAGTCCAGACGCACGAGCCGCTTGAGATCATCCATAATGGAGCGCACCTCCATCTGCTGGCTCTCGCCCTGCATGGTCTCACCTTGCTGCGGCAGGATCTCGCGGATGATCTCGATAAAGTATACCTCGGACCGGGCCGATTGTGCCTCGGGCTCCTTGTTATCCTGCGCCGTGAAATAATAGGAGATGACATCGCCCACCTCGACTTCCAGCTGCTCGAGACGCAGTTGGGTCTCGGCATAGGTTGTGCGGATGGGTTCCTCATCTTCTTCGATGGCGAAAAGCTCACCCTCTTTGGGCTCGTCACCCGCTTTGGTTACCGTGAGGGAAACCGAACTCAGGCCGAAATCATCACTGGCCTGTGCGACCAGATCCAAGACCTGCTCAGGCGTGGCGCGGATGTCCTTACCGGGCTGCACCGCTTCGACGATGGGCGGTTCGTCAGCGCGCATTTCAATGCGGTAATCTTCCGTGCGTTTGACGCGATCATCACCGCCGCGCATCTCGAGAAAATAATCCGTCGAAGCCTTCACGGTGTAGGCGTGCTCGTGGCGCACTCCACCTTCCGTGCGGTCAAAGGCGGGGCTGCCGTCCTCACCGGTGACCAGCCGGACATCAGCCGGGGTGGTTGTCTCCGCAGAGAACAGAATGACACTGCCTTCAATGACATCGAGATCAGTCAGGCTGGCAAAATCCTGCGCGGGTAATTGGGTGTAAGCCGGGGGCTCGACCTTGATCTCAATCGAGCGTAATTCAGGCGGCTGAAAGACGCCGAGGGTGTAGGACGGCGAGCTGAGACTGGGCGTAATAATTTCGTAACGGACCGGCTCAACCAGATCATAAAAGGTGAAACGGAAATTACCGTCCCGCTTTTCGTAAAGGGGATATTCATGGCGCCCCCTGGCATCTGAATAAACGATCTTGGCCTCGCGCTCCCAACGCTTGATTTCCACATCGATGGTCACATCCGAGTGAATGGGCACTTCCTTATCGCCAGGCCTTACGATGAGGCCATCCTCACCGTGGCCGAGCCAGCGGTTCAGCTCGTGCAGGCCCTTTTGAAAGGCCGAGGTCTGAGAGGTGAAAAAACCAAGGAGCAGGAGGGCGGCCAGCCCACCTCCCAGAACGGCGTAACGCAGGCGGGGAAGGATGGCGGCCTGTTCAAGACGTTTGCCCGCCAGCCGGTCACCAACAGTGGAGAGCAGAGCGGATTCGACCCGGCCCCGGGCGGATGGAGCCTGGCCCCCATCACGAATGGAAAGATCCGCGACGGCGACGAGAGCATCCATCAGATCGGGATGCTTCTGTTCAATACGCTCGGCGATCCGAGACAGCGGAATGGGCCGGTAAAACGTGCGAAAGAGGGAGTAGGCGAGACTGCCCAGCAGTCCACCCGAGACAATCAAACCGATGAGGCCGGCGGTGCTTTCGCGCAGCGGAGAGACCAGATCGAGCAGGGCCAGCAGAAGGAAAACGCCGAGAAGGATAAGGGCGTGGAGGAGAAAGAGGGAGGCGGCTTCCCGCAGGCGAAGGCTGATGCGAACGCGGTCGAGGCGGCGTATGATCCCCGGGGCTTGAGTGCTGGGTGATGGATCCATGCGAGTGAGAAAACGTTGTGAGAGAGATGAGAGGTAAGAAGCTGGTGACTTAACCTCTACCGGCGGAGCGAGATGCCGATTATGGAAAATAAGTTACGCCCGGTAATGGAGAAGCGGACAAGCTTGCGGGCTAAGATGTTCAGCGACGGGAGATGGCTTTACAAATCAGAAAAGGACGGCGCGGCTGTCCGGGGTGAATCTGCCGTTCTCATGCTGCAGCCCCACGATGTAGGGACGACGCTTTGTCTGACCGGAATCTTCCGCAAAAAACTTCCCCGTGCTGACATCCAGCCAGCCCTTGGTGTAGGGGCCGAGGTAGCGAATACCGCCGCAGACACAGGGATATTCACCCTGGACATGGCCGTCTGGTGCAAAAGTGCCATCCTCTTGGACCTGACCGAGAACATAGCCGCCTTTTTTGGGGAGAGGATGGTCAGCGGCAGCAAAGACCTGACCGCTGTGCACATCCATAAATGCGTCACCGCCCGAGGCGGAAGCACCTTCACCCGCCGCGCTGAGGGGAACGGTGACCGCGGTAGCTCCTTCCCCGGAAACAACCGGCGAAGTCTCACATCCGTTCAGCATGAGCAGCCCCACCAAGGAAGCCATCAAGATCAGGGTTTGCATCGGCAAAAAAGAGTTAGCTTTCTTCATAAGCGGTCGAGCGGCTTGCCTAAAGAAAGAACGCATCTCAGACCTCAGCAAGCGACTTTAGATTTCCTTCAAGTTGCCGGGCGACGTCATCCTGGCTCCATTCCAGTTCTTCGCTGATCGTTTCGATCAGATCATGCACCAGGGCGTCAGGAGCCAGCAGAGAGAGGCGGGACGCATGGCCGAGGCACAGGCGGCGGGATTCCTCATCACCGAAGCGCTGGGCCAGACGAAGCGCTTCCACAAAACCCTGAGCAGCGCCACGGAGATCTCCCGCGGCAATCAAACGGCAACTGCCACTGAGGGTACAGAGAATGCCCATGCGTCCAAAGGTATTGTGTTCACTCCCCCTTTCGGCATCTCTTTCTTCCTGAAGAGAAACCCATTTTTCATAGCAGAAAATGGTGAGGTCCATTAACTCTGAAAGCACTTCTTTATAGGCGGCGGGAAGCCGCGGGAGGGGAGTTCCACTCTGCATCCATTTTTCCGACGAGGTAAGTTTCCACATCTCTGTGACATCGTAGAGGGTGGTGGTGGGATCTTCCCGGGTCCACTTAATTTTCCGGAGTAGAGGCAGGCACGGGTGGGTAAATTTCTGGAGAGTGTCTTCGCCGAGGATTCCAGTTATCCGAATAAGGAGCGCTTTAACCCGGGCGGGGCTGCGGCCGGTGCTCTGAGTGACATAATGTTTCGATCGTTCCAAAACACTGACCGCCTGCAGCAAGAGGTCACGGTCAGGCTGGTCCGCGATGACTTCGATAATATCGCAAGCCAACTCCGCGTCAGACAGAAGATGGGTTGGGAGCCGTGACATAAGGCGAACGGAATGTGCGCAAAAAGCTACGGGTTGCCAGATATCCGGAGCAGCAAAAAACAGCCGGGCGATGGATTTACTGAACATCCCGCGATCAGCGGCCCAATTAAGCGCGGACTTTAAATCAAAAGCTTCCGCTTCTGCGAGAAGCGAATAAAGAGAGCGATCATTTTCCTCCGCCCCATTCCGGAGGCTCATCAGGAGAAGGGCCTCACTTTCCATGTAACGCCACCAGGCAGCCTGCCAACTGGACCAGAGCGCGGAATCCAGAGTTTCCCGGGCGGTCGCGCGCAGATCTTCCAGGACTTCCGGGGCCAGATGCACGGCGGTATCCGAACGGACCGAAACGATGTCCCATTTCTCCAGTTCCCCGAAAAACTTCACACACTCTTCTTCATTCTTAATTTCGATGCCCGGAAGATTCTCAAAATACTCCTTCCAGATCGTGGCCCGATTCATTCCTCCCTGAAAAACACTCAAGGCGAGCAGCGCCCGATCATAGGAAGAGGATGCAGCACCGGATATCATAATACTGTCTTGAGGGGACGAATCGAGCCAGCTCACTCAACCCGGGGCAGGGCGCGCCGCACTTTATCTTCGAGGACCCGTATGTTCGAAGGTCCTTCCAGATACAAGAGAGTCTTTTCCGTCCGCCACCGGGCATCTACAGTCTCATTCATGAGGCCGCGAGCGGTTACCCCATGTACTCGCCCTAATTTATATCCGTCAAGTAAATCCGTGGGCAGGACAATTGCGACAGGGCGGCGGGAGGGGCCACGATCCTGATCCTTCTCACTCGAAGCGAAAAACAGGGCCCAGAGATTCGGTGAGATTTCAAGGCGCCGGTAAAAGGACAGGCCGTCAACCTTAGAGGCCAGAACAGCGAGAGCACAGGCTGCGGGGGTTGGCTGGCCGCTCCGGTCCAGAAGGCGGATACTCCCTGAGTCATGTCCATCTCCGGCAAAGCCACCCTCCTCCAGACCGGAAAAGAAAATACGCTCGGCCCCCGCCGCGCGATGAGCCAGATAAAAGCGCACAGCCAGGTCAGCATTTCGCATCAGCGCCCCTGGATTTGTATCGTCATGATGCACTCCTTCAACCGATCCGCCTGTCAGCCAAAGGCCCGGTGGGATTTCTCCCCGCGCCTGGTGCAGCGGCCAGAGAAAACTTTCGTAAATGCCCCGAATGTAGGCATCATCCGGATCAATCTGAGAAATATCCTTAAAACTATTAACCGCCTGATAGCTAAGGTAGTCTGTCTGATCTGGATCCGCGTGCATTAATGCTTCCGCAAACCAAAGCGATCCCGGAGAGCCGGCGCCGGCCTGGCCACCAAGCCCGACCAGCTTTATGGCCGGGTCGCCCAGACCTCTGGCAAAGGAATCGGCGGCACGAAGAAGCGCCGCGTAGTTCTGAGCAGACTCATCCGGCATAATGTAGTGCTGATGATAGTTCGGCGCGTTTTCCTCATAATCAGAAAAAAGAGTCCATCCAGCCGGATTGCTCCAAACCTCCCAGTAATCGATCAAACCGCGGTAGTAAGTTGTGACCGTTCTGATGTAGTTCTGCCAATCCGTCAAATCCCGTGGCTGAAAAAGCCGGTCATGAAAGGAATTCATTTCCCGGTATTTTCCGCTGCGGGCCCATGCTGGCGTGGTGTAAAAAATGCCGAGGATGTTGAGGTCCAGCGAACGGTAGTAAAGCGGGCGTACCCGGTCGAGCCGCCAAACGCCTTTTTCCGGCTCGACATCCGCCCATTGAAGAAGAGCGCCGGAACGGTAGCCGGGACGAATCCAATTAAACCCGAGCACTTTGGCCCAGGCAGGAAGATCCAACCCTGATTCATGCAAGTGAAAACCAAAGGAGGATGATTGACTGCTCCCCTCGAAAAAATAGCGTGGTTTCGGCAAGCGAAAACAGACAGCTTGACCGTGGGGGGCTTGGTTATTCCGGTCAGAAGAGTCGTCACCTTCAAACGAAAATTCCGCTACAACCGGTCCGGCGTAGTCGCCTAGCGATTTTGCTGGAACCTCCAGCTGAACACGGGATATCCCTGATTTTTTTTCGAAGGAAAGCTGACCGCTCATTGCAATTCGCAGACCAGGCAGAACAACCCGATAATTAAGGCGCTGATTTTTATCTGGATTGACCGCGACGATTTCGAGGGGCGGCAATTCATCCGCAAGAAACACGTAGTTTAACGCGCTTTCCTCCTCTGAAATAAATCGGGCGTGAATTTCGGGGCCGTCAGCTTTCGGATAATCCAGCGCTTTCTTGCCTTCATTAACCAGAACACCGTCAACAAGCTGTGAGGAGCTATTGACGATCAGCCGTAAAACATAGTCCTTGCCCGTGGGCACAGGATCGAAAGACAGCTCGTAGCGTCCCCAACGTTTGGCGGACCGGTCATCGAGGTCCATTTTCGCAATCTCTTTGCCGTCGCAGAGCACAGAAAGATTCCCCCAACCCTGCTCGCCACACAGATAAATGCTGGCGGTGTGAGAGATGAAAGGCCTCCGGACTGTAAACGGGGCGGAGTATAACATCATGCGTTGCGGCGAGGAGGCAGGAACCTTGACGACCTGGTTGTCTCCGCCAGCAACCAGCCTGAGCTGAGGTGGAGGTATCAGGCGCAAGGGCGGCAAAGCAGGCTGGAGCTGGGGAGCGGCTGGCCAGTCCTTTGGAATAGCCGGAGACCAGTGGGACCCAGAAGCGGAGGATGAACCGGCGTTCTCGAGGGACCAGCCGGTGGGCAGACCGAGCGGAAACCTGCTCTGGAGGAGGACGGCCGGCGGTTTGGCGGCCGGCGGAGCGGTCTTGCGCAGGTGCTGGAGATAATCCTCCTCCGTCCACTGGCGAAGGGTCAGTTCGCGGAGATCAATGGTGGCCTGCCGCCCGAGGACAAGCATCAGGCTTTCTTCCGGAGGGTTCCCGGAATGAGGATCTCTCTCGAAGCCGATGCGGAAAGACTGCCATGCCGGAGTCAGGATGAGATCACGTGACCAGAACGAGCGGTAAGGTGCTTTCCTCTGGCGGAGGAGCAAGGCCAGTCGCGAGTGGGTAGAACTGCGTGCGACCATTTCCAGCTCATAAAAGACTCGCTGAGATGGTCTGAACTCAAGGGGAAGGACAATCTGAGCCTGACCGCTGCTCCATTGGCTGACTCTGGCCCGCAGGAAAGGCCGCTCGTCCCCTTCCTTCTGAACGTTGTAACGCACATTCAAGTTGGCCCATGCGGAATCGTCCTGCCAGCCGGCGGGGAGCTGTCCACGAATCCGGCTCTTCTCCGGGGAAGCCACATTCTTCAGCTTCCTGAAGTTCAGCTCATGGGCGAGCACCGGTAAGGAAGAGGCAGCTTTCTCACCGGGCTGCTTCGGCACATCCTCATCCGCGAAAACCGGTCTCAACGGGCAGAGAACGAGACCCGCCATGAACGCAACCGGTAGGAATCGAGCGGCAGCGCGTGATATTGAGAGAACTTGAGGAAAAAAATCGATCACCTTGATTTGGGGTGAAAACAGAGTGTGCAGGAAAGATCGCGGGGAGGTGATCCGCCATTGCATACGCGGGAGGAAGACCGACCTTTGCTTGACTTGAATGGTGGAAGGCACAATGCATTCCGTTTCGAGGGCGTCATGCGGCCATTCCGGACCGGGGCAACCCTTTAGCATGAAGGCCCGGTCAGCTTGAGGAAAAACAGTCAACCCTATGCGCCAGATCGGTGGATTTGAAATCCAGGAGATCATTTACCATGGCTCCAGATTCCGGATGGCCCGCGCCCGGCCGGAGAATGATTCAGAAGGCACCACAGTCCTTCTAAGGACCTGTGTGAGCAATGGCGCGTTCACCCAAGGCGAATCTGGGAGAGGATTACAGCGAGAATTTGAAATCCTGACTGACCTGACGCTGGACGTGGTACCTCGCCCTCTCGGCTTGGAGCACGACGAAGAGGAGCAGCCTTACCTGATCCTGGAAGACGGAGGCGGGCAGGTCATGGCTTCCCAGCTCAAGGAAGACAAGGGTGATCAGCCGCTGAGCGCGGACGAGTTTCTGCCCCGGGCGCGGGCGACGGTGGAGGCGCTCTCAAAGCTCCATCGGGCCGGATTGATTCACAAGAATCTCTACCCTGGCAATCTGCTTATTGATGAGTCCATGCGCGTGTGGCTGACGGGCCTGGACGGGGTTTGCCAGTACCCCTACGAACTGGTGCCGGTTCGTCACCCGAACGCTCTTAACTGCGATCTGGCCTATGCTTCCCCGGAGCGTCTTGGACGCACCGGACGCCCTCTGGATTACCGCACAGACTATTACTCACTGGGAGTGTTGTTCTACCGGATGCTGACGGGGCGTCTGCCTCATCCTGAGACGGGAGATCCGCTCGAACTGATCCGTGCCAAGCTGACCCGTATACCTGAGACCCCGGAAAGTCTTGTCAGTGAGATACCAAGGGTCCTTTCGCGACTGGTCATGAAGCTGCTTTCCATTTCTCCCGAAAGCCGTTATGCAACCGCGCACGGCATTCTGGCCGATCTGGATAGCGTCGGAAAAATTCTCGAGGAAGGCAGACGAAGCCGTGGATTTCCTCTGGGACGAGAAGATTTCTCCAGCCTTCTCAGCCTGCCTGGACAGCTCTATGCCCGGGAAGAGGAGATCGAGGTATTGGGCAAAGCCGTCGATGCCGCGAAAGAGGGCCGGAAAGGTTTCCTGCTTATCACCGGACAATCCGGAGCAGGCAAGACCGCCCTGGGGGCGGAGCTGGTCCGGCTGACGGCGGAGAAAGGAGCTCGCATGGCTTCGGGCCGGTACGATCCGCGGGGGTCCATCGCCCCCTATGCCGCCCTGTCCAAAGCACTCTCCGATCTGGTGCTTTACCTTCACAGTGAAGGTGAAGAAGCCTCCTGGAAATGGAAGGAGGCGATCGAAGCCGAATTGGGCACCAACGCCGGTCTCATTGGCACAATCGTCCCGGAACTGGAGCTGATCGCCGGGCCGCTGCGTGAGCCCGTCCCTCTGCCACCAATCGAGCGCCAGACGCGCTTCACCCAAACGATGGTGAGTTTCTTCCAGTTGATTGCCACCGAAGAGCATCCGCTGGTCCTTTTTCTGGATGACCTGCAATGGCTGGACTCGGCGACTCGCGCCGTCCTGGAATTGCTCTTAACCCACCCGCGGGTGACATACCTGACCATCGTGGGCGCGGTCCGCACTGAGGGCCAGCATGATCCCAGTCATCCGGTTTTCCAGGCCTTTGATGAGTGGACGAAATCCGGCATTCCCACCCAGATGCTCACCCTGCGCCCGCTGGGCCCTGTCGCCATCGGCCAGTTTGTCACGGATGCACTTTCTCCCAACCCGGAGCTGCGCGGTGAATCCGAACAAACCGCCGCTACGATCCGAGAGATTACAAATCTCCTCTCGATTTCCACGGAAGGAAATCCGCTGGTGTTTCGGGAGTTTCTCCTGGCTCTGAATGACCGGAGACGATTAACCCTGACAGGAAAACAGGGACGGGCGGACTGGAAACTGGATACACTCCATCCCGGCGACGCTGCCACCCGGCTGTCTGACATTCTGCAACTGCGCCTCAATCGGCTACCAAGTGACACGCAATTTCTTCTGCAACTGGCCGCAAGCATCGGGAGCCAGTTTGATCTTTCTGCCGTGGCCTACATTACCGGCTGGGATCTAGGCCGGCTTCTGCAGGCCCTTGGGCATGCGTTACAGCAGGGATTGCTGATTTTTGCGGGAGACAAGCGGTTGCTCAACCCGATGGCGGAAAGCCAGCGCACCTTCGGCAGCAATGTTTCTCCGACCTATTTTTTCCCGCAGGACGCCGCCGCTGAGGCAGCTTATCTGCAGGTGCCGGATGAAGAACGCGTCAAGCGTCACCTGATGATCGGCCGCCTTTATTTACGGGAGTTTACTCAGGCAGAAGGGGAAGCGCAGGTCTTCTCCACCTTGCGCCATCTGAACGCGGGCCGCGAATTAGCTGAAGAGGTGAGTGAAAGTATCACGCTGACCGAGCTGAACCTGGCTGCCGCCACGAAGGCGACGCAGTTGCTTGCGTATGGCATGGCGCTGGATTTTCTGACCATCGCCTATTCTTCCTTTGAACCCAGCTGGTGGAAGCAGCGGCAGCGGCTAAGCATGGCCCTTTTCCGGCAGCGGGCTGAACTGGAATATCTCCACGGGAATATAGACGGTGGAAATCAGTTCGCCGCGGAAGCGCTCAAAAATGCCGCCACACCCGCGGAACGCGCGGAGGTCTGGGCTCTGCAGGTCGTTCAATTGAGCGCCCTGGGCCGTGAGCCTGAAGCGATTCAAATCGGCCTGAATGCCTTGAAAAAACTGGGCGTGAACTTGGGGATCACCAAGGCCGAAAATAAACCCCGCAGTTCCAAGCCGCGCCCGCTCAATCCGGAATATAGCCGTTCGCTTCGGCGCGCCTATCAGGAGGTTCGAACGAAATTACAAAGTGAGAAAAACCTGGAGGCCCTGAGAAAAGGCGATGGCCTGACCAGTGCGCAGGAGAGGAATACTCTGACACTGATGCGGGCGGTCCTCGAAGCCGCCTGTTATCATGACCGGGAACTATGGTATCTGCTGGCGACAAAAATGTGCGGTCATTGTCTGGCCCATGGCATCAATGGCGACGGGGCGATCGGTCTGGCTATTTTCGGGGTGTTGAACAGCCAGATTAAAGGTGATTTTGATTTAAGCTATACGATTGGGGAGATTGCCGAACGGACCGGACGCCGTTTTCAATCGCGGATTATTCAGGGCCAAACCGGGTTTTTGTTTGCCCGCCATCTCATGCCATGGAAGCGCTCCTTACATGAGATCGAACCGGTGCTGGATTACGCAAACCGTAGCGCGAGGATTTCCGGAGACCTGTCCACGGTTATCTGGATTTTGACCGAACAGGTCGCACTTAGTTTCTATCGCGGTGAATTATACGAGGAAACGCAGGAGCATATTGATGAGCTCGCCAGCTACTGCCATGAGACACAGTCACCGGTGCCTCCCCTGCGAAGTGGCTTTCAACTACTGTCCGATGAGTTGCATGGGGCGACACCGCTCAGTTCCAATGAAGCGGCGAGCGTAGACAAAGACAGCGTCAATCCTGAGGTCATATCAAAAGGCGCCAAAAATGATCCGTTCCAGGCATTTATTGATCGCTGCTCCGCTTCACGGGATCATTACTCCCTGGGATTGTATCTGGTCGTTCGCGGGGTGCATTTACTCATCCTAGGCTACTATGAAGCTGCCCGCTCTCATTTTGAGGTGGGAGAAGATTATCTGGGTGAGCTGGAAGGGACGATGGCGGAAGCATGGCACTGTGCCGGGCAGGCGATCACTCTCGCTGAACTCTTTGTTGACGCGTCTTTCCGGGAACGGCCGATTTTTCGGAGGAAAATCCGTTCCAGTCTCGACCGGCTGGCTGAGTGGTCCGGTCAATGCCCGACGAACTTTAAACATCTCAAGCTCCTCGTCCAGGCTGGTGCGGATCGTCTTGACGGCGCGGTTTTAGAAGCGATTGACGCCTATGATCAGGCCGCCAGCGCGGCGCAGCTCAACGGTTTTTTTCAATTCGAAGCCCTGAGCGCCGAAAAAGCTGCTGCCTGCGCGCTCCAGCGTGGTAATGGCCTGATGGCAGCCAGCTACGCCACACATGCCCGGCGCGCCGTGCTGAGGTGGGGTTGTAAGGAAAAACTCCGGATCTTCGACATCCAATTCTCAGACTTGCTGGAAGAATTGGGCACCGGGCTGGAACGTTAGTGGTGAGCCCTATTTATTCTTTGGGCTGCTCAAACTCGAAAAACTTTTTGTCGCGCAGCGATTCTCCGACAATTCGCGTCCGGATGAGCGACCCTTGTTCATTGAGGTGAAGCCATGTATCAGCGAATAAGTCCCGATCGGAATGTGCTCCGAGGTTGGGATCATACAGCACGGGCGCAAATTCGCTCAGTTGCTGGGCGATGTGGAGGTTGTAGGCTCGGATATCGCCAACCGCGTCCGGAGCAGTAAGAATCCATGGAATAGAGAAATAAAGAGTAATGTCGTTCTCATCGCAATACTTCGCCAGCTTTCGAAATTGCTCTTTGGTTCGCGCGGAGAGAGGGTGCGGCTGGCGCCCTCCCGTCGCGCGTTTCGGTTCCTCCTCCCGAAAAGCCGTCGTCATATGCCCCCCGTAACCGAGGTCATCCACTGAGTATCGATTAATCTCCTGCCCCAGAACGATTTTTCCTGCCAGCGTTATCCAGTAACGCAAGGTCGGCCGGTGATGCGCGGGATTCACGAAAATCGGAAAGCCACAGCTTTCTCCGTCAACCGGATTCCAAAGCCCGCTGAGTTGCAGGCGCATGATGGACTGGCTGCCGGTGGGGGTATGTGTAAAACCTAGGGGTCCCGGAGCGTATCCTTCGAGAGCGACGACTAAAGTATCGCCCTGCTTGCAATACTGAAGAGCGAGGTTAATAGCCATGGGTGACCCTTCATCTGCCCCGATACCCACATTAATAGCGCGTATCCCAAAGTCGTCTCTGAGAGTCTTTGGCATAATTGAAAACGAACAACTGGATCCGCCCGCAAAGACCACTTTCGACATCTCATCATGATGCTCGGCCTCCAGCTTCTGAAACATTTTTAGTTTGGCCTCCGTCACACCATCCGGCTCCGGACTAATGAAGCACGTGTAAACGAAAGCCAAGGCAAACGCAGCAACCAATGCACCGCTCAAGATTAAAAGTGATAGAAAGCTACGCATCGCAGATTCGATCAAAAACTAAAATAAATGAAGCCGTTATCACTCAGCGGAGACCCAAGAACTATGGCAAAGATGAGCAATATCTGTATCCCTAGATTCTCATAGATTGCGTAAGCCTCCTTCTTCCATAGCTTTGAGATAAACTCGACAGATACTCCGGCCAGACCCACGCCCATTGCTCCGAAAAAATATGCAACGTCACTCAAGGCATCTACCATCACCCTTAGATCGCTGATCACATTAGGATTGTAGGCACTAAGATTGAAAACAGTTTGGATCTTCTCCCACAGCCGCGGCATATCTGTCTCATAAAAAAATAGCCACGACGTCATGGCCAGCGCGAAAGTGATAGCCCACGAGATAAAAACAGGGAGGTATTTTTCGGAAAAGGGTTTAACGTAACGAAAAGCCGCCACAAGTATTCCATGATAAAGCCCCCACAATACAAAATTCCATCCGGCTCCATGCCATAGCCCGGAGACTGAAAAAACAAACAAAACAATCAAACCAGTGTAGGCCACGCGGTTCCCGCCGAGGGGGATATACAGGTAATCACGGAACCACACCATCAGGGTCTGATGCCAGGTCCGCCAGAACTCCTGAATATTCCGGCGAATGTAGGGCGCATCAAAATTGAATTTCAACGTCACCCCGAACAGCTGCGCCAACCCGACGGCAATAAAACTGTATCCACAGAAATCGAAATAGATACGCAATCCAAAGCTGAGGTTGGCCAGATGAACCAGCCAGGCGTTGGAAAAGGAGTGGTGAATCCATAGTGATGCTTCCGCTAGATTGTCCGCCAGAAACAGCTTATAGAAGAGGCCGGCAATTACCCATTTCATTCCTGCCCGGATATTCTCGGTATTCCAGCGGAATTGGAACCGCTGCAACTGCGGCATAAGATCGTCCTGCTTCTCAATCGGTCCCGCCACCACCTGAGGAAAGAACGAGGCAAAGTTGGCAACGGAAAGCAGCGAGGTCGGCCGCAATCTTCTCTGGGCGGTGTCAATGACCAGGCCGGAAAGCTGGAAGGTATAAAAACTGATTCCCAGCGGGATAAGCCCCTGAATGATTGCGGAAGTTGCAGTGAGATCCGCCGTAGCCGAATCAAAAATATCTTCGAAGAAGAGATGGCGATACTTGAAGAAAATGAGCGGAGAAAAAAGCACGGTGAGCCCAAGCCCCAGGATTAATCCTCGCGTCAATCTTTTCTGTGACCGGGCCATGAGGTGCAGCAAGGTCCAGGTGACGAGTCCGACGAAAATCAGGATGCCCAGACTCAATGGGCTCTCCAGGCCAAAGAGAGTCAGGCTCATTGCCACCAGCAGCCATGGATCGATCCTGCCCGCCCACGGCTGGTTCCGCACCACCAGTTTGATCAGGAAAACGGCCGCCAGACAAAAAATGAAGTTCTGCCAAAAGGCGAAAGATGCGAAATTCATGGATAACCTGACGCGTCAATGGGTCGCCGTTGCACGCGGCTCAAAATGGTGACCGGCGCGAAGTGGGTCAAGGCAAATGCCGTCCTCGCGGCGGGATGTGAATTTCTCCCGCTGGACGGTTGACCGCAGCCGTGCTATCCACTCCACTCCTCACGCCGCTGATTTTCTCTGGCTTCCCCGTCGCGTAGCATTAACCAAACACTGTCCATTCCCATGCCTAAGCCCAAGGCAAAAGCCGGTGCCCCGGCACCTCCGACTGCAAGCGCAACCTCCTCGGCAAGAAAGCCGTCCAAGAGCACAGGCCGTAAAAGCAGCGCCCCTGCCGGAGGCAAAAAGGCGGCTGCGTCAACAAATGCCAAGCCGAAAGAGCAATCTGGTTCATCCTACCGCAGCCATCATTGCAGCGAACTGCGCGCTGCAGATATCGGCAAAACGACCCGGCTGGCGGGATGGGTGAACTCCCGCCGCGACCATGGCGGTGTCATTTTCATCGATTTAAGGGACCGCGAAGGACTGACTCAAGTCGTTTTCCGTCCGGAAAGCCATCCTCAGGTCGCAGAGGCCGCCCACGGATTGCGTAGCGAAGACTGCATTCAGATCGAGGGGGAAGTGGCCGCGCGACTGGAGGGAACCATTAATCCGAAGCTTTCCACGGGAGAGATTGAGGTCGTGGCGTCTCAGCTTAAGATCCTCAGTAAGGCGGATGTGGTGCCCTTTCCTCTCGATGCAGCCGGTGACGACGTTAGTGAGGATGTCCGCCTATCCTATCGCTATCTGGACCTGCGTCGTCCTCGCATGCTGCGGAACATGAAAGTGCGTCACGCGGTGACGAAAACGATCCGCAATTACTTTGATGAACGGGGGTTTCTCGAGATTGAGACACCCATTCTCTCCAAGAGCACTCCGGAGGGCGCGCGTGATTTCCTTGTCGCCGGTCACCTTCAGCCCGGCGCCTTTTACGCCCTGCCCCAGGCACCTCAGCAGTACAAACAGCTGCTCATGGTCGGGGGCATTGAGAAGTATTTCCAGATTGCACGCTGCTTTCGGGATGAAGCTCTCCGCGCTGACCGCCAGCCAGAGTTCACCCAGCTCGATGTGGAGATGTCTTTCGTCACGCAGGAGGACATCTACGGAATGATCGAACAGCTTATGGCTGGGATCTGGAAGGAAGTCCACGGACTTGATTTGCCCCTGCCTTTCCCTCGCATGTCCTGGCATGAGGCAATGAACCGCTATGGCATCGATAAACCGGACACCCGCTTCGGTCTGGAGCTGGTTGACTTCAGTGAGACCTTCAGGGACAGCGCCTTTAAGGTCTTCAAGGGCGCGATCAGCGGCGGCGGCGTGGTTAAGGCATTTAATGCCAAGGGCTTCGCCAGCGTGACCACCGGCCAGATCAATCGATTGACGGAATTAGCCCAGTCTTATGGTGCCAAGGGTCTGGCCTACATCAAAGTCGAGGGCGGCGAATGGAAGTCGCCAATTGTAAAATTCTTCACCGATGAGGAAAAAGCCGCTCTAACCGAACGCCTGGGTGTTGAAGAAGGTGACCTGATCCTCTTTGGCGCGGATAGTTGGCATAGCGTTTGTGATGTGCTGGGTAAAATTCGGCTGGACGTCGCAGAGATGACCGGTCTTCCGGGAGATGAAACCAAGAACCGGTGGGATTTCCTGTGGGTGACGGAGTTTCCCCTGCTGGAGTATTCTGAGGAAGACAGCCGCTGGGCAGCCGTCCACCACCCGTTCACCCGTCCCCTCGCGGAGGATATGGATAAACTGGAGAGGGAAGATTACGCGAATGTTCGCGCGGCGGCCTACGATCTCGTGCTGAATGGGGTTGAACTGGGCGGCGGTAGCATCCGGATCCATGAGCAGGACCTGCAGCGCAAGATGTTCGGTATTCTCGGCGTCAGTGAGGAGCACCAGAAAGAACTCTTTGGGCATCTGCTGCGGGCATTTGAATTTGGCGTCCCTCCTCATGGGGGCATCGCATTTGGATTGGATCGAATGGTCATGCTCATCGCCGGGGCACCGCACATCCGTGACACGATTGCCTTTCCGAAAAATAATCGCGCCGTTGACCTGCTCATGCACTCCCCGGCACCGGCGGAGGAAAAGCAACTTCGTGAGCTCGGCCTGAAATTACTGCGTCCGGCCGGTAAAGATGTGGCAAGTGGTGGGGAGACGAGTAAGAAAAACGCATGATCCCCGCTGAGAAACCTGCAAATCCTTCAGCTGATCCGGACTACCGGGCAGCGCGGATGGAATTATTGCGGGCGCTGGAGCTAAGCCCGTCTCTGGATGGTCCGCTCATCTGTATTCCGGATGCCTTTGAGGCAGAGCAAAGTGTACAGCGGCTGCTGCCTTTTCTGGACAAGATCCTCTGGCGCGAAGTGCGCGTAATCGTCGGCGTCCGGGAAGAAAATCAGGACCTTTACGATGTGGAGCATTATGTCCGGAAGTACCCGACCCGATGCACCATTGTGCGGCGGCCTTCTGATAAACAATGCGAAGAATACATTCGCCTCTGCGACTTGGCCATTTTTCCGGGAGCCAAGGAGGGGCTCCCTCCGAAGTATCTGCACACGGCCTTGACGCTGGATACCCCTTGCGTGGTGTATGCCAGCCTCATTGCTCGCCAGGATGTGGACAGGTTTCGGCGCTCAAATGGTCATCGTTCAACTGGCGAACCAAAGCCGCCAGTTTACTTTTTCTACACGAATACCCGCCAGGGCCTGTGGGATGCGGTCAACGCCGCTCTCGGAAAGCTGGAAATCGACTAGATTTCCGCGTGATCGCCCCCGCGCTCTCCCTTTTCCATCCGGACAATCTCCCGGAAGGCGGCTTCCATCTCAGGGCGTTTGGAAGTCAGATAACCTTTCCACCGGTTTATTACCCGGTTGCGCTCAAAAACCTGATCGCCGCGGCTCTTAAAACAGGTAGAACAGCGTCCTACAGAAGCGGTATCCGGTCTCCCGCTTCCCAAAGTCATTGATTCGCGGGAAGCAACCCGAATCGTCCTGCTCTTGGAACCGTCAAGAAACACCATGTTTCGCTTGTTCACCGCAGTCAGCTCATCCCAGAAAGCGACATAGGCTTCGCGAAGTTCATCCGGAACGCGCGCACTATCGATTTTTTTCCGCGCTTTTTTCAACTCATTGTCCAAATCCTCGGTGTAACGAATTTCATACATGACGAATTCCGGCTCGATATCATAGGGCTCCTGCCGGATTTCCGGTAGGGTAAAGAGCTTCTCCGCCAATTGACCCAAGGTTGGAGAAACGGCGGTAATCGACGATCCACTCAATTCATTCGAGGCAGGTTCATCTTCAGGGGAGGTTTTGTCTTCGCTATCCGTATTTTTTCCGCCACCGACCAATTCCTGCCATTGCCGGGAGATCTTTTCGCTGAACGACAGTTTTTCGTCTTCGCTGTTTGAGGCACCTGAGGACTCAGAATGCTCCTTTTGACCAATCGCGCCACCAAACCACTCCGTGAAGCGCCCCATCCCAAGGAAGAGCGACACGAGAAGGACGAAGGAAATAAGGAGATACTTCATAAGTTGACCCGAAGATTGTTTAGAGCCAGCAAAAGGACCCTTAGGGAATCTACCAAACCGGGCCGCTTCTGACCAATCAAAAAGCTCAGGATCTGCCGGGAACTAATGTCACACGAACGCTACTTCGTCTGATCTTCGCCCAGCCGCCGGGGCCGTGACGGCGGCTTGGGTAACCTGGTGCGGGCGAGGCTGGAGGTAATCTTGCGGGTCACCTCACTGGATGCCGGCACGATTCCGCTCACCCGTCCGGACTCCATCTCCCGGCGATACCGCAACTGTTGCTCAAGCAACTGAGCCAAAATCTGCCGGGGCAGGTCGTTGACCACTTCAACCAGCGGAATGCGCAGGGAGAAGCTGTCCCCTTCTTCTTTCAGTGTATCACTGACCAATTCCCTCGGCAGCAGGGAGAAAAGTTGGGCCGCCCGGATGATAAAGTGATCCCCTTCCGTCTGGTTACCGACAAGCTCACTCGGAATCTCGACAATCATGGTCCCGGGCACCTCAGAGAAATGCTTGCGAGCCAGGGATACCGGGCAGTTTTCCATGAGCGTGGCGAAGGTTAACCCAACCGTGCCGAGAGGACGGCGCGCGGCAGGCTGTTCTTCATCCTCTTGGATTTCCGCTGAACCAGTGCGCTCTGGGGCGATTTCCGTCCCATCTTCGACGGCGGTGGCTTCAGCCTCAGTCTCGGCGAGGAGTTGCTCCGCAGAAAGGCTGTCCCCGGTGAGCTCGGCGTGTCCAGGATCAGAAAATTCTTCTTCAATTTCGCTCACGGGCAATTCCGCCTCGTGAGACACTGTCGTGGTTAATCCGTGGTCATCGTCTTCGGAGCGGAGCGCTTCCTCGATGCTGGAAAGATCACCGGCCAGCGCTCGAGATATCTTCTCATCATCAGCCTCTGTCCCGGCAGCCTCTTCCACCGCTCCTTTCTCCTGATCCGCTGTCGTGCTCTCAGCCATTTCAGCCACTCGCGCACGAAGCAGGCTGGTGAAGAACTGGCGAAGTTTCTCGAAACCGGAGGCGGATGATTTTTCAGCTTTCTGGGCGGCAAGGATATTCTCTACGGGCAACGCCACTTCGACATCCAAGGCTTCTTCGGAAAGGAGGTCCCGCACCTCCGGCGGAAGAACCGCTGAGAGCCTTGAGAGCGGCACGAGCACCCGGCCGTGGCGGAGGGTAAATTCCTCCGTCGTCAGAGCTTCGACCTGCTCCGCCGCGGTCTCGGCGGCCGGTTGATCAGGCAGCTGGCTGCCACTGAAAAGAGCGGTTTCGATTGGCTCTGCAACATCGGTCAACGATGGCGTTCCTTCAGGCTTAACCGTGGCGGCCGCTGCGAGATCAGGCTCGGCAACACTTTCCTCAGGTTCGACGGCAGCTTCTGTCACTGCGGGAATCAGCGGCTCTTCTACGGCGGGTTTCCCGCTTTCTTCGCGTGAGGCTATCGTCTCAACCTGATCTTCCGTTGGGGCTTCTTCTCGAAGAGCGTCGCGGAGTTCAGCCTGCAGTGGTTCAATTTTTTCCTCTTCGTCGGGAGCAACCGATGGCTGATCAGGAACCGGCGCCAGGTCATCACCTTCTACATCGTCAATGTCGTCACCCGCCGCGAGGCGCTGGAGGAGTTCTCCAAGGCGGTCGGTTTCTTTTCGTCCAAACTGGGTTTCAGATACGGTAAAGACGTCCGTTTCATCGTCCGTCTGAATCCGGCTCTCGATGATCGTGGTTTCTTTATCTGAGGGAACCTTATCAGCTTTAGCCGGGCTCAGCGGAGACAGATCAGAGGTAGGCTTTTTGTCTCCTTTCTCTTCAGGAGCAGTCTCCGGAACCTCCCCGATCGCCGGGATCTCGTCTTCCGGCTCAGGCGCAGCGGTCTCCTGAGTTTCTTTATCTTTCCCTTCAGTTTCGTCCGTGGCGGTCTCTGCGAGTGCGTCTTCGTCACCAGCGTCATGCAGTTGCTCACGGTTACGAGCGATAAGCGCGTCAATGTCCGCGACGAGGTCAGACTGTCCTTTCGGCTCTTCAACTGGGACGGTGCCCGGCTTGATTTCGGTAGCTTCTCCGGAAATCTGTTCAGGCTCGGTGGCGACCTCCAAAGGTTCAGGGTCGGCCGGCGGCAGAATGGGAGCGCTCATCGGCTTCATGGCCGGCGGCATGTCAGCAGGCGGTTTGGGAGGCGGCGGTGGCAGCGTAAGTCCGGCACGGACTTCACCGGTCAATGCAGGGGACATTACCGGCGTTACAACTTCCTTCTGGAAAAAGCCCTTCAGAGTCTCAGGGATATCGGCGCCTTTCACCCAGTCATAGGAACTGAGATCCTTTAACATCACCACGGTGAGAGGGTGGGCTTTCCCCTGAATCAGACCGCGGCTGGTGACGGCTCCCTCGACCAGACGTCGCAATTCCGGCTTCGGTGACAGAATGGTGGTCGGTTCGGTTCGCGGACGAATCGGGACGGGCTGATCTTGCTGCGCTGCCGCCTCGTCATCGGCGAGATCATCCGTCTCATCATCATCATCCGTGCTTGACCGGCTTGCGGTCGGGCGGCGTTGGGTAGAGCCTGAGCCATAGCCAGGCAGGTAAGCGGCGAATTCTTCTTCACCTTCGGCTTCTTCTTCACCGTCCCTGACACTCTCGTCAGCGGTCGCGGCAGAGGCCAACTCCTGAGGTTCCTCGCTGAGTTCATCTTCCTGAGGCGCCGGGAGCTGGAGCGCATCTTCGGGCTCTTCGTCCGTGATGTCGGTCTCTTGTTTGCTGGAAGCCTCCAGTTTGTCCGTCAGGCTGGCGGAAAAAGCCGGCGTGACCGGAGCAGGCGGGGAAACGATTGATGGCCGTGCAATGGGCGTTTCTTCTGCCTCTGCGCGCGCGGCAAGGTCGGGATCCGCATCTTCTTCCGCGGTGGACTTTCTGGTCTCCGTGATCTTGCCCAGCTTCCCAAAACCGCGGAGGCGCTCGACCAGAGATGGACCCTTCCGCCCTTTGTCTGCCTCGCTCGGGGAAGCCGGAATCAATGGAGTCTGCACCGGCTGCGTTTCCTGTTTGTCCTGAGCCGGTACCTCGCGTGGGACGGGAGTTGGCTGAGGAACAGGTGTCTGGAAAGCAACTTCACGGATTCGGTCGGTCCGCCGGCTGCCAGCCGCGGACGGGATCGGGGCCGTTTTGGCTCCCTCACTGAATGTTTCAGGAAGGGAGCGCGGCGTGACCAGGCCTCGGGGAGTGGCTGGAGGTGGCGCCATCGCGCCGGACATAAGGTCGGCCGGAAGCACGCTGAAGACGAGAGGCATGGGGAGGCTAATCTGGGATTTCGAGCCCATTTCCTCCACTCGTTCGCGCACGTTAGGAGCGAGGTATGAGACAAATTCCCGCCAGCCAAGCGAGATTTGACCGCGCTTCAGCTGCTCCTGAATTTGCCGGGCCGGCACCGAAACGGTTTCTTCTGGACCGATGCTTTCCGGCACGAAGGTATAATTCTCTTCGAGAATGGCGCGAAGATTCAGCTCAAGGAAACGCTGTTCGCCTGCGGTGGCCGGTTCCTCCGGCCTGAAGCGCTGGGTTTCCTGTGATTCCGACGGACGCGGAACATTGGGGGTGAGTGGGGCCGCTTCGCTGGGCTTGATCAGCGGGGTGAAAGGTGGCGTCGTTGAACGCCGGCTCTCACGACGGCGCAAGAGACTTTGCAACCGTTCGGCATCGCCCTCGACGCGGACGGTCTCGCGCTCGGTCTGAAGACCGGTTTCAATGCGGGGCGTCGGCTTCGGCAAGACCTCAGACGGTGCTCCACTGAGAGCCTGAGCCGGCAAGGCAACGCGATCCCCCGGGAACCCAACGATGAAAAGGGCCTGGTAGTCATCCGGAACAAAATCGAGCAGATCACCAGTCGGCACGCTGGGTGGCTGAGACTCGGCCGCTTTGGCTACCACCGGTTGCGGCAGCACAATTTCGAAATCGTCTGGAACTTCGGTGAGCTTCTCTTCAAGGCCTTCATGCGGATTGGCCTGAAGAATATCACGCAGCTTGATCTTGATCTTCCTGTCCTCGGCTTCGGGCTGATTGAAGGACGGAGTGGACATGGGAGGAGGCATCTCCGCTTTGGGCGGCGGAGGCGCGGGGGCCGGGGCCCGCTCCTGAATGACGGCTTCGGGTCGTGCAATGACAGGACTGGTGCGGCGCCGGATTTCCTCAATGTCTGAGGGGACTCCAGGCTTCTGACCCCGGCGGCGAGCGGGCGGTACGGTTATCCTTGCCGTCTGCAGAAGATCGTCGCGGGTGGCACGCGCAGGTGACGGCCGCGTCGGCTTGACTGGCTGATCCGGAGGAAGAACCGGAGTCTGCACCTCCGGCGGAAGCGGCGGCATGGCTGCGGGCAAACGATCCGCGGGGGGCTTCGGCCGGTATGGCGCAGGAGCGGGGGGCGGAGGCGGAGGTGCTTCGCGTGGCAGGGAAGGAGTCTGGACGACAGATGGACCTGCCGGGACAGGCGGCAATTCCGGTGTGTCCTGCTCGGACGCCCCCTCTTCCAGGGCGGCTCGCGCGGCATTTTCGCGCATGCGGACATTGACGGAAGAAAGTTCGGGTGTGCTGAAGAGATCACTGGTCGTCGTTCCGGATCCGGGCACCCTCAGCGGCTTGGGAGAATCTTCCTCCGCAGGAGCTTCTTCGGCTTGCGCGGCGGCCTCCTGTTCCCTGGCCGCCTGCGCGGCTTGTTCTTCCGGAGTGGCTTGGCGCTCCTTAAAGAGTGGCTCTTCCGTCACACGGGGGATGGGCATGGTGACCCGTGGAGTCTGGGGCTGGATAAATTCTGCCGGAAGCTGGGCTACAATCTGATCAAGCGGCAGGACGATCTCCTGATCCCCGGGCATTTCTGCCATGATTTCTTTTGCGCTGCCTTCCGCGTAATCTCTGAGCACCGAGGCGGGAAGAGCAACACGGCCCTTCGGCAATTGCTCACGGGCAAGTTGATGCGGAATGACCAGACGGGCGTCCTCATCGATCGCCTCCGGATCGATCTCGAACTGGTTGGCCATCTCCCGCAGACTGATCCGGATGGTTGACTTTGGCGGCGCCGCCGGTGGCACTGGCGGCGGAACGGGCTCACGGCGAGCGGGAGCGGCCGGAGGTGGGGGCGGTGGTGGCGAAGCATCTTCAGCCTTCGGCATGGACGGGGCGGCCGCCGATTGAATCTCCCGGAAGAGATCACCTTGACCGGTAACATCCGGAACGAGTGTCTCGCGCTGCTCCTGTGGCGGACGAAGGACGTTTTCCGGCACGCTGGAAATGACATCCTGCAGTGGCACGACGACTTCCGTTTCATCAGAAGCGCCCGCCAGCAGGGCCGCATCCTGAGGAGCGAGCCGGTTTTTCAGTTCGCCAACGGTGAAGACCACCCGACCCTCGCGAAGTTGCGCAATCAAGTTGGAGGTTGGCAGAGTAGCGACCACGCTTTCCGGCACGGCGGTGTCTTCCAATTCGGCCAAAGCGGACAACCCTGCCGCGATGTTTACCGGCACGGTGCCTGGGGTAGAACTGGCTGCCGCAGCGACGGCCGGCGCTGAGGCTGGAACCGCCGGAGGCGCCTGAGCCTGCATGAAGGCGGGTACTTGCGCCGCGATCTGATCATAGGGCAGGACGACTTTTTCATCATCCCCAACGGAGTCCAGGCTGCCCTGATAGTCATCAGGCAACAGGAGTTTGAGGCGGCCGAGGGGCAGTTCAACGGTGCCGCTGGGAATCTGGTCAGACACGGCCGGGAAAGGTATGTCCACCTCGACGCTGGCCGGCAACTCAGGCTCAATGTGTGGGACCAGATCAGCCAGGGTCTGGCGGAGGTCGAGCTTGAGCAGTGAGGGAGCAGCCGCAGCGGCAGGTCTCGGAAGCGGCGGAGCATCGTTTTCCTCTGCTGTCTGACCCTGTTTGCGCAGGCGCAGACCGGCGGCGGGCCGGGAAAGCTCCGGTGTCTGCATGTAGTCCGGCTCAGCCGACGGCGCCGGTGGAGCAGGCGGCATCATGCCTGGAGCTTTCTCGCCCATGGATCCGACGTTTTTCGGCGAAGTCCCGGGCAATTGGCTGGCGTCAAAGCGGCTGGTGTCTTTCGGACGGCGCTTGGGAATCGCCGGTGAGTTTTTGAAGGAAGCCGTAATGCGCGGCGGGGCGTCCATCATGCGGGCGGTCGTGACCTTGGCTTTGCGGTCATCGCGAGACGGCCGGGCCCCTGCGGCAGGCTGCTTCGGCTGCTTTTTGCGGACGCTGTCGCGCAGCCGGTCGAGCCGTGGAGTGGCTCGGAAAACTGAGGTTGAGCCTGAGGAACTGCCCGGATCCTGGCTGCCCTCATCCCTGTTCTGCGCACCGGGCATGGGCATGCGAAGCGGCGGGGGCGTCACCGTGTCAGGATTCGGCGGCGGCGGGATGACGTCTCCCGGTGGACCAGCCTGGGCCGGCTGAGCGGCAGGTTCCTGAGCTGGCACCTCCGGAGGAGCGGGCATTTCCTCAGAGGAGTCAGAGGTTGCCGCAGCAGGAGCAGCTTCGGCCGGCCGTTTTCCACCGCGGCCCGAAGCCAGCTCGGTAAGGTCCCGCGTCTGAAAAGGAACGGGCGGCGGCTTCTCCAGGCCATTCGCGACTGAGCTCCCGAGCATGTCATTGACCGCCGCAAGCACTTTGCGGTCACTCGGATCATCCATCAGAGCGCGATCGGCTCCGGCCCGAAAGGCACGCTGTTCTGCCGCCTGATCATTGGCGCCAATGGCAATGAACTTGGTTCCAAGCTTCCGGCGTTTGGGGCGTAATCCCCTGAGCAGATCCAGACCGCTGAGCTCCGGCAGGGTAAGATTGACGAGAACCAGTTCAGGCGCCGTCTTAACGACCTGATAGTATCCGGTCTGGCCATCATGGGCTATTTCAACCTGATGGCCTTCTTTCTGAAGCAACTCGGCATACCCAGCAGCAACTCCTTCATTTGGATCTATGATGAGGATTTGGCTCATGAAAACAGCCGTTCTGAAAGATAGATTGGCGGGCGGGCCCGGCGAGAGTGAAAAGGAGTACGAATGTCAAGCCGTTCACAGCTCAGGGATCCTGCGGAAGAAAAAACGCGGTTCGTCAGGGAACGCAAAGACTTCTGGCTCAGAACATTCACAACCTTATAGATACCACATCCCGTGGACGTATACCACCACCACGAAATTGCTTTTTCAAGCTTAACTTTTATGGTTTGCTAAATAAATTCCACGGCACCCTTGGCCCAGGCATTGCCTGTCCGCGGCCATTTTGCTTATTCTTTCGCCTCACCTGCATAATCCCCTTTGCTATATCCCACCTGTCGACCTTTTCTCCATGTAACGGCCCGCCGGCAGACGCGGCCCGGCCCGTCACCCGGACTGATTCCTACCCAACTTCAAGTCAACTGACCTCGCGGAACTGATGGACGCTCCTCAAGCCAATTTACCGGCGGCCGAAGAAGAACCCGGCGTGCCTTCCGCTCCCGCCCGGCCGGCTGGTCCGGCTCCGGGCGCAGGCCTGAAGCTGAACCGCCAACAGGCCCTGGAGCAGATCCGGGAAGTGGAACGGCAAATCTGGCCCGCCCGCTGGAGGACCGGTCTGGCAGCGGCGCTCCTGGCCGCGGTTTGCCTTTGGTTTATCATCGATACATTGATCCTGAATCTCTTTACCGTGCACAAAATCGAAGTCACTCGCGCCCAGGTGGAGCGCGGTGAAGTGATTCAGGTCCCGGAAGCTGAGAGCCCGTGGAAGGGCCTGATCAACTTTTACAATCAGGTTTCATCGGGTCAATTTGACGAGAAGCTCGCCTTCCATCCAATTCCGTGGATGGTTTTCGCTGGTTTGCTCTGGGTCGTGGCCCGGAGCTCAGAGAGAACCCAGACTCAGCCTGGCTTTAGTTTCCTGAGAGCATCACCGAAAGAATTTCTCAAACTGCAAAGCCATTTCTTCCAGAGTCCGGCCGGCGTTATCATCCCAGCCGGGACAGGTGCCGAGGACAACGAAGAGGAGGATGACGAACCGGAAGACGAGGCGCTTTCCAAAGAGCCCAAGCCGCCCGCGGCGGAGACGTCATACCCGGTTTTTGGAGAAGACCTGCCCCCGCAGGTCCGCAACCTGCTGCTCTGGTGGGATGATAAACAACCGCCAGATCGCTCCAATCTGGAAAACGGCCTGGCTGAACTGCGAAAATATCTGGGACCGGACGCTTACCTCTGGTTGCGAGCCTGCGCGGCGTTGCCCAGTCCGGTGCTCCACCTCGCCATGTTTCTCGGCAAGGGCCTAAGAAATGCCAAGGGAGACATTATCTATGGTTTTGAAAATGCGGACAAACTTCAGTCTCTGCCCTGGTTTATCCATGAACGGATGCCGCTGTGGCTGAGAAAGCACCTCCTCGCCAGCCTCAGCAAGGCAGATCAGCAAAGAATCCGCTACCTGCTGCAATGCCTGCTCATTTCCACAGCCAAGGGCTGCAAGACTGATCTGGCTCTGGAGATTGCTCATCATCAGCATGATTTTATGCGGGTGTGCGGCAACTCTCTATCGAACGAGATTCTGGAGGCGGCACCAGAGGACAGCCCGTTGAGGGAACCTCTTTTCCGGCAGTTTATTCAGCGCGGCCTGGATGAGGAGTTTTATGAAAACATGAGTGATTTTTCCCTCGATGAAGGCAAATCCCGAGGGCGCTTGACCGCCGGTCAGAAAAAACCCTCCCGGAGGCGCAGGCTAACCCCGTTCCACGTTGTCTCCAGTCTGCTTTGGACGACCTGCGGGGTCGCTCTGGCGGGCTGCGTCGTGTTTCTGGTCTTTTTCTCAGAGGTGAGCGGCTTTCGTGTGAAACTGGACCCGAATATCGGCATAATCAAAACCAGCCGGGGTGAGAAGGAGATTAAGAAAAATCCCCTGCCCTATGCGAATTTTCTGTTCCTCCCCGCGGGCCGCAGAGAGATCGAAATCAATTCCCGGGATTTTCTTTCGCATGAATTGAAAATCGATTTGCCGGGCCGTGTTTTTGCTGACCTCGGGGAAATTGAACTGACTCACCGAAGGACAGGCCGTCTGGGTATTCCCACCCGTGAGGAGCTGGAAGCTCTCAGAGACGGCAAACCCCTTCCCCCACCCCGCACACCGGAGGCGGATCGCCGTGCGGCGGCGGCAGCAGCAAGCGCGACCGAAGCCCAAATCGAAGATCCCTCACCGGAAGAACCGGTTCAAGGCCAGCCGTCTGAAGATTCAGCGCAGCCTCAGCCTTTGGGAGCTGAAGCAAGTCGCGATCCGGCAACCGGCACGGCCAATGCGGAGGAAGAGTCCGAAGCGGACTCCACTGATTCAAGTGGCAGTGAAGATGATGACGAGCTGGAGCAGCTCCTCGATGAGATCCTCTCGGAGTAGCGCTTCGTTATTTCCGGTCCTTCTGCGGCAGAAACAGGGTCCAGTCCTCGATATTCTGTGGATTACTCAGAGCGAAGGTCGATGGAATCGCCACCGGCGCCGAGGGAGGTTTCATCAGGCGCAGACGCGCTTCCTCCGGGGTGCGATCCGCCTTGTAGGTATTGACTCGGCGGGACGACCACACGCAATTCGTCCAGGAAGTTTCGCCTCCACGGGACCTCGGCAGAACGTGATCAATGTTGCCTTCGCCGGGTGCAAGGAGACGGCCAGTGTACTGGCAGCGGTTCCCATCCCGCTCGCGCAGGGCGCGCGGAGAAAGCCGGGGCCGACGCAAGGGAATGCCGCCGTAGTGTGACAGCAGGATAACGGTGGGAACGCGGATTTTACCGTGCGTTGTGCCGACCCACGCATCTTGATCACGAACCTCCAGCCGCAGCCACTCTTCCCAGGAAAGAGGGAAGAGCTCCTCCTTGCGCTCAATGTGCAGGCCACGGGCTGACTCGGTCATCATCTGGCAGAAAGCCTGCGCCGGGGATGTAATGTTAATCGCCTGCCAATTCCGATTGATAACCAACACCTGATTGCTGTGAAGGACACCACTCATAAATCGGCCGGGGGTTCATGATGACCGCCGGGAGAGTGGCGCCATGGCTCCCCGCCACCGCGCCTCCCGGCTTTCTATCCTGTATCTTGTGGTTACTTGCAGGCTCATGCCACTACATCTGGGTTACGGTCTCACTAAAGCAGACTTATCCACATTTTTTCCAGCGCGGATTTGTTACGTTTTCGTAATTTTCTCGTGCGCTTCCCGAGTCTCGCCTTTCTTTCAGCCACCATGTCACCACCCGACCCGGCCGAAACCCCGCCACCGACCTTCCTTCAAAAGCTGCCGCAACGGGTCCGCCGTTCCCTGGCCATTGCGGGGAATGCCTGGCGGGTTCTGCCCTACAAATTCTTCTGGCTGCTCCTCGTCGTGCTCTTCCTTGCGGAGGACCGGGTTTATCCGCTCAGCAATTATCCCATGTATGCCAGCATGGCGAACAGCGCGCATTATGTCTACGTGACCGATGGTCAGGGTCAGCCCATTCCCTGCCGCACAATTTTCGGACGCAAGACGACCACCCTCTCGAAGCAGTTTCGCAATGCCTTGCTTGATCACATGAAAGCGCAGGGCGGAAAAATCAGCACGGCCACCGCGGAAGACCATCGCATCATTGGAGAACAGGTTCTCAAGGATATGCTGCTCTATGCCCGGGACACCATGCCGAGAACGGCCACGGATCAAGCCCCGCCAGAGGTGACGCTGCACTATGTGCACATGCTCTGGGAAAAAAACCGGCTCAATAAATCCCACTATAAAACCGCAACGGTTCCCACCGTAGAATTTCTTCAACGGTAGCCCTATGCCCATATCTATTCGCCGTTTTTTCAAAGTGCACTCTCATCCTTTGCGCCGGAGCCGGTGGGAGATGCTCATCATGCGGGCCGCCTTTGCGTGGTTTTGTATTTTCTTCAAAACACCACCCCTAAATGCCTCCTTTAAGAGTGAAGCACCGTCCGAGCCAAACGGACTCGCCCATTTCATTGATCTGGCTGCGCTTCTAAACCATGACGCGGCGTGGACATTCATGTACTGGGGCAGCGTGGTGGCGCTGTTATTCTATGTGGCCGGCTTTCTCATGCCGGTCAGCACGTTTTTTCTTCTGGCCGTTCATGTCTGTGTCTACACGCTGGATAATTCCTACGGAGCCATCAAGCACGCCCAGCAATTAATCGGCATCGTCTTGCTCGCACAATTTCTCGCCTATACCATCTGGCCGCTCGCTCTCACATTCTGGAAAAGCAAACTCTCGCGGAAACTCAAGCCTACGCTCGGCCGCAACGCCCATGAACTCGCCGTGCATTGGACGATCGCCGCCGTCGCCGCCGCCTATGTCGTTTCCGGTGTTACAAAACTGGTCGAAAGCGAGGGGCGCTGGATTATCGATACACCGAATCTGGCCGTGCAACTGGAGAAAACCGAAAAGCAGAATTATTACAACGATCTGCAAACCGAACCAGCCCCGCTCGCAAACTGGGCGAATAATTTACTGACGAATCAGCCCAATCTCGGCCGCATGGTTTTTGGCAGTGCGCTCATTCTGGAGCTTGCCGCCATCATCGCGCTCTTCGGCCGTCCATATGCCCTCATGATTGGGGTAGCATTGATTGCGCTCCACCTGAGCATCAGCGCCGCCATGGGATTAAGTTTCCCGAATCACCTTAAAATCATAGCGATTTATCTGATTAATCCCGCCTGGTGGATTATTGCCGGGCGTCTTCTCTTTCTACGAGTATTTCAGGGGGCAAACCATTCAGGTTATTCTGCGACCGGCTCCACCTCCTCAACCCAATAAAACGCGCGTTCGCGTCCATCACCTGAGCCCGATTCATCAGCGTATTCAAAGATCACCGTCGTGCCGGTGCCCTCCACGGTCACCGCGGCCAAGAATGAACTGCAGATCGTGTATACCACGACCCGCCGAATTCCGGGGAACAAACACACTTTCACGCCTCCACTAAGACGCCACGCGGGCGATCCGGCAATCAAATCCTGCGACCGTGAGACAATTCACCACGGACCACGTCAAGCTATCTGCGGTGGCGGCTGCTCACGGCAGGACCACTTTCTGGCCGACGATGATTTTATCCGTATCTGCGAGCCTGGGATTGATCGCCCGCAGGGAATCGATCGTTGTCCCGTGGTCGACGGCGATTTTCCAAAGGGTATCACCCGGCTGCACCACATGCACTTTCCCGGCACTTTCTCTGGGGGCCGTGCGTTCATTCGCGGTCTGGCGGTTACGCGATTCCCGCATTTGCTCCACCATCTGTTCCGGGGACGAAGTCGAAGCATTGGCCGCGACGAGATCCAGATAATGGCTGCGCTCTTCCCAGACCGGTTGGCCTGTCGCAGCGGGCGTGATGGAACGGACCGGGCCCTCCGCGATTTCCGGTTCTTTCCTCGGTGCGGGTTTCGGTTTTTCCTCGGCCTCCGGCTCAGGACGGCGGACAACTTCGCCTTGTTTGGGTATGCGCAGTTTCTGTCCGACGATGATAATGTCATTATCACCCAGGCTGTTGGCATTGCGAATAGCTTCCGCGCTGACTTTATAGCGGCGCGCCAGGCCAAACAGGGTGTCGCCATCGGTCACCTCATGGACTCCGCCACCGCCCGGGGTGACCGAGGAATAAACGGGCTGATCATCCTCATCGTCCGTGCTCTGCTCGGGTTGTTCGGATTGGCGAGGGGCAGCCGGCGCGCTGCGTCCTTCACTGCCTGGCGCGGGAATCTTCAGGGTTTGCCCGATGATAATCGTGTCATCGCTCAGTCCATTGGCCTCGCGTAGGGCGTTCACGCTGACACCGAATTCCTGGGCGATGCCGAGGAGGGTATCGCCAGCCACCACGTCTCGACTGTCTCCTGTGCTCCGGCTACGGCTGGCCGCCGGATGAGACGGAGTCGAGGGGCGGCGGTTCGTGTTGGTTTCCGTCTGCTCTGGCTTTGGCGCAGACGGGGCGGGCTGGGGATTGACCGGCAGGGCACGCGGCACATTGCGGGGCGGTCGTGACTGCGGGGGTGGTCCTCCCGGGTAGACGGGTTCAGCACGAGGAACATAGAGATTCTGCCCGAGACGGATGGTTGCGCTGTCCAGCCGGTTGACGCGCATGAATTCATCCACGCTCACCCCGTATTGGCGGGCGAGACTGGAAAGAGTATCCCCCTCCTCCACCGTGTGCTGGCGTTCCCCGCCGCTTTCGCGGGACGCGCGCCTTTCGTCGGGGGAGGAAGATGCCGCGGCCGGAGATCCGCCGCCTGGCAGCTTGAGGGTGGCGCCAGCGTTGATCTGGTCAGTGCCGGTCTCGAGGCCGTTGGCTTCGCGCAAGGCCTGCGTGGTAGTGCCAAAGCGCTGGGCGATGGCCGAAAGTGTATCGCCGGGCTGGATGGTGTAGGTCTCAGCGCGGGCGGGGCAGGATAAAAAGATCATGACCAGCACGCTGCCGGCAAGGAGCGCGACGGGGTTGAGGTTCGGATTGAAGCGGAGTGCGTTCATGGCGAAAGAGCGGAAGGATGAAGAGACGTCCAGAGCTGCTTTGTTTTGTATAACTTAACTTTTAAGTGAGCCAAAGCAATCCCGGAGTGGCGTCCGCCGCGCACCGGAATGTGACGCCTGAATTATACGTTTGTTCAGGAAGATGCAAAGGGAAAATGGCCCTGTCCTCTGACGCCTGCTAGTTGCTGCTCCGCTGCCATTCCAGAATCGATAACGGCGGATGGCCCGGGGTCGAAACTGAATCTTCCGCTGCGGAACTAACCTCAATTTGCTCACCGCCGATCTCTTTCAGGCCAGGCCACGCTGGATCCACTACATTGTCCCGGAGGAGGCCCGGTTTGCCGCGGCCGGCCAGGATGCGGCTGGTGCCGTTAATCGTGTTGCCAATGATTTCGAGATGCAGGCAATCCGCATCTTTGAGGCGGATGGCGGGTTGCCAGGGCTGAGCGAGGTTAAGTGTATTGCCTTTGATCAGGTGTCCCAGGGAATGACGCTGGGCATAGATGGCCGGGCCGCGCTGCACCGTGATGACGTTGTGAAGAATGAGCCAGCGCTCATTCATCCCGCCGAGCCAGATACCGGTGCGTGGGCTGGTGATGCGATTGTTGTAAATGACGTTGCGCGGTCCACCTCCGGGTCCTCCGCGGCCTTCCCCCGGCGCCCCCACGGTCAGTCCCTGACCGTTCCAGCCCCGGCGGTCACTGGCGGCGACGACGCAATTCTCCAGGAGATTCTCTGTGGCCCAACCGGTGGCAAAGGCGCCTCCTGCTTCCGTGAAAGTGCTGGCGCGGATGACATTGCCACTGGCACCCCATTGGAAGGAGGGACTATGCGGCAGCCGCCGGACCGTGACGTTTTCCATCAGGCTATCCCAGCACGAACTCCAGCCCACAAAACCCGTGCCTTCGAACGGCGGACGCCACGCGTCTTCAAAGGTGCTGTCCCGCACCTCGCAAAATTTTGAGACGCCGAAGCTGACCGGACGGCGACCAGCTTTGCGGACCGTGACGTGACGTACCCAGCATTCCCAGGCATGGGTGAAGGCGATCCCATGCAGGCCCATATCGACCTCCTGTGTGAGAGTAAGGTGTTCGACCCCCGCGCGCCGGATGGGAAAATGCTCGATGATCCGGCTATCCGCTGCCTTCGGAAAATCCAGACGCAAGGGCTGATTGACCCGAATCCGCGCCCGGTCCACTTCCTCGACGCGAAGGAGGACGGTGCGGGAAATGCTGGCGTCCGGGCTTTCCAGGAGCGCCTGAAGACCAGGGGTCGAGCGGGCGCTGAGAAGAACGGCGTCGCCCGGAGCGAGGGTCTCGGCAAGCTGACCGAGCTCGAGCGAAGTCTCGCCGCGCCGGCCATCGGCCGCGAGAAAATACGGCTCAGCGCGACCGGAGATCTCATCGCCCCGGAAATTGATGGCGGCGCTGAGCGGTCCCTGACGGACCGTGCCCTCAGGGGGGCGTGGGGCGTCCATGTCCAGATGGACGGTGTGAGCATCCTCGGCGACGGTGCCATCCTGCCACGTCGCAACGGCGCGGAGTTCCACTTGGCCTCGGGTCAGAGCGGACAGCCGGTCCTTGACCTGGAAGAGATAGCAACCGGTTTTGTAGTCCCCTCCCCGACCGCGGGCACGCCGGCGGGTGATCAACGTATCATTCAGGTAGAGCTCAAGTTTTTCGAGGCGATCTTCATCGCAGTGAGCTTCCAGATAGCTGAATGGTCCCACGTTCGAACCATCAGCGGGTTGAGTGATGCGGACGGACTTTCGCGAAGGGGCATAGGTGCAGGCCAGCGTCGTCTGCTCCTGTCCGGCTCCCCGCAGCACCACGCCATCCTTTTCAATGATCAAGGGCCGGGAGAAATGGTAGGTACCCGGGCCAAAAAGGATGACGCCGCCCGATGGGCTTTCGCCGGCCTGGGCAATCGCCTTCTCAATCGCTTCCTGATCATCCTTGCCGTCATTGGCTCGAGCACCGAAATCGTCGACCTTGGCCACGACAGAAAGGGAATCTTCAGCCGGAATACCGCTTTGAATTCCGGCAAAGCGAAAGTCCGGAAAAACAATTTCGTCCGGTCCGGGGATATCGGCGGCCGTCCGAGCGTTGGGATCGCTCTGGGCGATGGAAAATTCTGGAGCCCAGCGAGCCCGAGCCGGGCGAAAAACTTCGGCCGCGGGCGTTTCGGTGTGCAGGGCCGGAGAGCCGACAAGCTCCCGGGCGTCCTCCGGGAGGTTAAGCAGCTCCGACTCCGGTGCGACCTCTTCGAGAATTTCATCAAGGCCGTCGCCAATTTCGAGGGGCTCGACCTCAGCCGGCTCAGGATTATCCCCCATGGGAAGAGGTTCTCCAGCGAACCCCGGAGTCAGCTTCATTTCCTCGGCGGGCCCGAGAAACCCGCCCTCAAACTGGCGGTTAAAAATATGGACAGTGATGACATTCCGTCCGGGCAAGACGATCTCGGCCGGGACCTTGTATTGGCGGAGAGGGATTGCGACCCGGTTGTTGGCGGATTCACCGAGGAAACTGCCATTGAACCAGACACGGTCCGCGTCCGCCAGATGCCCGAGGTGCAGGGTGAGTGGTGAGCCCGCCCAATCATCCGGAATCACGGCTTCCCTGCGAAAGACAATGGCGCCATCGTGCTCAAAGCGGTCGTCTTCCAGGGCACCGGGCAGGGCAAACTCCTGCCAGGCGGTATCCTCAAACTCCGGTAAATGCCAGCCCGCCTGCAGCCCGCGACCGGATTCTTCCTGCCCGGCCGTCCCGCCGGACTGGAAGTCTTCAATCTCGAAGCGCCAGGGACCGGCGAGGGAAAGCCTCCCTGCTGGTTGCTCACCCTTGCTCTCACTGAGCCTGAGCGGCACAGCCTCCAGATAAAGATCATCTGGCCAGCCAATAAGACCCGTCGGGCCCTGCGCATCGGTCACCCTCACAGCAATGACGTGTTCCCGTCCGGGACCGACCTGGGAAGGCGCCAAGGCAAAGGTTAGGTCTTTATGTTCAGAGCGCGGGAGTTCCTGACCATCCAGATATACCGTAACATCATCTCTCGCGCCGGAAGGGGCTCCGAGCGAAAGCTGCACCCGATGCGCAACATCAATGTCCCAATCGTCCGGGAGGACAAACGTTCGCCGCCACCAGGTGATACCGTCAAAGGCAAAAGCCTGCTCCTCCCAAGGGCCTGGCAGGACCATTTCACGCCAACCTTCCGTGTCCAGATCGCGCTCCGACCAAGGGTGACGAGAGGTGCGACCGGGCAGACTGATGTATGGCCCCTCTCCGGCGTGCCGCGCCGGCATGAGTTCTTCTGCTTTGTAAAGCCAGACCCCGGCCAGAGGAATCACTTCCTGCCCGGATGCGTCCCTTTGGATCTCAGCCGCATCACCGTCCGAGACGGCGCGGGCCGTGACGCCCTGAAACGAAGCCCCTGCCTGGAGCTCAGACGGAGGAGTGGGCGCGGCCTCTGGGGGAGCTTCTTCATCATCAAAGAGCACCTGACCGGCCTCCGTTTCGTCGGGGAGGGGTGGCTCGATGAGAATATTCTCCTGCGCGTGGACGTTTCCACCAAAGGAAACGAGCGCTAGGGGCACAACCGCAAGGCGACACCTGAGGGAAGTACCTGCGAAAAATCTGTGAGGGAACCAAATCATCGCGACTCTGGGGAAGCCAGCTCACCGCTGGACCACGCAATCCATATCACGTAAAGAATTTCCGGACGAGCGGCAAGAATTTGGATTCCTCCAGCGCGGCAACACGGTCCATGGCCTTGCTGGCGATACCGACGAAATCGTCAATGGCGGCGATCTGCCGATGAAAAGCCTGGGCTTCCTGACCATCAAGATCGGCGGTCTGGGCCCGGCAACTGGCCAGCACCTCGAGGATCGGCTCAATTTCACGGCGTTTCCGTTCACGCACGACCGTGCAGAAAATCTTCCAGACGTCCTTTTCCGCCTCGAAGAATTCCTTTCGCTCTCCCTTGCGGATTACGCTCCGGATGAGTCCCCACCCGACCAGCTCACGCAGGTTACTATGGGCGTTGCCACGGCTGATCTTCAGCTCCTCCATGATCTCATCCGTGCTCAGGCTATCACTGGAGATCATCAGTAAGGCATGGATCTGCGCCATCGTCCGGTTCACGCCCCAGGCGCTGCCCATCGCGCCCCATTGAGCGATAAAGGCGTCCCGCGCGGCCTGAAGCGGGCAGGCGGAGTCTGATGGAGGAGTGGAGGAGACCGGCCCTGACGGTGTCGGAGGAGGGGGATCTGTTTTCAGTGCAGCCGACATGCTTTGCAATTTTCAAAACTTTCGAAAGATTTGCAAGGAAGGTGTGGCGGATTTTTGAAACCCTTCTGGCGCGCATTTTACCGTTCGGTAAATGAAAAGAGAGAAGAAAGCGGGCATCGAAAACATTGAAGTTGAACGAGTTATATCGGCTGTTTTACTGAACGTTCAGTAAAATGGAAAAAGAAGAGGGCCGGGACCGCGAGAAGGATCGATCAGAAGAAGAGCGCCGAGGAGCCTGACCGGGTGGGTCGGTCGAGGCACAGGATAGCGTGATCGACCCGGCGAAAGGATCGCAACAGTCCGGGTTCTGGCCGGTGCGAAGGGAATGAGTTGAGGGGGCACGGAACAAGATAAACCGGTTCCGGGAAGAGCGCATCACGTCCGGGATGTCCGGGGCGTTCGGGGCAGAAGAAAGAGAGAAAATGTGGGAAGAAGGCGCGTGCAGGAACGAACGTTCGTTCGACGCAGTCGAATGCAGTTTCGGGCGGAATTCCAGCCACGGTGATTATCGAATACGCATATCCCCCCGGCCATGAGCATGGCGGCTGACGTTCAGTCTACCCTGGGGCATCCGCTGTCTGCCTCTGGATCCCTCACCAGACTATCTTGAGATCGCGGCACTGTGGATGAGGGACAATCCGTCGGCGCTGGCCATGATCCAGAACTGGCTGGAGATAGCGAAAAAGGTGATCAACTGAATTCACCGAAGGATCTGGCGAGAGAGGCTTGCCTCGCCACCAGATGTCCCCCACTCTGAACTCATGATGAAAAAGTCCTCCCTGCTTTTTTTGACGAGTGCCATGGCGGCCTGGACCGTCTCACCCATGCCATCTGTCTTTGCTCAAGATGATGCGATCACGATCGAGATCGATTCCAAGACAACCTATCAGGCGATTGAAGGTTTCGGCACGTGTCTGATTTCGTGGGGCCCTTTCCCGGGCGAAGTCTACACGCCGGAATTCGTCCGAGATTTTTATCTGGGAGAAGTGGGTCTGAATATCGTGCGCGAATCACTGAATGGCTTCCTGCATCCAGAAGTAGAAGATCCCCGTGAAATCTCGGCGGACCGCATCGAGTTGGACAATGGCGGGCAGATTTTTGCAAATTTTTCCAAAGAAGCGAAGAAAGCAGATTCGAGCGTGCGAATCATTGGTTCCGTGTGGAGCCCGCCGAAGTGGATGAAACTTAACCGGGCCGATGGCAACCAATTACCCGGCAACAAAAACGAAGCGATTCTGGCGACTGATTACCGAGGAAGTAAAAACCGGGTAGATCCAGAAAAGTATGAGCATTTCGTGGCCTGGCTGGTTGCGGTGGCGGAATGGCACAAGCGCGAAGGTATCGCGCTGTATGCGGTGAGCCCGACAAATGAACCGCGCTTCAGTCAGTGGTATGGCAGTTGTGTCTGGACGGCGGAAGACCTCGCGAAGGTCACATCGATGCTGGGAGAGGCGCTGGAAGAGGCTGGTCTGGGAGATATCCTGATCTTCGCGCCTGAAGATATGACGGGTCATCTTTACCAGGGCGGCACGAGCACAATGGTCGAAGTGCTGATGACTGGACCATCGGCGGAACATATCGACCGCCTGGCGACGCATGGATATACGGACGGGGTCGTGGCGGACGTCTCCGAGGAATCATCCGCGAAATTGTGGGAGTTGATTGAGAAGTATGACAAACCCTACTGGATGACCGAAGGCGGCACAAAAGGACATGACTGGCCGGAACCGGTAAAAAGCGGTGTGGCACAGGCTATTCACAACTCGCTCGTCGGCGGAAATGCCTCGGCGTTTGTCCCGTGGCAGATCTCCGAGAAAGAGAAAAGCACCCATGGGCTGGCAGTTAGAAATACGGCTACCAAGAAGACGTATGCGACGATGCATTTTTCCCGAACGATACCGGTCGGCAGCCAGCGGATCCAAGCTGAACCAGGATTTGGCACGGTGCAGGCGAGCGCGTATCGGCATCCGGAGACGGGCGCTCTTTCCATAGTAATGATTAATCCCCAGGCTGAGGAACAGAAAGTCGTGCTGAAATTGCGGGGGCTTGACTATGTGCAGGGGCTTACTCCCTACCGCACGACGGCTGAGGAAGATTTTAAGGAATTTCCGGCTGCGTCGGTCCAGGGCGGAGAGTTTCCCGTGATGATGCCTCCGGAGAGCATCGTCAGTCTCACGGCGGGGCAATAGTTCACCTTTGATGTGATGGAAGAGCGGGGCGTAATCTACTGTGCGACCGGAGCACGATTTGTTGACGAGGCGATTGAGTCGGTAAAGTCCTTAAAGGAAATTATGCCGCAGGTTCCGGTCTGTGTGTTCACGGATGATCCGGAACGCTGTCGAGCCGGCGGTTTTGATCAGGTAATTGAACTCTCTCAACCGGCTTACTCCTTTTTCGACAAAATTTCGACGATTCAAGGTTCTCCGTATGAACGGACTATTTTCCTGGATACCGATACTTACGTCTGCCAGGATTTTACGGAGTTATTTGAGCTTGGCCCGCGTTTCGAGATTGCCGGAGCTTATGAACCAATCAGGCAGGCGGTGCCAATGGAGGGTGTGCCGGAATGGCTGCCAGAAATTAATTCCGGGGTTATTTACTTTCATATGAATGATCGGGTGCGTGCGCTTATCGAGCGGTGGGCGGCACAGTATTCCAAAGCGCACCGGGGTGATCAGGCGTCACTGCGGAAAGTGCTTTTTGAGTCCGATATTCGATTCCACATTCTGGCCCCGGAATATAATGTGCGCACGGTTTTCCCGGCGATGGTTTGCGGCCGGATAGGTGCGAAAATTCTGCATGGCCGGGAGATGGACGGGCCGAAATATGCGAGAAAAATTAACCGGAATGTGAATGGTTTTCCGCGAATCTATCTGCCGGATTGGACTTTCCTTTACGGGAAACATTTCCATTTTCTCGACGGGCTCTCGGCCCGAGTGATCCGCCGGCGGCTGGAGGGACGCAGGCTTCACCAAAAGCGAAAAATGGAATCAAGAGAGCAGGAAGCGCAGGGACAGGACGAGAAGAGGATCGGGTAGATATCATGACGACCCGCGGCTAGCCGTTGGTCAAAACGATGCGGAAGCCATTTTTGCCACGGCGGTTTTCGGGAAGGTCAGCCAGACGCGCGGAGGACAATAACTCCTCAGGATCCGAGCTGGTCCACGACCCTCCCCGCAGGGTTCGTTTGCCCTGTTCAGCATCAAACCAATCGTAAACCCATTCCCAGACGTTGCCGCTCATATCGTAGAGGCCTTCGCGAGTGGGCGTAAACTGACCCACGGGCGAGGTATAGATATAACCATCATCATAGCTGTCACTCACTGGATCCCAGCCGAATTTTCTGCTCGCGCTCAGGTCACAGTAGTTCCCGGCCCCCTCAGGCGGCGGCCAGATTCCTCCCCAGGGGTAATCCTCATCATCGGCGAGGTGCCGTTCCGCGGGTGTCTGACCTGACTCGTAGCTGATGCCTACGGCGACGCTCCACTCCAGATCAGCCGGTAAACGGTAGACCTGCGAGGGCAGAATCTGCCCGACGGATTGTTCGTATTCAGTCAGCCACTGACAAAAAGCGGTGGCGTCCAGCCAACTGACAAAGGTGACGGGGCAGGTGTCGGTTTGGAGAAAGTCAGGCTCGCGCCACTTTGGGCCGGCATCATATCCGGAGGCATCGGCGAAAGCGCGAAAGTCCCGGAGGCGCACCGGCCAGATGGCAAATGAGCAGTTCATCTGCCGCATCTGACGGAAACCGATACCCAAGCTGTTCACAAAGTCCGGTTCCGGAACTTGCTGCTGGTGGCGCCGGGCTTCTTCCAGGGCCTCGTCACGCTTGCGGTAGAGCGCCTCTACGAGAAGGATGCCGTCCTCCGACGGGCTGTCACCTGCCTCCGCTTCTACCGGGGCGGTTTCACGCAGGCGAATCACTCCTTCATACTGACCGTCGGAGTAGAGACCTTTACCATCCTGCTGCACGTGATTGGATTCGCCGAGATTTGCGAATGGGTCCACGGCCGACTGGAGCGGATTGATCTCCGGGTCCGGTTTAGGCGGGTGCGGAACGGTGTCCGGCACGATCTGGGTCTGCATGCCATAGAGATCCCGGCTGCCACCGCGATTCTTCGGTGTTAGTTTGCTGGAGGGCGGAATGGGAAACTGATCTTCCTGGCGAGGTTCTGAGTGCCGTAGGGGATCATCCATCGGCGCCCGCTTTTTCTGGAACGGATGAGGCCGGTCCGTCTGACGCTTCTGCGCGGCGGAGATCGCCTGGTTAGGGATAAGCTCGGTCTTCTCCCTCGGGTTTTCTCCCACGCGTGAGAGCACACGGCTGCTGCGCTTGGGCTCAGCGGGAGGAACAGAGTCCGGAGCAGGCGGAAGCTTGGGCTCTTCATTGGGCGGGACTGAAATTGGCCCTGGCTCGACGGCTGGTTGCTGTCGGCGCAGCGGCACGGCGTCACCATCATCGTGGGATTGATAGAGGCTCGCGAGCCTCTTGACCCTGTCCGCCTCTGTTTTGAGCTCGCGCCTTGAAAGAATGCGCGTGGAATCCTTCACAAGGATGGGAGCATCCGCCGGCGGCTTGCTTGGCAGGCGAGCCTTGGGAGGAGGTGAAGCATTCAGTTCCTGGTGGACGCTTCCGTTCCGGCCGGCTTCGAGGTGATCTTCGGCGGCGTGGGCCGGTTGAGAAGAATTTGCCTTGCCTGGACTTCTTTGCAACGGGCCCGGCTGAGGGGCGGTGCGCCCCTGGACCGCGACAGGTTCTGACCGGGCGGGAGCGGGAGGCTGAGCCGGAGCACGCTGCAGCTCTTCCACCTCGGCGATGCGTTCGAGACCTTTGCAGCCCGGGTAAAAGACAAAATCCTTTTGAGTGACCTCACCGGCAGACAGCTTTTCCACCAGGACGGCTGCGGTGTATGGTCCCTCCCGCTTCTGATTGCGGACGATCCAATAGGCTCTGGTCATCTTCCTTGATGAATCATGACCCGGTTAGGCTGCGGGCTATTCACTGGTAAAGGGTCTGGGACGGGTTGAGTTAAGCGCTGGCGACGCCCGAGCCGGCCTGAAACTGCGAAAAGAGAGGGCCGCACGGCTCAGTGCACGGGACATGGACAGGGGCAAAGAGCGTGAAGGTCACCGGGATGGGACGTATGTAAATTAGGAGCTTTCTTCATAATTATCAGAATCACTGGAATTGACAAGCGGCGCGCTTTCATTTTCCGCATAAATTCATCTCTCCCCGGCGGACGGGCCGTCTTCAGGCCTGCGCCGCCTTCTCGGTCTTCTGGCGCAGGTATTCGGCGCGTTGCGAGAGATGATTCTGGGCGCTGAAAGGAGCATCATCTTCCGGGTCCAGCAGGTTTTCTGCCGGGAGGTAGCTGCCATCTGACTGGAGTTCATGGGCAAAGGTGTTGTCCCGCAGGTAGGTATCGAAGACTTCATGCATGACCCGCTCACGGAGACGCGGATCTTCGAGGGGAAAGATGGATTCGATGCGGCGGTAAAAGTTACGCTGCATCCAGTCCGCACTGCCCAGCATGATAATGGGCTGGCCGCCGCTGTTTTCGAAGTAGAAGACACGGCTATGCTCCAGGTAACGCCCCAGAATGCTGCGCACCCGAATATTTTCGCTGAGCCCGGGCACACCAGGCACCAGGCCGCAGATCCCGCGGATAATCAGGTCGATCTGGACGCCGGCCTGGGAGGCCAAATACAGCTCATCGATGACCGGTTTATCAATGAGGCTATTGGCCTTCACCATGATGCGCGCCTTCTTTCCAGCCTGCGCATTCTCCTCCTCCCGTTTGATCCACCGGATGACTTCGTTGTGAAGGTTATAGGGAGCGACCCAGAGTTTACTGAATTCCGGTTCACGCGCAAAACCGGTTAGGGCATTAAAGACTTCGGCGACCTCCGAGGTAATATCCTCGCGGGCCGTGAAGAAACTGAAGTCAGTGTAGGCACGGGCCGTCTTGGGATTATAATTTCCCGTACCCAAATGGCTGTAGAGTTTAAGCCCCTTTGGTTCGCGGCGGACAACGAGACATAATTTGCAGTGCGTTTTCAGCCCAACGATTCCGTAAACGACATGGACCCCTGCTTCTTCCAGCATCCGGGCCCATTGGATATTATTGGCCTCATCAAAACGCGCTTTCAGTTCGACCAGCACGGTGACCTGCTTACCATTTTCAGAAGCGCGCATGAGCGCCTTGGTGATGGGAGAATCACCACTGGTCCGGTAGAGGGTTTGTTTGATCGCAAAAACCCCGGGATCTTCCGCGGCCCAGGAAATGAAATCGACCACCGGATCAAAGCTTTCAAACGGATGGTGGAGGAGAAAATCCTGCTGACTGATATTGTCAAAAAAGTCGTGTTTATTGCGGAGCTGAGGATGAACAAAGGGCTGGACCGGTTTGAACTTAAGGTCTGGCCGGTCAATGACGTCGTAAACCGTAAAAAGCCGGAGCAGATTAATTGGGCCATTGATGAGATAAACAAAATCCGGCGGCAGTTCCGTTTCTTCAATGAGTTTGCTGAGGTGAAAGGGATTGACGCCGGCTTCGATTTCGAGCCGGACCGCGGCACCTCTTTTGCGATTGACCAGTTCCTGTTCGATTTTGTGGAGGAGATTTTTCACCTCCTCCTCATCGATGTAGAGATCACTGTTCCGGGTGATGCGGAATGCCCAGGCACCGCGCACCCGGTAACCTGAGAACAGTTGATCCGCGAAGGTTTTAACAATATCACTAAGGAAAACATAGGTTGGAGTGTAGTCCGGGCGCAGATCGAGACGGACGACACGCGGAAGGATTCGCGGAATGGGCACAACGGCGATGAAGGTTTCCGTTTCCGGCGTATCCGGGTCGTCGAGCCAGACGAGGATATTGAGTTCCTTATTTCCGATCTGAGGAAATGGATGGGCCGGATCAAAGGCCAGCGGTGTAAGAACGGGATAAACCTGTTGGGCGAAATAGCGTTTGACCCACTCATTTTCCTCACTGGTCAACTCATCGCGGCTTTTGAAGACGATGCCCTTCTCCTTAAACTCCGGGACGATCTGCTGTTGCCAGCAGGCATACTGATCCCGAACCATCTTTTGGGTCGTCTCGGCAATGCGCTTAAGCTGCTCCCGCGGCGAGAGGCCGTCTGGCCCCACTTCGGTGGTGCCACTTTCCCGCTGCTGAAGAAGACCAGCGACCCGGATCTCAAAGAATTCGTCCAGATTCGAGCTGGTGAAGCTCAGGAAACGCATGCGTTCCAGGAGTGGATAGGAATTGGATTCAGCCTGCGCGAGAACACGGCGATTAAAGGCGAGCCAGCTCAACTCGCGGTTAAAGTAAAGGGGAGTGGCCGGTGCGTTAGAGGCTGGGCCGCCGCTTTCCGGGGCGCCCGTGACGGGAGCGGCAGAGGATTCAGAAATCGTTGCGGCGCTGCCAGCAGGGTTTGAGGGTTGTTCGTCGCTCACCATGGAAAGAGATTTAGGAGTATCTGCGGGATCATTCGAAGAAACAGGACGTGCTAACCTGAGTCCAAAGGCGCTGACCTCGTAACGGACTGGGGAAGGTGCGGGCCTGTGGGCACCTGAAGGATTATCTAATTGTGTGTCATTCACCGCCTCGGCCGCATCAGGACTGACTGGTCTAGTGGGTGTGCCAAACAACCCGGATTGTTAGCCGCCGCAATGGCTATCCGCGATTTCAAACTTCTGTGGAGGCGATTTTGTTACATCCGGCGAATATCCTGCCGGATCAAGCGCCGATTCTTGTACCAACGCGGTCATCGGTGAGTAATTCAAGAAGGAGGGAATGCGGCAGCCGTCCGTCAACGAAGTGGACTGACTTTACCCCTGCGGCGACCAGCCCGAGGGCGCTCTCCACTTTGGGGAGCATGCCGCCGGCGATAATGCGGTCTTTGATGAGGGACTGGACCATGCTCTCGTTGACGTTGGAAAGGACGCTGCGCGGGTCCTCCGGATTGCGCATGATGCCGGGGACGTCACTGACAAAAACGGCCTTCACGCTCTTCAGCTGGATGGCCAACGCACCCGCCGCGGTGTCGGCATTTATATTGTAGATAACCTTTCCACCGCGTTCCGCGCCCAGAGGAGTGACGACGGGAATGGCATCGTGATGCATGGCATCAATGACGGGCCCGGGATCCGTCCGGGTCACTTCACCAACGAATCCGAGATCGACCGGCTCACCGGTATCATCGGAGCGCGAATCTATTTTCCTGGCCCGGAAAACCCTCTTTCCGCTGACAGCTCTTGCTTGCCCGCCCTTTTCCTGGATCATCTCCACGATCCGTTTCTGGACGACGTTTTCCAGCACATCATCGACAAGGGCGATCGAGCGCTCATCGGTAATCCGCAAGCCGTTGACAAATCTGGCTTCGATTCCCTCTGCTCGCATCCTGGCCGTGATTGCCTTGCCCCCGCCGTGCACGACAACCGGATTGGCGCCGATCGCGTGCAGCAGGACGACGTCCCGCACCATGCGCGCGGTAAGCTGATCGTCCTCCATCACGCTCCCACCCACTTTGACGAGGACGGTGCTGCCCCGAAGCTCAAGAATATGGGGAAGCGCCTCAATGAAAACGCGGGCTTTGGCGGTGAGTTTCTCCTCACCGCCGACAATACGGGATAGTTCTTCCATGGTTTCGTTGAGGGCCTACTCACGGAGATTGAATTTCACGTAGGCCGGGGACAGATCACTCGCGTAAAGCCAGAAACTTCCTGTGGCATGGCCGAGGTCGATCTCCAGATCAAAGTGACTTTGGGACACGATCTGCTTGAGGGCAGAAAAATCAAGGTCCGCGGCACGCTCTCCATTCCGGACGGCGGGCGTGCCATTGTAGGAAATGCTGATCCGGGCGGGATCCAGGCTGGCGCCGCTGTAACCGATGGCATCCATGACGCGGCCCCAGTTCGGGTCGTTGCCGCACCACGAAGTCTTCACCAGTTGAGAGCGGCTAATCGTCCGAGCGACTTTTTCCGCGTCAGCACAATCGCGAGCGCCGGTGACACAGATGCGCACACACTTGGTTGCCCCCTCGCCGTCCTCCACCATGAGCCGGGCCAGCCGCAGGCAAAGCGCCTGCAAAGCCTGACCGAAGATTTCCAGTCGCGTGGCATGGCCGTCCAGGGTCACGCCTGATGCACCATTGGCGAGCAGGAAAACGCAGTCATTTGTGCTGCAATCTCCATCGACGTTGATGCGATTGAAGCTGTGGTCAACGGCTCCACGAAGCATCTCCTCTAAAACAGGCCGGGGGGCGAAGGCATCCGTGGTGAGGAAGGCCAGCATCGTGGCCATGTTTGGCTCGATCATACCGGCGCCTTTGGCGATGGCTCCGAGGCGAACGGTAGCCCCATCCGGGAAAGTGATCTCAACCGCTCCAGCCTTGGGAAAGGCATCACTGGTCATGATGCCGCGAGCGGCGGCCTCTCCGGCGCTCTCGTTGCTGCTGAGGCGGGCGGGCAGGTCACGCACACCCTGGGTGATGCGGTCCATCGGGAGAAACTCGCCAATATGACCGGTCGAACAGACGAGGACCTGCTCGTGCGCGGAGAGCGCGAGCCCTTCGGCAACGAGCTCGCACGTGCGGCGGGCATCGTTCAGCCCGCGTTCACCGCTGCAGGCATTCGCATTGCGGCTGTTGATGATGACCGCGCGGTGCTCCGCGGACTGGGCCAAATGCTCTTTGCTGACGATGACCGGCGCGGCCTGGACCTGATTGGTGGTGAAAACCGCTGCCACCGTGGCCGGCCGGTCGCTCACAATCAGGGTCAGATCCTCCCGAGCCTGGTCCGGATCAACCGCGCATTGACTGATTCCGCAGTGGACCGCGCCTGCGGAAAAGCCAGCCGGCGCACAGACCGCGCCCGGGATTTCAGTCACGGGCCCATCTTCGGGGGTGATAGCAGCAGAGCTTTTCAATGAGTTGATTCAGGCAGATTGGCAAAAGACACAGTTTGGCCGAAGGAAAAATTTGGTGATAATGGTTGAACTATGAAGGGTGTCAATGCTTCGGATAGCGCCCTGTCAAATCGAGCGCCACCATGGACAACATTGCTCAGAACCAACTGGAAGAACTTCAAGCCGTCGCCAAGGCTACCAGCAATCTTGCACCGGAGATTGACGCCGCCGGTGAAACCATCCTGAGCGCACTCAAAGCAGGCCAGCAGATTCTTTCCTGCGGAAATGGGGGCAGTGCAACGGACGCGGCGCACCTGGCTGAAGAGCTAAGCGGCAGGTATAAGGCGGAACGCAAGGCCCTGCCAGGACTGAGTCTGACGGCGGACAGTGCGGCCTTGACCTGCATCGCGAACGACTATGGATTTGAAGAAATCTTCGCGCGTCAGGTGGAAGCCTTCGGTAAAGCGGGGGATGTCCTGGTTGGATTCAGCACGAGCGGAAACTCCGAAAATGTCTATCGCGCAATGGTGCGGGCAAAGGCACGCGAAATGCGGACCATCGCCCTGCTGGGAAAAGATGGCGGCCGCATGAAAGAACTCAAGCTGGACCACATCATTATAATTCCCAGCCACACAACGGCGCGCATCCAGGAACTGCACACGCTGATCCTTCACAGTTGGCTGGAGATGGTCGAGCGATGCTACGCAGCACGGTAAAGCGAGTGATAGATATTTTTCAATTCTGAAAAATGCCTCTGCCAGGTGAGACTCGCAGCGCGCTGCCGGCCGGCCAGAATCAATTCATCACGGAAACGTGTTTCGCGAAAAATCTTCCCAAGATGCGCGGCGGCTTCTTCAGGTTTTTGCGGATTAAAATAAAGAGCCGCTTCCCCTCCGGCCTCCGGTAAACTGGAAGAACTGCTGCAGACGACTGGGCAACCGGCCGCCATCGCTTCGAGAACAGGCAAGCCAAAACCCTCCAAGGTGGACGGCACCAGGCAGGCGAGCGCGTTCCGGTAGAGCCAGACCTGCTGACTTTGATCGACCTGCCCGAGTTCAATCAGCCGCCCGCCCACGCCCATTTCCTCAAATTGTTGCTTCTGTGGATCAGTGAGATATTCGCCGGATCGAACCAGTTTGATTTCGAGATGATTTTCACCAAGCAACCCAAGGATTTCCGGCAAGATATTCAGGTTTTTCCGGTTAATGTTTGAACCGACATTCAGAATAAACCGTTCACCGGCCAAGTGTTTGAGGGCCGGAGGAACAGAGCATTTTCCGCCGCTGAAATCCGAGGGATCCACTCCCTGGGGCAAAACACGGATTCTCTCGCGCGGAATTTCCATTCGATCTTCCACATCCCTCGCGGTGAATTCCGATACCGCCAGAATCAGATCAGCCTGACGCATCCAGCGCAGACGGCGACGCATCCTTTCCATCCATATTCTTTCCTGCCCGAGCCCGTCCCAGAGCGGAAACAAATCATGGACGGTCACGACGATGGACGGACGGGGTTTCTGCTGCAGGAAGCGCAGAAGAAATGAATCCGAATGATCCAGCAAATGAAGAATATCGCAATGGGGTAAAGCAGCCACCCGCAGCGGATAAATCAGACGCCGCCGAATGCTATTGATGAACAGCGGATTATCATCCTGAGACACCGGCCGCGACGGCGGGCCAGCGGGAAAAGGTGTCCCGATCTCGAGACCGTTCTGCTGGTTCGAGAGGCGGCACTTCTCCAGCGCCTGCCAATAAACGAGCATGCTCCAGCTCACGCCGCGCGGATGTTGAGGCAGCCAGCAGACCTTGAGCGGGGTTCCCATACTTTTTCAGCCCGCTCAATAGGTCTCGACTGGACTGCGTTTGCCGTCTTCCGGGCTGCGCTCCCGGGCGCGTTCCTCTCCGAGGACACGCACACGCAGCTCCAAGATGCGCTGATTGATGTGCTCGAACTCATCCAGACTAAAGGTTACCGGAGGCTTCATTCCTTCCTTAAAGCGAGCCACGTGAGATAACGCGCGTTCGAGATGCTCAGGAGGCTGGGTATCGAGAGTGCGTTTGGCGGAGGGCAAGGTCTCCAACTGGTGACAAATCATGAGCAGATCATTTCCCGCAGCCAGAGCCAGGCTGAGCCGTTCGTCCGCGCCGTAGGTATTGAGAATAGCGCCCATATCAAGGTCATCCGTCATGATCAAACCCTGGTACCGCATCTCGTCACGCAGCAGCTCCTGAATAATCCTGGCGGAAAGGGAAGCAGGCAGCGGTTGCGCTTCGAGCGCCGGGAAAAAGCTGTGACAGGTCATGATGCTGTCGATGCGATCCAGCATCTGCCGGTAAGGCTGCAGCTCAAAGCTTTCCAGTTCCTCACGGGTTCGCCGAATAGCGGGCATTTCCCAATGCGGATCGACCTCCGCGGCGCCATAGCCGGGGAAATGTTTGGCGCATGACGCGATTCCGGCTTCTCTCAGCGCGTCATTGAAGGCGCCGGCGAATGCAACGGTTTGCTCTACACCCGTGCCGTAGCAGCGGCCGCGCAGACTATTGTCCGCATCGTCATTTGTGGAGATATCCAGAACCGGACAAAGATCCAGGTTGAAGCCAAACAGCCGCAGCAGTTCGCCCGTCAGCTTTCCCTGTTCGCGGATTGCCTCGATATCACCGTGCTCACGAAGCTGCTGGGCGTTGGGCGGTTCATGGCCAAACTCGCGGAGGCGCGAGACGCGTCCACCCTCCTGGTCAATGGTGATAATGGGTTCGATCTTGCTGAGATCCCGGAGGTCATCCAGAAGACGGCGCAGGGCCTGTGGCGTGGTCAGGTTCCGGGTAAAGACTATGTAGCCGCCGGGTTGGATGTCCCTCAGAAGACGCGCCGTTTCCGGCTCCAGTTCCGGACCGGGGAGGCCTACGAGCAAAAGTTGACCGGGGTGACTGTGCGGATCGTTTACCTCAGGGACAGGAACAGCGGAGATCATGGGCAGTGAAAGAGCGGGTTGAAAGTGGCGGCACTATGCCTCCTGCAGCCCAAGGGTAAAGTCTGAAGCGCGTGAAGGTCGCTTCCCGCTTGCGAGCGGCTGATTCAGTGCCACCTTCCAGAGCGGTGCGTCAGAGGCACCTGACAGGTATTTAAGCCCATGCAGCATTTTCTCTCTCCAACGAAACGTCGTTTCCATCCTTCCGCACTTTTTATCCTGGCTTCGCTGGTCTCTCTTGGGGGGACCTGCTGGCTCCAGCCGGCCTCAGGCCAGGTCATGCTGGGAATCGACGTTCTGCAGGCGAACAACTTTGATTTGCTGCGCGGTCAGAAAGTGGGGCTGGTAACCAATCAGACGGGGGTCAATCGCAGTGGCGAAAAAACCCGAGTCATTCTTCACCGTTCACCAGAGGTGAATCTGGTGGCGCTCTACACCCCTGAGCATGGTCTGGATGGCAAAGAGAAAGCCGGAGCCTATGTCAGTAACCGGACGGATTCACTGACCGGGCTGACGGCCTATTCGCTCTATGGTAAAACCCGGAAGCCGACGCCGGAAATGCTGAGGGGTATCAATACGCTCGTTTATGATATGCAGGACATCGGGTGCCGCAGTTACACTTACATCAGCACAATGCTGAAATGTATGGATGCCTGTGCGGAGCAAGACATTACCTTCGTTGTGCTGGACCGGCCCAATCCGGTGGGAGGCATTCTGATGGAAGGTCCAATGATTGAAAATCGTTGGCTGTCCTTCGTCGGGCAAGTGCCTGTGCCTTACCGTCACGGCATGACAGCAGGTGAAATCGCCTACATGGCAAATAATGAAAAGTGGCTGGAGAGCCGGAAAAAGTGCCGGTTACGCGTAATCAAGATGAGTGGCTGGCACCGCAATATGGTGTGGGGAGACACAGGGCTGCGCTGGACGCAGACCTCTCCTAATATCCCTCATGGTGAATCACCTTTTTATTATATCGCCACGGGCATTGCGGGCTCAGTCAAGGGAGGGGGCTTCGACATCGGCATTGGGAGCCGGCCATTTGAAATTATTCGGGGACGTTTTCTTGGCGACGGATTTTATGACTACATGAAACAGCAGCGTTTGCCGGGTGTGAAAGTTTCCAAGATAAGCGGCGGCGTGCGTTTCCACATCAACCCGCGGGCGACGGCTGATTTGACCTCCATAAATCTACATATTATCAGCTATGCGAACCGTAACGCGAACCCGGACCTTTTCGCGCGTTATCGAGATGAATATGACATTCTTTGGAAAGTGTATGGCAGCAAAAGCCTGCAGGATGACATCCGCGCCGGAAAAACCCCCGCGCAGATGGTGAAGAGCTGGGAGAATGATGTGCAGCGCTTTGCGCGTCAGCGGCAGAAATATCTGCTCTATTAACCCTCATTGCCCCCCATTTATTGGCCTCTTTCAGACGCATCGGCATTTACGGCGGCAGCTTTGATCCCATCCATCTGGGTCATTTGATTCAGGCGAGGGACGCAGTGGAAACTTTTCATCTGGACCGGCTTTTTCTTATCCCGGTGAACCGGAGTCCGTTTCACCCCGACGAAAAGATGACGGACAATGGCCTGCGGGCTGACATGGTCAATGCGGCGGTCCGGAACGACCCGCAATTGTTTATGGACGGCAGAGAATTGCACCGCCCGCCGCCATCCTACACGATTGATACCGTGAGGGAGATCGCGGAGGAGCACCCGGGTGCGGAGCTTTTCCTTTTCATCGGGGCGGATAATCTGGATGGGCTGGAGCGTTGGAAGGACATTCATGAACTGCGCGACCTCGCCACGATGGTGGTATTCGCCCGGCGCGACGCTGACATTCCGGCGGGTTTTCCGCAAGCGGGCCGGTATTTCGACCTTTCCTCAACAGAAATCAGAAAGCGGGTTGCAGAGGGGCTGCCGGTGGACTATTTTCTCCATCCGTCTGTTGCCGATATTATAAAGCGCGAAAGACTTTATCTGGAACCAGACGAGTAGCCCGGACGAACAAACCATAAACCATCTCAAAAAACTGTCTCACGAAACACCACATCATCCTGCAAATGGTGCTCGAGGAGGGGAAAATCTTGCCCGCTTCTGCGCCGAACAAGCCTGGGAGAAAAAGGCGGAGGACATTCGCATTCTTTGTCTGAAAGATATTTCAGACGTGGCGGATTACTTTGTCATCTGCTCCGCATTTTCTGAGCCACAGCTTCGTGCCGTCCGCGATGGCATCCAGGTCGCAGCACGGGACGAGCTTGCGGTGCGGCCGTTTCGGGTCGATGGAGAGGTAGGCAGTGGCTGGATCATCATGGATTTCACGGATGTTATCGTGCATATCCTGAATCCGGAAAAGCGGGAATACTATGCTCTGGAAACGCTGTGGAACGACGCGGATGAAATTGAGTGGCGCAATCAGACCCCGGAGGAAGTGATTGCGGAAGTCGCTCATTCCGGGCGTAAAGAGTAACACACTCCATGAAAGCCGAGGTCACGGTTGAAGCTGCAGAAGGCGGCGAACGGCTGGACAGTTATCTGGCGCGGAAATTGCCGCAGTTTTCCCGAGCGAGAATTCAAGCGCTCATTGAGTCGGGCGATATTCTCCTGAATCAGCAACCCACAAAATCCCGCACGAGATTACGCCTGGGTGATGTAATAAACCTCGAAGAGCCCGCTCCGGTCTCCACCGGGACCGAGCCGGAAGATATCCCCCTGGATATTCTCTATGAGGATGCAGACCTCATCGTCGTGAACAAACCGGCTGGCTTAGTGGTGCACCCGGGAGCGGGCAATACCTCCGGCACCCTGGTCAATGCCCTGCTTCATCACCGCGGTGACGTCCTATCTGGAATCGGCGGAGAGTTGCGCCCCGGAATTGTTCACCGTCTTGATAAAGAAACAAGCGGCGCCCTGGTCATCGCAAAAAATGATCAGGCGCATCGCTGCTTAGCGCGCCAGTTTGCCGAGCGTGAGAACAGAAAAATCTACCTCGCCGTGGTGCATGGCGTCCCGGCCCCGGCCTCTGGTGAAATCAGATTCGGGATTAAGCGTCATCCGGTGCACCGCAAAAAAATGGTCGCGACGAGTGACGGGACCGGTCGAACCGCGCACACGAGCTATGAGGTGTTGGAGATCTCACAAGACCGAGGATTATCTCTGGTCCAGTGCAGGCTTCACACCGGGCGTACGCACCAGATCCGGGTGCACTTGAAAGAGATCGGACATCCCATCGTGGGAGACAGAGTCTATGGAAAGGGAGGCTCAGCGGCTGATTCAACCCGACATCTCCTCCACGCCTGGCGATTGGGTTTTGCACATCCGGTTAATGCCCAGTGGCTGGAAGTAACCGCACCGGCACCGGCGGAATTCAGTTTCGCGTATGGCGCCAGTGGAGCATCTTGGGCTTTGCCAGCCTGAGAAATGGAATCTTCGGTGTCAGAAAAAGTGAAGCGCGTCCTGGAAGGCTTCCTGGCAGGAGAGCAACCCGCCGGTGAGACGTGGCTGATTGGGCTTAGTGGCGGAGCGGATTCTGTGGCTTTGTTGCGATTGCTTCGGGAGGTTCAGGCGGCGGGATGTCTGCCTGCGGCTAAGCTGGTGATCTGTCATCTCAACCATCAGTTGCGGGGGACCGAAAGCGATGAAGATGAGGCTTTTGTCCGGCGTTTGGCCCATACGCTTTCGCTGCCAATCTACTCGGAGCGCCAGAATGTTCGTGCCTTTGCAGCAAGCAGGGTGCTCTCCCTGGAAGCCGGAGCCCGCGAGGCCCGGCACGCTTTTTTTGCACGGGCCGGGAAATCCTTCTCCACAACCACGGTGGTCCTGGCTCATCACGCGGACGATCAGGCAGAGACAGTTCTGTTCAACCTCCTTCGGGGGGCGGGACCTTCCGGTGCCGCCGGGATGTCGCCGGAGACCTTCCTCGAGGAGCCAGCCCTGCGGGTCCTAAGGCCGTTGCTCTCCATTACGCGCCTGGAACTGAGACAGTACCTTTCCGAGACCGGCCAGGAATTCCGGGAAGATGCGACAAACGCCGATCCGGAGTTCACGAGGAATCGTCTGCGCCACCGGGTTTTGCCATTTCTTGAGGACCAGATGGGCCGCCCCGTGGCACCCAGCCTGCGGCGCTTCGCGGAGATCTTGCGCGCGGAGGACGAGTATCTGGATGAACTGACCGAGGAAGTTGGCCTCGCGGGCGAGGGCTTAACACTGAATGTTTATGCGCTCAACGCCTTGCCCCTCGCATTGCAGCGACGGACCATGAAAAAATGGCTGGCCCGGCAGAAGGTGCCTGACGCGGGCTTTGATCTGATTGAAGAAGCGCTGGAGTTATGTCACGTCTCGACCGGTAAAACGACAGCGAATCTTCCGGGGGGTGGACGGTTGCGGCGCACTCAGATGCAGCTTTGGCTGGAACGATAGAAAGTTATTTTATGTTGTATGAGGATTAACTTATGTTTATCACCGGTCTGAGGTATAGGTTATTTCCAGCCGATGTTTCCCCTCCAGTTCCCATGCAAATAATTGGCTTAGCCAACCCTGTTCCGAAGCATCAGCACTAACCGTGACTCCACCACCTGATTTGTCTGCTGCATCTCAATCTTCCGCCTACGGCAACCTTCGCGCCGACAAAATGTCCGAGACGCCCCCGCCAGCTTCCTCATCTTCTCCTGAACCGCCTGAAGAGAGGCGAGCCACCTCTGACGACTCAGCTCCGGATCCGAACAACGATCTAACTTTGGTGACCTTCTCGATGGAGGGTGAGCTGAATGAGTCGGACGAAATGTCTATCCGCAATCTTCTGCGCAGCACAGTGGGCGTCCACTCGCTATCGGTCCTGCTGGAGGAGAAGCAGATGCAGGTCATCTACCACAGTGAACTGACCACTTCGGAGAAAATCATCCGCGCCCTGGAAGAAGCCGGTTACACCGCGCGGCTGACGCAATTGTCCGATAAGGAAGAAGAAAAGGCCGCCGAACGCGGCGCTCGAGCCTTCCGGCTTCGGCGGATCAAGTTCTTCGCCGCGCTTCTGCTGACCATTCCCGTATGCGTGATATCTCTGGCCGGTCTGGGTTGGCCGCCCGCACCTTGGGATGACTGGATCATGCTGGCCCTGGCACTCCCGATCGTCTTCTGGTGTGGCTCAGATTTCTTTCTGGGAGCCTATCGGGCGGTTCGCGAACTTACACCGAACGCGGACACCCTGGTCTCTCTGGCCACCGGGACCGCCTTCATTTACAGCGCGGTCGGGGTGATCTGGCCCGAGCTTTTTCAGGTTCCAGGAGCAGTGGAAGGATTGCTGCCCTTCAGCACCTACTTTGAGACGGCGGCCATCATCACCACCATGCTTCTGCTCGGCCGGTTACTGGAGGATACGGCGTTGCGCAAGACAACCGAAACAATTGGCAACCTCCAGCAGCAGCAAACGCCTTCGGCACGCATCGTGAGGGAACGAAACATCGTGGAGATTCCGGTGGGCGATGTGGGAATTGGCGATGTGGTGGTGGTGCGGCCGGGAGAACGGCTGCCTCTGGACGGGACGATCGTGAGCGGTTACGGGGTGGTTGATGAATCCGTGCTCACGGGGGAATCCCTGCCCATGGATAAAGAACCCGGTGACCGGGTCTACGCGGGCACCCTGAACCGCGCCGGCAGCTTCAGCTGCAAGGTAGTACAGACGGTGGAGGACACCGCGCTGCGCCAGATCATCAACCGGTTGCGGGCCGCGCAATCCGGGCGGCTGCCCTTTGACCGGCTGGCTGACCGGGTCAGCCGCTGGTTCGTTTATGTGATACTCATTGTGGCAGCTATCACCGCGGCAACCTGGATGCTGCTTGGTCTCGGTCCGGTGGGAATGGTCAACGCCGCGATCGCCGCGTTCTCAGTAATCATCATCGCCTGTCCCTGTGCGCTGGGTCTGGCGACGCCTACGGCAGCAATCGTCGGGATGGGAAAGGCTGCTGAAAATGGAGTGCTCTTTCGGGACGGAACAGCGATGGAGCGCACTTCCCAACTGCATACGGTGATGCTGGACAAGACCGGGACGATCACATCCGGCACCCCGCAGGTCGCCACCGTTTTGCCTACGGACGACTATGATGAGGACGATGTGATCCGGTATGCGGCATCCGCCGAGCAGGGCTCTGAGCATCCGATCGCCAAAGCGCTGCTCGTTACCGCCCGGCTTTCCGGCGTCCAACTGCTCCACACCGAAAACTTCGAAAGCTACACCGGCTTTGGGATCAAGGTAGACATTCCTCAGGGCCGCCTGCTGGTGGGCAACACCGCGCTGATGCGTAAGCACGGCATTTCCCTGACCGGCTTCCAGCGTAAAGCAGAATTAATCGCCAGCGAAGGTAAGACAGTAGTCTTCGTGGCGCTGGGAGACAGACTCATCGGGGTGATCGGCATTGCGGACCAGCCCCGGGATGATTCTTATCCGGTCATCCATACCCTGCGGAGCCTGAATCTCAAAGTGCTGATGGTCACAGGTGATGCTGAGGAAACGGCGCGGGAAATCGGCTATCGGGTGCGGGTACGTGACGTGGTGGCGGGGGTTATGCCGGATGATAAAGTTACCGAAATCCAGAATGTGCAGAAACAGCAGCCTGGCGTCGGCATGGTGGGTGACGGAGTGAACGACGCCCCGGCCCTGGCTCAGGCGGACATTGGATTTGCCATGGGCAATGGCGCGGACATCACGATCGACGCCGGCGATGTCACGCTGATCAACAATGACCTGAAAGGGGTGGTCACTGCCGTATTGCTGTCCCGGCGAACGATGCGAACAATGCGTCAGAACCTTTTCTTTGCCTTCATCTTTAATGGCCTCGCCATCCCGCTGGCCGCCGGAGCGCTCTGGTTCTACCTGGGGCTGACCCTGACACCTCTCATCGCCAGCCTCGCCATGGGTCTGAGTTGTGTGCTCGTCCTGGGCAACAGTCTCCGTCTGCGCGGCTATCGCGTGCCCAAGGTGCAGGGCGCACGCCTGCCGGTGAGTTACCTGATGCGGTAAAGGAAGCCGGGCGCCGCAATTCTTCGTCAACCAGCGCGTTGCATCCGCCCTCGTTCCATACCTACCCTGAAGGGTGAGCACACCTTCTCACAGTCTTTCAGATTCGGGCGTGACGGATTTTGAAGCCCTTGCCTGGGCCAAAGAGCGCCGGGAGGACTTTCCGGTCCTGGATCAGGAAGTGGCCGGAAAGAAGCTCCTCTATCTGGACAATGCCGCTACAACACAAAAGCCCCGCGAAGTCATCGCGGCTTTGGCCCATTACTATGAACGGGACAACAGTAACGTGCATCGCGGCCTCCATGAATTGAGTAACCGCGCGACTGCGGCTTACGAAGGGGCCCGTAAACGTGCGGCGGAATTCATCAACGCCTCTTCACCAAGTGAGATTGTTTTTACCCGTGGTACCACGGAAGGAATCAATCTAATCGCCAATACTTGGGGCGCGGCCAACCTCGGTGCTCATGACATTATTCTGCTTTCGGAAATGGAGCACCACAGCAATCTGGTTCCGTGGCAATTACTCGCGGAGCGGACCGGAGCAGAATTGCGATTTATCCCGGTGACAATGCCGGATGCAGAAGCCCTGGATCTGAGTGAGCTGGATGAACTCCTTGATGGAGGGAGAGTCAAGCTGCTGGCCTGCACGCACGTTTCCAACACCCTGGGTGTCATCAACCCGGTGCACAGATTATGTGAAGCGGCCCGAAAGCGCGGGATCACGACCCTCATCGATGCCGCCCAGAGTGCGGGGCATGCGGAGCTGGATGTGAAGGAAATAGGCTGCGATTTCCTGGTTTTTTCCGGTCATAAAATGGTGGGACCAACCGGAATTGGCGTGCTTTTTGGACGAAATGAAATTCTGAAGGAATTGCCTCCGTGGCATGGTGGCGGAGAAATGATCAGCACCGTTTCCTATATGGAAAGCGCCTGGAAACCGGCACCTTACCGGTTCGAAGCGGGCACACCCCATATCTGCGGAGCAATTGGTCTGGCCGCGGCGATGGATTATCTGGAAAAGGCCGGGCGCCGGCAGATTGCGCAGCATGACCGGGCGCTGGCTGATTACGCGATGGAAAGTATGAGCGAACTGCCGTTTCTTCGACTACTGGGTCCCCGGCCTGGAATGAAGCGAGCCGGCATGGTGACCTTTACGATGGAGGGCGTGCATGCTCACGACGTTGTGGAATTCGCCAATAGCTACGGCATCGCGTTGCGCGGGGGACACCATTGCAATCAGCCGCTTATGAAAAAGCTCGGGACACCCTCTACGGCACGGGCAAGTTTTTATCTCTATAATCTGGAGAGTGAGATCGATACACTGGTTGACGCGCTCCAGAAGATTCACCAGTTTTTCAATTAATCGTGGAACTCAGTGACCTCTATCAGGAAGTAATTCTGGATCATTCCAAGCGGCCAAGAAATTATGGTGAGCTGGAAAACGCGGATCATTCTGTGCAGGCGGATAATCCGCTGTGCGGTGACGAACTAACCGTGCACCTGAAGCTCAGCGCTGACGGAAAGACAATCGATGATGTGCGTTTCACCGGGCAAGGTTGCGCCATCAGTCAGGCCTCGGCTTCCATGATGACGAGTAAAATAAAGGGCCTGCCAGTCCGCGACGCCCTTTCTCTCGGCCATGCTCTCCAGGAAATCCTCACGGCGGAAAATGAACCCGGGGAAGAGGCCGAGCCGCCAAATTTCGGTGACCTTGCGCTCCTGAGGGGCGTCCGCTCTTTCCCGGCACGGGTGAAATGCGCCACCCTGGCCTGGAACGCCCTGAAGCAGGGTCTGGCCGAAAACGAAGCTGGTTGCTAATTAAATCCTTCGAGTCCGCGCCCGGTCATGGCACGGGAGCAGGTTCCAGTTTCCAGATTTCCTGCGCATATTCGCGGATGGTCCGGTCGCTGGAAAACTTTGCCACCCTTGCCGTATTGTGAATCGCCATTTTCGCCCAGCGCCGGTCATCCTTGAAGGCTTCTCCCACTTTTTGCTGACATTCGATGTAGCTCTGGAAATCTGCCAGGACCAGAAATGGATCACCGCCCGCGAGCAGGCTGTGGCTTAATCCGTGGAGCACCCCGCGTTCGTTCGGGGTAAAATAATTGGACCCAATCCAGTCCACTACCGCCTTCAGATTAGGGTTGGTATTGTAGTAGTCGTAAGGATTATAGCCACGGGCACGAAGCTCTGCGACCTCATCGACATTCATGCCAAAGATAAAGATGTTCTCTTCGCCCACCTCCTCAAGAATTTCAACGTTGGCACCATCTAATGTTCCGATCGTCAAGGCGCCATTCAAGGCCAGTTTCATGTTCCCGGTCCCGGACGCTTCCTTGCCCGCGGTGCTGATCTGTTCAGAAAGGTCCGCCGCCGGAATGATATGCGCAGCGGTCGCGACACGGTAATTCGGTATAAAAGCGACCTTTATCTTACCATTGATCCGGTCATCATTGTTGATGACTTCACCCGCAGCGTTAATGGCTTTGATAATCGTCTTCGCCAATTCATAGCCTGGTGCGGCCTTGGCGGCAAAGATAAAGACACGCGGCGGAACATTGAGATCAGGATTCTGCAGGAGACTCCGGTAAAGATGGAGGATGTGGAGGAGATTCAAATGCTGCCGCTTATACTCGTGGAGGCGTTTGATCTGCACGTCAAAAATAGCGGAGGGATCAACCTCCACATTACATTCCTGTCTGATAAGGGCTGCGAGCTCTTCTTTATTCTGACGTTTCACCGCCATAAACTCATCCTGAAAACCGTGATCATCTGCCAGATGGTCAATACCGCGAAGCAACTCAAGGTTCTTGGCCCAGTCCCCCTCCACGTGGCGTGAGATCAACGCGGACAAGCGAGGGTTGCAGGCTTGCAACCAGCGACGTGGAGTGATGCCGTTGGTTTTGTTATTAAAACGGCCCGGGAACATCTGGTCGAAGTTCGGGAAAAGCGTGGAGCGGAGCAACCGGGTGTGCAGAGCGGCAACCCCATTTACGGAAAAACTGCCCACCACGGCCAGGTGAGCCATGCGCACATGCTGCGGATTACCCTCCTCAATAAGCGACAGGTCACGCAGTTTCTCAACATCACCGGGGAAAGTTTTCTCGACTGACACCAGGTGATGTTTATTAATATCGAAAATTATCTGCATATGCCGTGGGAGAACCTTGGTCATCATTGGCACGGACCATCTCTCCAGTGCCTCCGGCAAAAGGGTGTGATTCGTGTAAGCAAAAGTGCGGGTGGTGATATTCCATGCCTGATCCCAGTCCAGCCCATTCTCATCGAGCAGAATACGCATCAGCTCTGCCACGGAGATAGCCGGGTGGGTGTCATTCAATTGAATGACGATTTTATCCGGAAACTGGTCCCAGGAACCATTCTTTTTGAAAAAGCGGCGCATAATGTCCTGCAGAGAACAGGCCACAAGAAAATACTGTTGAACGAGGCGCAATTCTTTGCCGGATTCCGTTGAGTCATTGGGATACAACACCTTGGAAACCGTCTCACCGAAGTATCGGTCCTGCATTGCTTCGCTGTAGCCTCCTTCATTGAAGGCCTGCAAATTGAATTTTTCCGCTCCGCGGCTTTCCCAGAGACGGAGGAAATTCACGGTTTTAGTTCCATACCCCGGGATGGGGACGTCATAAGGCACTCCACGAATCACCTTGGTATTAACCCATTTCGGCCGGTAATTCCCGCGATCATCGAAAACATTCTCCACTTCGCCATAAAGCCGGACGTCCGTGGTATACTCCGGACGGTGAATCTGCCAGGGACGCCCGTAGCTGGTCCAGTCATCCGGGTATTCCTTCTGGAAACCATCAATAAATTCCTGCCGGAAAAGTCCGAACTCATAATTGATCCCATAACCCACCGCCGGGTAGTCCAGCGTGGCCAGACTATCCAGGAAACACGCCGCCAGCCGCCCCAGGCCACCATTGCCAAGGGCCATGTCATACTCTTCGGCGCGCAATTCCTCAATATCGATATCCAGCTGACTCAGGGCCTCTTTGACTTCTTCATAAATACCGCAGTTGTAGAGATAATTATAAAGCATCCGCCCCATCAGAAACTCCATCGAGAAATAATATACCCGGCGTAGATTGTTGTCATTATGCACGCCCATCGTCTCAATCATGCGTTCAAGGACGCGGTCACGCACCGCCATGGCGGTAGACATGAGCCAATCATGATTTGACGCGGTGTCAGGGTCACGGGCCTGAGTGTGCTTAAGGTGGCCGACGATGGAGGTTTTCAGCGCTTCCACGCTTTTGCCAATGGAGAAGTCCGCATGTGGATGAAACTCGCTCATAACCGCTTGATGCTGTGTCTGTCTGTCAGGTGTGTGAACGCATGATCGCAGCATGAGCAAGTGAACACGTCCACGCCTGCGCGCTGGCCCCCATCCATGCCGCAAATTGCGCCTGAACTTAGGGAGCTCCACCGGGTTGGTCAATCAGGATTGCCGTCGCTGATCTGCTCGATGGAGTCGCCGGCTCGGGGCAGTTCCTTTTCTTCTTCCTTTTCGTCCCCTACAAAAACGAAAAAGACGGCCAGGGTGATGAGAACTGACCCGATCAGTCGCTGGATGGCGCGGCCTCGGCTCACTTCACCTTTGAGTTCGGTATTTCCAAACCAGCCACCGACCAGATACACGAGAAGAACGCTCCACATTCCCCGTGCGCTGTAGACGATATTGGAACCCGCGGCATCCTGAAACATGCCGATTCCAATAAACAATCCGAAGGCTTGGATAACGAGAAGAAGGCAACCACCGATCAGCCAATACCATCCGGCCTTCGGTATTTCACGAAACGTCCCCCGAAAAAACGGAACATAGATCAGCGAGACGACCGCACCGGTAATGGCAAACGTGGAGATGAGCACAAAAAAGCGCTGTGGCCCGCCGTACTCCTGAAAAATGCTGTCTCCAAACGCAAAGAATAAGGAGCTGGTCAGACCGAGGATAATTGAAATCCACACTTTGGACTGATCCCCCTTGAGCTTGAGCTGCATGATGAAAATACCCAGGACACTGAGGAGCGCACCGGCCCAGATCGTCCACGGCAGACTCTGCCCAAAAAATGTGGCGAGAACGAATGGGACGAAAACGGTTTTCATCCCGAGAATCGGTGTGGCGACGGAAACATCGCCCCGGGTCAGCGCCATCACGGTAAGCAAAAAACCGGTCGCCCCAAGCGCACCGATGAGCATTCCCCAAGGAATGATTTCGACGTGCTCGGATGGATTATCCGCAAATAGAAAAACCGGGGCGAGCACGACGGCAAAACAGATATTGTTGACAAAGGCTGCACGCGTGGCGCCCACTCCATAATCCGCGGCACGCTTCAGCATCATCGCCGCCAGGGCATAACCAATTCCGGCAGCTAAGGGAAAAAGCAGGTAAAGTTTATCCACGACAATAAGAACGCGCGCAGATCAGGTTCCGGCTTCCTGCGGTGCATATTTTTGCCGGTCGAGGAGCGCGTATTCGTAGCTGTCAACCAGGGCCAGCCAACTCGCCTGGATGATATTATAGCTGCACCCGACCGTCCCCCACTCCGCCCGGCCGTCCGTCGAAAGAATGAGCACCCGGGTGCGCGCGGCCGTGCCGTCTTTGCCGTCAATAATGCGGACCTTATAGTCCTCCAGGGTGATGTCATCGATCTGCGGATACCGGCTGCGGAGGGCCCGGCGCAAGGCACGGTCCAGGGCTTCGACCGGCCCCAGCGCCTCGGCTACTTCCAATTTATCTTCATCACCTACGGATAAACTGACAACCGCTTCACAGGTGCGGCCGCCATCTCCGGTGCGGCGGAAATCACAATGATAATGCTTCAGTCTGAAGAGGCCGCCGTAATCCTTGAAGAGAATCCGGCGGATGAGCAGATCAAAGGAGGCCTCCGCCGCTTCATATTCATAGCCTTCATGCTCACGTTCCTTTACGCGCTGAAGAATCTGCTGAACTTCGTCACTGCCTTTGACCAGCTTATATCCGAGTTTTTCCGCACGCAGCAAAACGGTGCTCTGCCCGGACAACTCCGAAATCAAAATAGTTTGGCTGTTTCCCACAAGGGAAGGATCAATGTGCTCATAGGTCCGCGCGAGTTTCTGCACGGCATTTACGTGCAGGCCACCTTTATGGGAAAAACTGGCATGGCCAACATATGGCGCGCGAATGTTATGGGGCACATTCGCCAAATCATCGACGAACATACTGAGGTCGCGTAATTGCTCGAGCCGGGGCACGACGTTCATACCCATTTTAATCTGTAAATTCGGGATAACCGTGACCAGGTTACAGTTACCCGTGCGCTCTCCATAGCCATTGATTGTCCCCTGCACCTGAGTGGCACCCGCACGGATAGCCGCCAGCGCGTTGGCCACGCCCAGCCCGCTGTCATCATGGGTATGAATGCCCACCGCGCACGGCACGCGTTCTTTCACCACGCGAGTGATTTCCGTGACTTCTTCCGGAAGCGCGCCACCATTTGTATCGCACAGGACGACCATGGTGGCACCGCCATTCGCGGCGGCCACCAGGGTAGACAGCGCATATTCCGCGTTGTCTTTGTACCCATCGAAGAAGTGCTCTGCATCATAGATCACTTCCCGGCCATTCTGATTGAGAAACGCGCAGGTTTCCCGGATCATGGCAAGGTTCTCCTCCGGGGTGACCTTCAGCACTTCATGGACATGAAGTTGCCAGCTCTTGCCAACCAGCGTCACAACGGGTGTTTGCGCATCCAGAAGAAGCTGCACTTGCTTATCTTCCGCGGCGCTGAGCCCACCCCGGCGTGTGCTGCCAAAAGCTGCGATCTTTGCGTGATTCCATTGGCGGCGGCGGGCGTGTTCAAAGAACTCGACGTCCTTCGGGTTGGATCCCGGCCAGCCACCCTCGATGTAGTCGATCCCGAACGCGTCAAGCCGTTCAGCAACGCGGAGCTTGTCCAGCACGCTGAAACTGATGCCCTCCGCCTGGGTGCCGTCACGCAAAGTGGTGTCGTAAAGGCTTACCGGTTTCTGTCCGGTCGGCAGGGAACTCTGGGGTGCGGATGAGGATGAAGCAGTCATGATGGGACGCGCTGGTTGAGTCAGCAATTTGGGAGCCTTACTATACCGTGATGTGCCACCTGACAAGGCACCGTCCCTCAGCTCTTTCTCGATTCAGGGCTGCTGCCCCGGAGGCGCAATCGGGACCGGCTCTTCTCCCTCCGGCATGGGGATGACCTCCCGGAAGAAAAGCAACATGTGCTGCCAACTGCGGGCGTCGGCCTCCGCGTTGTAAGCTGCTCCTGTGCTGGGATCTGAACCGGCCTTTTTCTTGGTGAAGGAATGGACCGCACCGGAATAGGCGACCAGTTGCCAGTCCGCCCCGATCGTGATCATTTCCTTCATGAACATCCTGACTTCTAACTCAGGCACATGAGGATCATCTGCGCCGTGCAGAACCAGGACCTTGGCCAGAAAGGTGCCCTCCTCCGTCTCCGGACTTCCATGGTCATTCAACGTGCCATGGAAGCTCACCACGCCGTCTACGTCCATGCCGGCACGGGCCATCTCAAGCGCGGTCATTCCGCCAAAGCAATAGCCGATGACCGCCACCTTGTCCGCATCGGCCCTGTCGTGAACCTTCACTTGTTTCAGCGCTGCGGCTGCGCGTGCCCGCAGCAAGGAACGGTCTCCGTAGTATTTCATCGCCTCGGTGCGGGATTCTTCAGGATTCTGCGGTCGGACGCCTTTGCCATAGATATCCATCGCAAAAACCAAATAGCCCAATTTGGCCAGCTCCCGGGCGCGGAACTTTTCATAATCCTGCAGGCCCGTCCAATCATGCGCGATGATCACCACGGGGCGTTTCCCTTTGAATGAATCATCAACGGCAAAAAAGCCTTCCAGCTCCGTGCTGTCTTCGTCCTGATAAGCCACGTCTTCCGTGAGCAACCCGGCCAAGCTGACCGGCGTGACGGTAAAGACCAACCCGATGAGAATGAAGGTGAGCGGCGACAATAAAGATTTCCTGATCATAAACCATGCACGATAGCGCATCCCGGGCAGGATGCCTCCCTTTCCTGAAAATTCCGCGCGGTTGCAAGCTTCACTCCCGATGCGATTGGGGTATGCTGAGGGCACACTGCTATGACTTCTGCTATCCCGACTGATTTCCCAAAGACAACCGGTCCGTCCAGCCCCATGGCGGCGGAGGATTGGTTGCGTGAACTGGTCAGCCGCGCCCTCACTGAAGACCTTGGCGAGGGTGATATCACTTCGGCCTATTTTGTGCCTGAGACTCAGACTTGTCGGTCCCAGATCGTGGCGCGCCAGCCGGGTGTCATTGCCGGTCTGGAAGTGGCTTATGAAGTCTTTCGGCAGGTTGACAGCGGTATCCACGTCGTGCCCGTGGTGGATGACGGAGATGCTTTGGAGCCGGGCGAGACCCTTCTGGCGCTGTCCGGCTTGACCCGCTCAGTCCTTCGTGCGGAACGACTGGCCCTCAATTTCCTGCAGCAACTCAGTGGAGTGGCTACGCTCACCCGGCAGTTTGTCGACCGCATTCAGGGCACGCGCGCCATGGTTATGGACACGCGCAAAACCATCCCGGGACTGCGCCTTTTGCAAAAGCGTGCCGTCGTTGCGGGCGGCGGAAAAAATCACCGGTTTGGTCTCTGGGACCGGGTCATGGTGAAGGATAATCATCTGCTCGCCGGCTCATCCCCCGCCCACCTTCAGGAATGCCTGGATCGTCTGCGCACAGACCGCCCGGGCATCTGTGTGGAATTCGAGGCGGATAACCTGCAGCAGGTACGGACATTCCTGGGCCTGCGCGGAGTGGATATTATTCTGCTCGACAACATGTCTCCCATGCAGATGCGCGAAGCAGTGGAGCTCGCCCAGGGTCGCGTCCGTCTCGAAGCCAGTGGCGGCGTCAACCTCGACAATATCCGCCGCATCGCCGAAACGGGCGTGGACTACATATCGATCGGTTCCCTCACCCACTCCGCGCCGTCCCTCGATCTATCCATGGAGATTATCGAGGTAGTTTAAAGGTGTCGCTTTGTGCGGAAGTATGGCGTTGGTCGTTCCGCGAACCACCGGTTTATGAAACTTCGACGTATTCCGCCTCGGAGCGAGGCTCCGGCACGCTTTCACCATCATCCTTCATGCCTTCCAAATGAAACTCGATCGCTTCCCTGATCAGACCCACCACCTCTTCCCGGCTCTCTCCGACTGCAACACAACCTGGCAGATCTGGCACATAGGCCCCAAACGACGTCGCTGTTTTTTCTATTACAACGGCATACTTCATTGTCCTTCCCTATCTTCAAGTTTTGCCTGCTTCAAGATACTTTTAAGTGTTCCAGCCGGAATCTCAAGGCCGGGTTTTCCCGCAACGGTTACAGTTCCCTTTTTGACGGGATGTTTCATTTGCTGATGGCTACCGCGAGTGCGAACCACCTTCCATCCATCCTCGGCCAGTAATTTGAGAATGTTACGCACCTTCATTTTCTCTCGTCGTTACAACATACCTTAATCCCGGACCTATATTGAGACTGACAGACGGGTTCTACATGATTGCACGAGTCAACACCCCATGCCGCGGAGTGAAAAGTGCCGCGAGCAGAAAGAGGATGCCGCTGGCCACGGCCATCATCCCCGACGTGCTCGTTGCTTCAAAGCCAAGCCAACCCGGCACGACGATGGCGGCTAAATGCCCGAGACCGGCCGCGGCGATGGCGAACACTACGCTGAGCGTAATCATATGATGCAGCCGGTCCGTCAATAAATGCGCAGTCGCAGGCGGAACAATGAGCATGGCGATTACAATAATGCTGCCGACCACTTCAAAGCTTGCTACCGTGGTCACCGCGACGAGTGTCATTAAAATGTAGTGCATGAGGTCCGCGTTAATACCCTGGGTTGTTGCCAGGGCGGGATCAAAGGAGCTGATGCGCAGTTCTTTAAAGAACAGAGTCACAAAGAGTAGATTGACCGCAAGCACCGGAACGAGAACGAGGACAGCGCGTGGCACAGCCACGACGTATTGACCCACCTTGAGGCGAAGTCCTGTGTCCATCGAGACAAATTCAATTGCTCCATAAAGCACACAACCCGGGTCAAGATCCACGTGATCTGCCGCGCGGACAATCAATATCAGGCCGATTGCAAAGAGGCTGGTAAAAACAATGCCCATACTGGCACCGGTTTCCACTTTACCATGATAAGAGATGAAATGCGTGAAGACCGCGGTAAGGACTCCTACAATCGCCGCCCCAATAAACATGGCAACACTCGCCCGGCTGCCCGTGATCATAAAAGCGATGGCCAACCCGGGCAGCACCGCGTGGCTGATGGCGTCACCCATCATGCTCATCTGGCGAAGCACAAGAAAATTCCCCAGAATCGCACACGCCACCGCGCACAACGCTCCCACGGTCACGATCGAAGTGTCGATGGATGTCCAGACCAGTGCCTGCATAATTAATTTATAGAGATTTCGTGCGGACTGCGCGGGAGAGATTCTTCGGTCGCAGGCGGCTTCATTTCTTCCTCGCGTTGCTCCAGTGCTTCTTCGAGTTCGCGCACCATTTCCTCACCCAGAATATGCTCTACCGTGTCGGCGTCCCGGTCAACGTGCGTGGGGGCGATATCCGCGTGCTTGATCAAATACATCTCCCACAAACGGTGATTCCGCGTGATCTGCGCGGCTCGCTGAAGCCCCATTTCATTAAGGCAAATGTTATTGTTTGCGGTTGATTCAATGTAATCACGCTGTTCGGCGTCTCGAATAATTTTATGAAGGCCGGCCCGGTTCCATGACCGTTTCGAAACAAGTTCGTCCAAAGTGACCGGCTTAGCGAGCTGAACATTCTCCTTTCCTTCTGCCTCGGCACGATTCTCAAGTATCTCAAAAATGGCGCGCAGCAAGTGCTGCCGGCCAACCGTTTTCCTCAGGCGATGTTGAATGATCACACGGTGTATGACCCCGCGAGCGCGGCCCAGAAACAGACTCAACAGAAACAAAGTTGTTGCAACGAGCACGATGATCGCACCCGCCGGGAGTCTGGGCGTAAGAGCGCTCACCGCGGCGCCGAGCCAGCCGCTTATCGCTCCCATCAGCCCTGACAGAAAAAGCATGGCCGATAAATTCTCTGTCCAGAAACGCGCGGCCGCTGCAGGTATAATTAAAAACGCGATAATCAGGATCAGTCCCACCGCCTGTAATCCGCCCACCGTGGCCAGCGTGACCAGCGTCAACATAACGACATCCAGGGCATGCACCGGCCAACCCTGGGAGCGGGCGAACCCTTCATCAAAGCAAAGTAAACGGAACTCCTTAAAAAGCAGGATGGAAAATAAAACAACCGCTCCGGAGATCCCCAGCAGCACCCAAAAATCAGCCATGACCATTGACGCCGCCTTGCCGTAAATAAAATACTCAAGTCCCGCGGCGCTGCCGGTTGGCATGGATTGGACCATACCCAGCAGGGCGATGCCCAAACCAAAGAACACACTCAAAACAATGCCCATCGCGGCGTCATCCTTTATTCTTGTGGTATTTCGAATAACCAGCACGAGAAGAAATCCTATTCCTCCCGTCACCGCCGCGCCTGCCAATAATCCGGGCAGGGCTTTGCCGCTCCCTCCTGCCATCACCATAAACATAAAGGCCAGCGCGATTCCCGGCAGGGTGGCGTGAGCCAGCGCGTCGCTCATCAGTGAACGTTTCCGCAAAAGCAGAAATGCACCGATCAGCCCGCAGCTCAACCCCAGCAAGGTGGTGCTCAGTACCACCAGCCGGGTATTATAGTCCTGCAAAAACAGGACATCCAGAATCAGATCCAGTGAGGGCCAGTCGGACAAGGAGGTCTCGGGCGACCCATGATTATCCCCTGTCGCCGGCAAAACAATGGCCAGTAATTGCTGCTGTGTGATCTGCCACAAAGTAACGATCTGCTTTCTTCCTGTCGTCCCGGTGTTTGTTAATTGCGGTCCTGCAAAGCCTCAGCCGCTTTTGACAACAGCGTCAATTTCCCGCCATAGGTCTTGCGCAAATTCTCCTCATGGAAAACGTCCCCGGTCGGCCCATAATCCACCACGCGCATATTCAACAATATAACGTAGTCAAAATATTCTGCGACCGTAGCCAGATCGTGATGCACAACCAGACAGGTCTTTTTCTGCTCGCGAAAATCACGCAGGATTTTCACGATGGCGCGCTCGGTGGCGGCGTCGACCGCGGCGAACGGTTCGTCCATAAAATAGAGCTGCGCGTCCTGGGCCAGCGCCCGTGCCAGAAACGTCCGTTGCTGCTGTCCTCCTGACAGATGACTGATTTGGCGGTTGGCAAATGCACCCATCCCTACCTTTTCCAACGCGTGCATCGCGCGCGCTTTACTCTTTCGATTTACTGGCTTGAGCCAGCCGAGCTGGCCATAGGTGCCCATCGCCGCAACATCCAGGGCGCTCACGGGAAATTCCCAATCTACACTTTCGCGTTGCGGCACGTAACCGACCCTGCGCCGCTGCTTTTTGTAGGGCTGTCCGTAGATCCGGATCAGACCAGAGCTCTTCGGCACCAAATCCAGCACCGCCTTGATCAAAGTGCTCTTGCCTGCTCCGTTCGGCCCGACAATACCGACGAGGGCCCCTTCCGGAATTTCCAGATCGACATCCCACAACACCGGTTTGCGATGGTAGGCCACGGTCAGATCATGAATGGACAGCGGTGAGCTTGCCTGATGCTCCGGCAGTTTTTCACCCGGCTGCGTCCGGGCGTCCGCTCGGTGCAAGCGTGGAATATGGCCATAGCTATCCAGGTTCTTGTAGTTAGCCGCAGAATCATTCATGCGCACTCAGTTCCCCTTTCATTCCTTTCCGCGGGGCATCCCCACCCAGGGCCCTGGCGATCGCCGTGACATTGTGATCGATCATTCCGATGTAAGTTCCTTCATAGGTGCCGGGCTGACCCATCGCATCAGAAAACAGTTCGCCGCCAATCTTTAAGTCGTGCCCTTTCGCTCGAGCGCCTTCCACCAGCGCACGCACATTTTTATCCGCCACGGACGTCTCGACAAACACGGACGGGATGTTTCGTTCAACAAGGAAATCAATCAGGTTTTCGATATCCCGCACGCCTGCTTCACTTTCCGTGCTTAGCCCTTGGATCCCGCGCACTTCCAGACCATAGGCCCGGCCTAGGTAGCCAAAAGCGTCATGCGCCGTGACAAGCACGCGCTGATTTTCCGGGATGGAACCCAACACCTTCGCCGCGTACTCATCGAGCTCTTCCAGCTGCGCCCGGTAATCAGCTGCGTTTTCTTTGTAGTAAGCGGCATTTTCCGGATCAAATTCCGCGAGCGACTGAGCGACTACCTCGACGGCCAGCATCCACCCCTTCACATCCATCCACACATGTGGATCAAAATGGTCCTCGTCATCGGTGATGACATAGTCGCCCTGATCGAGAATTTCCTCCGTCACGGCAAACACCGGTTTGCCATCGCGCGCTACCCGCACCAGCACGTCCGCCATTTTCCCCTCCAGCATCAGTCCATTGTAAAAAATGACATCGGCCTGCTGCAGCGTAATCACGTCATTGCGGGTCGGTTTGTAGAGATGCGGATCCACCCCTTCGCCAATGATGCCCTCCACCGTGGCCTTCTCTCCTGTCACATTACGCACGATATCCGCCACCATCCCGACGGTGGCGGCCACCTTAATGGGATACTCTGTGGGAGCACCGCTATCTCCTTGATTCTCCCGGGAACAGGCGGGCAACAGCAGGGCCAGGAAAAGGATCGCGAGAATGCCGCGGAAGAGGCGGACGGATTGTTTTTGCTGATTCATAACTGAAACTTTGACTATCCAAAACTCTCTTCCGGTGGTATCGTCAATCAAATTTTTGCACACCCTCAAGATGCCAACGTCCACCGTTGAAGACTATCTCAAGGCTCTCCTTCATCTGCAGGAGATCAATCCAGACCAGGACGCCGTTTCTCTCGGTCAGCTCGCCCGGCGTCTCGAACTGGTCCCGGGCACCGTCACCAGCATGATCAAACGCCTCAGCCAGGAGACAGACCTCATTGATTACCGGCCACACAAGGGTGCTTCCCTCACCGCGGAGGGACGCCGCAGTGCCCTGCAGATCCTCCGCCGTCACCGCATCATTGAGCTGTTCCTCGTCGAAACGGTTGGCATGGAAGGACCTCAGGTGCACGAGGAAGCGGAGAATCTGGAGCACGCCATGAGTGATGATCTGGTCGACCGGCTCGCCACCTTGCTCGGCAGCCCGACGCATGATCCCCACGGTGCACCCATCCCGAGCTCGACCGGCGAGTTGCCGGAGGATCTGCGCATGCCGCTCGCCGAAGCGCAGCCCGGTGAATACCAGATTGTCGCCTTGCCTGAGGACGATGAGGGCTTTGCACAGTTCGCCAGCCGCCAGGGCCTGCTCCCCATGAGCGAGCTCGCGGTCACGGGAAATGATCCGTTGGCAGACACCCTGACCCTTCGATTGGATGACGGCTCTCCGTTTTCCATCGGCAGCCTTGCCGCGCGCAAGATCCTCGTGAAGCGCATCGCGGAACCGGCCACAGTCTGAAGAGCCATGTTTACCGCGCCACCCCTTGACCCTGACGCCATCGCGGAACGGCTTCCCCCGCTCGGCCCGGTTCCCTGGCGAGTGCAGGTGTATCTGGAAACCTCATCCACCAACGACGTCATTCGAGCGCTTGGACAAAGCGGTGCCCCGGAAGGTGCGGCCGTTTTCGCTGAAACGCAGACGATGGGGCGTGGCCAGCATGGTCGCGCCTGGCATTCCGCTCCGGGCCTTGGCCTGTGGTTTTCTATCTTGCTTCGGCCCGCACCTGATCTTCCGCCGAAGTTATGGTCCCGTCTCACGCCCACCATCGCCGTCGCTCTCACTGAGGCGGTTGATCTGCTCACCGGCCGCAAATGCATGATCAAATGGCCGAATGATCTGTATCTCGACGATCGCAAGCTGGCCGGCATTCTCACGGAATCAATCATCGACAGCGCAAAGCCGGCCAGTTCCTTCGCCGTCGCCGGTATCGGGCTCAACGTCAATCATCTGCCCGCGGATTGGCCGGCTGAGATTCGCGAACAGTCCACCTCGCTCCGCCTCGCCGCTGGCCGCGCCGAACCCATCGACCGCAACGAAGCCGCCGCAGCGTTACTCAATTCACTCGCCGCCCAATATGCTGCCCTGAAAAACGGTTCCCCATCGTTTTTCCGCGAAACAATTATTCCAATCTATCGTCAGCGCGACTGGCTGCTGGGAAAGGAAATATCGCTCATCACAGCACATGAGCAGAAAAAAAACGGAACGGCCGACGGAATTGATGAAGAAGGAAAACTGCGATTCAAACCTATACCTTCGACCGATGAGATTCTTTCTATCGAAAGCGGAACGGTTAGCACAAAACACTAGATCGAGATTGGCCATCGCCAGAAACTCGCGATTAACCAGCCTGCTCCCCCCACCACTGCAGCCACTATCACGCCAATCACGATTTTCTGCCAGAGCAGCTCAGCCTTGGAGGCTGCCTGGATGCGCGTGATCTCGCTTTCCAGTTGATCGATTTCTCCAGCGATAGCTCGTCCGGCCGCTGTCAGTTCCGGGACCGCGTTCAGTTTTTGCAGGCGTTTGCGTTCCTTGTTGTCCAGTTGACTATCATCCACGTACAGCACCTCCTGTCCGATGACCGCGAAGCTGCGGGCAAAGCGCAGGGGAACACGGAATTGCCTTTCTTCCGCGCCCTTCAACCAGCGCGTCAGTTGAGCCTGCTGGCGTTCCAGTTTTTCAGAGCTGTGATTGAGATTTGACAAGGCACGCTGGCGGCTGGCGGTAAGCGTGCTCTTTTCTTCCTGGCGCCGTTCCCGGGTACGTTGGAATCCGGTGATGTCCCGCGCCAGCTCCACCCGGCGATTCTTCAGGTTGGCATGTTCATCTCTCAATTCCCGCCGGCGCCCTTCCAGTCGCTCCATCGCGCTGGCATCCCCCTCCACACTGAGCCGGCCCACCTCCATGATGAGCGCGCGTTCATCCTCATCCAGTTCGGCCAGCCGACGATCGGTTTCCTGAAGCTGAGCCTGAGCAAACTGAAGTTCCTCCGCCGCCTGCTGGTCTTTCAGACGCGCGGATTCAATATCCGTATCCAGGCTCTCCAGGGTACTCTGACGCTTGCGCCGCAGTTTGGCCATTTCCTGCTGCACCTCGCGGATGCGCTCTTCCAGCCCGGCGATTGCTGCCTCCGCCCGTTTCCAGCCGCGCTGGGCCGTGCGCAGCCCACGCACCCGCGGCAGATCCGCATCCTCCGCCACGAGCCAGCCTTCGAAACCGACCCGGCGCTCAATCACCCCCAGCGGCGCATAGAGCCTGCGCACCTCCTTGCGGAGACGGCGCAACAGAAGCCATCGCCGATATTCACGCTGGCCGAGGCGGAAAATCTCAATCATGGATCAGAAAGACAGGGGAAAGGAGCGGCAGGCGCTTATCGATTTAGGGAAAATCCTACGGATTCGTGAATACTTCAGCAATGCAAAGCGTCAGCCGTTTCTGGAGTGGTGTCGCCCGGTGGGGTCGCATCCCCTTCTTGCCTGCCTGATCGCCCTGATACTTATCCCTGCTTCGGCTGATTTTTGTGAGAATTGATGGAGACACAGATATGGTCCCGGCTGCGCCAACCGCCTCCGCTCTCGCGCGGATCGATCCCGGGACCGTGCACGCTCCGCCCCTGGAACGCATTGAGGCTGCGGGCAAGTTCTTCCGCGGGCGCGAATCCGGAGAGCATTTTTTCATCCGCGGCCTGACCTACGGGCCTTTCCAGGGGGCAGGGCTCGGTGACAGTTACCCGGATGAAGCCGGCATCGCGCGGGACCTCGAACTCATCGTTCAGGCCGGCGCGAATCTGCTCCGGGTCTATCATCCACCGCCGGAGCGCTTCGTTCAGGCTTGCCGTCAGCGCGGGGTGCGTCTGCTCATTTCCATTCCCTGGCCCCAGCAATTTGATTTTTGGAATAACCGCGAACTCCGTGCGGAAGCCGAACACACCGTCAGAGACGTCGTCCAGCGCTACGCCGGTGATCCCGTTATCTTCGGTTATCTCGTCGCCAATGAAATCAACACCCAGCTCGTCCGCTGGATCGGCGATGGCCGGGTCAAACATTTCCTGGAGCGCCTCATGTCCATCGGCAAGGAGGCCGACCCGAACGCCCTCTTTGCCTACGCGAATTATCCATCGACGGAATACCTTCAACCGCGCACCGGGGACTTCAATTGCTTCAACGTTTACCTCCATGAGCCCGCCAAGCTGGAGCGCTATCTGCTGCGGCTCCAGAACCTCGCCGGGAACCAGCCGCTGATTCTCGGTGAAGTCGGCATGGACACCATCCGGCACTCTCAGGGACATCAGCGTGAGCTGATCGAAAACTCCCTTCGCTCGGCCGCCCGGTGCGGGCTGGCAGGCGAGATCATCTTTTCTTTCACAGATGAATGGTTCTCCAACGGCGAAGAGATCATGGACTGGGCCTTTGGCGTCGTTGACCGCGAGCGCAAGCCAAAGGAGGCCTGGGATACGCTGAGGCAGCTCTGGCCAGGCTACCAGAACCGGCCCCTTCTCAGCGCCTGCACCATTCAGCCTCGCGTCTCCGTTCTCATCTGTGCCTATAACGCCGCGTCCACCCTGGAGAATTGCCTGCAATCTCTCACGCAACTGCGTTACCCCGATCACGAGGTCATCCTCGTCGATGATGGGTCAACCGATGACACCGCCCAGATCGCCCAGCGCTTTCCCGGCGTACGCTATGAACGCATCGATCACCTTGGCCTCAGCGCGGCGCGGAATCGCGGGGCGGAACTGGCCACCGGCGAAGTCATCGCCTACACAGATGCGGACTGTGAGGTGGACCCCTTCTGGCTGGATTACCTCACGGATTCCCTTTGCCGGACCGGTGCAACCGGTGTCGGCGGCCCGAACATCCCTCCGCCCTCGACTGATTCGCGTCTTGCCGCCATCGCGGCCGCTCCAGGCGGTCCCAGCCAGGTCATGTTTACGGACCAGATCGCCGAGCATATCCCCGGCTGTAACATGGCTTTCTGGAAATGGGCCTTTCTGGAGATCGATGGCTTTGATCCCGTCTTCCAGACCGCCGGGGACGATGTGGACTTCTGCTGGCGCCTCCAGGCCGCCGGCCACACCATCGTCTTCAGTCCCGGCGCCATGGTCTGGCATCACCGTCGCTTCACCACCGGCGCCTATCTGAAACAGCAGCGCGGTTATGGGCGTGCGGAAAGCCTCCTGCGGCTCAAGCACATCGAGAAGTTCGGGCGCACCGGCAAAATTCATTGGCGCGGCCAGGTCTATGAAAATCTGCGCGGACTCACCGCCTTCCTTCGGCCTCATATCTACTATGGCATCTTCGGTCGCGCTCCGTTTCAGGCGGTCTATGAATCGCCCGGCTCAAGCTGGCGCTGGCTGGCCGGCAGTCTGGATTGGCTTTTCCTCAGCGTCTTTGCCATCATCCTTCAATCGCTGGCCGGCGCCTTTCCCTGGCTCGGGCTCATCATGCTCCTCCTCCCCGTTTTCCTCTGGACAAGCTACCTCTGCCAGGCCCGCTTGCCTGCCGCCCATGATTCCCTTGCCAATCGCAAACTCGTCGCCACCCTCGCCCTCCTCCAGCCATGGACCCGTGGTTGGGGACGCATCCGCCAATGGCTGAGCCTGCGCCAGGTCAACCTCCCCGCCCTCCGCCGTGACCTCCCGCCAAACCCGGTTAACCAGCCATCCCCCTCCTCGGCGCCGCTCGAGTTCTGGAGCGAGGACGGCGTCACCCGCGATGCCCTCCTCTCACACATGATCGCTGAACTGCGCGAGCGCCACTGGCCCTTCGCCGCCGGCACCGGCTGGAAACGCTGGGATCTCCTCCTCTTTGGCGATAGCCGCTGGAATCTCGCCCTCCATTCCGTCACTGAGTTTCCCGGCGGCCCCAAAGGCCTCACCAAAGTCCGCCTCAACACCCGGCCTACCCTTAAACACATCCTTTTCACGGCCGGCGGCCTTGCCCTGCTCAGCGCCCTCCTCATGCGCCCGGACCTCGCCGACTCCACCTTCTGGCAAGCCACCACCTGGCTCTGCGCCGCACTCTTCGCCCTCGACCAGATCCGCGCCCTCTTCTTTAACCGTCCCCGCCTCAAAAATCTCACCCGCCGGCTCCTCTCTCACGCCGCCCAAAAAGCCGAGCTGTGGCGAGGGTAAATGCGTCCTAAAAATAATCACGATTGGGCTTGGCTCTCCCGACACTTAGTAGATACTGCGGATTGGAGTCTTTCCTGGATTTCGTGATGGACAAGATGGTTTTTATCTTGGTGAGGAAGGATTCAACATTCGCTCGCGAACGAGTGGCTTTGTCGACTTTAGGATGGTTTCGCTTCGTCGAGCTTTCCCTGGGGCGGAGCCAGCAAATTGATTACATTACGGCAATGGATAAACTAAACGTTCCTCAACGGGGATGGTTGGCCGCGGAGGCCCTCAGTATCGTCCAGGATTTGCCATGCAACTGAGTCCTGTACAATGACCATCATTCTTTGCACTATTCACTTTTGGAAAATTCATTACGACGGCTTAAGCCCATCCGAGTTTTTCCGAAACTTATCGTGCCTGATAAGCCCTACCGATTTAATTGTTGGAGGCTCATATTACATGATCGATTCCATAAAGGTTCAGATTATCGAAAAAAGGGTCAAACTTGTGAAGCCCCCGATCATTCATAGCTTCAAACTAGCGAGGGACGAATACCCGGACGGTGACTACTATGCTCTCAATGCAACAAGCGAAAATCTTGATCTTCTCGCGCGTCTTAGCCAGATAAGTGAAGGCGGCGGAGAGGGTCGTGACCTGTTTTTCGACCATATTCTTGCTTTTCGACCTGGGAAGCCAATTACTCCACTTTTCGATTTTCATGATGCTTTTGTGGCTGATCAGCTGAGGTTCACTGACTTATACACCCAGAAGGATAGTTCTGAGTTTGCAAAGCGAACAAATACTCGATTCTCCAGAGAACTGTCTGAATGATGCTTGCAAATTATTGATCCTCTCCTCGTGCCGCTAATTTCGGATATAGTGATTTTCCAGATCTATTTTAGGTGAGTTGAACGAACGGAGCTATTCGATAGCGACAAGGTCATCATTCCTCCCAAATTGTCTCCACCTACGCCGCAGCTGTTCTTGGAATTGAAGCTACTGACATGACTGCGTCCATCCCTCATTCCGATAATTTAGAGCGTAGATGCCGATGCCATTCGCCGATTCCACCTTCTGGCAAGCCACCACCTGGCTCTGCGCCGCACTCTTCGCCCTCGACCAGATCCGCGCCCTCTTCTTTAACTTTCTGACGACGTCAAGCCCGCCATGAAACTATTCATCCGCCCTCACCTCACTCCAGCACCAGATAGAACGCGTTCTTCGGCAGTTGCATCTCAATCGTCCCGCCCTCGTCGTTCTCCTCATCCGCCGGGGCGCGATTTAATTGGATTACTTCGCGTTCACGTCCGAGAGCGGTCAGCACCGTCGCCCGGGTGAGCCCGGCACGGCCACCAGGATTATTTTTATTCTGGGTATTCAGATTGTGCAGCCAGAGGGTGGCGCGAATATTTTCCACGCGAAACGGCGCTTCCCCGATGTTGACGATTTCCCAGCCGTTAATTGGTTCACCGCTTTGAGAATCACGAGTCGCCGCGCGCAGTTGCCAGCCGGACGGACGGGCACGAGGCGAAACCTGGACCAGGATTTTCCCGGAATCTGCCAGCGGCTTCTCATCAAGCGCCACCACCGCGATGCCGAGGTGCTTATTCTGTGCTTCCACGCTGATGTTCGTAAGGTCAACCCGGCCCGCCGTCCGCAAATGCCCAACTGCGACCTGCGCCTCAGGGGTATCGAGCGTGACCAGACCCGTCTCGCGATCACAACGCACCGCGCCGTCCACTGAGCGGATCACCTTTCCGCCATCATACTTTCGCACCGCCTCCGCGATGGTGTTCTCCGCCACTTTTCCAGCGTCCTTTTCCAGCAGGTTCGCCATCACCGGTCCCATAAGAAAAGCTTCCTGAGGAAGCGAGCCGTCGCCCTTCCCGACTGAAGCCTCCTCACCAGCCTGCCCGGTGGCGTCTCGATTCGGATCATAATCGCCGCGAGCGGGCACAAGGGGCGGTTCCAGCGAAACCAGATCCTCCGCATAGGTGCGATGCTCCAGCACGGCAGGCTCCGTCTGCAGACCATAACCGCCGCGCAGAATGAGGGCCGCGGCGGGGAAAGGGCTCATTTGGCCGGGCTCCGAGCAGTTCCAGCGCTGGGCAAAGGCTCGGTTCCACGGAAAGAAAACGCTCTCTCCCGTCCATCGCGGGCTGCGCGGCCCGGCAAACATGGCCGTCGTCATGCCGGTGACATTGGCGTAGATGGCCGAAAGCAGGGGTGCTTCGTTGGCATATTCATGCGGAAAAGGCCAGAGAGTCTCAGAAATCCAGAAGGGTTTGCCCGCCACCTGACGCTTTGCCTGCGGGATCTCCAGCGGCTGCCGGGTTATGGAGTCCGAGGTGAAAAAATAGCCTTCCTCGACCTTCCACCCTTTGTCAGGACCTTCCAGGATGTTTCCGCCGGGATAACTGTTCATCGCGATGATGTCGCCAGTCGACTTCACCCAATTCTCGAGATCCTGCATCACGGCCGGTTCAGCCGAACGAAAATTTGAAGTCAGGAAAAGCTGCTCCGCGCCCAGCTCTTCACGAAACCAGCGCTTCAGATCCGCATAATAATCACGCTGGACCTCAGCGCAGAAACGCAATTGATCCTGCAAACGCGCCATTTGCCGGCCCATCTGTCTCCGACCCTCGCCCCAGGCAAACCACCAGGTCAGGAAGCCGAGCCGGCCGGAAGCCACGTCATCACCCTCCGCCCTTGCGCCGTGCCAGGCCTCCAGAGCCTCATCGATGCTTCCATATTTCTTCTCGGCCCACCGCGCAAACGCGGTCTGGGCAAGGCGCAGCGGCTCCCCTTTCAACTGCGCAAAAGTATAGAAAAGCAGGGTATCTTCATTAAAGGCGGTGAAGCTGACGACCGCCGGTTCTTTCGCCAGCGGCACGCCCGTGTAGGGATTCTCCCTGGTAAACATCGCCTCGATCCAGCTCCGGTAGGCCGCCTGCAGGCGCGGATGAAAAAAGATCACCCCGTAGAGCCCATCCTTCGCCCCGTAGCCCTCGATCCCAGGATCAATCCCCAACCCGCTATGGAACCATGTGCCGCGCACGGCCGAGTAAATCCCGTGCTCTTTCAGCATCGCGATGTGCCGCCACAGATCATCGAGAATTTGAGGGTCGATCACGTCAATGTCGTCCTGTTCCGGGGCGGGCTTTGCAATCGTGCCCGCCATGACCAGATTCACCCCCATCCGGGCCAGTCCACGGACATATTCGCGATGTTCATCCTCCGTCCATTCGGAGCGCAATCCGGTATGCGTGCCCCAAAACCGAATCGGCTCGCCATCCCCCCGCACAAAACCGCGACCACCCGGCGCGACCCGGACGAAGCCCGATTGGCCCGCCAGCTCTTCATTCAACCCACGCAGATCGATCGGGCTCGGCGAGTCCATCGGCCCGCTGAGGTCTGCTACCCAGCTGTTCTCCTCCGTCGGGATAAAAGGCTCTTTCTGTGCCAGGCCAGAGGAAACGAAGGCAAAATGAATGGCAAGAACAGCCGCCGCGGGACGGCCCAAATTCAGATCACAAATTTTAATCAGGCGCACCTCAAGGTAGTCGCACCGCAGACACCCGGACTTTCCGGATTGCTGGAGTGAACATCCCGCAAAGCCGGGGCGATTTCCGAAGCGAACCCCATCGCTTACTCAACATCCAGCCGAGTCACCAAACCCTCCCCAAGATTGTCTACGCCCACCGCGATGAGGATCGAGTCCGACCGGGCGATCAACAAGACATCCGTCCCGGAAGAGCTCCCCAGGATTGTCTACGCCCACCGAATGACGATCTCACCCTTGTCCGCGCCTCGCCTCCCCATCCGGCGCATCCCCGCAAAGGCAATCCCCACCACCTGAAAGAGAATGCCTCATTCGGCTGCGCCGAACGAACGTTCATTTCGAATGCCGCCCTCAGCTCCTCAGCCGCCAGTTTCCCTTCCCCGCCGCACTCAACCCTCCGCTCCATCGGCCATCGGCCTACCAGCAACCACTCCGCTCCGCGCTCAACCCCAGTCCGGTCCAACGAGAATGCCTCATTCGGCTGCGCCGAACGAACGTTCATTTCGAATGCCGCCCTCA
>CAZUPP010000006.1:130624-159267 GCA_964622095.1 uncultured Verrucomicrobiales bacterium
CCAGTCCGGTCCAACGAGAATGCCTCATTCGGCTGCGCCGAACGAACGTTCATTTTATACTGCCGTTGCTTCCGCGCTTTGTCGGCAATCGCTCCGCCGGTCCAAAGAGAACTTTTTTTCAAAAATTCACTCCCGAACGTTCCGGACGCCCCGGACGTGATGCACTCTTCCTTTAGCGGGTATACATTGAATTAGCCGTCGATCTTTCTGCCTTCCTTCCTTCCCCTCATTTCTTTCACCTCAACACCTGCCCAACCCGCTCGTGTTCACGCGCCCTCGCCCGCCGTTTTCCCCGCACCACTTCTCCTTGCATCGCCTTGCCTTGCCTTACCCCGCACACCGTTGTCTTCTTCGACCGATCGGTCTAATACACCCACCTCATAACTCCCTCACCCTGAACACCCCAATATCAGCCTCTTTCCTTCATTTTACCGGCCGTTCGGTAAAATACAGAGACCCTCAACATGAACCCTCCCCGACTCAACGGTCTTCCCGATTGTCCCCTCTCCGTCCACCAACCAACCACATCGACCATTCAGAAGAATACTCTCATCGTCTGCCCCCTAGAATCCAATCCCCCGTGCTTCCGTTGTTTCCGATAAACAAAAAAAGCTCCAAGCCCGGCGCGAGACCGTGACTTGGAGCTTCTCAAAATTGGATGAGATTCAGCCGGAGGAAATCCGCACCGCTTACTCAAGGTCCAGCAAAGTCACCGAACCGTCCTCAAGATTATAAACGCCTGCCGCGATGAGAATCTCACCCTTGTCCGCGGCCTCCGCGAGGATCGGGCTCTGCTTGCGGATTTCCGCTACGGTGAGCTTGACGTTTTCTTCGACGATCGCGTTGACGAAGTCAGCATTCTTGGAGGTGCGCTGATCTTCTTCAAAGTTCGCGGACGCTTCCTCCACCGCCGGCTCAATCTTGTTGAGCAGCGCGGTCAGATTACCCATTTCCACCCCGTCGGCCGCGCCTTTCACGGCCCCGCACGCGGTGTGCCCAAGAACCAGGATGACTTTGGAACCGGCTGCCTGCGTGGCAAATTCCATGGAGCCGAGCTGATCTTCATTCACGATGTTACCCGCGACCCGGCCCACAAAGATATCACCGATACCCTGGTCGAAGACCTGCTCGACCGGCACCCGGCTATCCAGACAGGACAGGATGACCGCTTTCGGGTATTGCCCGGAGGCGGAGGCCTCGATCTGTGCGGTCCAGTCCCGCTCGGTCAGCTGACCGGCGACGTAGCGTTTGTTGCCTGCCATGAGCTCATCCAGAATCTCCTGGGGCTTGGCGGCCTTCTGCTCCTCCGCCGTGGTTGGAGCCTTATCAATGGTGGCGGTATCACCTTGTTCATCTGCCCACGCGAGGGACAGAGCGGTGGCGACGGTGCCGGCGACGGCGGCGGGAAAGACAAAACGGATCAGTGACATAAAGCAAACACAGGATAGATGGTTGACGTAAGTGTGAACTTCCGAGGGCTAAACGCCCAAGACAAGAACGTGGACTCACGAACTGCTTTTCGTGTTCGAGCTTTTCTGCCGCAAAATCCGACCTGCGCCAATCAACGCCGCCGCTTGATCTTGAGCGCGGCGAGATTGCTCATGATCAGACCTTCCAGCCGGCGCGCTTCCTCCTCATCCTGGCCAGCTTCACCCTCCAGGGCAGCGCGGGCGCGTTCGATCGCCGCGGCGGTGGCTTCTTCATCAATCTCATCCTCATACTGGGCGAGGACGGTCATCAGACTGACAGAGTTTGGCAATACCTCGGCAAAACCCCGGCCCACCGCCAGATGATAGGTTTTCCCATCGTGCACGTAGCGCATTTCACCCGGTTGAATGGCTGTCATGAGAGGCACGTGGCCCGGCAGGATACCCAGCTCCCCATCGTAGCCTGGCAGAACCACACGATCCACCGTGCTGGAGAATACTTCCTCCTCCGGGGTGACAATTCTGAGTTCGATCGATTTGCCTGAGGCCATTTGCGCGGAGAGCTTGAGTAAATAAATATCGCCGGGATCAATAATTATTCCGGGTTGAGCACGGTATCGATGCCGGCCTTCATATAAAAGTCACCCTCAGGCACGTCATCATGTTTCCCGTCCAGCACCTCACCGAAACTGCGCACGGTATCTTCCCGCGAACAATAACAGCCAGCTTTCCCGGTGAAGACCTCCGCCACGTGGAAGGGTTGACTCAGGAAAAGCTCGATTTTCCGCGCACGCGCCACGGTCAATTTATCTTCATCACTCAATTCATCAATCCCGAGAATGGCGATGATATCCTGCAAATCCGCATAACGCTGCAACACCGCCTGCACCCCGCGGGCCACCCGGTAATGTTCGTCGCCCACAACTTCCGGCGCGAGCGCTTTGGAAGTAGAAGCCAGCGGATCCACCGCCGGATAAATCCCTTTTTCCGTAAGGCGCCGCTCAAGAACGATCGTAGAATCAAGGTGGGCAAAGGTAGTTGCCGGAGCAGGATCTGTCAGGTCATCCGCAGGCACATAAACCGCCTGAAAGGAAGTAATGGATCCCTTCACCGTAGAGGTGATCCGCTCCTGCAGCTCACCCATTTCACTGGCCAGGGTCGGCTGATACCCCACCGCCGAAGGTGTCCGGCCCAGGAGCGCGGAGACCTCCGATCCGGCCTGAGAAAACCGGAAAATGTTATCGATAAAGACGAGCACATCCTGATTCTTTTCATCACGGAAATATTCCGCCATGGACAGCGCACTGAGTGCGACGCGCAGACGGGCGCCGGGTGGCTCATTCATCTGTCCAAAAACCAGGGCCACCTTGGATTTACTGAGGTCCTCCTGATTGATAACCCCGGAATCACTCATCTCCTCATAGAGATCATTTCCTTCCCGGGTCCGTTCGCCCACCCCGGCGAAGAGAGAATATCCACCGTGAGCCTTGGCGATGTTATTGATCAGCTCCTGAATGATAACTGTCTTGCCGACACCGGCACCACCAAAGGCGCCGACCTTACCGCCCTTCACAAAAGGACAGACCAGATCAATTACCTTGATGCCCGTTTCCAGGATATTTTTCTGCGTATCCTGATCAACCAGCGGCGGCGCATCCCGGTGGATCGGATAATAATCGGTCGCCTTGACCTCGCCACGCTCATCGATCGGATTACCGGCGACATCAAAGACCCTGCCCAGCACACCTTCTCCTACCGGAACCTTGATCGAGTCACCCGTATCTTCAACCGGCAGCCCTCGGGTCAAACCTTCCGTAGATGACATGGCCACTGCGCGCACCACCCCATCACCCAGATGCTGCTGCACTTCCAGAATCAGGCTGACCGGGGTTTCTCCGATTTTGTAGTCGATCTTCAGAGCGTTGTAGATCGCGGGCAGATTTTCTTCGGCGGTAAACTGCACGTCGACCACGGGGCCGATAACCTGTGCGACTTTGCCGGTTTTGGTTGCTGTCGTATTCATCTTAAGTGGGTGAGATGCGGTGGCTGACGGAAAAAGAGAGGGAGAAAGATGATGAGAAAAACTCGCGGAGACCTCAGGTCATGGCCATCTGGGCCGTGGCAATTTCCGCGATTTCGTTCGTGATCGCGGCCTGCCGCGCTTTGTTATATTCCAGGGTAAGATCTTTCTGCAGTTCCTTCGCGTTATCCGTCGCGTTCTTCATGGCGACCATGCGCGCGCTATGCTCGGAGGCTCGTGCGTCGAGAACAATCTGGTAAACCAGGCTGTGCAGGTAAGCGGGTATCAATTCGTTAAGAATTTCCTGCGGGTGGGGCTCAAAAACAAAACCGAATCCGCTGACCTTTTCCAGACCAGCCGGATCCTCCAGGGCTTCCCGCTCAAGAGAAATAGGATTAATCGGCAAAACCGTCTCAATCCGGGGCTCCTGGGTCAGGGTGTTGATGAACTTGGGAAAGGCGATCTTCACCCGGTCCGCTTCGCCATTGAGAAACCGCTCCCGAAGCAAACGCGTAATGGGCCGGGTGTTTTTAATCTGGGCCGGATCTTCCACGGAAAAATCCGCCACCAGATTTCGTTTGGTTTTGGCGATGAAATTTTTCGCCTTGCGCCCGACGGAAATGAAATCCGTTTTGCTCGAATCAAACTGACTCAGCAGCTTGAAGAGGTTCGTGTTCAATGGGCCGCAAAGACCGCGATCAGTCCCGATCACAATGACCAGTTCTTTTTCCACCTCGCGTTCCTGCAGAAGAGGATGGGTGGACGGATCAATCACTTCCCGGAGATGCACCAGGGTGCGGTTAAACAGATCCGTAAATGGTTTACCGGCCTGCGCCTGCTGCTGCGCCCGGCGCATTTTTGACGCCGCGACCATCTGCATGGCACGCGTGATCTGCGCCGTGTTTTTGACGGAGCGGATCCGGCGTTTGAGCTGGCGGGTATTGGCGGGCATATCTTGGTGTAATTACTCCAGAATTCACTGGGCTGATCAATGGAAGGAACTCTTGAATTCCTCCACCACGCTCTTCATTTTCTCCAGCACTTCATCGGTCAAAGCCGCTTCGCGGGCAAGCAGACTGAGAAAATCTTCTTTGCGCGTGCTCAGGTATTCCAGCATCTGATCCTGAAATTCCTGGACGCGATCTACATCCACATCATCGAAGTATCCATTCTGCACCGCCCACAGACAGACGACCTGCTGCTCCATGGGAAGCGGTTTATATTGGACCTGCTTGAAGAGTTCGACCACGCGCTGGCCGCGATCAATCTGGGCGCGGGTTTTAGCGTCAAGATCCGAACCGAACTGAGCGAAGGCTTCCAGTTCACGAAAACGGGCGAGATCGAGTTTCGTCCCGCCGGAAACTTTCTTCGTTGCTTTGGTCTGAGCGGCGGAACCTACCCGGCTGACCGACAGTCCCACGTTGATCGCCGGACGCTGTCCCTTATTAAACAAATCCGTCTCCAGATAAATCTGGCCGTCCGTGATGGAAATCACATTCGTCGGGATATACGCGGAGACGTCACCAGCCTGCGTTTCAATAATCGGCAAAGCGGTGAGAGATCCTCCACCATTTTTATCATTCATCCGCGCACTCCGTTCCAGTAACCGCGAATGCAGATAAAAAACGTCTCCCGGATAGGCTTCACGTCCAGACGGACGGCGCAGGACAAGCGACACCTGCCGGTAAGCCACGGCGTGTTTGGAAAGATCATCAAAAATGATGAGCGCATCCATGCCGTTGTCCATAAACCATTCGCCCATCGCCGCTCCGGCATATGGCAACAGATATTGAGAAGTAGCTCCCTCTGAGGCAGGGGCGCTCAGGATAATGGTGGAATCCATCGCGTCGTGCGCTTCCAGAACACCCATCGTCTGGGCAACGCTCGCATTTTTCTGGCCGATGGCGCAATAAATACAGTAAAGCGGGCGGTGATTGGGACGGCGCCCTTCTTCCGCTTCGCGATTGAGCCGCGCGTTATTGATGATGGTATCGACGGCCAGAGTAGTTTTTCCGGTGGAACGGTCACCGATGATTAATTCACGCTGACCGCGGCCGATCGGGATCATCGCGTCAACCGCCATAATCCCGGTCTGCACCGGCTGATTCACACTTTGACGTTTAATAATGCCCGGCGCGATTTTTTCCAGCGGATAGGTTTCTTTAGCGTTGATCGGACCTTTCCCGTCAATCGGCTGCCCGAGCACGTTCACGACACGGCCGAGCAATTCTTTCCCAACCGGCACCTGCAGGAGGCGCCCCGTTGTTTTCACCTCGGTCCCTTCGGCGATGCCCGTATCATCGGCGGTGAGCATGATGGCGCCCACTTCGGTTTCTTCGAGATTGAGCGCGAGGGCATATTGGCCGCCGGGAAACTCGACCATTTCATTGAGCATCACATCGGTGAGCCCCTCGATCTTGGCCACGCCATCACTAAATTCCGTCACAGTGCCGACGTTGGAGCGGCCCGAGCTGGTGGAGGCTGCTTTGATCTCTTTATCCAGTTCTTCGAGAATGGAGGCCATAGTTTATTGAGGTTGGTCTAAATAAATTGAGTGAATTAAGGAAAATGAGGGAAGGGACAGAAGTTTGGCGGAACTAGAAACGGCCAGCCAGTTTGCGGGAAATCTGATCAAGGCGGCCTTTCACGGAAGCATCCCACACATCACTACCGATTCGCACCTTTACCCCGCCGATCAGCTCGGGATTGACGTGCGTTTCGTGGGTCACCTTTCCATAACGATCTTCAAGTGATTTCAGAAGCTGCCCGGTTTCTTCGCTGCTCAGTTCAATCGCGCTTTCAATGATGGCATGGCGGTTCTTGACTTCAATCGCGATCAGTTTCCGGAAATGGGTGAGAGCCTGAAGATAGTTCCGCGGCTTTTTCTCGATCAGAAATTTGGCGCACTTGCGCACCATCGCTTCATCCAGCGAGCCATCCTCTGTGATGCAGGCGTGATGCAGTTTGCGGGCAAGTTGCTGGGCGTCTTTGCTGACTTTCATGGTGGCGGGAGAACTCCGAAATAATGTTGGGAAAATGAAAGCGATAAGGTCCGATTAATTCTTCGAGCTGCCGCCGTCCGCGCTGAGTTGGCTGGTGATCGCTTCGTTGAGCTTGCGCTTGTCTTCCTCGTCCAGAACTTTGCTCGTCACCATGGAAGTTGTCTGGACGACAAGATCACCAAGCTCCTGCCGGAGCTGAGTATACATCTGCTGATGCTCGCGTTCGGTCGCTTCGCGGGCTTTGGAAATGATGCTCTCCGCTTCCTTGATCGCTTCCTGAGTCCGGCGCTCGCGAAGGGATTCGCTGCTTTCGCGCGCTTCCTTGATCAACCGGCTGGCTTCGACATGCGCCTCGTCCAGGGTCTGTTTGTAGCGCACCTCGGACTCCGCGAGCTGCTTCTTAATCCGCTCCGCGTTTTCCACGCTTTCCTCTATCTTCTTGCGGCGCTGACGCAGAACATCGGTGATCGGACCGAAGGCAAATTTGCTGAGAATAAAATAAACCACCACAAAAACGAAGAGCTGGCCGAGAAAGCCCATCCAATCGAGGCCGAATCTTTCTGCAAGGCCGACTTCCTCACCCTCCGCGGCGGCCGCGGCGAGGAAAAAGTAGAACTGATTAAATATGTCGGGCTGAATCATGGGTAACTACCTGAAAAGGGATTCTCGCGTGTGCCGTCGTCGCCTGGTTCGAAATTAAAAAAGCTGGGAGGGAAGAAGGGCGGTTCGCCAGGCCTTTAATTCGACCTGGCGAACCAATGATGAATATTGGACTGGCCCGCGTTATCCACCGATAAGGGAGATAATGAAGGCGTAAATCGCAATCGCCTCGGCCAGAGCCATGCCGATAATCGCGATGACGAGCACTTTACCGGAGGCCTCCGGATTGCGGCCGGTTGATTCCGCCGCTTTGGCACCGATCATTCCGATCCCCAGAGCCGCGCCGAGACCGGCGATGGTCAGAGGAAGGAAGTTCGACCATTCACCGATATTGGCCATAAGAAAGGTCAGATAATCCATTGTGTTTTTGCTGTTGGGTTCAGTCTTGGTTGTGTCTTCCGTTTACCGCCGCCCACACTCGTTTTGGCATGGTCACGAACGGCAAATCTTCTAAATCAGTGATCATCCTCTTCGTGGCCGGTGGAAAGCATGAGGTAGACCGTGCAGAGCATCATGAAAATCCCGGCCTGAAGCAGGCCGATAAGTAACTCGAGAAAATAGAAAGGAATGGGTCCGAGAAAATTGACGATGATTTCCAGCGGCCCGGTTAAACCCATCGTCGTGCCGATGGTCGACATGGTGTGCAACAGAGTTTCACCCGCGTAGATATTTCCGTAAAGTCGCACCGAGAGTGAGACGGGCCGGAAAGCGATCGAGACCACCTCGATCAGACCGACGACAAAGAATATGGCCGCCATCGCCACCCACGTCGCGCCTTTGAAATTTCCTTTGGGCGCAAACATATGGCCCAGAAAACCTTTCGCCCCAACCTCCTGGATGGACCAGATCAGCCACATGACCATGAACATCACCGCCATGGCGAGGTTCATATTCAGATCGGCGGTGGGTGGCCGAATAAACGGATTCGTCACATAAAACCCGTGGCCTTCTTTGTTATAGCCAAAGCCGATTGTCCCAACACCGGGAATCAATCCGCTGTAATTCGCGGCGAGAATAAAGACAAAGATGGTGCCGAGGAGAGCAAAGGCACGCGGAGCCAGCTTTTTTCCGAGCAACTCTTCGATCTGGTCATAAAGCAGACCGATGATGCCTTCGACCATGTTCTGCTTCTCGTTGGGCACGAGTGAGATCTTGCGGGCCGCCCAGCGCACGAAAAGCGTCAACCCGACCGCAACCAGAATGGCCACGAACATCGAGTTGGTGAACCATCGCAGGCCGTCGACATCAAAGATCGGCTGAGCTTTGGTCGAAACCGCCAGATAGAGCATTGGCCATTCCATGGGGATCACGCTGGTCACGGGGTCGCTAGGGTCAGATCAGGAGAGAATGTGCAAACGAGGGAGAGCGGGGACAGAAGCCTGGGGCAATCCACAATCGTGTTGGGCGAAGGGCCCCCAGGCAAGGAATTCCGTATAAAAATGGGCACGCCCCGAAGAGCAAGGGCAATTTGTGAAATTTTTCACAAGCGCCTTTCTGCTTGCTGCCCAGGCCTGTCCGGTGTCATTGCCCAGGCCCATTGGCCGCTTTTCGAGATTCCGCTTCGCCACTTATGGACGCCACCACCCCAGAGCCCCCATCCTTCCGGCGCCCGGCCTGGGCGCAGTCCCTGCTCGGGGCCGCGCGGGCGGGAGCCTTCCACCAATTCATCCTGCATGGGAATGTCGATGACCTTTTCCTGAGCGGGGCGGAAGGCGGAGACCCGCAGAATCTCGACAACCTGATCTGCGACGATCTTCTCCCCGGGCTGGCCACGGGCGGAAGCGACCCCGCGGTTGCCGCCTATGATCTGGCACACGGCCTCCAGTGGCTCCGGGGAAATCCGCCGGAACACTTTCAGGCGGCCGCGCTCAGCGGAGCCGGAGAGAGTTCTCTTCCCTCCCCGGCCGCGACGATGGAAGTCATCGATCAATGGCTCAACTACCATGCGGACGCCCTTTTGCCGTGCGGCCTGATTCTGCGCGATTTCGAATTGCTGCCGCAGGATGCCCTGCCACGGGTCATTTCCTTTCTCCGCCGCTGGGCCGTTGATCGACGTTTGTCCGAGGCGCACTCGGCCATCTTTCTGGTCGGCCGAAGTCTGAGCGATCTCCCCGAGCACCTCGTGCGCAATCGCCGGGCCAGGGTGATTCATGTTGATCTGCCCTCGAGCCAGGAAATGTCCCGGGCCTGGACACGGCTGGGCCTGACAGGTGAACCGCCGCCGCGCCTGGCCGGGCGCACCCTGGCATCTCTCCGGGCGCCGGAAAACCTCCCGCTGAGTGCTCGGTGCTTTGAGTGGCCGGACGTGACGGAAACCTTTCCGGGGCATGATCTGGTGAAGAAAGTGCTCGAGGAATCTCTCACGGTCTGGAAAGATGGGCATGAAGCGGCCGTTCACCAGGCTGTCATCCTGGCGGGCCCCGAAGGCATGGCGCTGGGAGAGTTGATCACCGGGGCGGCAGGGGCCGCGCGGGTGCCGATGCTCCCTCTGCGGATGTTTGAGAATCCCCACCAGCGGGAGAGTGCCTGGCGTGACTTTGAGGAAACGCTCTGGCAAGCCCAGGGCGCCGCACAGCCAGCGGTATTGCTCCTGGAGAACGCGGATCTGGTCCCCGGCCTGGGCAGCGCGGCTTCGGGTCGGCATCCCTTCGCCGCAGCACGGGTGCATGGCATTATGGAGCGTTTCTTTGCCGCGCAGCGCCAGCAAAGCCTTCTGTTTCCGGTCTTCACCGCAGCCCGGCCGGACCGGCTGACTGATCTCATGCTGCTGACGGGCGGGGACTTTCTGGGGCTGGCCGCATTTCCCACGGCGGACGCCCGGGAGGGCTTTCAACTGCTCCAGTATGTCGTTTCCCAGGAAATGAAGCTGACCCTGCGAGACGAAGCGTTTGCGCCGATGGAAGACTACATTCCGTGGCTGCTGACGCCACGCCTCGCGCGTCACCTCAGCAAAATGGCGGCCCGGCGTCATCTCGGTCCCGCTCAGATGGGACTGGCCGAGGCCTTCGTGGAGGCGGGCAAGCGCTTTGTCACGCCGGTCGATGATCTCACGCTGCAGGAGCAGATGCGTGCTGCGATCGATCTGGCGGACGATCCTGAAATGATTCCGGACCTCCTGCGAAATCATTTTAAGGCGGACTGATTCGGCGGGCTGAATTTTCACGATTAATCGCGTGACACGTCAGAACATGCCGCCTATGACTGGCCGGACCGGTAGGAAAGGACGGGACAGAACCCGCTGCTGCCGAGGCAACCTCCTGAAGTACAATCCCCAAAAGAAACTGTGATGGATAAGGTGCGCATGGGCATCGTCGGAGTCGGGAATATGGGCTTCGCGCATGCTCGAAATATAATCGAAGGCAAAATCAACGGCGCCGAGCTCACTGCAATTTGCGATCGCAATCCGGAAAGGCTCTCGAACTATCCCGGTGTGCCGCATTTTTCCGATTCCGGGGAAATGATCCGCTCCGGAACAATTGACGCAATTCTGATCGCCACGCCGCACTACGATCATACGACGATTGGCATTGATGCTTTTGAATGCGGTCTTCATGTGCTTGAAGAGAAACCCATCTCTGTGCATAAGGCAGATTGCGAACGGCTGATTGCCGCGTGGAAAAAGACCGACCGGGTTTTCGCGGCGATGTTCCAGCAGCGCACCACGCCGGTTTATCAAAAAGTGCGCGAGCTGATTCATTCTGGTGAACTCGGCCAGATTCACCGCGCGGTGTGGGTGATCACCAACTGGTTTCGGACGGAGGCCTATTATGCGAGCGGCGGCTGGCGCGCGACCTGGGCCGGGGAAGGCGGCGGAGTCCTGCTTAATCAATGCCCGCATAATCTCGATCTCTGGCAGTGGATTCTGGGAATGCCTAAGCGTGTCCGTGCTTTCTGTCATTTCGGGAAATATCACAACATCGAAGTGGAAGATGATGTGACCGCCTACATGGAATACGAAAATGGCGCCACCGGTGTTTTTATCACAACCACGGGGGAAGCGCCCGGCTCGAATCGTTTTGAAATTCACGCTGAACGGGGCAAACTGATCATCGAAGGGCAGGACCTGAAATGGATCCGCAATGAAGTGCCCGATACAGAATTCAGCAAAACTTCTCCGGCGAGTTTCGCCCAGCCGGCAACGTGGAAGGTAGAAATTCCAGTTCCTCAGACGGGGGCCAGTCATAATACGATTATCCAGAATTTCGTCGATTGCATCCTGCGTGGGACGCCGCTGCTGGCTCCCGCCGAAGAAGGAATTCATTCCGTGGAATTAGCCAACAGCATGCTTTACTCCGCGTGGACGGATTCCACGGTGGAATTGCCTTTGGACGGTCTTGCCTATGAGAAAGCGCTCCAGGAACGAATTGCCGGTTCCACTTTCCAAAAAGGCGAAGTCAAGAAAGCGGAAGTCGATATGGCCGCATCTTTTTAACCAACTCCCCGCATTTTCGAAATTAGCTAACGTCTGATCCTGCTTATGAAACTCGAACAAGTCGCCCTTCAACTCTTCACCATGCGGGAGCACTGCAAGACTCCCGCGGATATTGCCAACACTCTGAAACGCGTCCGGGAAATCGGTTACCAGGCTGTGCAAGCCAGCGGAATGGGACCGATTGAAGAAAGTGAACTTCTGAAAATCCTGGATGGAGAAGGACTCACCTTGTGCGCAACCCATGAGCCGGGACCCATGATTGTGGATGAACCGGAAAAGGTTATTGAAAGGCTGGATAAACTGAACTGCAAACATACGGCATACCCCTACCCTCATCTGCAGGATACCTGGACGAATCAGGGAGCGGTGATTGACTTTGCGAAGAAACTGGATGAGGTCGGCGCGAAATTCCGCGAGGCGGGAAAAGTGCTTTCCTATCACAATCACCAGATTGAGTTCCGGAAGATTGAAGGCAAAACCATTCTCGATCTGTTTATTGAGAATACCTCGCCCGAAAACCTGAAATGGGAACTGGACACCTATTGGGTGCAATATGGTGGCGGCAGCAATGTTTCGCTCCTGGAAAGACTGGCGGGTGCCATTCCTCTGCTCCACCTCAAAGATTTTAAAATCAACGAGGAAAAAGGAATTGAGTTTGCCGAGGTCGGCGAGGGTGTTCTGGAATTTGATAAGATCATCGCGACGGCAGAGCGAGGCGGCTGTGAATGGTTTATTGTCGAGCAGGACCGGACGCCGGGGGACGCCTTTGACTCGGTGAAGATGAGTTTTGATTACATTAAAGAAACCCTGGTAAGCTGATCATGGCACAAGGAGATGGAATGTCCTATGCTCCGGAAGGCAAACCGGAGCCCGTCGTCAAACCGGGTGAATTTATCTTTGCCGCGGCGCACCTTGACCATGGCCATATCAACGGCCAGTGCAATGGCCTGACGGAAGCAGGCGGTCAATTGAAGTATATCTATGATCCGGATCCGGCGAAAACCGCGCGGATGCAGGAGCGCTATCCCGATGCGAAAATCGTGGAGAGCCTCGACGAGATTCTGAATGACTCTGAAGTGAAAATGGTCGCGGCCGCCGCTGTTCCATCGGAGCGCGGGCCTTTGGGTCTGAAAGTCATGGAGGCGGGTAAAGATTATTTTACCGACAAAACTCCATTTACTTCGATGGAACAACTGGAAGCGGCCCGCGCGAAGGTCAGGGAAACCGGTCAGAAGTACATGGTCTACTACAGTGAACGCCTGCATGTGGAGTGCGCCATGCATGCCACCACTCTGATTGAGCAGGGCGTGATCGGAAAGGTCATGCATGTCGAGGGCTTCGGTCCTCACCGGCACGGTGAACGAGGTTCGCGGCCCGAATGGTTTTATCAGAAGGCTAAATATGGCGGAATTCTGTGTGATATTGGCAGTCATCAGTGCGAGCAATTTCTCACTTTCACCGGCGCAAAGGACGGTGAAGTCATGATGGCGCATGTGAATAATTTCGATAATCCGGAATACCCGGAACTGGAGGACTTCGGCGAAGCGAGCATTAAAGCGGACAACGGCGCCACCTTCTACTGTCGGGTGGACTGGTTTACCCCGAAGGGCCTGCGAAATTGGGGAGATGGCCGGACCTTTATTCTCGGCACCGAGGGGTCGATTGAATTGCGAAAATATATCGACGTCACGACGGATAATGGCCCGGATCAATTAATCCTCGTGACAAGCGAAGGCGAAGAACGCATGTCCCTGCGCGGGAAGGTCGGTTTCAAATTTTTTGGGCAGTTAATCCTCGACTGTCTGAACAGGACTGAAAATGCCATGACGCAGGAGCACGCTTTCAAAGCGGCAGAACTCTGTCTGAAATGCCAGGAGGTCGCGGACGCGGCCCGGCAATAAATGATTAATTAAGGTAATTCTATAGGCGGCCCGACATTCGGTAGAGCGACCGGCCGGCCGGGAGTTCCGGCCTGAGACTGTTCAGGGATAACCGGGGCACCTTCGATCTGAGCCTGTTCCTCCAGCGGCCCTTCCTCCTGCCGGGGAGGCGGCGGGATTAATTGAATGATCTCAAGGGAAATATCTGAATATTCGATGGCAATCAATTCGTCATACCACCAGACCGCCGTAATCCATCCGGCCGTCCGGTAACCACTGGTAAAGCGAACATCGCCTCCACTGAAGAATCGGAAATAGGTGTCATTACTTTCCTGCTGAAAGGTGTTGCTGGTAAAGTCATGAAACTCGCCGGGTTCCAGGGTCATTTCCTGAATGCCACCTGCGAGAATGCGAAAATCCCCCGGATGATTCAGATCAATGGGAGAACCTTCCGGCACACCCACGGCGACGAATTCCAGCCGCACGTCGACCGGCCGCTTGGAGCGATTATTCAATTTCCCTTCGACCTGCAGAGACGAAATAACCTGGCGGTCATAACTGCCACCGGATGTGGTGTAGATAAAGTTGGTGCTCCGCTTGCGCCGCTTGGTGCGTGCCTGTAAATCGACCCAGGGCGCCTCGAATCGCATTTCAGGAAGCTGATCGAGATAGGTATTGTCCTCATCGGTAAAGACCGCGCGCTGAAAGGTCGCCTTCTGGCCCTGTGGCGAGATCAATTCCACCACGTGGGCATTAAAGGCGGAGACCCGAGCCTCCATGGTGCGCCCGTCCGCCCGGTTTGTCCATGTGCGGAATCCGCGGGTTTGCGCCGCCAGAGCGCTGGCGCCGAGCACCACGGTGATGGAGATGAGCAAGAAAAGCCGGGAGACTGGCATGAGGTAATATATTCGCGATTCGCCGTCCTGTCTCGTGATTACTTTTGCGCGGCCGGGTCGTAATCCTTCGCAATGGCGAACGGGAAACAACGGGAAGTTGACATCGTGTGGTTCAAGCGTGACCTGCGCCTGCACGACCATGAACCATTGAGCCGGGCGATCGAGAGCGGGCGGCCGATCATTCCGCTTTATCTGGCCGAACCGGAGGTGCTGCGAGGAGATGATTATTCCCGGCGTCACTGGCTGTTTACAGCGGAATGTCTCACCGAGCTCAGGGCGGGCCTGGCCGTGCTGGGCCAACCTTTGATCGTGCGACAGGCTTCCGCGATCGATGCGTTGGAGGAATTGCGAAAGAAGTTCACGATCTGCACAATCTGGAGCCACGAAGAAACGGGGAATGCGATTACCTATGCGCGGGATAAAAAAGTCGCGGCCTGGTGCGAAACCCACCGGATAATCTGGCACGAGATCCCGCAGTTTGGGGTGATCCGCCGGCTGAAGACACGGGATGGCTGGTCGCGGCGATGGGACCGGCGGATGAGCGAGGAGCTTTTCTCCATACCGAAAATTAGACTGACGCAAATTAAGAACGTGGAGCATGGTGTTGTTCCCACGGCAGACGATCTCGGTTTGCCGCCTGATGAAATTTCCTATCGTCAAAAGGGGGGAGAATATCTGGCGCAGCTGACGCTGGATAGTTTTCTTGAAGAACGCGGACAGAACTACCAGAGCGATATGTCCAATCCACGCCGTGATTCAGGCGAAACGGGCTGTTCACGATTGAGTCCGTATCTGGCATACGGTGCGATTTCCATGAAAACCGTGACACAGGCAACATGGCAGCGGCAGCGCGAGTTAAAGGAACAGGCCAACGACGGGGTAAATCTGGGAAAATGGCGGCCCAGCATGAAATCGTTCACCGGCCGTCTGCATTGGCATTGCCATTTTATGCAGAAACTTGAGGATGATCCGCGCATTGAATTTGAGAATTTTGTGAGAGCCTATGATGGGATGCGTGAGAATGACTGGAGTGAGGAAAAGTTTGAAGCTTATAAAAGAGGGTTGACCGGGTATCCTTTTGTTGATGCGTGCATGCGCTATCTTCAGGCGACGGGATGGATTAATTTCCGGATGCGCGCCATGCTGGTATCCTTCAGTTCCTACACGTTGTGGCTGCAGTGGCGCCAGCCGGCATTATATATCGCCAGATTATTCACGGACTATGAACCGGGAATCCATTACAGCCAATTCCAGATGCAGAGCGGCACAACGGGCATCAATACCCTGCGGATCTACAGCCCGGTCAAACAATCGAAAGACCAAGATCCGAGGGGAGATTTTATTCGGCGCTGGGTGCCGGAACTCGAACCACTTTCGGAGAAACAGATTCATGAACCCTGGAAAATAACACAGGCGGAACAGAAAACGCTTGGGGTGATATTAGGCAAAGATTATCCGGAACGCGTGGTGGACCATGACGCAGCTAAAAAAGAAGCAGCCTCTAAAGTTTATGCGGTGCGCAAACGCGCGGAGACCCGGGAAGAAGCGAATGCGGTGATGCAGAAACACGGAAGCCGTAAAGGGTCGGCCCAGCCCTCGCCGAAACGCCGCCGTTCGGCCAGAGAAGAAAAGCCGAAGGCGGAGCAGGGCGAACTGTCCCTTTGATTTTTTTTATCGTTTTATTAATGGTAACTCATTTGCAGGCTGGACAGGCGCCGGACTATCCGGAGAGCGAGAGAGGAAGGCAAGGGGGAGATCAAACCGTCCCGGCTGGTGGTTAGTGGAAATCATGACTTTGGGCGCCGAGGGTGGCGCGATAGGGGAGCGCTTCGACGTGCCAGGTGTAAATGGAGGTGACACCGTCAACGATCTGTAACCGTCCATAAATAATGAGGAACGGTTCCTGAGTAATCGTGAGCCGGTATTTTTCAAAAGTGGCGCTGGGCACAAAGGCATTGGAGATACCGGTTTCATCTTCCAGGCTGATGAAGACATGACCTTTGGCGGTGCCAGGGCGCTGGCGGCAAATGGCCATGCCGGCGATCCTGACGCGATCCCCATTTTGATAGTGTTGGAGATCCGCCGCGCTCAGAATTTCGCGGGAAGTCAGTTCATGGCGCAAGAGAGCAACCGGATGTTTTCCGGTCGTGAGATTCAGCCCTTCATAGTCCGCCTCGAGACGCTCGAGGGCATTCATCGGCACGAGGATGGATGGGGCTTGGCGGGCGTCTTCCTCACTTTGCGCGGCATTTTTCCGTGAACCTGCGAGGAGGCGTGCGCGGGAAAATAAATCCTCGGGATCAGCCAACTGTTCGATCTCCCAGAGAGCGTCCCGGCGGTGGGCGGCCAGGCCATTGAGGGCGCCGGTTTTGGCGAGCACACGGCGTTCGTCCCGTTTCATGCGAACCCGCAGCATAAAATCTTCGAGACTGGCAAAGGGCTGCTGCGCGCGGGCCTCCAGGATGCGTTGCCCGGCGGCGTCGCTGAGCCCTTTGACCTGAAGCAGACCGAGGCGGATGACATCGTCCGCCTCAACGGTGCATTCCCAGGCGCTTTCCATGACGCTGACGGGCCGGACGCGCAGGCCGTGATCTTTCGCGTCCTTCACGAGGGTAGCACTGGAATAGAAGCCCATGGGCTGATGGTTGAGGAGGCCGACGTAAAACTCGGCCGGACGGTGGACCTTGAGCCAGGCGCTGGCATACGCGAGGAGAGCGAAGCTGATGGCGTGACTCTCCGGGAAGCCATAGAGGGCGAAGGAGGAGATCTTCTGCACCACTTCATCGGCGACGTCCGGGCGCACGCTGCGCTGATCCATGGCGGCGCGCAGCTTCGTCATGACTTTATCCATGCGCTCCCTGGAGCGGTTGAAACTCAGCGCGCGGCGCAGTTCTTCGGCTTCGCTGCCGCTGAAGTCCGCCATGATCATGGCGATGCGCAGGACCTGCTCCTGAAAAAGCGGCACGCCGAGGGTGCGCTTCAGGACCGGCTCCAGCCGGGGATCAATGTAGGTGATCTTTTCCTTGCCACTGCGCCGGTTGAGGTAGGGATGCACCATGTTACCCACGATGGGGCCCGGGCGGATAATGGCGGCCTCAATGACGATGTCATAGAAGCACTTGGGCTTCATGCGCGGCAGGGTGGCCATCTGGGCACGGCTCTCGATCTGGAAGACGCCGATCGTGTCCGCGCGCTGCATCATCTCATAGGTGGGCGGATCATCCTTTGGGATCCGGGCGAGATCAACCGGCCGCCCGCGGCGCTGGCAGAGCTCGAGGGCCTCCTCAATGGCCGCCATCATGCCGAGCCCGAGGAGGTCGACCTTGATGATGCCGAGATCCTCACAGTCGTCCTTGTCCCACTGGACGACTTTGCGCCCGGGCATGCTGGCATGCTCCAGCGGGACGACACCATCGAGGCCCCGGTCAGAGAAAACCATGCCGCCGCTGTGCTGGCCGAGGTGGCGGGGCAAGCCGTGAATCATCTCATAAAGCCGGACGAGAGCGGGCAGGCGGGGATGCTGACGCGGAAGACCGGCACGCTCAATCTGATCCATGAGCTGGAGAGTGTGAGGAAAGTCCCCGCTGGCGTAGAGATCGGAGAACCGGCCGAGGACATCATCAGAGATGCCCAGGACCTTGCCCATCTCACGCATTGCGCTGCGGCCGCGGTAGGTGATGACATTGGCGGTCATGGCGGCGCCGAGCGGGCCGAATTTCTCAAAGACATGCTGGATGACTTTCTCCCGCTGATCACCGCTGGGCAGATCGAGATCGATATCGGGCCAGGTGTTGCGGCCTTCACTGAGGAAGCGCTCAAAGAGCAGTTCACTGGCGATGGGATCGACGGCGGTAATGCCGAGGCAGTAACAAACGGCGCTGTTGGCAGCGCTTCCCCGCCCCTGCACGAGGATGTTCTCGCGCCGGGCATAGTTGACCAGATCCCAGACGACGAGGAAGTAACCGGGAAAGCCGAGCTTATTGATGAGGGCGAGCTCGTGGTCCAATTGCTTCCGGACCTTAGGCGTGACCGTTCCATAGCGACGGCGAGCACCTTCATAAGTCTCATGGCGCATCACCTCTTCCATGGTGCAGCCCGGGGGAACGGGGTAGCGCGGGAACTGGTAGCCCAGATTCTCCAGAGTAAAATCCAGCCGGTCAGCCAGCCGCGCGGTGTTTTCGATGGCCTGCGGCAAATCGGCAAAAAGCTCAGCCATGAGAGCGCCGCTTTTCAGGTGGCGCTCGGCATTGCGGGTGAGGTGAGGGCCGGCCTGATCCAGGGTGGTGTAGTTGCGCAGGCAATGGAAAGCGTCCATGAGCAGGCGCCGGGAAGGCTTCGCGTAGGCGGGACCATTCGAGGCGATGACGGGCAGGTAGTAGTGCTCTGCGAGTTCGAGCAAGCGGCAGTTGATCCACTCCTCATGGGGGTAGGCGCGGTGACGCCGCAGCTCGACGTAAATATTCTCGCGGCCGTAGATCTCGATGAGGTCCTCCAGGTGACGGCTGGCAGCGGCCCGGTCATCGGCCCGCACGGCGCGGTGGAGGGCGCCTTCTTCATCGCCGGTCAGGGCAATCAACCCCTCTTGAAACTCCTCGAGATCGGCCCGGGTGAAATGGCATTCTACCTTGGTGCCGCGCAGTTTGGCGCGGGTGATCATCCTGCAGAGGTTCTGATAACCGGAGCGGCTGGCGACGAGCAGGGGGAGGATATGATGGTGGGGGTGATCTTCTTCTTCATCAGACGTGGCGGCCTCCCGCACAGTGAGCTCCGCCCCGACAAGAGCGCGAATGCCGGCCTCCCGGGCGGCCTGAAAAAGACGCGGGGCGCCGTAGACGCCATCGCGGTCAAGCAAGGCGAGACCGGGCAGGCCCAGCTCAGCGGCGGTGCGGACCATTTGCTCCGGGGTATTGGCGCCGCGCAAAAAGGAGAAGGCGCTGCGGGCGTGGAGTTCATGGAAGAGAGAGGTTGACATGAGAACGATTGACTGTTCATGCGATCACATACCGAGTCAACCCTGGAAGAATGGTCACCGGGTCACGGAGGTATTTTACCGAACGTTCGGTAAAATGATCAGAAAAGAAGCAAGACAACGCTGGAGGCTGGAAACAAGGGGTTGCAGGGGCCGGGAAGGCTTTTTACCGAACGTTCGGTAAAAAGGAAAACCGGGTCGAGACGACGTTGAGGAAGCGAAGAGGGAGTGAGGCAGATGGATGGGTGGAGGAAGGGAGAGGCCAAAGGAGTGCAGCGAGGAGATGACGGGCGGGAGGCGGTTCAATCGGACGAGACACCGATCTCAATCAATATCGTCCGGGAAAGGAGACGAAGCAACACGTCCGGAACGTCCGGGTTATCCGCGCTTGAAAAAGCTTAAAAAAAAAATCGATTGAGCGGTGGAAAGGCGGGGCGATTCCGGCGCGATTCTGGTCATCATCATGCGCTTGCTTCCATTGCTACTTCTGTTGTGTATCCTGCCGCTGTTTTCTGAGCGAACGGCAAGGGCAGAAGACCTCAGATTCCCGAAGGCTGGCGAAAAATGGTGCGCACTCCATACCGTCTCGACGGCTTCTGATGGTGACCTTGCCGTGTTGGCCGCGCACTTGCCCGAGCTGAAGGGACGGGGGCTCAATGTGGTCATCCTGGAAATAAACTACAATTTCCAATTCCGAAGTCACCCGGAGCTGAGGGCTCATGAGAACGGGATCACGGAGGCCGGGGCGAGGGAGTTCGCACGAACGGCTCGCGAACTCGAGATCCTGGTCGTTCCGCAATTTAACTGCGTGGGGCACCAGACTGATCACAATCAGGAGAAGCTGCCCTTACTGCGGGAATATCCGGAGTTTGACCTGACGCCCGGGCCGATTCCCAGCGGAGATAAGCGGCATCCTCGCGCTTATGACCCGCTGAACCCGAAGGTTAACGAGATCGTCTTCGCGCTGATTGATGAACTGATCAATGCGTTTGAGGCGGAAGCGTTTCACGCGGGCATGGACGAAATTTTTTTCCTGGGCCATGAGGCGTCACCATCGACAAGGGAGATGGAACCGGCGGAAGTTTTTGCGCGGGCAGTGAACGATCTGCACGATCACATTGTGAAGAAGCGCGGCCTGACGATGATGATATGGGGGGATCGGCTGATCGACGGGGAAGGCACGAGTTTTCATGCGTGGGAGGCCTCCGTCAACGGGACGGCGGAAGCAAAAGATAAGATTCCGAAGGACATCATCGTGTGCCCGTGGCATTACGATCTGCACGAGGCATATCCCTCCATCAAAGAATTGCTTGAGGCGGGATTCCGGGTGTTACCAGCGAGCTGGAATACGCCTGAGGCAATCCGCGCGCTGATCAATGCATCATTGGAGTATGAGGATGATCCGCGGATGCTGGGGCATCTTTTCACCACGTGGAACGGTTATACTCAGCAGGTGGTGACGGCCGATTATTTTCTGGAAGGCATGGATTACTGGCGGGAAAAAATAGAATAGCTCAAAGCACGCACCAGAAAGTAAATTATAGTATCCAATCGAAGATTGATGGGACCCCAAGCAAGATAAGTCACATCATCATGGCTTTTTGGCCAGTGGATTCGAGGACGCTCATCCAGAGTTCGCCGTTAGGATCGACCTGACGCCGTCCGGAGGTGACGAGGGGGATGGGCAGGTGAATAAAGTGTCCGTGCCAGCGGCCGACGAGCATACGGGTTTTTCCGGCCATGGCAGCATGGACGGCGTTTTGGGCGAGGCGATTACAGAAGACGCTGTCCTGAGGATTGGCGCAGACGCTGCGGATCTGGTAGCTGGGATCAATATATTTGAGGCTGACGGGGATGCCGCGGTTTTTGAAATGGGCATGAATGCGGTCACGCAAAAACAAACCGATATCCGTGAGTTTCTGATTGCCGGAGGCATCTGTTTCATTGGTGGAAGCACATAGATCCTGTCCGGCGCCTTCCGCGACAACAATAACGGCGTGCTTGCGGCGGGTAAGCCGGTTTTCCAGTTCATGCAGAAATCCATGTTCGCCCTCCAGCTTGAAGGGAACTTCCGGGATGAGAACGAAATTTGCCTCACCCTCAGCGAGGGCGGCGAAGCAGGCAATAAAACCAGAGTGACGGCCCATGAGCTTAACCATGCCAATCCCATTATAGGCACCGCGCGCCTCGACGTGGGCGGAGGTAATGGTTTTTACCGCCTCGGCAAAGGCGGTCTCAAAACCGAAACTTTTATCGATATACATGATATCATTATCGATCGTTTTCGGAATGCCAATGACACTGACGTGCAAATTACGCCGTTCCACCTCCAAGGCGATCTCCTGGGCACCACGCAGACTACCATCGCCGCCGATAACAAAGAGCAGATTCACATTGGACGAGGCGAGCTGATCGACAATTTCCCCGATATCCTGCGGGCCACGTGAGGAACCGAGAATGGTCCCACCGAGGAGGTTGATCGATTCCACATCCTCCGGATGAAGATGGAGCATGGGGTGACCGTATTTTTCAATAAATCCCTCATAACCATAGCGCACGCCGAGAATGCGGGTGACGCCGTAGCGATGATAGAGCTGCATGACGAGACCGCGGATAACATCATTCAGGCCTGGGCAAAGCCCACCGCAGGTGACGATGGCGCATTTTGTCTGGGTGGGTTCGAAGAAAATTTTCTCACGCGGGCCGGCTTTTTCAAAAGAGGGAATGGGCAGCCCCTGATCGAGATGAGACTGAAGATCGAGCAGATGATCATTGACGAGGATGCGCTCTTCATCGGTGACGAACCGCAAGGGTTGCCCGGCCTGTCCGGGATGACTGATGAGGGGAGAGGCAAGATGCCGCGGTCCCAGATGAGGGATGGTGAGGTCAGTCGAGTCCAGCGAGAAGAGTTCAGGCTGCATAGACAGGGCAAGATAGGACACTAGTGAGGGCGGACCGTGTGGCGGCGGCAAGAACCGGAAGACGCCACCCCGACGGATCGATGAACAAACGCCCAAGGGCTAGGGCAAGGGGCGGTAAAGAGCAAGGCCGGGTTGCACTCCGGGTGCAATTGAGCCAGCATGCGGGCTTACCCTTTGCCCTGATGCCGAGCAACCCGACCTGCCAAGAACCTGACTACCCCACGGAACTGACCGTCCCGTGCCGCGCACTGACGGGCAGGGAACTGGTGGCGGAGGTGCCGGGCTCAAAAAGCCTGACGAACCGGGCACTCATCATGGCGGCCCTGTGCAAAGATGCCGCGGTGGTGCTGAAACGGCCCCTGCACAGTGAAGATACCGTGCTGGCTCGCGAGGCGCTGGAACGGCTGGGGGCGGAAATCCGTGACCTCACCGGGGGCGGACTGGAGGTGCGCGGCGGCGGCCTGCGTGATCCGGAGGAAAGGGAAAAGCCGCTCTACCTGGGAAACGCCGGGACGGTGGTGCGGCTACTGACCGGGGCGCTGGCCGGGGCGGGCGTGGGGTGCGTAATCGATGGCAATGAACGGATGCGGGAACGACCGATGGGCCCGCTGCTCACCGGCATCCGCGATCTGGGCGGAGAGATTCGCGCACGGAACGGTAATGACTGTCCGCCGCTGATGCTTTCTGGGGTGAAACTGCGCGGCGGCGAAACGGCCGTGTCCGGACAGGTCAGCAGTCAGGTTTTTTCCGGCCTGATGATTGGGGCCGCACAGGCGGAGAAGGAATCGATTATCCGGGTAACCGATGAATGGCTGTCCCGACCGTATATCGAGATGACGGCCCGGATGCTGGCGGAGTTTGGCGTCGGTGCCAGCGTGCACGAGGGAAATATTGAGATTGCGGGCGGGCAAAAATTTATTTCACCGGGAGAATGGGAAATCGAAGCTGACGCGAGCACAGCGAGCTATCCCTTGGCATTGGGGATGCTGCATGGGGTGCCGGTAGAGATTCCGGGCTTGGGTGAAGATAGTTTGCAGGGCGATGTGGAGTTTGCGAAGTGGCTGACGCAGATGGGCGCGAAATTAAATTTTCAGAGTTCACCCCGCTCGCTGCGAATCACTCCGCCTCAAAATGGATTCAGTGCCCTTCCGCACGCCGACCTCAGTAACATCCCGGACGCCGCGATGACCCTGGTGACACTGCTGGCCGTGGCGCAGGGAAGAAGTAAACTGACGGGTCTGCGTAATCTGGCCTTTAAGGAATGTGACCGCCTGCACGCCCTGGAGACGGAGCTGAGCAAAATGGGCGGGAAGGTGCTGGCCAACCCGGATGGGTTCGAGATCGTAGGCGTGCCCGTGCAGCAAATGAGGCCTGCGAAAATCTCGACCTATAACGATCATCGCGTGGCCATGTGCCTGGCTCTGCTGGGTACGATGGTCGAGGGCGTGGTGGTGGAAAATCCGGCCTGCGTGAGTAAATCATTCCCGCATTTCTGGACAGCGCTGGAGCAATGGCTGGGCGAGAGCTGAGCCCGAACATAACAATTTCTCACTCCATGTCAGATTACCAAATGATGTTCTATACCCTGGCGGCCTTCGTTTTTCTGTTCGGCGCCTGCGTGGGATCCTTCCTGAATGTCTACATTCACCGGATCCCGCGGGGAATGAGCGTGGGCGAACCCAAACGCAGTTTCTGTCCGCACTGCGAGGAACCTATCCCGGTTTATCGAAATATCCCGCTGGTGACCTGGCTGATCCAGCGCGGGAAAAGTGCCTGCTGCGGAAAACCGATTGCGCCCCGCTATTTTTTTGTAGAGCTTGCGACCGCTCTTCTTTTTTTGGGAGTGTGGCTGCAGATCGGCCATGGGTTGGATCATGAGCGCGTCGCCAGCATGGTTTTTCCGCCGCAGTATCTGCTGGCGCTGCCGTTTTTCTTCATGATGGCGATGCTGGTGGCGGGCACCTTTATCGACATTGAGCACTACATTATTCCGGATCTCGGGACGGTCGGCCTCGTGGTGGCCGGGCTGGCGAGTGCATTTCTTTATCCACCCTTCATGGGCGTGGGCGAGCATTCGTGGGGCGTGCTTTTTTATGGCTTTGACCAGCGCATTGAAGCGCTGGGTTGGGCCTCATTCGGTGCGTGTCTGGGATTCGTTCTTTTATTTATGGTCGCGGAGGGCGGTAAATTAGTTTTTGGCCGCAAGCGCATGGTGCTCGAAAAGGCTGAGATATTCACGTGGGTTCGCGATGGCCAGGATGCCACCCTGCAGGTTGGCCAAGAGGAACCGGATGTGTGGAGCGGAATTTTTGGGCGGCCAAGCGACCGGCTGATCCTGATTTGCGAAGACCTGGAAATCGACGGAAAGGCTTATCCAGAAAAAAAAGTCCGCTTTTCGTGGGAAAAACTGTATTTTGATGGGGCGGAGCTGAAGCTGGATGATCTTGATAAGATCACAGGCAAAGTCAGGGAAATCATCATTCCTCGCGAGGCGATGGGTTTTGGGGACGTGAAGCTGCTGGCGGGGATTGGGGCATTACTCGGCTGGAAAGCAGTGCTTTTTTCCATCTTCGCGGCATCAGTGCTCGGCACCGCGCTGACTCTGGGTGCGATTGCGGTGGGGCGGCGTTCTTTCTCCCAGAAACTGCCGTTTGGTCCCTATCTTGCGGCGGGGGCGGTTTTGTGGTTTTTTCTGGGTGAATCCGTTTTAGCTTGGTATTTCGAAATCTTTCTGCAGCCTGTGGAAGTTAACGCAGAATACTATATTTCACCCTGACTCCTTCGGGATCGGCTGGTTAAGCCCTTCTCTCTCTTTCTTTAGATTCGTCACGGAATGAGCATCACGCACCGCAGGCTTCACGAGATTCTGGATCACAAGACCGGGATGCTTCTGGGACAGGGTTACCATGAAGAAGCCCTGCGGGTGGGTCGAAAAAGCCTGGAACTGGCCGAGCGCGCCTATGGCCCCGGCCATCTGGAGGTGATTCGTTGCCTGCAAAAACTGGGCGATATTTACTTTGATCTGGATGAACTGGACGAGGCGAATACGGAATTCGAACGCGCGCTGAGAATTGCGGCGCAGGTTTTACCGGATGATGAAGTCACCCTGACGCGACTTTACCTGCGGATGGCGGCCCTGAGTGAACGGCGGGGACAAACCCAGCACGCTTCATATTATTACGACCGTGTGGTCAACACCCTGGAACAAAGCAACGGAGGGAGTGATCCTTATTTTTCCGCCAGCGTTCTCGCCAGCATCGCGCGGTATTTTAACAATCGCGGGGATTACCAGAGAGCGCTCGATAATTTCCAGCGCGCCCTCGCCATTTTTCAGGAACTGGATATGTCGTCTCTCCGCAACCGGGACACGAAGGCAGAAATCCTCTACGAACTGGGAAATCTATATCACCACGCGGACGCTCCGGCTTACGCGGAGAGCACCCACCTCGAAGCGCTCGAACTGCGCCAGTCCATTTTCGGGTCAAATCATGTGGAAACCGGCCGCTCCGAAGCGAGCCTGGGCACGGTCTACCATGACATTGGGGAATATGTGGACGCGGCTCTCCACCTGCGACGGGCTTTGGATATTCTGGAGAATCATTTGCCGGAATTAATCGATGAATACGAACCTGTGGCGAGCCGGTTGATCGAAGCGCTGGAAATCACGGGCAAGAAAAAGGAAATGCGGTTCATCCGGAAACGGCTGCGCTGGGCGCGTTCCCTGGCGGACAAGCGCAGAAAGGAAGAAGAATCTCTTCTTCGGCAGGAAGCCGAGCGCATGTTGAAAATCTAGGCCGGTGCTCCGGCCGTCGAATTCGCCTCAGCTGCAGCCGGGGGCGCCGCTGATTGCTTGCGTTTCTCAATTTCCTCGAGCCTCGAATCCAGCTGATTATAGGATTTTTCCAGCACCTCAATCTGCTTGGTCCATCCGAGCGCTTCATAGCAGTGACGCAATCCGTTGTAGGCGGGTGAATAATTCGCGCAGGATTTGAGGCAATCGGCCAGATTCAAGACAGCGCGATCATTCAGACCAGCCCGAAAAAGGGCTAACCCAATGTTATAGTCAATGCCGGTACGATGCGGGAGGCTGGCGGCCATTTTTTCGTAGAGCTGGATCGCTTTCGCGGCCGGGCCGGGTTTACCGCGTGCAGCTAATTGATTGGCGGTATTCAGATCTTTGTATTCCTTCGGGCCTTTGGAAAAATAGACCCGGAAGAGCTGGATGACCGCAAAGGGAAAGCCGAGCACGAAGACCATGTTCAGCCAGAACATCTTCCACGCCTCCTTGCGCATGCATACGTGGCAGCAGTATTTCGTGCCGTGCCTCCAATAATAGACCACAACCAGAAAGACAAAGTAAAAGGTGCTGAACGGCTGGGGCCGCGAATAGAAACCGCAGCCTTCGCACAGATTGAATTCTTTCTCCTTGCTCTTGCCGGTCTGATCCCGTGTGACGATACTCTCACAGTAGTAGCAGTAGTACTGCGGCGTGTGCTGATGCCCGCTCAGATCGACAGTCGCACCGCAAAAGGGACAGGTCTCTGATTTAAACTCACGACCCATGCCCAGAGAATTCAGGTATTGCTGACGTCCATCCGCCCACTGCTGCGAGACGGTTTGATTCAGGGCTTTCACCAGTTTCCCGGCATTACTGAACAGATACAGTCTCAGCGGAATGACGCCGCCATCCTCTGTCGCAACATAAAGCACGACCACCTGACGCACGCTTTCCGAACGCATCACGGCCAGAACGGGTATCTCCGACTTGTGCAGCGTCAGAGTCGTCCCGTCAAAAGAGCCTTTGCGCGAGAAAAAACCCGTCCGGTTTCCATTATCATCGATTTCCTGATAGGTGAACTTGATGATCTTCGGCCGTTCAGCTGGGGAAGCGATATTCATTTTTCCTCAAATTCCAGGGTTAATTGTAATGCGTTGGCGAAATCCCACACAGCGCGTTTATATCAGGCCAGCATGAGCGAGGGCGAGCAAATTCTTCTCCGGCGCAGGGTTTTCCGGATTATCCCATCGACAGCTCAGCGGCGCCACCCTCAGCATTAGGGTCTTATGTCCCAGTTGATCGCCTCTCTCACGCCCTGGCAGTGGTCCCTTATTATCGTGGGTGCTTTCGTCATCGGCGTTTCCAAGGCGGGCTTCGCCGGGCTAGGCCTGCTCAGTGTGGTGGCTTTTGCTCTGGCTCTGGAAGCCAGACAGTCTGTCGGCTTCGTCTTACCGCTTCTCCTCGCGGCGGACATTGTTGCGGTGAGTTACTTCTGGCGGGACGCGCAATGGAAGCAGATCGCCCGGCTGATGCTCCCGACCCTGACCGGACTGTTTCTGGGCGACCTTCTGTCAGACTATATCCATGAGGAACATTTTGCCGTGGTCATCGGGGTGATCAGTCTCGCCATGCTCGCTCTCCAGTTTCTGCGTTGGAAACGGCCGGAGAAATTCGCTCAGGTGCCGCACAGTTGGTGGTTCGCCTGGAGCATGGGGATCATCGCGGGGATGGCCACGATGATGGCTAATGCGGCCGGGCCGGTCATGACCCTTTATCTGCTCAGCATGGGATTGCCGAAAAACCAATTCGTCGGCACCGGTGCGGTCTTCTTTTTCCTGATCAACATCATCAAAGTCCCATTCTTTCTCGTCAATGGACAGATTACGCAGGATTCCCTTGGGCTGAATCTTCTCCTCGTCCCCGCAGTTTGGCTGGGCGTGTTCCTCGGTAAAAGAATCCTGCAATTATTCAATCAGCACCGCTTTGAGGCATTCGTTATTGCGCTCACTGCCATCGGTGCCATCGAGCTCTGTTTCGGTTTCGTTCGACGCCTGCTGGAGTAGCGCCCGCTCAGACCGCTTCCGCTTCTTCCTCTACCGCACCCACCGCAGTGAGATGCTGATTGTAATCAAAAAGATGGTCCCAGATGTAGTCGATAAATATCCGCGACTCTTCTAAGGAAAGCAGGGATAGCTTCCCATTCTCATCCCGGGTCAAAAGTGGCACTTCCGGGACATCATCGGCATTATCCCCGGGACGAATGACTTTGCCGCGAAGATTAGCGAGATTATTGAGCGGCCCATCGATATCAAAATCGATTTTCGCCTCAAAGTGACTTTCCATCCACTCCTCCACCTTGTCGTCCAATTCTTCCGCCGTCAGCGGATGCTCGCTGGTCAGCAAATGATAGTAGACCAGAATAATTTCCTTCGTTTCCTCTTCTTCCGCCGCATCAGCGAGGGCGTGAAAGACCCCCGCGTTGCTGTCCAATGATTTAAAGAAGAGCGTATCCACGACCTGGAGCTGAAATTTTACCTGCTTGTTCTTGTAGCTCAGATATTGCTTCACCGCTACCCCGCCCAGGGCGACACCCAGGGTGAAGACCGCGAACAGGACCGGGATAAAATCCTTCGCCTTTGTTTCATCAACATCTGCCAG